>NZ_JSYG01000039.1 GCF_000784735.1 Dickeya undicola
TGCCGGAGGATATTTATTTTGCGGAATCGTCTGAAAGTGAGGCGGGTGATTCAGGTCTTTTCCCTGTGCGCGGACGTGGCGGTGCAGCGGGTGTAGGTTTACGGTCATCCAGCAGGTGGCGGATAGACAGTATCGGATGATACAGCAGCATTCTCGGCCCTGCCCAACGCATAATCGCTTTGATGGCTTCCCGTTTTGCTGGCTGATAGCAGTGAATTGGACACTGTTTACAGGCGGGTTTATTTTCACCGTAATAGCATTTTTGCAGCCGGTTCAGCGCGTAATCGTGCAGTTTGGTATAGTAACCTGCATCATCTGGCGGAGCAGGGAAGGCGCGTTCATACAGCGTGAGCATCGCCTGAATCGTTTGGATTTCACGCTGGATACGTTTGCCGGAGGAAGAAGACATCATAGCGCTCCCGTGGGTGTATTAAATTGCATATTATATGCAATTTAATGCAAAAACCGTGTTCTGATGCAGATTAATTGTTTGAGCGTGTGGCTAGCCACGAAAGCAATGATCCTAGCGTCACCATGATGACGCCTTGCCAGAAACTAAAGCCCGGCACGGTTTGCAGCCATAACGCCGCCATCAGCGTTGTGAGGATCGGTGTAAAGTAAGACGCGGTTGCCAGCAGCGCCATGTTGCCACGCTGAATACCGACATCCCAGGCGGCGTAGGCCAGCGCGGTTGAGCCGCCGATGAACAATAGCTCCAGCAGGGTTTGTACCGAGAAGGAAAATTCGGGCGCGTCGCTGAGCAAATACTTTCCCCACAGGACGACAGAAACGGTGATAAAAAACAGCAAGATACCGCTTTTCCCGTTGCCGAAGCGTCGTGACACGTTGCAGTACAACGCCCAGACCAGCGCTGCGGTCAGCGCCATGCTATAGGCCAGGGGATTGGCGCTAATATTCCGCCACATCAGTGCGGGCGACCAATCTCCATCGCCTTTCAGAATCCACAGGATCCCCGTTACCGACAAGGCCAGACCCGGCCACAGCCAAAACCGACTTTTCTGTTGATTGATAAACAGTGAAAACAGAATCGTCAGGCAGGGCCACAGATAATTGATCATTCCCAATTCCATCGCCTGCATCCGGTTTTGCGCCAGCCCAATCGACAGCGAGAAGCAGATTTCGTAGCTGACAAACAGCGCGCCACCGAGTAGCAGGTAAGTTTTTGAATGGGAACGAAATGTGGGGCGATGCCCGAATAGCAGAAGGAAGAGGGCGCAGGTGGTATAAATCATGGCTGCGCCGCCTAACGCGCCGAGCGTTTCGGTCAGGCTGCGGATCAGGCCAACGGAGGTGCTCCAAAGCATAATCGCCAGCAGACCAGCCAGTGTGGCGCGATAAGGGGTTATGGCTATCATCAGGAGGTTACGCTATCGATGGTATAAAAGGCGGATACCAGGTGGCATCCGCATGAATGTCTTGGGCCTAACGCCGCACGGTTATCAACGCCAAAAATCATCAAAGACGGTAATGGGGGGACGACGCTTGTGCTCGGTTCTGCGATACCAGTTTTCGATAATTGCACTATCCATCGGGTCAAGTTGCTTGCCTTCCAGATAGTCGTCGATTTTCTCGTAGGTTACACCCAGCGCGACTTCATCTGGCAGGGATGGACGGTCGTCCTCCAGATCGGCCGTGGGTGCTTTAGTATAAAGGTGTGACGGGCAGCCCAGCAGTTTTAGCAAGGCTTTGCCCTGGCGCTTGTTGAGGCGGAAAATCGGGTTGATATCGGTGCCACCATCGCCGTATTTGGTGAAAAACCCGGTGACGGCTTCCGCCGCGTGATCGGTTCCGACGACCAGACCGGCGTTCATGCCTGCAATACTGTACTGGGCTTTCATCCGTTCGCGCGCTTTTTCGTTACCTTTGACGAAATCAGACAGCTCGATGCCGATAGCGCGTAGCGTTGCTTCGCTGGCGTCCACCGCCGGTTTGATGTTAACGGTCAGCACCCGGTCAGGCTGGATAAACTGGATGGCATCCTGGCAGTCCTGCTCGTCGGCTTGCACGCCATAGGGCAAACGTACCGCGATGAACTGATAATCGCTTTTGCCGGTTTCTTCGCGCAATTCGGTGATCGCCGTCTGGCATAATTTGCCGGTAAGCGTCGAGTCCTGTCCGCCGCTAAGCCCCAGCACCAGGCTTTTGGCGAATGGATGCGCCTTCAGATAATTCTTTAAAAAATCAACGCTCACGCGAACTTCCTGCGCCGGATCGATGGTGCTTTTCACCCCGAGCGCTTGAATGATTTCCAGCTGTAATGACATGTCACCCCCCTCCTGAACCTATTGATGTGCCAGAATAATTATTCACATCACCAGAGGGTAACGTTAATTCCAGCGGAACAAAAGAACAAGAGAAAGCAGGCGGTTTTACATCGATCCGGGGGCTTTTTCGCCAACTATCAGCCTGTTGAAAGCGATGAAATCAATTTGAAAAAGCTACGGTTGCTATCTAGTCTTAGCAGCACTGACAGTCAATGAGGTCATACTATGAAGAAAAATCGTTTACTCATGTGTATTGCAGCAAGTGCGCTGATGCTTTCTGGCTGTGTGGCTTATGATCGTGCAGAAAACTTTCTCACCAAGCCGGTGGTGAAGGATGTGAAAAAAGGCATGAGCCGTCAGGAAGTAAACCGGATTGCTGGCCCTGCCTCGACAGAGGCCACGATGATTCACGCTCACGGCACCTGCAACACCTACGTGCTCGGTACGCGTGATGGCAAGATTCAGTACTACTTCGTCAGCTTTGATGACACCGGTCACGTGCTGAACAAAGGCTTCCAGAGCTGTCAGGAATACGATACTAATCCGAAACTCTGATCGGCGCATAAAAAAATGCCGGAGGGGGAAACCGCTCCGGCATTTTTTACGCCATGACAACAAGCACTACCGTTGCGTCAATGCCGCGTCGTCGTCCTGATTGAACACGGTTTTATCGGTTTGTTTCAGCAATTGGCTGGTAATGGTGCCTGCGGTCATCGAACCATTGACGTTCAGCGCGGTACGCCCCATGTCGATCAACGGTTCGATGGAAATCAGCAGGGCAACCAGTGTCACCGGCAGCCCCATAGCGGGCAGAACAATCAGCGCGGCGAAGGTCGCACCACCGCCGACACCAGCCACGCCTGCCGAGCTGAGCGTCACGATGCCTGCCAGAGTGGCAATCCACATCGGATCCCACGGGTTGATGCCTACCGTCGGCGCGACCATGACCGCCAACATAGCCGGATAAAGCCCGGCGCAGCCGTTCTGGCCGATGGTAGTGCCAAAGGAAGCGGCAAAGCTGGCGATAGATTCCGGTACGCCGATACGGCGCGTCTGGGCCTCAATATTCAGCGGAATGGTGGCCGCACTGGAGCGGCTAGTGAAGGCGAAGCTGAGCACCGGCCACACCTTGCGGTAGAAACGAGCCGGGTTCACGCCAGTCAGCGCCAGCAGCACAGCGTGTACGCCAAACATCAGCCCCAGTCCGAGATATGAGGCCACGACAAAGCTGCCCAACTTGAGGATATCCTGCAGGTTAGAGCTGGCGACCATTTTGGTCATCAGCGCCATCACACCATAAGGCGTGAGACGCATGACCAGACGGACCAGCTTCATCACCCAGGATTGCAGCGTATCAATGGCTGTCAGCACGCGTTCACCTTTTACCGCATCGTCTTTCAGCAGGTGCAGCGCGGCGACACCGAGAAACGCAGCGAAAATCACCACGCTGATAATCGAGGTCGGGTTAGCACCGGTCAGGTCGGCAAACGGGTTTTTGGGGATAAACGACAGCAGCAACTGCGGGACGTTCAGGTCCGCGACTTTGCCAACATAACTATTCTGGATCGTAGAAAGACGAGCGCTTTCCTGCGCGCCTTGTACCAATCCGGAGGCGGTAAGGCCAAACAGGTGGGTGACAAAGATGCCGATCAACGCAGCAATCAAGGTGGTCAACAGTAACGTACCCAGCGCCAGCAGGCTGATTTTCCCCAGCGATGAGGCGTTATGCAACCGGGCAACCGAGTTGAGAATGGAAACGAAGACCAGCGGCATCACAATCATCTGCAGCAATTGTACATAGCCGTTACCGACGATGTTAAACCAGGCGATGGATTGTTTCACGACCGGATTGTCGTCGCCATAGATCAGATGCAATACCAACCCAAACAGGACGCCAGTAATCAGACCCAGCAATACCTTTTTAGACAGACTCCAGTTTTTATTACCGCCATACCCTAGCGCAAAGAGCAGCACAGCAAAAACAACCACATTTATTATCAGCGGAAAATTCATCCCACTACTCCTTTTTTAATGTTCAAAATGGCTACGGTCAGAGAACCGTAACCAGCGCGGTAGCATAGCAGGTCTTTTATATCGCGTTTATAGAGATAACTAACATGGGGTGATAGGAATGGAATAATGCCCCAGCTTAGAGCCTCAGCAACTGACGGATTTGCTGGCTGAATTGTTGCAACCAGCGCGCCGGTTCGCCGTAATGCCAGGATTCTAGCGGTTGTTGCGGTTGCCATAGCATAAACAGAATCAGCCCTACGCACAGTAATCGTTCCAGCTGATTGCCTTTGTCGCTGTTGAGGATGGGAAAACGAAAGCGCCAGCGGCAGGGCCATAGCAATGGCACGCCCGCAGTCGTCAACATGTCAGCAACGATATGGCTCAGATACCCTACGATCATGGCGTGGTAAACATCGCCCGGCAACGGCCAGTCTGTGGGAAGTCGGGTGCGGATAACATAAACGCCAGCCAGAATCGCCAGCAGGCTGTGCGTAAAACCGCGGTGGCCGCATAGCCTGGCGATTGGCACCGAAATCCATTTCAAGCGCTGGCCCAGAATGGATTTTGGGTGATCGATGTCGGGCAGCAGCGCTGTTAGCATGGCGGCGGGAATAATATGCCACCAGTCGCCAGCTGCCAGAACGGGCGATAATTCTGCTTTTTTGGCGAAGATTGCGCTGGCTACGGCAAATAAGAGGTGGCCTTCCGCGGTCATGAAACATCTCAAAAACTGTTATTTTATACAGTATAGGAGATTGTGATAGACGGCGGAAGGTGTGACGGTGTAACCAGGTATTTTTATCTGGTTGATTCGCCCGTCTTTTTATCCAGTTGCAGTGATTTTATCCAGTTGTCCAGTAATTGTGGCCAGACAGCGGCTGGCAATCCGACTGTACCACGGATGCCAAAACCATGTTTTCCCTGTTCAAACAGGTGGATTTCTGTCGGGATTTGGTGTGCACGCAGTGCTGCCAGCATCACCAGGCTGTTGTCTACCGATACCGAAGGATCGTCAATGGCGTGGACTAAAAATGTCGGCGGGGTTTTCACGCTGACTTGTTTTTCTGCGGAGTAACGTTGGATCTGCGCGTTGCTGGGGTGGGAACCAATCAGCGCTTTACGAGAGCCTGCGTGCGCAATGTCCTCCCGCATGGAGATGACCGGGTACATCAGCACCATAAAATCCGGGCGAGCGCTCAGATGGTCTACCTCATCCTGTACCGGGTAAACGCGTTGTGCAAAACGGGTGCCCAGGCTGGCCGCGACATGCCCACCAGCGGAGAAACCCATGATGCCGATGCGTTGCGGGTCAATCTGCCATTGCGCGGCATGGGCTCGTAACGTGCGGATAGCGCGCTGGGCATCGGCCAGTGGCGCATCTGCGCCTTCCTGATGACCATCACCTGGCATCCGGTATGTCATGACGAATAGGGTGTAGCCCTGCCGGGTGAAAAAGGGCGCTAAATCGCTGCCTTCTTTGTCCAGCACCACACGCTGATAAGAGCCGCCGGGGGTGATCAACAGTGCTGTACCATTCGGTTTTTCCGGGGCGTAAACCGTGATTTCCGGGCTGCGGATACCCGTCACCGCCCGGTCTGGTAAGGTAGGGTCTTTACTGCGTTCAATGACCTGCTGCTGTACTGACGATGTTACCGCACCAGGCGCTTCGCCCTGCGGCCATACTGGGAAGATGGTGTCGGCGAGGCTGAATCCACTGACAGACATCATAAGCGTTCCTGCAATTACCCTTCGTAGTGACATGACAGTTTACCTAATTGATTAATAGAAATCAGTATGACGCTGGTGGGGATAAAAAAACAGGTAAACATTTCATCGAAGAGAATAAAATGTTTACCCAAATTGGCGAATGGCATTATTCCCCTTGGAGGGAAATAGACACAGAAATTTAAAAGACGAATTGATGGTTTGGCTAATTCCCGTCAGGTAATTAACCTGGATGATAAATAACAATCTATTGCTGTGTTGTTTATCATCCATTTCGGCACCGGTATTCAGGTGCTACGGGCAGCTATTAGAAGCTGTATTGTACACCTACACGGTAGCGAGTCTGACGTTCATCGGTGGTTTTAGAGCCAGAAACGTTGCCCACGGCGATGTAAGGTTTCCAGTTTTTGTCCCATTTATAAGATAACTTAACATCATGGGTAATATCGTAATCATCGTTATCCGAGAGAAGCGTATCACCCGAGGTGCCTTTTTTGTACTCCAGCTCGTAACCGATAGTATAAACGTTCAGGAAGGTGTAATCGATATTACCGGTCAAGGTATAGCCCTTGTCCATTGTACTATCACCCTTCGTATTATTGATGCTTCCGCTATTACGTTTGAAATAAGGGCGATAACGTAAAGCAACAGATAAGTCGTCAGTTATATTAGCACGCCCGCGGAGGTATGGACGGTAGTTGTTGCTTGAAGAGCTTGATTCTAAAGAAAAGCCGGGTTCGATAGAAAAGACGTCATTGAACTTGTAAACGTAACTGGCGACAACTTCTGTGCCGTTGCTCACTTGTTCATTAAACGGTTTATTTGGCGTTTTATCCTGGCCAGATTGCGCCCATTTTACTTCGGAAGATAATCCGAAACCGTTAGCAAAACGGTGAGAAATTAACAAGCGGTCTTTATGACCGGCACTTGAAGTATCCTGCATTTCATGACGATAGTCGATAGATACAGCCAGAGCGTTGACGCTAATCAGAGATGCAATAGCCACAGTCAATAATTTAATCTTCATTGTATTTTCCCTATAGATATACAGATAAAGAAAAGAATAAAAAAATAAAATCGATGTGTTCTTATGGAACAAGTTCTATTTTATGGATTATTTAATATCGTTTTGTGATCTGGATCTTTTAGATTCATAATGAATTCACAATGATTTCAAATTGTGATGATGATCGACAGGATGATTCGTTTTGTTTCATTTTTAATAAAAAAGCCCCGGCGGAGCGCTCGGGGCTTAAAATAAAAAGCCAGTTAAAGATTATTCTTTCATGGCACGTTTCAGAATACGATCAGCCTGCCGTTGGAAATATTTGGCTGTTTCTTCCACAGATTTCTGGTCGTAATCGATATATTGAATGGCATCACCAAACAGGGCGACAATCTGCGGGTCATCGAAATAAGGTGATGTCTTGGTTTCATGCGGTAAAGACAATGCCAGATTCAGACCTGCGACTGACGGGTCGCTGTCCTTGATGACGCCATCGGCACGCAACTGGGCAACGGCGGCTTTGCTCAATGGCACACCACGCTCCAGCCCCAGTGCCTGAATGCCTTCCTTGCTGTTCAGCAGGTAGTTGATCAGCATGGCGGCTTCTTTCGGGTGCTTGGTAGATTTACCGATAGACAACATCTGTGCTGGTTTGAAGAACAAACCGGCTTCTTTAGCACCTGGCAGCATTGGGTAGGCACCCAGTTCCAGCTTGGCCGGTGGCTGCAGGTTGTCGGAATATTTGGTGATGGTGGAGTTCCACATGTATGTGCCGCCCCAGTCACCGGTAATCCACGGCTTCATTTCATACATGTTGCTTTTGCCGAATGAGGCGTAATACTTCGCAGACGGCATGACGTGGGAATCAACCATTTTTTTGTACATCTGGAAGAATTCTACCCACTGTGCGTCGGTATAAGAGAACTTCTTGTTCTTCTCGTCTACCGCCGGGATGCTGTATTTCTGCACCATGTAGGAGTTCAGCAGTGCCAGTGAGTCCTGATGTTCCAACACCAGCGGGTAGAACTGGTCGCCCAGTTTTTCCTTGAACACTTTACCGGCGTTCAGCAGTTCATCCCAGTTTTTCGGGGCAGTCAGGCCGGATTTCTTCCAGGTTTCGGTGTTGTAATAGAACACACGCGCCGTCACGGAGATCGGAATCCCGTTCAGTTTGCCGTCTACGGTGGTGGCCTGCAGTTCTTTCGGTTCAAACTGCGACAGATCCAGCACATCTTTCACCTTGTTCAGGTCGTAGAAGCCGTCACCGGTGCGGGAGAAAATGGGCAGCCAGTTCCAGTTAGTCTGCATTACGTCTGGCTCGGTGTTACCGGCGATCTGGGTGGTCAAACGGGACAGGTGCCCGTCCCAACCCGTGTATTCCGCCTTCACTTTGATGTTCGGGTACTGTTTCTGAAATTCTTCAATGGCTTTCAGCGTGACCTGGTGGCGCCCGTTGCCGCCCCACCATGACATGCGCAGGTCAACCTGGTCAGCGGCGAAAGACTGATGTGCCATCAGCGCCAGAGAAGAGGCAATCAATGTGCGTAGGATTACTTTTTTCATCGGTTATACTCCTTTAAAGAGAGATATTTTGTTCTGTTTTTGCATCAAAGATATGACATTTATCCATATCAAACTTAAAGTAAACTTTACTATTCATGCAGTTACTGATAATGACTCGGGCTTCATCTGAAGGCATACGGCTGGTCAGTTCAAAACCATCAACCTTGATATACATAAAGAATTCGTGGCCCATGTTTTCGGCGCGTACCAGCTCGCCCTGGAAGTGACCGCCGTCGAAAGGGGCTTCCGATACCGTGACATACTCTGGACGAACACCGAAACAGATGTCCTTGCCGACGTAATCACGCACTTTGTCCTGTTTAGTCTGGTTAAGGCCCATGGTGTACTGGCCTACCTGCAGCGTGATCTGACCGTTTTCTTCCAGCAGTTTGCCTGGCTTGATGTTCATTTCCGGTGCGCCGATGAAACCGGCGACAAACATGTTTTTCGGGAAGTGGTAGAGATTATCCGGCGTATCCACCTGCATGATGTGGCCGAGTTTCATGACGCAGATACGATCGCCCATGGTCATCGCTTCGGTCTGGTCGTGGGTAACGTAGACACTGGTGGCCGGGTGACCGCTCTTTTTCAATTGCTTATGCAGATCCGAAATACGGATACGCATGGAGGCGCGCAGTTTGGCGTCCAGGTTGGACAGTGGTTCGTCGAACAGGAACACATCCGGTTTTTTCACGATGGCACGACCTACTGCCACACGCTGGGCCTGACCACCGGACAGCTGACGCGGCAGACGATCCATCAGTTCTTCCAACTCCAGAATCTTGGCGGCTTCGTTAACTTGTGCTTCGATCTTGTCTTTCGGCATTTTGCTGAGTTTCAAGCCGAAGGCCAGGTTTTCGCGAACCGTCATGTGCGGATAGAGCGCATAGTTCTGGAACACCATCGCAATACCACGATCTTTCGGTGCCAGGTTGTTGACGATTTTATCGCCGATGCGGACTTCACCGCCGCTGATGGTTTCCAGCCCGGCCAACATACGCAGGGTAGTGGATTTCGCACAGCCGGACGGCCCGACGATTACCATGAATTCACCGTCTTTGATCGTCAGGTTGATACCGTGAACTGCTTTGAAACCGTTGGAGTAAACTTTTTCCAGTTTGTTGAAAATGACTTCAGCCATGATAAATCCTCACTTAACCTTTAATTCCGCTGCTGGTAACGCCCTGAACGAAGTAGCGCTGAGCCATGAAGAAGATGATGATAGACGGCAGAATGGAGATACTCGCCATTGCCAAAATTTCGTTCCACGGTGCGCCTTCTGTAACGTCGATAGACATTTTCAGAGCCAACGCAATCGGGTATTTGTCCACGCTGTAAACGTAAATCAGCGGGCCGATAAAGTCGTTCATTGACCACATGAACTGGAACAGTGCGACCGAAATGATGGCCGGTTTCAGAATCGGCACGACGACGTACCACAATACTTGCCAGGAGTTGCAGCCATCGATTTGCGCCGCTTCTTCCATATCGCGCGGTACACCACGCAGGAACTGGATCAGCATGAAGACGAAGAAACCTTGCGTCGCGAACGCCACCGGCACATACAGTGGCAGGTAGCTGTTCAACATGCCCATTTCGCGGAACATGATGTACTGAGGAATCAACAGTACGGTGCTTGGCAGCAGCATGGTGGCGATCAGGGTGGCGAACCAGAAGTTCTTCCACGGAATCTCAAACCGAGCGAAGCCATAAGCCACGATGGTTGAGGAGATTACCGTCAACAATACTTTCGGAATCACATACTTGAAGGTGTTGATCATGTAGTGACCGAAGTTGTATTCGGTGCCGGTTTTCCAACCATTGATAAAGCCATCCCAGGTGGCGTGTGTCGGCCACAGGTTCAGGGTGGTGAAGATCTCGTGGTTCGGCTTGAACGATGCCGAGAACATCCACGCCAGCGGGTAGAGCATCAGAATGCCGACAGCCAGCAGAATGGTGTAACGGATGCCCGCGCTGATTTTTTCACGGCGCAGCGTACGGCGAACTTCTGCCGCTGCAATAGCCTGCGCAGACAGTGGGGAATGAATATCAGCCATTTTTTCCTCCTTTATCGGCGGAATAGAACACCCAGTATTTAGACGATTTGAAGGAGATAGCGGCGAATACGGCTACCACCAGGAACAGCACCCAGGCCAGGGCCGCACCGTACCCCATATCGAAATATTTGAAGGCCGTATCGTAGATATAGAGCGAGAACAGATAGGTGTAATGGGTTGGTCCACCACCGGTAATGACGTAGGGTGCGGTAAACTCCTGGAACGCCTGTGTTGTCTGCATGATGAAGTTGAAGAAGATAACCGGTGTAATCAGCGGCACGGTCACTTTCAGGAACATCTGCCATTTCGACGCACCGTCGATCATGGCGGCTTCATACTGGGATTGCGGCACGTTCTGCAGCGCAGCCAGGAAGATCACCATCGCGGAACCGAACTGCCAAACACGTAGCAGGGTGACCGACATCAGCGCCAGGGACGGTTCGCCCAGCCAGTTGACCGGGTCGAGCCCGAAAACGCCGATAAAACTGTTCAGCAGCCCGTCGATAGCAAACAGCGCGCGCCACAGTACGGCAATCGCTACGCTGCTGCCAAGAATCGACGGCACGTAGTAGGCGGTACGGAAAAAACCGATTCCACGTAACTTGAAGTTCAGCACGAACGCGATAAGCAGTGCGAAAATCAGTTTTAACGGGATGGTCAGGAACACATAAGCAAAGGTGACTCCCATGGATTTCCAGAAAAGATCGTCCTCCATAAACATTCGGTGGTAATTTTCCAGACCGGTGAATGTGGGTGGACTCATTAAATCATACTCAGTAAAACTGAGTACAAACGATGAAATAAAAGGGAAAGCGGTAAAAACTATCAGCCCTATTATATAGGGGGAGATATAAGCTAACCCCAGCATTCTGTTTTCATTCATAATGCCTACCTACTTTTAGTAATGGTGAATCTGTAAAAATAAAATCAGTGGATTAATTTTTCTGGGTAAATAAATTCCGTATCGTAAATAACCCGGCTTTCCCCATTAATTCGATAATCTCCATGGATGTATCCCCCTTGTGTCAGGACTGCAGGAACTTCCGGCCATTTATTTCTGCAGGCAGCGATCAACGTCAGCAGGATGGCTGGGAAAGGATCATCGAGTCGTACATAACGATGATGTTCAGAACGCACAAACAAACCGTGGTGGAAATAACGTTTAAATAAAATCTCCGCCATTTGCCAGGCATATTCCGCCCATTGTGCCGATTGTTTTGCTTGCGCCAGCTCGGTAATTGCCAGTAGCAGGAAAGGTGAGGCTGATTGATGGATGCCTTGTTTTTCCAGCCGAGACAGCATGGTGACGATCAGCGTGTACAGATCATCATCGTTGCTCAGACGCCAGGCGCGTACCAATGGCAACAGATAGTCGCCTTCCAGCGAGAAGGGCTTCAACACCGTACCGGCTTTACCGTAGTAACCGTCACGTTTAAAGCAGTAACCTGTCATATCATGGCCGTTGTTCCACATTGGGCGCAGACTGTTGCTGTCAACGTCGTAAGCATACTGATAGTAGTTTTTCAGACCGGCAATCACCCATGTCAGGATTTCGGCATCGGGTTGATGGCGCAGGATATCGAGCATGGCCAGCGGGTTATCGATCAACAGCGGGTGCATGTCACGGAACAACACGTTGGCTTCGCGTGCGATGGCACCAAACTCTGCGCCGAACTGCCGCTGAGCACGGTCGCCGAACCAGGATTGTGTCTGGTTATCGTCTGTGGGCACAGGCTGGCGTTGCAAGGGCGAGCTGAACTGGTAAACCGGCATCCCGGTTTCTGGGTTACGCGCCAGCACATACTGACGGTAGAGATGCTTACCCCAGGCTGCTGCGTGCTCGTCGCCAGTGTAACGCGCATAGACAAAAGCGGCGTAGATCAGGTCTGTACCGGCGTTGACGAAAGTCAGCCCTTTTGTCAGTGGCAATTCCGGCCATTGGGCTGGGTTGACCACATCGTGACGGGAGTGCTGAAACACCTCCGGATCGCGTTGCTTGGCGTAATCACCGTGACGGCCCAGGTCCAGACAGTTCCAGTCTTCTACGTGAGCATTCCAGAATCCCTGAATAAAATGGCGGGTTTTTTCTGGATTCACCTGATGCAGAAATTCGTAATAGGGCAGATGGTGTTTTAATTCATGCACCATCGATTTGGATTCTGGACCTTCACCAGCCAGCGTATCAAGATTAATAAAGCGGTGGCCACCCCAATAAAAAAGCCCGCTATTTTCATCGACAAAGCGATTCAGAAAATATTCGCTCTGAGAGTGTGCCATCTGTCGATATTTTTCTGCTTCTGTGACGGCACTCATAGAAATTAACAACCGTAACCAGTTTTGCTGGCTGGCGAAGTTAGAGATCGGCGCATCATGGCCGTCAGGAAACTGCCAGACAACCGGAGACTGTGTTTTTATCTCAAATCCGTCAGCTAATAATGGCGTTGGGTTGACAGCACTATGACCGTATTGTTGAATCTTTTCAATGTGGCTGTTAATCGCCGATAACCACTGGTCGATTTGCCATTTTCTGCTGGTGTTCAAATCAGTAAAAATACTCATGGAGTACCTTCTTTCAGAACTGTGCGAAACAGTTCCTTATAAATAGAAACATTGTTTTGATTGATTATATTGCCCAACTTCTAATTTCGTCATGTGCTCAATATCGAAAGTGTGATCAAAGTCGGAACGTTGTTTTGAAAAATTTTTATGGAAGATTTGGAAACGAGCGGGAAAAGGGATTGGAAGATAACTTACTGATAGATATAAAAAAGGCACAATTCAGTATTGTGCCTTTGATCACAAAAAAATTTTGCGGAAAAACTTAACGAGCCAACCAGCCACCGTCAACGGCAATGGTATAACCGTTTATATAGTCGGACGCGCTGGAAGCCAGGAACACGGCTGGGCCCTGCAGGTCCTGCGGCAGACCCCAGCGACCCGCCGGGATACGGTCCAGGATCTCTTTGCTGCGGTCCTGATCAGCACGCAACTGCTGGGTGTTGTTGGTTGCCATGTAGCCGGGGGCAATGGCGTTAACGTTGATGTTATGTTTTGCCCATTCGTTGGCCAGCAGGCGGGTGATCCCCATGACCGCGCTTTTGGAAGCGGTGTAAGACGGTACGCGGATACCACCCTGGAAGGACAGCATAGACGCGATATTGATAATTTTACCGCCATGACCCTGTTTGATGAACTGACGGGCAACGGTCTGTGACATGAAGAACACGCTCTTGATGTTCAGATTCATCACATCGTCCCAGTTCTTTTCGCTGAACTCGATGGCGTCTTCACGACGAATAATACCGGCGTTGTTAACCAGAATGTCCACTTTACCGAACTCGGCAACGGCTTTTTCCACCAGTGCTGCATGACCGGAGATATCGCTCATATCGGCGGTCAGGCTGAGGAAACGACGGCCTGTGGCAGTGACTTTTTCGATAGTTTCTTTCGGCTCAACGATGTTGACACCGACGATGTCACAGCCAGCTTCAGCCAGACCGACAGCCATACCCTGACCCAGACCGGTATCACAACCGGTGATCAGCGCCACTTTGCCCTGTAAATTGAATGTATTAAGAATCATAGCTTTGATCTCTCTGTAAACGACATGCTTTGTCGTGAGCTTGTTACTGTAGGGAAATACCGGTTCATACCCGTCATATTTCAGGTTGCCGGCTTGCTGGCTACTTTCACTCATCCCGGTCACTGACTGGGGATGTGTTCACTTGCCACTTTCCCGCAACGCGAAATTATTGGGTAAGTCGTTAGCGTAATTCGCTAACTTTGACGTGATCCATGTCTGAGAAAACCTGATTCTCGCCAACCATACCCCAGATAAAGGTGTAGCGTTTGGTGCCTACACCCGAATGAATCGACCAGCTCGGTGAAATCACCGCCTGCTCGTTGTGCACCAGAATGTGGCGGGTTTCCTGTGGTTGTCCCATCATGTGAAACACCGCCGTTTCCTCATCCATATCGAAATAAAAATAGACTTCCATGCGACGCTCATGGGTATGGCACGGCATGGTATTCCAGAGACTGCCTTCCGCCAGTTTGGTTAACCCCATCGTGAGCTGGCAGGTGGGCAACACATCCGGAACGATATACTTGTTGATAGTCCGGAGGTTGCTGGTCGCCGCATCACCGATGGTTTGCGGAGAAGCGTCTGCCGCAGTAATCTTGCGTGTTGGATAAGAAGTGTGCGCTGGTGTGCTGTTATAGTAGAAGCGGGCAGGGCTGGCCGGGTTCACGCTGGTAAAACGAATATCCCGTGCGCCTTTGCCGATATAAATGGCTTCTTCATGACCGATTTCATAGCGCTCGCCGTCTATGCTGACTACGCCGTCACCACCGATATTAATTGCGCCCAATTCACGACGTTCAAGGAAGTAGCTGACGCCCAGCTGTTTTCCCACATCCTCACCGATAGTGACCGCCTGATGAACGGGCATTACCCCGCCCACGATGATTCGGTCGATGTGGCTGTAGGTCATGGTGCAGGCATCTGCATCAAAAATGTGTTCGATCAGAAACTCGCGCCGTAGGCCAGCGGTGTCAAGCTGACGGGCGTGGTCGCTGTGGATGCTCTGACGGACTTGCATACTTGCTCCTCGCTTTCAGATGGAAATCAGGCTGGGGGCCTGACAGGAAAGCGCCGGGCGGAACAGGTGACCTTGCGTGGCAGTGACAACGTCACCTGAACCTTTTTTGCCCGGTTCTTTCGTGTTATGGCGCGATGATAGTGTGGTTGAGATGTGAATTCAATAAAAATGAAATAATGTTTTATTTATTTCTTGAGAGGCGTCATGGTTTTGCTTATTTTATGTTTCATCTGATGCCGATGTTACTAGAATATCGGTATTTACCCTTTGTGTTACCTTGTTCACACAAGGGAGGCACGCTGAATGATCTTAAAGGAGAAACCATGAGAAGGTACTTTATTGACGATGAGACGCCGTGGGAAGAGCTGGGCGGTGGTATTAAACGTAAAATCATCACCTGGAGTGATGATCTGATGATGGTGTGCGTTCATTTCGCCAAAGGTGCCATCGGTACGCCGCACAAGCACGACATCCACGATCAGATCGCCTATGTGGCGGCTGGTAGCTTCGAAGTGGTTATCGAAGGTGAAAAGCGTATCCTGAAAACCGGTGATGCCTATATGGCGGTGAAGAATGAAATGCACGGCGTGGTATCGCTGGAAGAAGGTAGTGTGTTGATTGACACCTTCTCGCCGAAACGTGCTGACTTCCTCTAATCCTTTCTATTAATAAGGTGCCGACGACGATGTTGTCGGTGCCTTGCCGAACCCCTTCCTTTATAGTCCATTCTTTATCAGCCCGACGGTTATGTGCTATCGGGAAAGAAAACGTTGACTCTGCGAAAACCTGAAGTACCCTGCTAACGGGTTTATGGGGCTACACTTTTCTTGCTCACTGTGGCACTGGATACGACGTCACGCACAAGGGGAACACATGACGTATCGACAAGCTGGCCTTTTTGCCGTGATCAAACGTATTGCGGGATGGGTCATCTTTCTCCCTGCTTTGCTCTCAACCATTATCTCGTTGGCTAATCTTATTCATGCCTTTACCGAGAAGAAGCAGGGGATTAGCGGCGTGATGCAGGATTTTTTGCACCTGGTGGTGGAAGTACTACGTTTCAATACGCCATTTCTGAACATCTTTTGGTATAACTCGCCGGTGCCTGATTTTGGGCGTCTGTCGGCGTCAGCCACCATCATGTTCTGGTTAATCTATCTATTGATGTTTGTCGGTCTGGCACTGCAGGTGTCGGGTTCCCGGTTGTCCCGCCAGGTCAAACATATTCGTGAAGGGCTGGAAGATCAGCTGATTCTGGAGAAGGTCAAAGGCGATGAAGGCAAAACCCGTGAGGAGCTGGAATCCCGGGTGGAGTTACCTCGTCATACTATCCTGTTGCAGTTTTTCCCGTTGTATATCCTGCCGGTTGTGATTGCCGTAATCGGCTATTTCACGCTGAAAGCCGTGGGTATCTTAGCCTGATGGCGCTGCCGGGGTATGTTGCCTCGGCAGCGGTTTCTCTCCTCGCTATAACAACTGACCTTCTATCGCCTGTTGGGCCGTAACCACATGCTTGCCGCCAAACAGGTTGGCGCGGTTAAGCAGATAGTAAATCTGATAAATCGGCTGACGCTCGACAAAATCCTTTTCCAGCGACCAGATGCTCTGATAACCGTCATAGATTTGCGGCGGTAACTCGGCATGAAGTGGCAACATCGCTAAATCGCATTCTCGGTCGCCCCAGTAACAGGCGGGGTCGAACAGGTAATAACCATGGTCGGTATTGAGGCAATTGCTGGACCACAGATCGCCGTGCAGTAATGACGGTTGCGGTTGATGACCGGAGAGTCGTTTTTCTACCTGAGCTATCAACGTATCGATATCACCGAAGTGAAGCCCTTTCTCGGCAGCCAGTTGCAGTTGCCAGCCAATACGCTGCTCTGCAAAAAAACTGGACCAGCGACGTTGCCAGGTATTGGGTTGCGGCGTAGTGGACAGATCATTATCGAAATCAAGGCCAAACTGGGGCTGGTCGCTCCATTGGTGTAATTGTGCCAATTGCTGTCCCAGACGCCAGGCATCGTGGGCAGACGCAGGCTTAGGTGAAAGGTATTCCAACAGCAGGAAACTGTAATCGCGGTTACTGCCTACACCATACACCATCGGGACCTGTACCGTTTTACTGCGGGCGAGAAGTTCCAATTGCTCGGCTTCCGCACGAAATTTGGTCAGCAGCTCACGTGCATCACACTTGACGAAGACATCATGTTGACCATAACGCAGGTGCCAGGCGGAGTGTACCTCGCCACCTGGTAATTCCCGGCGATCCAGAATATCACCAGGGCCGAGATGTTCTTCCAGCAGTTGCTCAATCGTCTGCCACATAGGTCACCTCCCGTTGATGTTGCCGATTATCATTACATTAGCGATTCATGCAGTGTAAAAACGGAATCTGGCGCACAGCTGACAGCGCTATCTGGCTGCCGAAACGGGGGGAAGCGGGCGGTCGTCATAACAACCGTAGTCTGATTGCTTCCCTCAAAATGTGTGAGTCCGCCGGGTATGGTGTGATTGGAAGGTGGCGGCAGGGACACAATAACGCGCTCTGCCGGGGTTGTCACTGTGGATGTCGAAAAAACGCAGGCGATATCTATGCAAATGACCTGTGTGATGGCTGATTTGACCCAGAGCGGTATTTGGTATCGACCGTCAGGATCTTGCCGATTGACGCAGATGGGTTTTTTATCAGCATAAAATGTGATCGTGCAAGGATGAATCCATACTGTGTTCTTAGGGAGAAAAAATAACCCAGCAACATAATTGAAGGATGGGAAAATAATCGGTACGACGTCACATAATGTACGACATAAACATTTTTTTAGCGGCTAAAAAACAGAAATAAAACCGGAGTAAGGTAAAGGAAAGCCATCGGTAAATCATATTTTTGAAAAAATAATGTTATCCCTGTTCTATACCCCAAATAATTCGAGCGGCAGGAAGGCAGCAAGTGAGTGAATCTCCATGTGCTTACACAAGTAAGTGACTGGGGTGAGCAAAGGCCGCCAACACACCTGCAACTTGAAGTATGAAGGGGATAAGTCGCGAAAGATTATACTCGTTATGTTTCATTATTATTATATGACCAGACAGTCACTATCAGGAGTCGATTGATTTCATCTGTTTGTTATAAAAGGAATTTGTTGGTATGGATAGCTAAAAAAAGAACGCCTTAATCACATTTTTGACAAACGGTAGCTAGCGAGCCGATACATCTTGCAACCAGTGGGGTAATATCATTTTGTTATGGCATGAGGTGACTGGCAATAAGTTAATCATGCCGACTTGCGTAATTGGAATACCATGCACATAATCAAACGATTGGATGTGCCACAGAGAATGCTTTAGCGTGTCAATATCCCGGAATATTGTAGAGTGGATATTAATGATACATTAAAGACTCTAATTTGTGCGGTGTATCCATCGCTGGCAAAAAATGGCTTGCCAACGATTACAGAGTATGTAATAACGCATCTGGGTAAAACGAGGTACAGTTCTGTATATGAATGGCATTTTCAGTAAAGAAGTCTTGAGTACAAACGTTAGCGTTGAATACCACTTCTCTGCCGATCCTTATTTTAGTGCCTCAAGCAGTAACGACTCTGGTTTTTCTGTATAACGCCTCTGTGCGGTTTAAACTATTAAAGGAAACTTTGAAATGGCAAAGATTAAAGGTCAGGTTAAGTGGTTCAACGAGTCTAAAGGCTTCGGTTTCATCACTCCGGCTGATGGCAGCAAAGACGTGTTCGTACACTTCTCTGCAATTCAGGGCAACGGTTTTAAAACCTTAGCCGAAGGCCAGAATGTTGAGTTTGAAATTCAGGATGGCCAGAAAGGTCCTTCCGCAGTGAACGTTACTGCGCTGTAATTTTAAGCTCATGCCATAAAACCCGCCTTGTGCGGGTTTTTTGCTTTTCTGGTGTTATCCGCGAAATCATCAAGAGTGTTATGCAAAAATCTTCAGTGCCTTATCAATGCCCTCTGTGTCATCAACCCCTGAATGTTGAAGCTGGTCGATGGTCCTGCGGGCGTCATCATTTCGATCGTGCGCGGGAAGGGTACGTCAATTTACTGCCGGTGCAGTTTAAACGTTCCAAACAGCCGGGAGACAGCGCCGAAATGATGCAGGCCAGGCGGGCGTTTCTTGATAATGGGCACTATCAGCCATTACGGGATCGGGTATCGGAGCAGTTGGCTGCCCTCCTGCAGATACAACCGGGCGCACTGCTGGATATTGGATGTGGGGAAGGGTATTACACGGCGGCGTTGGCAGATAAACTGACGCCGTTGGGGATGCCGGTTTATGGGCTGGATGTCTCCAAAGCGGCGATACAACGCGCGGCGAAACGTTATGCCCAGGTCATGTTTTGTGTGGCGTCCAGTCAGCGTTTACCTTTTCAGGACCATTCTCTGGCTGCGGTATTGAAAATCTACGCGCCCTGTAACGGTGACGAACTGGCGCGAGTCATTCGGCCTGGCGGTGGCCTGATGACGGTTTCTCCGGGGCCAAATCATTTGCTGTCTCTGAAGGCGCGGGTGTATCAGGAAGTCAGGCCGCACCCCGACGTAGAAGAGGTATTTCCGGGGTTTGTATTGGAAACGGTCGAACGGTTGCAGTACCGCATGACGATGACGGGAGCCGATGCCGCCAGTCTGCTACAAATGACACCATTCGCCTGGCGAGCCACGCCGGACGTGAGCGAAGGATTGAAAGCGGAAGCGCAGTTTGAGTGTGAAACCGATTTTTTGATTCGTTTTCATCGACGCGAAAGCTGATGCGTATAGCGTAGCGAAACGGGCAGCCTTGGCTGCCCGTTGGTGTATCTATCAGGCGAGGTCGAGCAGATGTTCGTAAAGAATGTTGCAGCCAATGCCGATCAGTACGATACCACCGAGGATTTCAGCACGTTTGCCGAGGATCGGCCCAACATAACGGCCAATCATCATACCGAGTGTCACCATAATCATGGTGGCACAACCGATAACCATCGCGGTGTGGAAGATATTGACCTGCAGGAAAGCCAAACCGACACCTATCGCCATCGCATCCAGACTGGTGGCGACAGCAGTACAGATAAGAACGAACAGGCTGTGTTTGGAGATTTTTTCACAGTTGCAACTGTCTTCGCCTTTCAGACCTTCCATAATCATGCGGCCGCCTAAAATCAGCAGCAAGCTGAAGGCAACCCAATGATCCCAGGCGATAATGAAACGACTGGCATAAAAACCCAGCGCCCAGCCGATTAATGGCGTCAGCGCCTCAATCAGGCCGAAGATTAAGCCGGTTCGAATAGCTTCACGAAAACGAGGTTTGTGCAGTGCGGCACCTTTACCAATGGATGCAGCAAAAGCATCCATAGACATGCCAAAAGCAAGAATGAGTGTAGCAGATAAGTTCATGTGTAATAGCCTCGGCTGGGCGGTTCTCCATATCCACGTAACCCACCCCCAACCAGACGACGGATCACGTGTCTATGGTCTCGCCTGCCAACCTGGCCGCCCGTACCACGTTCAGTGAAGAACGAGTATGTTGACACGAGCATTCCTGAATTTGAGGGTTCAGGAACCGGCTACTCCCCAATGACGGCGCAAAGATATCATATTATTCCTGCATTAAACAACAATAAATAATATATGGGTTAGTAATGCAATTGATAATTATTTTCATCTTTGATAATTTGGAAACAATTGCTGTTAATTACAGCAGTAACCATATGGTTAAAATAGCAGCATGTTTTTTGTGGAAAGGTGGCTTATTATTCTCATGGAGAATGAATTTATTTTAAATCACTGATTTTCAATCATAAAGTGATATATTTTCTCCAGGTCATCCAATTCATTGACCGCAATAAGTAGCCGACTTTTTTCAAGTTCTACCACCAAAATGCCGTCTTCCGATAAATTCATATTTTTAATGCGATGATAAGCAATATAAGTATTGGCATAAAAGAAACCCTGATCTTTGAAGAGTAATTTCGGGTAACGAATTAGGGTTAGATATATCGCCATGAGTATCAGTGAAAAAAGCAGCAGCGTGGTGAGTGGTGAGCCATGAGCTGTCACATTTTTATAAATGAGTATTGCCACCAGCAGGCTGAAGATCAGCGCATCGAGGCGATGTGCACGCCGTAGTTGCACCTTGAGTCGGGTTTGGCCTTGCCGCCGGTCCATGATGAATTCATCGTAAATTGCATATAGCAGGGCCAGCGCAATGGATACCATCAGAACAACGTCGGTAAAAGACATGAACAACTCCAGTGGTGGTGTGAATATGAGGTGTAAGGCAACGGGGTAATATGATGAAAACAAAACACCCATTATGGGGATGGGGGAATGGCCGGGTTACCCCGGCCGGTAGCGTCACAGCCCCAATAAACCAATCCAGTAGCCTATGATGCCAATAACGAAAAAGCCGACGATCAGCCAGAGCGCATTAACCTTGCGTCGCAGCAGCCACATACAGCCAAACGTTAGCAGTAACGGCACCAGGCCAGGCATCAGTTGATCAAGGATCGATTGCACTGTCGTGACCGCAGTCTTCCCATCCTGCCCCGTTACGCGCGATACCACCAGCGGGATGTTGACGTGGGTCCACTTGTTGACCAGCGCCCCCATGACGAACAACCCCAGAATCGATGCCCCTTCGGTCATTTTTTGCAAAAGACCGCCACCCATGTCGCTGACGATATCTGCCCCTTTGCGATAGCCGTAGGCGACGCCGTAATAACGCACCAGCAAACGCACCAGGTTAAACAGCACAAAGAACAGAATTGGTCCGAGCAGACTACCGCTCATGGCGATACCTGCACCGAGCGCAGCGAAGACCGGACGCGCGGTTCCCCAAAAGATCGGGTCACCAACCCCCGCCAGTGGTCCCATCAGCCCGACTTTCAGGCCGTTGATAGCCCCGTCGTCGATCGGCGCACCGTTGGCGCGTTGCTCCTCCATCGCCATGGTTACGCCCAATACTGGCGCCGCGACAAAAGGCTGAGTATTGAAAAACTCCAGATGACGTTTAATGGCCTGCTTACGTTCTTCCGAATTTTCCGGGTAAAGGCGACGGATTACCGGCACCATGGAAAAGCAAAACCCCAGAGCTTGCATACGTTCGAAATTCCACGACCCCTGGAACAGGTTAGAACGCAGAAATACGGCGCGAATATCGCTGGGAGTCAGTTTCTTTGTCGTATCCACCATTTCTTGCTCTCCTGTTAATCCAATTCGTTATCAAGATCGTTGTTTGACGATGCAGCGGCTACGCCCTGAGCCTTGTTGTATTTGGGGTTTAGCTGAATATACAGCACCGCCATGACAACACCGATAACACCCAGCGCCACCAGATTGAAGTTGGTGAAGGCGGCGGTAACGAAGCCCAGATAGAAGAAAGGCATCAGATAACCGGCCCGCATCATGTTGATGACCATGGCATAACCGACGACGACAATCATGCCGCCAGCGATATTCAGACCGGTGGTGACGACCTCGGGAATGGAAGAGAGCAGGCCGTGCACCGCTTCAGTCCCGACCGAGATGGCGACAATCACCGCAGGAATAGCGATACGCATGGCCTGCAACAGCAGGGCGGAAACGTGAATCCAGCTGATGGCAGAAAGATTGCCGCGCTCAGCCGCGCTGTCGGCGGCATGTTGGAAGGCGACGGTGATGGTACGCACAATAATAGTCAGTACCTGGCCTGCGGCTGCCAGTGGGATAGCCAGCGCAATCCCGGCACCAACGCTTTGCCCACCGGCGATAACCAGAATGGTGGAAATAATAGAAGCCAGTGCTGCATCAGGTGCTACGGCGGCCCCGATGTTCATCCAGCCTAACGCGATCATTTCCAACGTACCGCCGATAATGATCCCGGTTTTGATGTCGCCCAGCACCAGCCCGATCAGGGTACAAGCCACCAGCGGCCGGTGAAACTGGAATTCATCGAGGATGGAACCCATACCTGATATACAGGCCACGATAAATATCAGCACGATTTGAAACGTGGTGATCTCCATGGTACTTCTCCTGTGAGAATAGTGGTCCAAAAAATAACGTCGTTACCCAATCCGTTGCTTCGGAAGTGCTAACGCGCCACCTTGGTGATCAAATCCATCATATTGATTTTGGTATCCGTCGAGACTTTGCGAACTTCCAGTTCAATACCGCGCTCATGGAGCTTGTTGAACGCTACGATGTCCTTGTCGTCAATCGAGACGGCGTTATTGACCTGTGTTTTGCCCTGACGATAGGCCATGCCGCCGATGTTGACCGACGTAATCTTGACGCCATCCTCCACCAGTCGCAGTACATCGGTTGGATTGGTGAACAGCAACATAACGCGGTCAGACGCGTATTTCGGGTTGTCGTAAACCCTGACCGCTTTGGCGACATCAACCACGTGGGCCGACACACCGGGTGGGGCTACCTGTGTCAGCAGGGTTTTTCGCACATTATCTGCTGCCACTTCATCACTCACTACGATGATGCGGTTGACGTTGGTTTCCTTCGTCCAGCGAGTCGCGACCTGCCCGTGAATCAGGCGGTCGTCAATACGTGCCAGCCCGATCTTCATGTGCCCACCCGCACCCGGCGTTGCTGCCGGTTTGGCGCTGACCGGCGCAGGGCGGGGCGCTTTCTCCGGATCGGGTGCCTTGAACGCTTTGACGCCTGCGCGCCCAGCCTCCACCGCGATAGCGACCAGCTCGCCAAATTCAGGATTGTCGTCGCGGGCCATAAACGTCTCGGCCAGCATTGGAATATTGACCCCGGTGATCACTTCATGATTTTTCTTGTCATTCACCAGTCGGCTGGCGGCGTTAAACGGGCTGCCCCCCCAGGTGTCTACCAGAAAAAGCACACCTTGTGAGGTGTCCAGTTCGGCCAGTTTCGCCTGATATTTTTCCATCAGGATCTCGGCGTTTTCGCCGGGAACAAAATCAATCCAGCCAACGTTACTCTGTTCACCAAGAATCATTTCAGCCGTATTTAGCAGCGGACCGGCAGTGGCGCCGTGAGTGCATAATATGATAGCGATACTCACTTGCTCCCTCCTTTCATGAATCACTGTTTTGTTGAGAGTGAAATCTGTCTGATAATCGAGATAAATTAGTCACTTTTATCCGTGAGCGATATTCAGTATGGCCGTAATACTGTTTCTTGCCCGATAGATGGCACAAAAAGCGTCTATACCCGTCATCCTTCAAGTAGTCGATACGTTGGCTACCTTCCTGTAACTCGAATTATTGGGGGTATATAAGTACCCAGTGCGCCAGGTTATGAATCGATTCAGGCCAGGCTGATATCGGCAGGATTTATTTTAGGGGTCGAAGAAATAAATTATGTGATACCGGTCGACAATCGGTGGCGGAATACATTCAGGGAGAACGATGATGCCAATGAATGCGACCCGCTTCGCGGAGCGAAGGAAAATCGTTGTGGAAAATCGTATTAACTCTGTTAAAGTTGTTCTCCCTTTAATTACAGAGGAGTAACGGGCAAGCGCCCTTCCTATGGACTGTCACCGACGATTCATTTCCTTTGCTCCGGCGCTGGCCGGTGCTGTTCTTTACCCTGTGGGCCATTCAGGCCGAATTCAGCCCTACACTGACACTTCCTTTTTACTTTCGTCGCGCAATGCTGTTGCATTGATGCCGTTCGCTCGTTCATTTTCCGGAGTCTGACATGGAATTTTTGCTGGATCCCTCAATCTGGGCAGGCTTACTGACGTTGGTGGTACTCGAAATTGTCTTGGGTATCGACAACCTGGTGTTCATCGCCATTCTGGCGGATAAACTGCCACCTAAACAGCGCGATAAAGCACGTATTATCGGCTTGTCACTGGCGCTACTGATGCGTCTTGCCCTGCTATCGCTGATTTCCTGGATGGTGACGCTGACACAGCCGCTGTTTTCTGTCGGGCAGTTCAGTTTTTCCGGCCGTGACCTGATTTTGCTGGCCGGGGGGGTGTTCCTGCTGTTCAAGGCCACGATGGAGTTGCATGAGCGGCTGGAAAACCGCCCGCTCGACCCGAATGCCAACCGCGCCCAGGCCAGCTTTTGGGCTGTCGTGGCACAGATTGTGATTCTTGACGCGGTGTTCTCCCTGGATGCGGTTATTACCGCCGTAGGGATGGTGAACCATCTGGGGGTTATGATGACCGCCGTGGTAATCGCCATGGCCGTGATGCTGCTGGCCTCCAAACCGCTGACCCGCTTTGTCAATGCCCATCCGACGGTGGTGGTGCTCTGCCTTAGCTTCTTGCTGATGATCGGCTTAAGTCTGGTGGCGGAAGGGTTTGGTTTCCATATTCCGAAAGGCTATCTGTATGCTGCGATCGGCTTCTCGATCGTCATCGAGATGTTTAACCAGATTGCCCGGCACAACTTCATCAAACATCAGTCGCACCGGCCGATGCGCGAGCGTACCGCCGAAGCGATTCTGCGCCTGATGGGGTCACGCAAAGCGAGCCATGACGATCAGGAAGAACAACCGCAGCAGCAACCGGAAGAAACGTTTGCTGAAGAAGAGCGCTATATGATCAGCGGCGTGCTGACGCTGGCCTCCCGTTCCCTGCGCAGTGTGATGACACCGCGTACCGATATCTCCTGGGTGGATTGCGAGCGCTCGGTGGAGGATATTCGCCTGCAACTGTTAGATACGCCGCACAGTCTGTTCCCGGTGTGCCGCGGCTCGCTGGATGAACTGGTCGGCGTAGTGCGCGCCAAAGACCTGTTGGTGGCGCTGGATGAACACACCGATGTGGAGCAGTTCGCCGCTACCAACCCGCCGATCGTGGTGCCGGAAACGCTGGATGTCATCAACCTGTTGCCGGTGCTACGCCGCGCGAAAGGCAGCCTGGTGATGATCACCAACGAGTTTGGCGTTGTGCAGGGGCTGGTAACGCCGCTGGATATTTTGGAAGCGATCGCCGGTGAGTTCCCGGATGAAGATGAAACGCTGGATATCATCGAAGACGGTGACGGCTGGCTGGTGCGAGGCGGCACCGACTTGCATTCGTTGCAGCAGGTGCTCAACGTGCAGGACTTAGTCGATCCGAAAGAAGAGTACACCTCGCTGGCCGGTCTGCTACTGGCGCACAGCGATGAATTCCTCAAAGTGGGGGATTGGGTGGAATTGCACCGGTTGCGGTTCTTGATCGTGGAAGCAACGGACTATCGTATCGAGCTGGTGCGCATTACCCGTATTCCAGAAGCGACTGCGGAAGAAGAGGCGTAATGCTTGCCGCGAACCTAATACCTATTTTTTAGCCAGTAATGTCAACGCCGACGAGGGAACCCCCGTCGGCGTTGTTTTTGGTTAGTCGCATTGCACCTTGATAGCCAGACCACCGCGGGAGGTTTCACGGTATTTGGCGTTCATGTCTTTACCGGTTTCGTACATGGTTTCAATCACTTTGTCGAGTGACACGCGGGCTTCGGTGGTGCGACGCACCGCCATGCGGGTGGCATTGATAGCTTTGACCGCGGCGATGGCGTTACGCTCGATACAAGGCACCTGCACCTGACCTGCCACCGGATCGCAGGTCAACCCCAAATTGTGTTCCATGCCGATTTCTGCGGCGACACACACCTGTTCAGGACTGGCACCCAGTAACTCGGCCAGGCCAGCCGCCGCCATCGAACAGGCTACGCCGACTTCGCCCTGACAACCCACTTCCGCTCCAGAGATCGAGGCGTTCATTTTATACAGCGACCCGATCGCGCCTGCAGCCATGAAATAGCGCAGATAAATACCGGGGCCGACTGGCTCGATAAAATGATCGTAGTAGGCCAGTACCGCAGGCACAATGCCGCAGGCACCATTGGTCGGCGCAGTGACCACGCGCCCACCCGCGGCGTTTTCCTCATTAACCGCCAGGGCGAACATGTTGACCCAATCCACGACGTTCATCGGGTCGTTGGATAACTTGTCCGATGACACCAGCATACGGCGTAGCGCGGCGGCGCGGCGAGGGACTCGCAGCGGACCAGGGAGCACGCCCTCGGTATTCATGCCACGATCCATACAGGCACGCATGGTCTGCCAGACAGCGGCAAAATAGTCTTCTATCTCCTGACGGCTATGCAGCGCCAGCTCGTTGCGCATCATCATGCCGGAGATAGACAGGCCACTTTGTTTACAGTGCTCCAGAATTTCCCGCGCGGAGCGGTAAGGATGCGGCACGGTGAAGGTGGATTCCTGAGACTGACCAAAGTGTGCTTCATCAATGATGAACCCGCCGCCGATCGAGTAATAGGTTTGGCGAAACAGTGGAAGGTCGGCGGCAAAGGCGGTAAGTGTCATGCCGTTTTCATGTAGCGGCAGGTTTTCGCCACGAAAAATCATACCGCCTTCGCGGGGGAACGCGACGTCATGCGTGCCAGCCAGCGATAGCCGCTCCGTCTGCTCCACGTCACGGATAAACGTCGGGATAGCATCAATATCCACGGTATCCGGTTGATTGCCCGCCAGGCCAAGAATAATCGCAATATCGGTATGGTGGCCTTTGCCGGTCAGGGCAAGGGAGCCATAAACCTCCACCATCACACGATCGGTGCGGGACAACAAATCCCGTTGTTGCAGTTCATCGACAAATTGCTTACCGGCTTTCATCGGTCCGACTGTGTGAGAGCTGGAGGGGCCAATACCGATTTTGAACATGTCGAATACGCTTATCACGCTGAAACTCCTTTAGGGCACGGCTTGTTACTATAGGGGAGCGAGGGGGACGTTATGGTCGATGATACGACTCGCTCCAGAATAAAACTCGATAGATCGCGCTATTGTAGTGGAGAGTATGCTGCTGCATTCGGCTTTTCACATGAAATAAAGTTATGTTATGCCGAAAAATAACTTATGCCAGACTCGACGTATTGGCCGGGCGATTACGCCGCTTCCGGCGTCGCCACTTGCAATGCCAATTGGCGGATAATCGCGGCGGTCAGCCCCCAAACCAGTTGTTGTTGATACCAGGAAAGGTAAACCCGGTGGCGCTGCTGGTGGCGTTTGATATCTAGTGGGTAGTAGCGCTGGAGGGCAAAGGCTTCCCGCAGTGGCATTTCAAACAGTTCCGCCACTTCGTCGGCATTGGGATGAAAAGAGGTGTTTTCCGGCAGCAGGCCAACTACCGGGGTGACCTGATAACCGCTGGTGCTGTCAAAGCAGGGTAGCGTTCCCAATATCTGGACCGATGCGGGCGGAATCGCCACTTCTTCCTGTGCTTCGCGCAGCGCAGTGGCAATAAGTGATTGATCTTCTGGGTCAGCCGCACCGCCGGGAAAGGCCACCTGTCCGGCGTGTTTGCGTAAACGAAGTGAACGACGGGTCAGCAGCAGGCAAGGGTCAGGGCGACGGATAATCGGCACCAGCACCGCGGCCTGCCTGTGATACTGCGTGACCGGCAGGCTGGGGGCGCTCTGCAACTGAAAACGGGTAATAAACGTGTCCAGATTATAAGGATGGTATCCGTCAGTGCTATCTGTGAAAGGCAACAGCGAAATGTCGGTCATGTCGGTCAGCCCTGTTTAATCCGTGGTCGATACGCTTAATAACGGCAGAATACGGCCAATCTTGTCAAAGGTTTCTTGATATTCTGCCTGTTCTTTGCTGTCGGCCACAATTCCACCGCCAGCCCAGCAGGACAGTAAGCCATTAGCCGCGATCAGTGTTCGGATGGTGATATTGGTATCCATCGTGCCACAGACGCTGAGATAGCCGATGCTGCCGCAATAGGCGTTACGGCGATGTGGCTCCAACTCTTCGATGATCTCCATGGCGCGCACTTTGGGGGCTCCGGTAATGGAACCGCCGGGAAAGCAGGCGCGCAGCACGTCTGTGGCGTGCTGCTGTGCGGGTAAGCGCGCTTCGATAGTACTGACCAGATGGTGCACCGCCGGAAACGGCTCCACCACAAACAATTCCGGCACCCGAACGCTGCCCGGCACCGCTACCCGGCCGATATCGTTACGCATTAGGTCGACAATCATCAGGTTCTCAGCACGGTCTTTTTCGGAATCAGCCAATTGCTGTGCCTGACGGGCATCGGCGTCGGCATCCGGCAGCCGTGGCAATGTGCCCTTGATCGGCCGGGTTTGAATATGGCTATCGTGCAGCCACAGGAAGCGCTCCGGCGAAATACTGATCACCGCGCTGTGCGGCAACCGCAGGAAAGCGGAAAACGGTGCCCGGTTACTGGCGGAAAGTGTCAGGAACGCCTGCCATTCGTCGCCCTGATAACCGGCCTGAAAGCGCTGGGCCAGATTGACCTGATAGCAGTCGCCCGCGCGCAGATAAGCCTGAATACGGCGGAATTTTTCACCGTATTGCTCGCGGCTCATGTTGGCTTGCCAGTCACTGGTCAGATGAAATGCACCCGGTTTGGCAGGCGACAGGGCGCTGAGCCAGGCCAGTCTGGTGTCGATGTCGCCGTGGGCGATGAGGGTCAGTCGCTGTTGATGATGGTCGGCAATCAGCGCCCAGTCGTAAATACCTACCGCCATGTCGGGCTGGTTGATATCCCGCTCGGCGATGGTCGGTAACTGCTCGACCCGACGCCCCAGATCGTAACCGAACAGGCCGAGAGCACCGCCCTGAAATGGGTAATCCGGGTGAGGTGGCACATCCAACGCCAGTGCATCGAGCTGCTGTTGCAGCAGGTAAAACGGGTCTTCCGTGGAGGTCTGTCGGGTATCACCGTGTTGGGTAGTGGTCAATTCGCCGACGGTCTGCAGGGTCAGGCGCGGCTCCGCCACCAGAATGTCAAAACGGTTATGAGGATGGTCAGCAAACCCGGAATGAAGCAACATCGCCCAGGGTTGGTGCGACAGGGAACTAAAAAGGCGCAACAGCGCATCCGGCTGATACGGGAGCGCGTGATAGACTATCGGTGTCGGCATAGCAGTATTGGTATCGTTTCCCGGCGTTGATCATGCCGGTAGCCGTGCGCTGAACCGGCAGCTGCATCGCAGCGGGTGCAAGCGTACCACAAACCGTGGTGGATCGCGGGTGTCGTTGGCATAAAAAGGTTTTCAGGAGAAGAAAGATGTTTGCAGGTATCCCGGCGCTGACCCATGAGCAGCAGCAACAGGCGGTGGAAAGAATACAACAGCTGATGGAGGACGGCTTGAGCAGCGGCGAAGCCATCGCGCTGGTGGCGGAAGAATTGCGTCAGAATCATCAAGGGGCGCGGGTGGTGGCGCGTTTTGAAGACGATGAGGCGTCTTCGCAGGAGTAACAGCACTATCATGGTTTACGGGCGCATGGTTTACGGGCGGCGTAGACGCCGCCGCCCGAGCCGGGTCAGCCGACAGCGGCGATCGCTTTGATTTCCACTTTGAACTTCGGGTTCATCAGTTTGGCTTCCACGGTGCAGCGCACCGGTGCGCTACCGGGCACGACCCAGGCGTCCCAGGCGGCGTTCATGGCGGCGAAATCAGCTTTATCGGCCAGGAAAAGAGTCACGTCCAGCAGACGGCTTTTATCGCTACCCGCCTGTTGCAGAATGGCATCCAGTGACGCCAGCGCATTTTCGGTCTGGGCGCGGGCGTCGTCGTCGAGGTTTTCCGGCACGCTGGTGTAGTACAGCGTGTTGTTGTGGATAACGGCGTCGGACCAGCGTGCGTCCGGGTTGATGCGGGTAATCGACATGAAGTCAGGCTCCTCGGTTCAGTTTGCGCGGGGACAGGTGCTAAAACCGCAGAGACTAACACAGTTCTTCCCAACAGGTGACCCCCGAGCAGGAACAGCGACACGACCCGAAGTGGTGTCGTGCGCGCAGGCTTGGCATAATCAGCCACCTTTATCCGGCCGAATCACGGCGACGGCAGTGTCAGACAAGAGAGGCAGCGTGGCAGCAGACAGCTCAATCGACGATTTTGCAACCGATGGCGTACTGGCGCAGGCGATTCGTGGCTTCCAGCCGCGTGAACCGCAGCGCCAGATGGCAGCCGCCGTGCTGGAGGCGATCGACGCCAAAAAGCCACTGGTGGTGGAGGCGGGCACCGGCACCGGTAAAACCTACGCTTACCTGGCACCTGCGCTGCGCTCTGGCAAAAAGGTGATTGTTTCCACCGGCTCACGCGCGCTACAGGATCAACTGTACAGCCGTGATTTACCGACTGTCGCCAACGCGCTGAAGTTTCAGGGCAAGCTGGCGCTGTTGAAAGGGCGCGCCAATTATCTGTGCATCGAGCGATTGGAACAACAATCGCTGGCGGGCGGTGATCTTGGCCGTGATGTGCTGCGCGAACTGGTGAGGCTGCGTGGCTGGAGTTCCGAAACTGAAGACGGCGACATCAGCCAGTGCGGCGATGTGGCTGAAGACAGCGCGGTATGGCCGCTGGTGACCAGCACCAACGATAACTGTCTCGGTAGCGACTGCCCGCATTACAAGGAGTGCTTTGTGGTGAAGGCGCGCCGACGGGCGATGGATGCCGATGTGGTGGTGGTGAATCATCATCTTTATCTGGCGGATATGGTGGTCAAGGAGAGCGGATTTGCCGAATTGATCCCCGATAGCGACGTGGTGATATTTGATGAAGCTCACCAGATCCCGGACATCGCCAGCCAGTACTTCGGTCAGCAACTTTCCAGTCGCCAGTTGCTGGACCTCGCTAAAGATATCGTGATTGCCTACCGCACCGAAGTGCGGGACGCCAACCAGTTACAGAAAAGCGCAGATCGCCTGAGCCAGAGTACGCAGGATTTTCGCCTGGCACTGGGTGACCCAGGCTTTCGTGGCAATTTACGTGACATTGTCACGGATAACCTGTTGCAGCGGTCGCTGACGTTGCTGGATGACGCGTTGGAACTGTGTTGCGATGTCGCCAAGCTGTCGCTGGGCCGCTCCGCGTTGCTGGATGCGGCGTTTGAACGCGCGACGGTATACCGTGCCCGGCTGAAGCGGCTGCGGGACGTGCAGCAACCCGGTTATAGCTACTGGTATGAATGCACCTCGCGTCATTTCGTGCTGGCGCTGACGCCGCTGTCCGTTGCGGACCGTTTCCGGGATGTGATGAAAGAAAAACCAGCCTGCTGGGTATTCACCTCGGCTACGCTGTCGGTAAACGATCAGCTCACACATTTTATTGACCGTCTGGGGCTGGATCAGGCCCGCACATTGCTGCTGCCGAGCCCATTTGATTACGCGCGTCAGGCGTTATTGTGCGTGCCGCGCTACTTGCCAGAAACCAATCGGCCCGGCGCGGCCAAACAGTTGGCGCGCATGTTGCGCCCGCTGATCGAAGCCAATCAGGGGCGGTGTTTTATGCTGTGCACCTCACACCAGATGATGCGCGACCTGGCCATTGAGTTTCGGGCGTCGCTGACATTGCCGGTGCTGGTGCAGGGTGAAACCAGTAAACCGCAGCTGCTGGCGCAGTTTCTGGCGGCAGGTAATGCGTTACTGGTGGCGACCGGCAGTTTCTGGGAAGGGGTGGACGTGCGGGGCGATGCGCTGTCGTGCGTTATTATCGACAAGCTGCCGTTTACCTCCCCGGACGATCCGTTGCTCAAGGCGCGTATGGAAGATTGCCGGGTGCGCGGCGGCGACCCGTTCGACGAGGTGCAATTGCCCGATGCGGTGATTACGTTGAAGCAGGGCGTCGGCCGATTGATTCGTGACGTGGAAGACCGGGGTGTGCTGGTGATTTGCGACAACCGGTTGGTGACGCGGCCGTATGGCGAAGTGTTTCTCACCAGCCTGCCGCCAGCACCCAGAACACGGGATTTGCGGCACGCCATCGATTTTCTGACGCGCAAACCGTGACGCTCACCGGCGCTGGCTGTTATGATGCGCGCCGTTGAAATATTCTCTCCCTGCCTGAGGTTGGCATGTCTACGCGAATTTTAGCGCTTGATACCGCAACGGAAGCCTGTTCCGTTGCACTCTGGAATGACGGTGAAATCCATTCCCTGTTTGAAATTTGCCCCCGCGAGCATACCCAGCGGGTATTGCCGATGGTCCGGCAAGTGCTGGCCGAGCATGGTGTGGCGCTCAGCCAACTGGATGCGCTGGCATTCGGTCGTGGGCCAGGTAGCTTCACCGGCGTGCGTATTGGCATCGGCATCGCGCAAGGGCTGGCACTGGGTGCGGATTTACCGATGCTCGGGGTATCGACGCTGGCGACGCTGGCGCAAGGGGCGTACCGCCTGACCGGTGCCAGCAGGGTGCTGACCGCCATTGATGCCCGCATGGGCGAAGTCTACTGGGCGAGCTACGAACGTGACGAGCAAGGCAACTGGCACGGCGAGGCCAGCGAAGCTGTACTGGCACCGGTTCAGGTGCAGTCACTGGCGGCTGCGCTGAACGGCGACTGGGCCACCGCGGGAACCGGCTGGCAAACCTATCCGGATTTGGTCGGCTCTGCTGATATCGCTCTGAATCACACCGATATGTTGTTGCCGCAGGCGCAGGACATGCTGCCGCTGGCGTGGCGGTTGTGGACCTCGGGCGCAGCGGTCAGCGTGGAGCAGGCCGAACCCCGTTACCTGCGCAACGAAGTGGCGTGGAAAAAATTACCCGGCCGGGAATAACAGCAACTTATCGCATCGGCTACAGTCTAAGTCACAAGTATCTTCACACATTGACGATGGCAATCAGGGTATAGGTGATGACTATCCACTCTTTCGGAAATAAAACGTCGATGCGACTGCGCCGAGCTGGGCTGTGCGGACTGCTGTTGCTGAGTCTGAGCGTGTTGTCTGGTTGCGTTACGTTGCCGGATGAAATCCGTGGGACCTCGGCCACACCGCAGATGGACCTGATTCGGGTGATGAATGCGCCGAACCTGTACGTTGGGCAGGAATCGCGTTTCGGTGGTCGGATTGCGGATATTCGCAACGAAGCTCATCGCACTCGGTTGGAAATTGTCAGTTTACCGCTGGATGAGGCGGGGCGGCCGCGACTGAGCGAGCCATCAGGCGGCCGTCTGGTCGCCTACGTCAATGGGTTTCTGGAGCCGGTGGATTTCAAAAACCAACTGATCACTGTGGTAGGGCCAATTACCGGCACCGAGCAGGGTAAAATTGGTGAACGGCCATATCAGTACGTGGTGATTAGCGTGCAGGGCTACAAACGCTGGCGCGTGGTGCAGCAGGTGGTGTTGCCGCCACGTGCTTACGATCCCTGGTGGGATCGCCGTTACCGCCATGTCTGGGGACCTGGCTGGGGGCCGAACTGGAACGATGGATATGCGCCTGCTCAGGTGGAGTCTGTCGTCACGGAGTAACGATCGTCAGCAATCAGGCGACAGCCTGACAGTGAACAGAGGCGGCCTGGGTCGCCTCGTTTTTTTTCGGTACTGTTTTTTCGGCACGGATAACAAGTTGAAATAAGTGATCATCTTCTCAACCTGAACATTGTGAATTTCACAGTTGTTAATATGAGTTAAAATGTTGTTACAGATCACTCAGGTTGGGATTGCTTATGCCACTTAAAAAATATCTCGGGAGTGACGTTTTGGAAAAAATCTGGTTAGCGCGTTATCCGGCGGATGTCCCCGCGGAAATTGACCCGGATCGCTACACTTCGCTAATCGAGTTGTTTGAACACGCGGTGTCACGTTATGCCGACCAGCCCGCCTTTATCAATATGGGCGAGGTGATGACCTTCCGTCGGCTGGAGGAGCGCAGCCGTGCTTTTGCCGCTTACCTGCAACAACAGTTGAAACTGAAAAAAGGTGAGCGCGTCGCGTTGATGATGCCCAACCTGTTGCAGTATCCGATTGCGCTATTCGGCGTCCTGCGGGCCGGTCTGGTGGTGGTCAACGTCAATCCACTGTATACGCCGCGCGAGCTGGAACACCAGCTGAAAGACTGCGGTGCTTCGGCCATCGTTATCGTTTCTAATTTTGCTCATACGCTGGAAAAGGTGGTGTACAACACCCCGGTGAAACATGTGATCCTGACCCGCATGGGCGATCAACTGGCACCGGCTAAAGGCACGCTGGTCAACTTCGTGGTCAAGTACATCAAGCGTCTGGTGCCGAAATATCACCTGCCGGACGCCATCTCGTTCCGTCAGGTGTTGCAACAGGGCAAGCGGATGCCGTATGTGAAGCCGGAGGTGAACAATCAGGACCTGGCGTTCCTGCAATATACCGGCGGCACCACTGGCGTCGCCAGAGGGGCGATGCTGACTCACCGGAACATGCAGGCCAACCTGATGCAGGCCAAAGCCGCTTACGGTCCGGTATTGCAGGAAGGGAAAGAACTGGTGGTGACGGCGCTGCCGCTCTATCACATTTTTGCGCTGACGGTGAATTGCCTGTTGTTTGTCGAAATCGGCGGAAAAAACCTGCTGATCACCAACCCGCGTGATATTCCCGGCATGATCAAAGAGCTTGCGCACTATCCGTTTACCGCCATTACCGGGGTGAATACGCTGTTCAACGCGTTGCTGAACAACGCCGCGTTTAGTCGGCTGGATTTTTCCACGCTGCGGCTGTCGGTAGGCGGCGGCGCATCGGTGCAGCAGGTGGTGGCTGAACGCTGGGAAAAACTGACCGGCATCCATCTGCTGGAAGGCTATGGATTAACAGAAAGCGCACCGCTGGTGGCGGGAAATCCGTATGACCTGCAACATTATAGCGGCAGCATCGGTTTGCCGGTGCCGTCCACCGATGTGCGCATTGTTAATGACAACGGTCAGGATGTGGCACCTGGCGAGCCTGGCGAATTGTGGGTACGCGGCCCGCAGGTGATGTCCGGCTACTGGCAGCAACCTGCCGCGACGCATGACGTGCTGAAAGAAGGGTGGCTGGCGACCGGTGACGTTGTCACGTCTGACGAGCAAGGATTCCTGAAAATCGTCGACCGTAAAAAAGACATGATTCTGGTGTCCGGCTTCAATGTTTATCCCAATGAAATCGAGGAAGTGGTGGTGCGCCATCCGAAGGTATCCGAAGCGGCGGCGATTGGCGTGCCCAGCGAAACGTCGGGTGAGGCGGTTAAAGTCTTCGTGGTGTGCCGTGATCCCTCACTAACGGTAGAAGAGCTGATCAGCCACTGCCGTCGTAATCTCACCGGGTATAAGGTGCCGCGGCTATTCGAGTTTCGTGCCGAGTTACCAAAATCTAACGTGGGGAAAATTCTCCGGCGTGAGCTGCGTAATGAGCAGTCAGCCGCCTGATGGTTGCCTGTGGTAGTCATGACGGGTATGGTGGTGGCCTGCCTGCTGAGTACCACAGGTCAACATCGCCTTTCGCGTCAAAAGGTTACCTGCTTGTGTCAAGACATTATTTGTTGTTAAGACATTATCTACCTTGATGGCGCGGTCTGACTCGCGTGATGTATTGTCCGCCATAAATATGTTCCATGCCCTGTTGCGGTTGCCGCATCGGGGCACAACCAAGAGAATACCGTTTTGAATTATCAGTTGATTACTACCGATGAAGGATTATCAGCGGTGTGCGCGCAGGCGTGCGCGGTGTCTGAGGTGGCATTGGACACTGAGTTTGTCCGAACCCGTACCTATTACCCGCAACTGGGGCTGATTCAGCTGTATGACGGTGACCATCTGTCACTGATCGACCCATTGGCGATCAGTGACTGGGCACCGTTTCGCACACTGTTGCAGAACCCGCAGGTGACCAAGTTTCTACATGCCGGTAGTGAAGACCTGGAAGTGTTTCTGAATGCGTTCGGCTGCCTGCCGTCGCCGTTCATCGATACCCAGATTCTGGCGGCGTTTCTGGGTAAGCCGTTGTCCTATGGTTTTGCTGCGCTGGTGGCCGACTACCGTCAGGTTGTGCTGGATAAAAGCGAATCCCGCACCGACTGGCTGGCGCGTCCACTCAGCGAGAAACAGTGCCAGTACGCCGCGGCGGACGTGTTCTATCTGTTGCCGGTCGCCAGAACGCTGGTGGAGGAAACGCGTGCGGCTGGTTGGCTGGAAGCGGCGCTGGACGAGTGCCTGTTACTGTGCCAACGCCGTCAGGAGGTGCTGGCACCGGAGGTGGCGTATCGGGAGATCGGCAATGCCTGGCAACTGCGTGGCCGTCATCTGGCCTGCTTGCAGAAGCTGGCGGCGTGGCGTCTTCGTAAGGCGCGGGAGCGCGACAGCGCGGTCAATTTTATCGTTCGCGAAGAGAACTTGTGGCAAGTGGCCCGCTGTCTGCCGGGTTCGCTTGGCGAGCTGGATTCGCTGGGGTTGAGCGGGCCGGAAATTCGTTATCACGGCAAGACGCTGCTGGCGCTGGTGGCGGAAAGTGCGTCGCTGAGCGAGGCGGATTATCCACCGCCGGTAGCCAATCTGATCGATCATCCTGGCTATAAGAAAGCGTTTCGCGACATTAAGGCGCTGGTGCAGCAGTGTGCGGAGCAAAGCGGATTGTCGGCCGAATTGCTGGCATCCCGGCGGCAGATTAACCGCTTGCTGAACGGGTACTGGAAACTAACGTTGTCGGAAAATGAACCTGAAATGGTAACTGGCTGGCGTGGCCGCCTGTTTGGTGACGGTCTGAAAGATATTCTGGCGCATTACTGATATCCGCACGCCGCCCTTGCAGATAAGGGCGGCGACCGAAATCGTTTCCTGCTGGTGTAGAGGAAACGGTGATTATTTATCGGCGGGCGTGGTTGGCTCGTCGGCTTCGGGTAAGGTAACGTTTAGTTCCAGTACCGAAATGTCGTCGCCTTTCTGTTCCAACTGTACCGTCACCATTTCCGGGTCAATCTGCACGTATTTGCAGATAACTTCCAGAATATCGCGCTTTAACTGCGGCAGGTAATGCGGTTCACTGTCCCCTCGGCGTCGCTCCGCGACAATAATCTGTAGCCGTTCCTTGGCGATATTGGCTGTCGTTTTTTTGCGGGACAAAAAGAAATCAAGTAACGCCATGATTTACCCCCCAAAGAGTCGTTTCAGGAAGCTTTTCTTCTCTTCCTCGATAAAACGGTAAGGCCGCTCTTCTCCCAGCAGACGATCTACGGTGTCCTCATAGGCTTTGCCCGCGTCGGCCTCTTTGTCCAGAATGACTGGCTCACCCTGGTTGGACGCACGCAGCACCGACTGATCTTCCGGGATCACGCCGACCAGCGGAATGCGCAGAATTTCCAGCACGTCCTCCATGCTCAGCATGTCGCCGCGGCTGACGCGGCCTGGGTTGTAACGGGTGAGCAGCAAATGCTCTTTGATCGGCTCCTGGCCCTGTTCGGCGCGGCGCGACTTGGAGGATAAAATCCCCAGGATACGGTCGGAGTCGCGTACTGACGACACTTCCGGGTTGGTGGTGATGATGGCTTCATCGGCAAAGTAAAGCGCCATCAACGCACCGGTTTCGATACCAGCGGGGGAATCGCAGATAATGAAGTCGAACTCCATATCAGCCAGATCCTTGAGTACCTTATCCACACCCTCACGGGTCAGGGCTTCTTTATCGCGGGTCTGCGATGCCGGCAGGATATACAGATTTTCGGTACGCTTATCTTTTATCAGCGCCTGATTCAGGGTAGCGTCGTTCTGGATGACATTCACAAAGTCATACACGACCCGTCGCTCACATCCCATGATCAGGTCGAGGTTACGCAGACCGATGTCAAAATCAATGACAACCGTCTTCTTACCTTTTTGGGCTAAACCGGTAGCAATGGCCGCGCTTGAAGTGGTCTTGCCAACGCCCCCTTTACCTGAAGTAACAACAATGATGCGTGCCATAAATAATTCCTTCCAAGGGCCTAGTCTAGAGGTTGAATAGTCAGAGCATGGTCGGGCGGACTGAGTTTCAAGCGTGCCGCCTTCCCGAAATAGTTTTCCGGTATCTGATCGCTAAGCCAGTAACGCCCGGCGATCGACACCAACTCGGCGGCCAGATGGGTGCAGAAGATCTGGCTGCTGACATCGCCAGAAACCCCCGCCAGCGCTCGGCCGCGCATCATGCCGTAAATATGGATATTGCCATCGGCAATGACCTCGGCACCGGCGCTAACATGGCTGGTAACGATAAGGTCACAGTCGCGGGCGTAAATCTGCTGTCCGGAACGGACGGGGGTATTGATTACTCGGGTTTTAACCGGTGCGGCGACGGGGGCTGGAGGTTGGGTCGCCCGGCGTTCCTTGCCTTCACGCAACAGCGGGAGCCCCGCTTTGGTAATAGATAGCCTCAGTTGCTCATCATCGCACCCGCTTACCCCCACGACCCGCAGACCGGCAGCCGTAATCGCCTGCTGGAGCTTAATCCAGTCAGCGTCGACGGGCAGCGTCGAGACATTGACGACGACCGGCGCGTTTTTAAGAAACGCCGGTGCCTGTTCGATCTTTTCCTGCAGGGCCTGGTGAATAATATCGGGCTGCGCATCATGCAGATGAACAACGGATAAGGTAAAGTTGCTGCCTTTCAACTCAATTGGCGTTTGTGACATCTGTCCTGACTCAGTTTCAGCATCTTTAAATCCCCAGAGTAGCCTTTAAGGCATGATATTCCAGAGCGCTTTAAGCATGTTATAGTTACATGAAAATACAGGCAAGACACCATTCCCCTAGTTCAGAGTAAAAAACATGTATTGTGTGATCTACAGAAGTTCCAAACGCGATCAAACATATCTTTATGTCGAAAAAAAAGACGATTTTTCCCGCGTACCTGACGAACTGATGAAAAGTTTCGGCCTGCCGCATTTGGTCATGTTATTACCGCTTGATGGCAGGAAAAAACTGGCGTCAGCTGATATTAATAAAGTAAAACAGATGCTTACCGAACAGGGTTTTTATCTGCAACTACCGCCGCCGCCAGAAAATCTATTGGATGAACTGCAGGCAAGTGTAAAAAAATAATACTCGAATTATTTTTCAGATAATGTTCGATGTGATGACGGGAATGGGCCGCTGTTTTTTAATACAGGGGTGTCAGAAATAAACCGGGCAATGGTTTAATTCTGTTGATGCTATTTCTCGATACTGATTTATATACAGGTATATTCGTCGCAGTGACTAAATAAACGAATTTTCATCCATCCCGCGCAATTGCTTTCTTGGGCTGGTGTTTTGATAGTGGTCGCAAAAGAGTGCCCGGGGATGATGATAAATTTTGGATACTGTTGTTCATCAATCGTGCTTACTTTTTTGCTGGCGATGCCGGTATGATGGTCAAGCTGAGCCTGTCATCACAGGCTGGCGCTATCCGCTAACAGAAGGTCAGGAGAAGGTACATGTATCAACACAGAGACTGGCAGGGCGCATTACTGGATTTTCCGGTTAACAAAGTGGTCTGCGTCGGCAGCAACTATTCCGAGCACATTCGTGAAATGGGCAGCGCCAAATCGGCGGAACCGGTTCTGTTCATCAAGCCTGAAACCGCGTTATGCGATTTACGTCAGCCGGTGGCGATTCCTAAAGATCTGGGCTCGGTACACCATGAAGTGGAACTGGCGGTGTTGATCGGCACGCCGCTCAAGCAAGCGAACGAAGAGCGCGTTGCCAGAGCGATTGCAGGTTACGGTGTGGCGCTGGATCTGACGCTGCGTGACTTGCAGGCCGGGTTCAAGAAAGCCGGGCAGCCGTGGGAGAAAGCCAAAGGGTTCGATGGTTCCTGCCCGGTGTCTGGATTTATTCCGGTGGCTGAATTTGGCGATCCGCAGCAGGCGGAACTCGGTATCAGCATCAATGGCGAAGTGCGTCAGCAGGGGAATACACGAGACATGATCACGCCGATTCTGCCGCTGATTGCCTACATGAGCCGCTTTTTCACCCTGCGCGCTGGCGACATCATCCTGACCGGTACACCGCAAGGGGTCGGGCCGCTGCAACCGAGCGATGCATTAACCATCACGCTCAACGATCGCGTACTGACAACCCACGTTATCTGAGTCTCTTGTGACCACCCGCGGCGTTGTCGTGGGTGGTATCCCGCCTCATCCCCCTTTACAATACACAACCAGACGCCCTGTTTATCATCATCGGAATTGCAGTTATGACTCAAAAACCCTTTTGGGAAACCCAAACCCTGGAGCAAATGTCGGACGACGAGTGGGAAGCACTTTGTGACGGCTGCGGGCGTTGCTGTTTACACAAGCTGATCGATGAAGACACGGAGGAACTCTATTTCACCAATGTAGCCTGTAATCAGCTGAATATTAAAAGCTGCCAGTGCCGTAATTATGCGCGCCGGTTTGAGTACGAGCCGGACTGCATCAAGCTGACGCGGGAAAACCTGTTGTCGTTTGACTGGTTGCCTGAAACCTGCGCTTACCGGTTGATACACGAAGGGAAAGGGCTACAACCGTGGCATCCGTTGTTGTCTGGCTCTAAAGCGGCGATGCACCAGCAACGGATCTCGGTACGCAACATCGCTGTGCGTGAAAGTGACGTGATGGACTGGCAGGATCACATCCTGAACAAACCGGAGTGGGCCAGATAATTCGTTGTTTATCGCCGCACTGATGACGGCCAATTTGCTCAATGCTGCTGCGTTGAAAAGGCTGGATAATCGCTAAACCGGGCCGACAACGGTCAGACCCGGTTCAGAACGCGTTTACCGACCGAACAGGTCGCGGCGTTTGGGGCGGAAAGGTTGGGCAATCAGTACCAGCACGGCGACCAGCAGATAGGCACCGAAAATCACGATCATCCACTGCGGCATTTCCAGATTCAGGAAACTCCACTGGCGCTCGGCACAGTCGCCGGTGGCGGTGAAAATCGTTGGCAGCCATTTATCCAGCGGCAACCAGGACGGGAAGCTGACAAAAAAGTCGCAGGTGACGAACGGTGACGGGTGCAACTGGATATTGGTGTGTTTGATGGCCAGTGATAACCCTTCCCAGGCACTGTAAATCCATAAACCGATAGCCGGATAGCGCAGCAGCGTACCGGGGGCGACGGCACCCACAAGACCGGCGGCCATCACACCATAGAGCGCGGTGCGTTGATAAATGCACAGTACGCAGGGTTTAAGCATCATCACGTACTGGAAGTAGAGGGCAATCAGTTCAAAAACCAGTGCCGTGAACGCCATCAAAAGCCAGGCGCCCCGACCACGGGAGCAACGGTTCAAAAATCGCAACATAAAAATATTCCATGCTAAAAACGATAGTATGGGCAGTGATAACCGTGCTCGCTGCCCTCATTGAATCTCTGATCCGGGTGACCTGACGTTTCTTACGGCAGTGCCAGTGACGCCTTGTACCGCACGGAACTTGCATCAGTGCCTGAGAGATTCTGCTGTGCCAACAAATACTCTGCTGTTTTTAACGCTTTCTATGGGGGAACGCCAGTTTCATGGCGAAATCCGCCCCTTACTATACACGATTTATGCTGGTGCATGACGGTATTGATCAATGAAGTGTTCGCACCGACTGGTGAGAGGTCAACACAATGATAAATAGTGGAAAATATCAATAGGGTATATACCCTAAATAATTCAAGTTGCAGGACAAAACGTATTGCGTTTTGAACAACGCGAAGCGTTGGCCCTTCAGGGCAAGGCTCATTTGAGCCTTGTAACGCGGCAAGTGAGTGAATCCCGATGAGCTTACTTAGGTAAGTGATTCGGGTGAATGAACGCAGCCAACACACCTGCAACTTGAAGTATGACGGGTATAGAGATGTGAGCGGTATGGTGGCGAGGTATCAGGAAAATGAATATCCCACACCGTTCAGGCGTCGACGAATTCGCGACCAATCAGGTATTCAGCAGACTACGATAAGCATAAGCCGCAAGCCCTGTTTGAGGAGCGCAATTCCCGTTATCATTGGAAACGGGCAATGACAAAAATTTTATATTATTGGTAACACCATGCCATACTTGATCTGGACTGGTCATGCCAGTGAAAATAGTCCCCGATGTCAGGCAGAACAACCGGGTTGGGACCCGTTGTATTTCAACGGCTGTCCAGAATGAAATAACACCTGGCCGACCAGCCGGTGGCAAAAGCGTTGAACAGAAAGAACAGCAGGTGATTGATAATCATCAATAATAGAATGCTGGCTTGTACCCAGTCGGAATGTTGCCAGAAACGTTTTCAGAAGAATGCGGTTGAAGTGGCGGATCCCGCACCGTTGGCTTTCTTCTTTTAACGTTAATTTAATTTAACAATCGATGTGTGTTTAAAGAAAATTATCGTAAAACGGGGCATATTCGCGTTTGTCTGGCAGGAATTGTCTTTAGTCACAGTTTTTATATCGAATTAAGATTTTCAGGTCCTGCTATGCTATGTGATGTAGGGTTCGTTTGGTATGATGATGTTGACTTTCACTAGTAAACATCGCTACGGAATATAAACTTATGGTTATAAAGGCGCAAAGTCCGGCGGGATTCGCGGAAGAGTACATTATTGAAAGTATATGGAATAATCGTTTTCCCCCAGGATCTATTCTGCCCGCAGAGCGGGAGTTGTCCGAATTAATCGGGGTCACGCGTACTACGTTGCGCGAGGTACTGCAACGTTTATCTCGTGACGGATGGCTGACGATTCAGCACGGTAAACCAACCAAAATCAACAACTTTTGGGAAACGTCCGGGCTGAATATTCTTGAAACGCTGGCCCGGCTGGACCATGACAGCGTTCCTCAATTGATTGATAACCTACTGGCGGTGCGTACCAATATCGCCGGGATTTTCATTCGCACCGCGATTCGTCTGCATCCGGCTAAGTCAGTGGAAATTCTTAAGCTGGCTGAATCAGTCAACGATACATCAGATGCTTACGCTGAGCTTGATTACAACGTGTTCCGCGGATTAGCGTTTGCCTCTGGCAACCCGATCTATGGCCTGATTATCAATGGCTTGAAAGGATTGTATATCCGTGTTGGCCGCTATTACTTCTCCAATCAGGAAGCGCGTAAAACGGCGCTGGCATTCTATCATCGTCTGGAGTCGTTGAGTCGTGATGGGCTGTATGAACAGGTTCCTGATGTCATTCGCCAGTACGGTAAAGAGAGTGGAGCGCTGTGGCACAGTATGCAGAGTGCCATTCCGCGTGATCTGGCCGAAGGCCGCGGTTAGTAGATAAACCGCAGGTTGATAAAACCTGCCAGATAGAAAAACGGGTAGCGATTTCAGCTACCCGTTTTTGTTGCTGCCTTTTCACTCGTGCGTCATAGGGCGGTGTTACGCGGTGGGCAACGGTCAATCAGTTCGACGCTGCCATCCTCATTTATCTGCTCCAGCGTTACCTCGAATCCCCATAACCGGTACACATGCTTCATCACCTCATGACTACTTTTGTCCAGCGGTGCGCGATTTTGCGGCACGTAGCGCAACGTCAGCGAGCGGTTGCCGCGTAAATCCACATTCCAGACCTGAATGTTAGGTTCGATGTTGCTCAGGTTGTACTGGGAAGAGAGTTCCTGACGGATCTTGCGGTAGCCTTTTTCATCATGGATGGCGGCAATCTCCAGATAATTATTGTGGTCATCATCCAGAACGGTAAACAGGCGGAAATCGCGCATTACCTTAGGCGACAGGAACTGGCTGATGAAACTCTCATCCTTAAAGTTCTGCATCGCGAAGTGCAACGTATCCAGCCAGTCTTTGCCCGCAATGTCCGGGAACCAGTAGCGGTCTTCTTCCGTTGGCTCCTGACAGATACGCTTGATGTCCTGAAACATGGCGAAGCCGAGTGCATAGGGGTTGATGCCATTATAGTAAGGGCTGTTGTACGGTGGCTGAAAGACCACGTTGGTATGGCTGTGAAGAAACTCCAGCATAAAGCGGTCGGACAGTTTTCCCTCGTCATAGAGGTGATTGAGGATACTGTAGTGCCAGAACGTGGCCCAGCCTTCATTCATTACCTGCGTCTGTTTTTGCGGGTAAAAATACTGGCTGATTTTACGCACGATACGCAGGATTTCACGCTGCCAGGGTTCCAGCAGCGGGGCATTTTTCTCCATGAAATAGAGCAAGTTTTCTTGTGGCTCATTCGGGAAACGGCGGGCTTTTTCCGGTGATGTTCCTTGCTCGCGGCGGGGAAGCGTGCGCCAGAGTTCGTTTACCTGGCTCTGCAGATAGGCTTCACGGCTTTTTTGACGCAGTTTTTCCTCTTCCAGCGAGATTTTTTGCGGTCGTTTGTAGCGATCCACGCCGTAATTCATCAATGCGTGGCAGGAGTCGAGCAATTTTTCCACCTCGTCAACGCCGTGGCGTTCTTCGCATTGGGCGATGTATTGACGGGCAAACAGCAGATAATCGACGATTGAACTGGCGTCGGTCCAACTACGAAACAGGTAGTTACCCTTGAAAAACGAGTTGTGACCATAACAGGCGTGAGCCATCACCAGTGCCTGCATCGGCATGGTGTTCTCTTCCATCAGGTAGGCAATGCAGGGATTGGAATTGATAACGATTTCGTAAGCCAGCCCCTGTTGACCGTGCTTGTAGCGTTGCTCGGTTTCGATGAATTTTTTGCCGAATGACCAGTGGGCATAGTTGATGGGCATCCCGATGCTGGAATAGGCGTCCATCATCTGCTCGGAGGTGATCACCTCGATTTGGTGGGGATAGGTATCCAGACGGTAGAGTTTGGCTACCCGGTCAATTTCATCCAGATAGACCTGCAGCAAATCGAATGTCCAGTCAGGTCCGTCACTCAGACGTTGTGGGTTCGTTACCCGCTCATCAGTCGATATAACCATCAGCGCACCCCTCACAATAACAGCCGCCGCCTCATTGCGTCGGCCTATTTAATCGTAGCTTACTTTGAGAAAAGTGGTGTGAAATCGGTAGCTTGGATGAAGCCTTCGCGCGCTATGCCTGATCGGCTGCACGTTGCCTGCCTTTATCCTACGTTGCCGTGTTCACTCTCTCATAATAAATAAAAGCTATATCTGCAACAGATGACAATTAATAGCCAAATGCTAAAGTAGACGTTTATTTTGGTGTTTACGGCGTTATGCAGCATATTCCGCGGGACTGGCGAAGGTAGTAGGGAGAACAGTAATAATGAAGGTGGTTGTTTTAGGGAGTGGTGTTATCGGCGTCAGCACAGCCTGGTATCTGGCGCAATCAGGGCATGATGTCACCGTTATTGACCGGCAGGCTGAACCGGCGTTGGAAACCAGCGCCGCCAACGCGGGTCAGATTTCTCCAGGCTATTCTGCCCCCTGGGCTGCACCGGGCATTCCGCTCAAAGCGGTTAAGTGGTTGTTTCAGCGGCACGCACCACTGGCGATTCGCCCGGACTTTACCGCCACGCAACTCCGTTGGATGTGGCAGATGCTGCTGAATTGCGACAGCGCACATTATCGTGTCAATAAAGCCCGTATGGTCAGATTGGCTGAATATAGCCGTGATTGTCTGCAGGCGTTGCGCACCAAGACCGGTATTGCCTATGAAGGGCGTCAGGGCGGCACGTTACAACTGTTTCGTACCCCGCAGCAGTATGAAAACGCTTACCGTGATATCGCCGTACTGAAAGACGCTGGCGTACCTTATGAACTGCTGGACGCTGACCAACTGGCCACGGTTGAACCGGCGCTGGCTGGTGTGCGTCATAAACTGTCCGGTGGGTTGCGCCTGCCGCACGATGAAACCGGTGATTGCCAGCTGTTTACCCAGCAATTGGCGACAATGGCGGCACAGGCCGGTGTCAGGTTCCGTTTCGACAGCATCGTGCAACATCTTGATGTAGAGGGGCAGCGAGTCAGCGCGGTGTATTGCAACGGCGAAAAGATCACCGCTGACGCGTATGTCATGGCGTGTGGTTCTTATTCCCGTGGCCTATTGGAAAAATGGTTCGACATTCCTGTCTATCCGTTGAAGGGCTATTCGTTGACCATTCCGCTATCCAGCGAGGAAGGGGCACCGATTTCCACCGTACTGGATGAAACCTATAAAATCGCTATTACCCGCTTTGACCAGCGTATCCGCGTTGGCGGTATGGCGGAAATCGCTGGTTTTGATCTTTCTCTGAATCAGAAACGCCGTGAAACGTTGGAGATGGTGGTGCGTGATCTGTACCCAGACTGTGGGCCGATAGAACAGGCGACATTCTGGACCGGATTACGACCGATGACGCCAGATGGCACACCGTTGGTCGGGCGTTCGCCATTACAAAATCTCTATCTAAACACCGGGCACGGTACATTGGGCTGGACGATGGGATGCGGTTCCGGCCAATTGCTGGCTGATATCATTTCCGGTAATACGCCAGCAATCGAATACGATGATCTTTCCTTCTCCCGTTATGCCTAACCTGTGATTTCCATCGCTAGCAAACCGTCCCATTGGGGCGGTTTGCTTTATCTGTAAACCCTGTTAAAAAGCCGTGAAACATAATGAGGGTAAACAACACGCCTCTGTTATCCGGTTGTCATCTGGATTTTCGTCTGGTTTTCACTCGCTTACTTTTTCATGAATAAATAAGCGGTCAGTTGATTCCTGAAGACAGGAAAAAGAGGCTGATGTGTCAAAAAAATTATTAATATCAGTCTGTTGAATTATTCTCTTTCTATGTGTTAATTGAATTTTTTTGTAAATTTTTGTATTGTTTTTGAAAAGATGACGAATTAATATGACGCCGATTATTACTGCATGGATGTGGTTTGCGTAACAGGGCGTTGGCGGTTCCTGCTGTCATTCCTTCTTGCTTCTTACATCCTGCTTTTCCTCGCCGTCGCCCCGACGGAAATACACAGCAGCCGATATCGCGGCAGCGTTTTGGCATAAAACAAAAAACGATACAGATCTGTTCAGCTGCTATTCGCGCCATGCGAACTGAATGGGCTACGCATTTGTACCGTTAGGTTACGGGTTTGCCTTGTGCATTATTATTTAGGAGTTCAGGGATGAAAGCGGTG
>NZ_JSYG01000040.1 GCF_000784735.1 Dickeya undicola
TCCGGCCTGAATTCAGGCCGGAAGTCTCAAAAGACGCCCCAAACCCGGCTGAAAACGGTGAACGGGTGCGCAATTTATTGTGCGAACGTGAGGCGTTGGACAAGCGCAGCGCGTCAGTTCTTTTTCTTTTCCGGTTTCAGTTCCGTTGTCAGCAGCTTTTCAAGGTCTGCCACTTTCTGATAGACGGCAGCAGACGCGTTGTAATTGTCCTGTAGTTCCGTTTTCACAAACCAGCTTGTGGCAAATATCAGTACGACAAAGGCAACCGCAACCCCAGCAAACCACTTCCAGCTGTAACCCCGCAGCGTGTTGTACTCCGCGATGATGTTACTGCGGATAATGGAAATTTCCTTGTCCAGCGCGTCCGCATTGATTTTCATGTTCCCGACGGATTTTTCCAGACGCTGAAAATCAGCGCTGATACGCTCGCCGATCAGCCCCGCAATATCCATTTTCTGCACTTCCTGCCGGACTTCATCCCGAACCTGCTGCGCCACACTGTCCGATATTTCCCGGTAGCCTTTCAGGGTTTCCCTTGCCACCGCCAGCGAATCCGCCACGGCTTTCTGCTGCTCTTTTGCGGCCTCTTTCAGATGCTCCGCCGACAGCAGGAGCGTGAGAAGTTTTTCTTCGGTGCTCGCCATAGTTACCTGCTTATGGAAAATCCGCGTGACAGGGATTTCACGCGCTCTATTTCAACATTTCCCTGTTTTGTGACCCGTGCAGCCATCTCCCGCCCGTACTGCTGCGAGATATCATGCGTCAGAGATCTGACCAGTTCCTTCCGGTTTACCTCGATACCGCTGGCATTCATCCAGCTACGGTCGCTGTGGTCGATATGCTTCGCCTGTTCAGGCACATCCACGACTGAAAACGTCCGGCTGTCTTTAATATCCTGCCTCTGGCTGTCGTCCAGTCGTCCGGCTGCTTCAAAACCGAGATGCTGTTCCGGTTTCCGGTCGATACCCTGTGCTTTCAGTGACCGGCTATCAATAAAACCCTGCTCAAAGCCATATCGTTTCATATGCGCGTTGTGCGTACGCTCCCAGCGCTCCCGCAGGGCTTTCAGTGCCTGTTTTTGTTCTGTAGGGGTTAAATTATGCCCTGAGTCCTTGCGCGCGCCGCCACGCGCCGGAAATTTGGCGTTATAGCGCCTGAAATACTGTTCGGGACTGCGCTCAATACCGTCATTGACGCGCTGGCTCATCATGATATGGGCGTGCGGCTGTTCGCCGCCGTCAATGCTGGCTTTCGGATTGTGGATCGCAAACGTCCATGCATGTTTGTCGCCCGTTTCCTGCTTCACAAAATCCCGGACAAGCGCCAGCCGCTGCGCTTCATTCAGCTCGCGGGGGAGGGCGATCTCAATTTCCCTGTACGTTGAACCGTTGGCACGTTCGAACGCATCCGCAGCCTGCCAGAAATGGGCGGGTTCATCTCTCGCCCATTCCGGCATGTTGCCGTGTTCGGTGTGCTCGAGATCCTGGCGCTGGCTGAACTTATCTTCCCGCGTGATGTAACTGGCATGAGCAAGGGCTTTACCCTTGCCGCCAAATTTCACGCTGAGATGATACGTTGCCATGTTGTGTCAGCCCCCGGCAGGGCGCACTGTTTCTGCCCGCAGGGAGAAACATATAAGTGCGCTTTACTCTAATTTAAAGAATTATGAGTAAAGATAAGTCATGCGACTTCTAACCGCAAGTTATATACTTTCCCCGTCGGAAATATCGGGATGGGGAAGTTAAACGATGCGGATCAGTAACGTCGAATGGCTTAAAAAGCGCATAGCCTTCATCAGAAAGCTGGGAGAAAAAACGGCACGGCAACGGCAGATTATCGATCTGCTGGATGATGAAGCTTCGCTCAGTGAAACTGACAGACGACTGCTCCACGTTCTGGCAACCGCTGAAAAAAACGCGTTGCAGGAACGGGATGCCGCACAGAAAAAGGCGGTTCAGGCGCGGATTTCAGGGCAGAAAAACCGCAGGGAACGCAATCACAAACTATTTCTGGCGGCTGGTCTGATGATTGACGCGGGACTGGTTGATACAAAAACGGGTGAGTTGAATTTTGACCACGAAAAATTACTGACTGCGCTGAAACGGGTACGCTACGATCTGGAAACATCGGCGTGAACGTGCATTCTGCAAGGGCGGAGAAATGCCGCTTCCTCGCTCACTGACTCGCTACGCTCGGTCGTTCGGCTGCGGCGAGCGGTAGGGATTTTCGGATAGGAGCATGAATTTTCTTGCTCCAGATGTACAAAAGCCCCGTGACAGAATCACAGGGCTTCGGTACTCTAATTCTTCGCAGATACCTGCCAGGATCAGACGTAGCAATCCAATCCTAGCAGGGCTGGCTAGCCTTGTCACTACCAGCTTAATACCATTCAACGACATTAAACTCATATCTGCACCTTAGACGCTCAGGTCTACGCCCCGGACTCCGGCAGGATAAACAGGCAAACGGTGGAAACGTAACTTAACCGCGAAAGAGTTAAGCTCTACCCCGTCTCGCAGTACGATAACTGGCACCTGATAAAATGAGCGAACAAGGCAGCGGTAAGCGGTGAAGTGTGATTGCTAAGGTCTGACACTTCACCCACACAATCAAGCCCCTTGCAGGGTGAGAGACACAAGAAACGAGCTGGACGAAGGTCGCTCTGCTCCCCGTGATTTTTATATACCCACCACGGGGGCATTAGGCTTTTTTTGCAACGGAGACACTACGTGAAGCTAAAATTCATACCTATTTTTTTATTTATCGTTACGTTACAAGCCGCTCATTCCAGTGGAATTGGTAGCACGCCCCCCCCTCAAGGGAAGGTGATATACACAATGAATTGCACTTTTGTCGATGATACCGGTAAGGCTATTGGTAAGTCGCAAAAATACATCCTGCGAAAGGGGGGGGATGGTCGTGAGCAAATGGAGATAACTCCACAAGAAAACGCACATGTCCCCCCCCCCATATACATACAAAAAACAAGTGGTGCTTACACCAATGGTGGGTTCAAAACCTTCTACTGGAACAATACAGTACGGATGACCGTGATCAGGGGCGATAAAACCACTGTGGAAATAGAGTTTATTGATTCCCCTGCGATTTCGATAGCGAAAGCCACATGCGACAATCCTGTTTATTTACCATAACGCGTCATTACGCGCACCGCTCAGACGCGCTCAGGGCGGTTTTACGCCCTGAGCCATAAAAACCCCCGTTTTCTCACCGAAAACCGCCCAGAATCGCATACCGTGACTTTCAGCCCCATGCATAACCATGCACCTGACTGACTGGCGAGAACTTCCGGCCTGAATTCAGG
>NZ_JSYG01000041.1 GCF_000784735.1 Dickeya undicola
ATGCCGGAGGATATTTATTTGCCCCAAAGAAGAATTGAAATAAAAACCATTCTTATTTACAATGCGTGTAATTGGTTAAAAAATGAGTTATCCGCATATGTATGTCTGCTTGTGCAATGCTGTTTCTGACAAAGTCATCCGGCAGGTCGTTCGGCAACATCAGCCGCAGTCGCTGAAACAATTGAAGCAGTTTGTGCCGGTTGGGACGGAATGTGGCAAGTGTGTCCGTCAAGCCAGGTTGATTCTGGAAGAAGAAACAGCAAAAAATGCTGAATTGCATAAAGTCGCATAAGCGATAAGGGCATTCTTTTGACTCTGTGTTGGTCGCTTCTACACTTTTTAATACTGGAGCGGAGGAGCAGAGTCATGAAAGGCGATAAGAATGTTATTACACATCTGAACAAACTGTTGGGTAATGAGCTGGTTGCAATCAACCAGTATTTCCTTCATGCCCGCATGTTCAAAAACTGGGGATTCAAACGTCTTAACGATCATGAGTATCATGAGTCGATTGACGAAATGAAACATGCGGATCGTTATATCGAGCGCATCCTGTTTCTGGAAGGTGTCCCTAATCTGCAGGATCTTGGCAAACTCAATATCGGTGAAGACATTGAGGAGATGCTTCGTTCAGACCTGGCGCTGGAACTTGAAGGTGCGAGGGATTTACGCGAGGCGATTTCCTATGCCGACTCGGTGAGGGATTATGTCAGCCGTGATCTGATGATTGATGTGCTCGCGGATGAAGAAGAGCACATTGACTGGCTAGAAACCGAACTAGAGTTGATTGCGCGTCTGGGTATCCAAAACTACCTACAAACGCAATTGAAAGAAGAGTGATTTTCCCCCACCCAACATTCGCTGTGATACGACTGTGTACAGTCGTTATCTGGTGAATAAAACATCACTTCGAACTTTCGATTGCTTCCTGAGCACATTTGCGTATAATGCGCGGGCTTACCTGAGATGGTAAGCCCGATTCGTATGAATCTGAGGCAGGTGCCAGACACCCGCCGAACAATACTCCCGATATGGGGGTTATGTACTGAACGATTACACTCCCCCATCAATCGTAATGGGTGTGAGGAGTAATTATTTCCGTTTATAAAATAATTGGAGCTCTGGTCTCATGCAGAACCAAAGAATCCGTATCCGCCTGAAAGCGTTTGATCATCGTCTGATCGATCAATCAACTGCGGAAATCGTCGAGACTGCCAAGCGCACTGGTGCGCAGGTCCGTGGTCCGATCCCGCTGCCGACCCGCAAAGAGCGCTTTACTGTTCTGATCTCTCCGCACGTTAACAAAGACGCGCGTGATCAGTACGAAATTCGCACTCACAAGCGTCTGGTTGACATCGTTGAGCCAACCGAGAAAACCGTTGATGCTCTGATGCGTCTGGATCTGGCTGCCGGTGTAGACGTGCAGATCAGCCTGGGTTAATCAGGTCATTGAGCGATTGAGAGGTTGAAACAATGATTGGTTTAGTCGGTAAAAAAGTGGGTATGACCCGCATCTTCACTGAAGAAGGCGTTTCTATCCCAGTAACCGTAATCGAAATTGAAGCAAACCGCGTGACTCAGGTTAAGAGCCTGGAAAACGACGGATACCGTGCTGTCCAGGTTACCACCGGTGCTAAAAAAGCTAACCGTGTGACCAAACCGGAAGCAGGTCACTTCGCTAAGGCTGGCGTAGAAGCTGGTCGCGTTCTGCGTGAATTCCGTCTGGCTGACGGTGAAGAATTCGCTGTAGGACAGGACATTAGCGTTGAAATTTTCGCTGACGTTAAGAAAGTAGACGTTACCGGTACTTCTAAAGGTAAAGGCTTTGCCGGTACCGTTAAGCGCTGGAACTTCCGTACTCAGGACGCTACCCACGGTAACTCCTTGTCTCACCGTGTTCCGGGTTCTATCGGTCAGAACCAGACTCCGGGCAAAGTGTTTAAAGGCAAGAAAATGGCAGGCCAGCTGGGTAATGAACGCGTAACCGTTCAGAGCCTGGACGTAGTACGTGTTGACGCTGAGCGCAACCTGCTGCTGGTTAAAGGTGCGGTCCCGGGTGCAACCGGTAGCGACCTGATCGTTAAACCGGCTGTGAAGGCGTGAGGAGATAGCAATGGAATTAGTATTGAAAGACGCGCAAAGCGCGCTGACTGTTTCCGAAACTACCTTCGGTCGTGATTTCAACGAAGCGCTGGTTCACCAGGTTGTTGTTGCTTATGCAGCAGGTGCCCGTCAAGGTACTCGCGCTCAGAAGACCCGTGCTGAAGTAACTGGTTCCGGTAAAAAACCGTGGCGTCAGAAAGGCACCGGCCGTGCGCGTTCTGGTTCTATCAAGAGCCCGATCTGGCGTTCCGGTGGCGTGACTTTCGCAGCCAAGCCTCAGGATCACAGCCAGAAAGTAAACAAAAAGATGTACCGCGGCGCGCTGAAAAGCATCCTGTCCGAGCTGGTACGTCAGGATCGTCTGATCGTTGTCGAGAAGTTCTCTGTTGAAGCACCGAAAACCAAACTGTTGGCTCAGAAACTGAAAGAGCTGGCACTGGATGACGTGCTGATCATCACTGGTGAACTGGATGAGAACCTGTTCCTGGCCGCTCGTAACCTGTTTAAGGTTGACGTGCGTGACGTGGCAGGCATCGATCCGGTAAGCCTGATCGCCTTCGACAAAGTGGTTATGACTGCTGATGCTGTTAAGCAAGTTGAGGAGATGCTGGCATGATTCGTGAAGAACGTCTGCTGAAGGTGCTGCGCGCACCGCACGTTTCTGAGAAAGCGTCTACTGCGATGGAAAAAAACAACACCATCGTACTCAAAGTTGCTAAAGACGCGACTAAAGCAGAAATCAAAGCTGCAGTACAGAAACTGTTTGAAGTCGAAGTCAATGACGTCCGCACCCTGGTTGTTAAAGGGAAAGTAAAACGTCACGGACAGCGTATCGGTCGTCGTAGCGACTGGAAAAAAGCTTACGTCACCCTGAAAGAAGGCCAGAATCTGGACTTCATCGGCGGCGCAGAGTAAGTCGGAGGAGTAATACAATGGCAGTTGTTAAGTGTAAACCGACATCTCCGGGTCGTCGCCACGTTGTTAAAGTGGTTAACCCTGAGCTGCACAAGGGCAAACCGTATGCCCCGTTGCTGGAAAAAAACAGCAAAAGCGGTGGCCGTAACAACAATGGCCGCATCACCACTCGTCACATCGGTGGTGGTCACAAACAGCAGTACCGTATTGTTGACTTCAAACGTAACAAAGACGGTATTCCGGCTGTGGTCGAGCGTCTGGAGTACGATCCGAACCGTTCCGCGAACATCGCGCTGGTTCTGTACAAAGACGGCGAACGCCGTTATATCCTGGCGCCGAAAGGCCTGAAAGCAGGTGACCAGATTCAGTCTGGTGTTGATGCTGCAATCAAAACCGGTAACACCCTGCCGATGCGTAACATCCCAGTGGGTTCAACGGTTCACAACGTAGAAATGAAACCAGGTAAAGGCGGCCAGCTGGCTCGCTCCGCTGGTGCCTACGTTCAGATCGTTGCCCGTGAAGGTTCTTACGTGACCCTGCGTCTGCGTTCTGGCGAAATGCGTAAAGTCGAATCCGACTGCCGCGCAACGCTGGGCGAAGTCGGTAACGCCGAGCATATGCTGCGCGTTCTGGGTAAAGCTGGTGCTGCACGCTGGCGTGGCGTTCGTCCGACCGTTCGCGGTACGGCGATGAACCCGGTTGACCACCCGCACGGTGGTGGTGAAGGTCGTAACTTTGGTAAGCACCCGGTTACTCCGTGGGGCGTTCAGACCAAAGGTAAGAAGACCCGCAGCAACAAGCGTACTGATAAATTTATCGTACGTCGCCGTACTAAATAATTTTAGAGGATAAACCATGCCACGTTCTCTCAAGAAAGGTCCATTTATTGACCTGCACTTGCTGAAGAAGGTAGAGAAAGCGGTGGAAAGCGGTGACAAGAAGCCCCTGCGCACCTGGTCCCGTCGCTCAACGATCTTTCCAAACATGATCGGTTTGACCATCGCTGTCCATAATGGTCGTCAGCACGTTCCGGTATTCATCTCTGACGAGATGGTCGGACACAAGCTGGGTGAATTCGCGCCGACTCGTACTTACCGCGGCCACGCGGCTGATAAAAAAGCCAAGAAGAAATAAGGTAGGAGGAAGAGATGGAAACTATCGCTAAACATCTTCATGCTCGTTCTTCTGCTCAAAAGGTTCGCCTGGTGGCTGACCTGATTCGCGGTAAGAAAGTGTCGCAAGCTCTGGATATTCTGACCTACACCAACAAGAAAGCTGCTGGTCTGGTCAAAAAAGTACTGGAGTCTGCCATTGCTAACGCAGAACACAACGATGGCGCTGACATTGACGATCTGAAAGTTGCGAAAATCTTCGTAGACGAAGGCCCGAGCATGAAACGCATTATGCCGCGTGCTAAAGGTCGTGCGGATCGCATCCTGAAGCGTACCAGCCACATCACTGTGGTTGTGTCCGATCGCTGAGACTCTGGAGACTAGCAATGGGTCAGAAAGTACATCCTAATGGTATTCGCCTGGGTATTGTCAAAACTTGGAACTCTACCTGGTATGCAAATACCAAAGAATTCGCTGACAACCTGGACAGCGATTTTAAAGTTCGTCAGTACCTGAACAAGGAACTGGAGAAGGCCTCCGTTTCTCGCATCGTTATCGAGCGTCCGGCTAAAAGCATTCGTGTGACTATTCACACTGCTCGCCCGGGCATCGTTATCGGCAAGAAAGGTGAAGACGTTGAAAAACTGCGTAAGGGCGTAGCGGATATCGCTGGCGTACCGGCGCAGATCAACATCGCTGAAGTTCGTAAGCCTGAACTGGACGCAAAATTGGTTGCCGACAGCATCACTTCTCAGCTGGAGCGTCGTGTGATGTTCCGTCGCGCGATGAAGCGTGCTGTTCAGAACGCCATGCGTCTGGGCGCTAAAGGTATCAAAGTTGAAGTCAGTGGTCGTCTGGGCGGCGCCGAAATCGCACGTACCGAATGGTACCGCGAAGGTCGTGTTCCGTTGCACACACTGCGTGCTGACATTGACTACAACACCTCCGAAGCGCACACCACTTACGGTGTCATCGGTGTGAAAGTGTGGATCTTCAAAGGTGAGATCCTGGGTGGTATGGCTGCCGTTGAACAACCGGAAAAACCGGCTGCTCAACCGAAAAAGCAGCAGCGTAAAGGCCGCAAGTAAGGAGAGTCGCTGAATGTTACAACCAAAGCGTACAAAATTCCGTAAAGTGCACAAAGGCCGCAACCGTGGTCTGGCTGCAGGTACGGATGTGAGCTTCGGCACTTTCGGTCTGAAAGCTGTTGGCCGCGGTCGCCTGACTGCTCGTCAAATCGAAGCTGCTCGTCGTGCTATGACCCGTGCTGTTAAGCGTCAGGGTAAGATCTGGATCCGTGTATTCCCGGACAAACCGATCACTGAAAAACCGCTTGAAGTGCGTATGGGTAAAGGTAAAGGTAACGTGGAGTATTGGGTTGCCTTGATTCAGCCAGGTAAAGTCCTGTACGAAATGGACGGGGTGCCGGAAGAGTTAGCCCGTGAGGCATTCGAACTGGCAGCAGCGAAACTGCCGATCAAAACCACCTTTGTAACTAAGACGGTGATGTAATGAAAGCAAAAGAGCTGCGTGAAAAGAGCGTTGAAGAGCTGAATACCGAACTGCTCGGACTGCTGCGTGAACAGTTCAATCTGCGCATGCAAGCTGCCAGCGGTCAGCTGCAACAAACTCACCTGTTGAAGCAAGTGCGTCGTAATGTCGCACGCGTTAAGACTTTACTGACTGAGAAGGCGGGTGCGTAATGACCGATAAAATCCGTACTCTGCAAGGTCGTGTCGTTAGTGACAAAATGCAGAAATCTGCTGTTGTTGCTATTGAGCGTTTCGTGAAACACCCTATCTACGGTAAATTCATCAAACGCACGACCAAGCTGCACGTGCATGACGAGAACAACGAATGTGGAATTGGTGACGTGGTTGAAATCCGCGAATGCCGTCCGCTGTCCAAGACCAAATCCTGGACCTTGGTTCGCGTTGTAGAGAAAGCGATTCTGTAATACAGTATTGCTCTTCTCTTGATAATAAACGGCTCTGTAAAGGGCCGTTTATTTTTTCTACCCACAGTCGATAAGTGGTGTTATAATGCTGCGCCCTCGATTCTGGGGTATTAATGACCCGCAAGGGTTCGAAAAGTAGTAGTTGACATTAGCGGAGCACTAAACATGATCCAAGAACAGACTATGCTGAATGTGGCCGATAACTCCGGTGCACGTCGCGTAATGTGTATCAAGGTTCTGGGTGGCTCGCACCGTCGCTACGCAGGCGTCGGCGACATCATCAAAATTACCATTAAGGAAGCAATTCCCCGCGGTAAGGTGAAAAAAGGCGATGTACTGAAGGCGGTAGTGGTGCGCACCAAGAAGGGTGTTCGTCGCCCTGACGGTTCTGTCGTTCGCTTCGATGGTAATGCATGCGTTATTCTGAACAATAACAGCGAGCAACCTATCGGTACGCGTATTTTTGGGCCGGTAACTCGTGAACTGCGTACTGAAAAGTTCATGAAAATTATCTCTCTGGCACCAGAAGTACTCTAAGGAGCGAATCATGGCAGCGAAAATCCGTCGTGATGACGAAGTTATCGTGCTGACCGGCAAAGATAAAGGTAAGCGCGGTAAAGTTAAGAACGTCCTGACTTCTGGTAAGGTCGTTGTTGAAGGTATCAACCTGGTTAAAAAACATCAGAAGCCGGTTCCGGCGCTGAATCAACCAGGCGGCATCGTTGAAAAAGAAGCTGCAATTCAGGTTTCTAACGTTGCAATCTTCAATGCGGCCACCGGCAAGGCGGATCGTGTAGGCTTTAGATTCGAAGACGGTAAAAAAGTCCGTTTCTTCAAGTCTAACAGCGAAACTATCAAGTAATTTGGAGTAGTACGATGGCGAAACTGCATGATTACTACAAAGACGAAGTGGTTAGCAAACTGATGACTCAGTTCAGCTACAATTCTGTCATGCAAGTCCCTCGGGTCGAGAAGATCACCCTGAACATGGGTGTTGGTGAAGCGATCGCTGACAAGAAGCTGCTGGATAACGCCGCAGCTGATCTGGCAGCTATCTCCGGTCAAAAACCGTTTATCACCAAAGCACGCAGATCTGTTGCAGGCTTCAAAATCCGCCAGGGCTATCCGATCGGCTGTAAAGTAACTCTGCGTGGCGAACGCATGTGGGAGTTCTTTGAGCGTCTGATTACCATTGCTGTACCGCGTATCCGCGACTTCCGCGGTCTGTCTTCGAAATCATTCGATGGACGTGGTAACTACAGCATGGGTGTGCGTGAGCAGATCATCTTCCCGGAAATCGACTATGACAAGGTCGATCGCGTTCGTGGTTTGGACATTACCATTACCACCACTGCGAAATCCGATGATGAAGGCCGTGCGCTGTTGGCCGCCTTTAACTTCCCGTTCCGCAAGTAAGGTAGGGTTACTAATGGCTAAGCAATCCATGAAAGCACGCGAAGTTAAACGCGTGAAATTAGCTGATAAATTCTTCGCCAAGCGCGTTGAGCTGAAAGCTATCATCTCCAATGTGAACTCATCCGACGAAGATCGTTGGGATGCTGTTCTCAAGCTGCAGACTCTGCCGCGTGATTCCAGCCCGTCCCGTCAGCGTAACCGCTGCCGCCAGACAGGTCGTCCGCACGCTTTCCTGCGGAAGTTCGGGTTGAGCCGTATCAAGGTCCGTGAAGCCGCCATGCGCGGTGAAATTCCGGGTCTGAAAAAGGCTAGCTGGTAATTGTCACCAATTGAATCACGGGAGTAAAGACAGATGAGCATGCAAGATCCGATCGCGGATATGCTGACCCGTATCCGTAACGGTCAGGCCGCGAACAAAGTTGCGGTCACCATGCCTTCCTCCAAGCTGAAAGTGGCAATTGCCAACGTGCTGAAGGAAGAAGGTTTTATTGAAGATTTTAAAGTTGAAGGCGACACCAAGCCTGAACTGGAACTGACTCTTAAGTATTTCCAGGGTAAGGCTGTTGTAGAAAGCATTCAGCGTATCAGCCGTCCTGGTCTGCGCATCTATAAACGCAAAGATGAGCTGCCGAAAGTTATGGCCGGTTTAGGTATCGCAGTTGTTTCTACCTCTAAAGGTGTGATGACTGATCGTGCAGCTCGCCAGGCTGGTCTTGGTGGCGAGATTATCTGCTACGTAGCTTAATCGGGAGGGAAGAATGTCTCGTGTTGCAAAAGCACCCGTCGTCATTCCTGCCGGCGTAGAGGTAAAACTCAACGGTCAGGATGTTTCGATCAAGGGTAAAAACGGCGAGTTGGTTCGTGAGATCAACGCCGCTGTCGAAGTTAAACAAGCTGATAACGTGCTGACTTTCGCCCCGCGCGAAGGCTTTGCCGATGGCTGGGCTCAGGCCGGTACTACCCGCGCTCTGTTGAACAGCATGGTTATCGGTGTTACCGAAGGCTTCACCAAAAAGCTGCAATTGGTAGGTGTAGGTTATCGTGCAGCCGTGAAAGGTAATGTGGTGAATTTGGCCCTGGGCTTCTCTCACCCTATCGATCACGAACTGCCTGCAGGCATTACTGCTGAATGTCCGTCTCAGACTGAAATCGTACTGAAAGGTGCGGATAAACAGCTGATCGGCCAGGTAGCTGCTGACCTGCGTGCTTACCGTCGTCCTGAGCCTTACAAAGGCAAAGGTGTCCGTTACGCCGATGAAGTCGTGCGTACCAAAGAGGCTAAGAAGAAGTAAGGTAACACTATGGATAAGAAATCAGCTCGTATCCGTCGTGCAACCCGCGCACGTCGCAAAATCCGTGAATTGGGTGCGACTCGTCTGGTGGTACATCGTACCCCCCGCCATATTTATGCGCAGGTTATCGCACCGAACGGTTCTGAAGTCCTGGTAGCCGCTTCTACTGTAGAAAAAGCTATCGCTGAGCAACTGAAGTATACCGGTAACAAAGACGCTGCTGCAGCTGTCGGTAAAGCTGTTGCTGAACGCGCTCTGGAAAAAGGCATCAAGGGTGTGGCCTTTGACCGTTCCGGGTTCCAATATCATGGTCGAGTCCAGGCACTGGCAGATGCTGCCCGTGAAGCTGGCCTTCAGTTCTAAGGTAGAGGTGTAAGATGGCTCACATCGAAAAACAAGCTGGCGAACTGCAGGAAAAGCTGATCGCGGTAAATCGCGTATCTAAAACCGTTAAAGGTGGTCGTATTTTCTCCTTCACAGCACTGACTGTGGTAGGTGATGGTAACGGTCGCGTAGGTTTTGGTTACGGTAAAGCTCGCGAAGTTCCGGCAGCGATCCAGAAAGCGATGGAAAAAGCCCGTCGCAATATGATGAATGTCGCGCTGAACAACGGCACTCTGCAGCACCCGGTTAAAGGTGCACACACAGGTTCTCGTGTGTTCATGCAGCCAGCTTCCGAAGGTACCGGTATCATCGCCGGTGGTGCAATGCGCGCCGTTCTGGAAGTTGCAGGGGTTCACAACGTATTGGCTAAGGCTTATGGTTCCACAAACCCGATTAACGTGGTTCGTGCAACTATCGATGGCCTGGCTAACATGAAGTCCCCGGAAATGGTCGCTGCCAAGCGTGGTAAATCCGTTGAAGACATTCTGGGGTAATTGACCATGGCAAAGACTATTAAAATTACTCAAACCCGTAGTGCAATCGGTCGTCTGCCGAAACACAAGGCAACGCTGCTTGGCCTGGGTCTGCGTCGTATTGGTCATACCGTTGAGCGTGAAGACACGCCAGCAGTTCGCGGTATGGTCAACGCGGTTTCCTATATGGTTAAAGTGGAGGAGTAACAGATGCGTTTGAATACTCTGTCTCCGGCCGAAGGCGCCAAACACGCGCCGAAGCGCGTAGGTCGCGGTATCGGTTCCGGCCTCGGTAAGACTGGTGGTCGCGGCGTCAAAGGTCAGAACTCTCGTTCTGGCGGTGGTGTGCGTCGTGGTTTTGAAGGCGGTCAGATGCCTTTGTACCGTCGTCTGCCGAAGTTCGGCTTCACTTCCCGCAAAGCTATGGTAACAGCGGAAATCCGTCTGTCTGACCTGGCTCGTGTGGAAGGCGATGTTGTTGATCTGAATACGCTGAAAGCTGCTAACGTCATCGGCGTTCAGATTGAATTCGCGAAAGTGATTCTGTCTGGCGAAGTTGCACGTCCGGTAACGATTCGTGGTCTGCGCGTCACCAAAGGCGCTCGTGCTGCTATCGAAGCTGCTGGCGGCAAAATTGAGGAATAAGTAGCAGATGGCTAAACAACCAGGATTAGATTTTCAAAGTGCTAAAGGCGGAGTTGGCGAACTGAAACGCAGACTATTGTTTGTTATCGGTGCGTTGATTGTTTTCCGTATTGGCTCTTTTATTCCGATTCCTGGTATTGATGCCACTGTGCTTGCCAAATTGCTCGAACAACAGCGTGGCACCATCATTGAAATGTTTAACATGTTCTCTGGTGGTGCTCTCAGCCGTGCTTCAATTTTCGCTCTGGGGATCATGCCGTATATTTCGGCATCCATCATCATTCAGTTGTTGACGGTGGTTCACCCTGCTTTGGCGGAAATTAAGAAGGAAGGGGAGGCTGGCCGACGTAAAATCAGTCAGTACACCCGTTACGGCACCTTGGTGTTGGCAGTATTTCAGTCAATCGGTATTGCTACCGGTTTGCCGAATATGCCTGGAATGCAAGGTCTGGTGATTAATCCGGGCTTTGCATTTTATTTCACCGCTGTTGTCAGTCTGGTTACCGGGACAATGTTCCTGATGTGGCTGGGCGAGCAGATTACTGAACGAGGTATCGGTAACGGTATTTCGATTATAATCTTTGCTGGTATTGTTGCGGGATTACCGCCGGCCATTGGCCATACTATCGAGCAAGCGCGGCAAGGCGATCTGCACTTCCTCCTGTTGCTGTTGGTTGCAGTGTTGGTATTCGCAGTAACGTTTTTTGTGGTGTTTATTGAGCGTGGTCAACGTCGTATCGTTGTTAACTACGCTAAACGTCAGCAAGGACGTCGCGTATACGCAGCACAGAGTACACATTTACCGCTGAAAGTGAATATGGCAGGGGTTATCCCGGCTATCTTTGCTTCCAGTATTATTCTGTTCCCTGCCACGATTGCATCTTGGTTTGGGGGCGGTACTGGTTGGAACTGGCTGACAACTATTTCGCTGTATCTGCAGCCTGGGCAACCGCTTTATGTGTTACTCTATGCATCTGCAATCATCTTCTTCTGTTTCTTCTATACTGCGTTGGTATTCAACCCGCGTGAAACAGCAGATAACCTGAAGAAGTCCGGTGCATTCGTGCCAGGAATTCGTCCGGGAGAGCAAACGGCGAAGTATATTGATAAAGTGATGACCCGTCTGACTCTGGTCGGTGCGATGTATATTACTTTTATCTGCCTTATCCCGGAGTTCATGCGTGACGCAATGAAAGTGCCGTTCTACTTTGGTGGTACGTCATTATTGATCGTTGTTGTTGTGATCATGGACTTTATGGCTCAAGTGCAAACCTTGCTGATGTCAAGTCAGTACGAGTCTGCATTGAAGAAGGCAAACCTGAAAGGCTATAGCCGCTAATTAGGTTTAGCTTGAGAAGTTACGGAGAGTAAAAATGAAAGTTCGTGCTTCCGTCAAGAAATTATGTCGTAACTGTAAGATCGTTAAGCGTAACGGCATCGTTCGCGTCATCTGCAGCGCCGAACCGAAGCATAAACAGCGCCAAGGCTGATTATCTCGCATATTTTTCTTGCAAAGTTGGATTGAGCTGGCTAGATTAGCCAGCCAATCTTTTGTATGTAACTGCAATATCCATTTGAGTATCCTGAAAACGGGCTTTTCAGTATGGTATTGCTTTATAAAATTGTAGGAGTGCATAGTGGCCCGTATAGCAGGCATTAACATTCCTGATCATAAACATACCGTAATTGCATTAACTGCTATTTACGGCATTGGTAAAACCCGTTCCAAATCCATCTGTGCTGCAACGGGTATTGCTGAAGATGTTAAGATCAGTGAGCTGTCTGAAGAGCAAATCGATAAGCTGCGTGACGAAGTAGCCAAGTTTGTTGTAGAAGGCGATCTGCGTCGTGAGATCACCCTGAGCATCAAGCGTCTGATGGACCTTGGTACTTATCGTGGTTTGCGTCACCGTCGTGGTCTGCCGGTTCGCGGTCAGCGTACCAAGACTAACGCCCGTACCCGTAAGGGTCCGCGCAAACCGATCAAGAAATAATCGGGGTGATTGAATAATGGCAAAGGCACCTATTCGTGCACGTAAGCGTGTAAGAAAGCAAGTCTCTGACGGTGTGGCTCATATCCATGCTTCTTTCAACAACACCATCGTAACTATTACCGATCGTCAGGGTAATGCGTTGGGTTGGGCAACTGCCGGTGGTTCCGGTTTCCGTGGTTCTCGTAAATCCACTCCGTTCGCCGCTCAGGTAGCAGCAGAGCGCTGCGCTGAAGCTGTGAAAGAGTACGGTATCAAGAATCTGGAAGTTATGGTTAAAGGACCTGGTCCGGGCCGTGAGTCTACTATCCGCGCACTGAACGCGGCTGGTTTCCGCATCACTAATATTACTGATGTGACTCCGATCCCTCATAACGGTTGTCGTCCGCCGAAAAAGCGTCGCGTGTAACGCCGCTTTTAGGATTGCTGGAGAAAGAAAATGGCAAGATATTTGGGTCCTAAGCTCAAGCTGAGCCGTCGTGAAGGCACCGACCTGTTTCTAAAGTCTGGTGTTCGTGCGATCGATTCCAAGTGTAAAATTGAACAAGCTCCTGGTCAGCATGGTGCACGTAAACCGCGCCTGTCTGACTATGGTGTGCAGTTGCGTGAAAAGCAGAAAGTTCGCCGTATCTACGGTGTTCTGGAGCGTCAGTTCCGTAACTACTACAAAGAAGCCGCTCGTCTGAAAGGCAATACAGGTGCAAACCTGTTGCAGTTGCTCGAAGGTCGTCTGGACAACGTTGTTTACCGTATGGGTTTCGGCGCTACTCGTGCTGAATCTCGCCAGCTGGTAAGTCACAAGGCTGTCATGGTAAATGGTCGCGTTGTTAACATCGCTTCTTATCAGGTATCTCCGAATGACGTAGTCAGCATCCGCGAGAAAGCGAAAAAGCAGTCTCGTGTTAAGGCTGCTCTGGAGCTGGCTGAACAGCGTGAAAAGCCAACTTGGCTGGAAGTTGATGCTGCCAAGATGGAAGGTGTGTTCAAGCGTATTCCTGAACGTACCGATCTGTCTGCGGACATTAATGAACACCTGATCGTCGAGCTTTACTCCAAGTAAAGCTTAGTACCAAAGAGAGGACACAATGCAGGGTTCTGTGACAGAGTTTCTAAAACCGCGCCTGGTAGATATCGAGCAAGTCAGTTCGACGCACGCCAAGGTGACCCTTGAGCCGTTAGAGCGGGGCTTCGGCCATACTCTTGGTAACGCACTGCGCCGTATTCTGCTTTCATCCATGCCTGGTTGCGCGGTGACCGAGGTTGAGATTGATGGTGTACTGCACGAGTACAGCACCAAAGAAGGCGTACAGGAAGATATCCTGGAAATCCTGCTCAACCTGAAAGGGCTGGCGGTGAGAGTTCAAGGCAAAGATGAAGTTATTCTTACCCTGAATAAATCTGGCATTGGCCCTGTGACTGCAGCCGACATCACCCACGACGGTGATGTCGAAATCGTCAAGCCACAGCATGTGATCTGCCATCTGACCGATGAAAACGCATCTATCAATATGCGTATCAAAGTTCAGCGTGGTCGTGGTTATGTGCCGGCGTCTGCCCGTATTCATACGGAAGAAGATGAGCGCCCGATCGGCCGTCTGTTAGTCGACGCTTGCTACAGCCCTGTTGAGCGTATCGCTTACAATGTTGAAGCAGCTCGTGTTGAACAGCGTACCGACCTGGACAAGCTGGTTATCGAGATGGAAACCAATGGCACGATCGATCCTGAAGAGGCGATCCGCCGTGCGGCGACCATTCTGGCTGAACAATTGGAAGCTTTCGTTGACTTACGTGATGTACGTCAGCCGGAAGTGAAAGAAGAGAAACCAGAATTCGATCCGATCCTGCTGCGCCCTGTTGACGATCTTGAATTGACTGTCCGCTCTGCTAACTGCCTTAAGGCAGAAGCTATCCACTACATCGGTGATCTGGTACAGCGTACCGAGGTTGAACTGCTTAAAACACCCAACCTGGGTAAGAAATCTCTTACTGAGATTAAAGACGTGCTGGCTTCTCGTGGTCTTTCTCTGGGCATGCGCCTGGAAAACTGGCCACCGGCAAGCATTGCTGATGAGTAACCGGATCACAGGTTAAGGTTTTACTGAGAAGGATAAGGTCATGCGCCATCGTAAGAGTGGTCGTCAACTGAACCGTAACAGCAGCCATCGCCAGGCTATGTTCCGCAACATGGCTGGTTCTTTGGTTCGTCATGAGATTATCAAGACGACCCTGCCGAAAGCGAAAGAGCTGCGTCGTGTTGTTGAACCGCTGATTACTCTTGCCAAGACCGACAGCGTTGCTAATCGTCGTCTGGCATTCGCCCGTACTCGTGATAACGAGATCGTGGCTAAACTGTTTAATGAACTGGGCCCGCGTTTCGCGAGCCGCGCTGGTGGTTACACTCGTATTCTGAAGTGTGGCTTCCGTGCTGGTGACAATGCGCCGATGGCATACATCGAGCTCGTTGATCGCGCAGTTTCTCAGACAGAAGAAGTTGCTGCTGCAGAGTAATTTGCACTAGCGTAGAAAAGCCGGGGAAACCCGGTTTTTTTACGCCCTCATAAAACCTCGTCTTGTTACTGTTCGAACTCTTTTCAATTGACTATCATGTGGGGGAAAATTGTGCGGGAGGCCGCTTGATGTTTCCTATCGATGAATGGGCTGAGCGTCAAATTATTGAGGCGCAAAAGCGTGGGGAGTTAGACCATTTGCCAGGAAGTGGTAAGCCGCTTCAACTGGATGACAATAGTGCTGTTCCTGTTGAGCTACGCAGTGCATACCATCTGATGAAGAATGGCGGTTTTTTGCCGCCGGAATTGTCTGATCGGAAAGACGCACTGACATTGGTAAATTTACTGCACGCGGCTGACCCAGCATCAGAAGAATATGCCGATTTATCCCATCGACTCAGAGTGCTGGAGTTACGCCTACAGTTGTCAGGTATGAACACCGATTTTCTAAAAGAGTCTTATCAGCATGTATTAAGCGTTAGGATAGGGAGGAAGACTTCTGTTAAAAATGACTGAATTGTTTGCTTATACAAGGCAATTTACTTTGAATGTTACATCCATCGAATGAGGTAGATTTATGTCACATTATCGCCATACCAAAGGACAGATAAAAGATAATGCGCTTGAGGCACTGCTCCATGACCCTCTGTTTCGTCAACGTGTCGAACAGAATACAAAAGGTAAAGGAAGTTATCGCCGGAAAGAGAAGCATCAAAAAGTACAGGGTAAAAACTGGGAGGCCAGTGGTAAAAAAAACAATGCTTTTACCACTGGCCTTCTGGCATGTTGATTCTGCCGTTAAGACAATCATGTGTTTTGGGAATGGTTATCAGCCTGTTGTTTGAGTAAATCACGGATCTCTGTCAGTAATTTTGCTTCCGCACTGATCTTGAGTGGCGTACCAGGTTCTTCCTGTTGGGTACGACGTAATTTGTTCATTAACTTGATCGCCATAAAAATGGCAAGTGCCACGATAATGAAATCAAAAATATTCTGAATGAATACCCCGTAATTAATACTGACTGCGGCTATATTGCCTTGTGCCTCTCGTAAAACCCAATGAAACTGTTTGAAATCGACGCCGCCGATCAAGAGTCCCAGTGGCGGCATGATAATGTCTGACACTAATGACGATACGATTTTCCCGAACGCAGCACCAATGATAACCCCGACAGCCAGGTCAACCACGTTACCGCGCATAGCGAATTCGCGAAACTCTTTTATAAAGCTCATAACACTCCTCCCGATAAAACCTTTTTTAATTTTAACAAGTGATGGGGATTTTACCAAAAAGGGATAAATCAGGGCGTACAGGATAAAAACGCCCTGAGGAAAGGTTAGAGGAAAAATGGACTGGGCTGAAATAAGCGCTCGACGTCAGACACATATTTTTTATCAGTCAAAAACATGATGACATGGTCACCTTGTTCTATTTGCAAATTATTATTGGCAATAATGACATCGTCGCCACGCACTATTGCTCCAATAATTGTCCCTGGCGGTAGCTTGATATCAGCGATCATACGACCAACTACTTTCGATGTGCCTTCATCTCCATGTGCTATTGCCTCAATTGCTTCTGCTACACCGCGTCGCAATGATGACACACTGACAATATCCGCTTTACGCACATGCCCCAGCAGTGCGGAAATCGTTGCCTGCTGTGGTGAAATGGCAACATCAATGACACTACCTTGCACCAGGTCAACATAGGCCCGTCGTTGGATCAGGACCATCGCTTTTTTGGCACCCATCCGTTTTGCCAGCATGGCTGACATAATATTTGCTTCATCATCATTGGTGATAGCGATGAATACATCAATCTGTTCAACATGCTCCTGGGTCAGCAACTCCTGGTCAGAAGCATCGCCGTGAAAGACGATAGTGTGTTGCAAGCGCTCGGCTAACTCAGTTGCCCGTAGTGCATCGCGCTCTATTAGCTTGACGCTATAATCCTTTTCGAGCCGAAGGGCCAGACCAGCTCCCACATTTCCGCCCCCGACAATCATGATACGTTTATAGGGTTTTTCCAGCCGTTGCATTTCACTCATTACGGCCCGAATATGCTGTGATGCGGCGATGAAAAACACTTCATCGCCTGCTTCAATCACTGTTGAGCCTTGAGGACGAATCGGGCGGTCATGGCGGAAAATAGCTGCGACCCGCGTTTCTATGTGAGGCATATGATCGCGCATCGTTGCAATTGCGTTACCCACCAACGGTCCGCCGTAGTATGCATTTACTGCGGCAATACTGACTTTTCCTTCAGCAAAATTGACCACCTGTAATGCACCCGGATACTCGATCAATTTATAAATATTGTCGATAACCAGTTGTTCCGGCGAAATAAGGTGATCAATCGGGACAGCTTCTGCCTGAAACAATTGCTCAGATTCACGGATATACTCCGATGAGCGGATACGTGCGATGCGATTAGGCGTATTAAACAGGGAATAAGCCACCTGACAGGCGATCATGTTGGTTTCGTCGGAATTGGTTACGGCGATCAGCATATCTGCATCTTCCGCACCTGCTTCGCGCAATACTCGCGGATGGGAGGCATAGCCTGTTACTACGCGCAGATCGAATTTGTCCTGAAGCTGGCGTAGCCGGGTTGTATTGGTGTCCACAACGGTAATATCGTTATTTTCGCCTGACAGATTTTCTGCCAGTGTTCCACCAACCTGACCTGCACCAAGAATAATTATCTTCATCGTGATTTCTGCCGTGTCTGTTTCTGTCGGGGCTTATCAACCGGTTAGAGCTATTGCCCGTTTTTTACCAGCTTCGCATAAAAGAAACCATCGCCGTCTTCCGCCGCAGGTAATTTCTGAATCCCTGGGTGCTCTGGGCTACCGGTATCAACCAATACGGCATCGGGATGGCGTTGCAGAAATGCGGCCACTTGCTGGTGGTTTTCCTCCGGTAGTATAGAGCAGGTGGCGTACACCAGCGTGCCACCATTTTTTAGCCGGGGCCAGATAGCCTCCAGAATTGCCTGCTGCATAGCAGCCAGTTCGGTAATATCGCTATCGCGGCGCAACCACTTGATATCCGGGTGACGGCGAATGACGCCAGTCGCGGAGCAGGGAGCATCAAGTAAAATACGATCAAAGTGCTTATCTCCACACCATTCTGTTGGTGTTCGGCCATCTCCGCATTTGACCTCGGCGTGCTGACCAAGACGTTGTAAATTCTCTCTGACTCGCTTCAGCCGTTGCTCATCCACGTCGATGGCAAGTACATGAGCATGAGGCGCGGCTTCAAGTATGTGGGTTGTCTTTCCACCAGGCGCGGCGCACAGATCGAGAATATCTTCGTGGTCTTGCGGTGACAGCCAATGGATACAGCCTTGCGCCGATGCGTCTTGCACAGTGACCCAGCCCTGCTCGAATCCCGGTAGCTGATTGACGGCACAGGGTGTTCCCAGTCGGATTGCATCCACATAGAAAGGGTGAGGATAAGCTTCTATCTCTTTTTCCTGCAGTAATGTCAGATAGGCTGCCTGGGTATGATGCTGCCGGTTGACTCGTAACCACATGGGAGGATGCTGATTGTTTGCCTCGACAATGCACTCCCATTGCTCAGGGTAAGCCTTTTTCAGTCGTTGCAGCAGCCAGTCAGGGTGGGCATAGCGCGCTGGATTGTTCTGCAGCCTTTGCTGCAACTCGTCCTGCTGACGCTGAAACTGGCGTAATACGCCATTGATCAGCCCTTTCAACTGAGGTCGTTTCAGGGCAACAGCCCCATTAACTGTTTCTGCCAGTGCGGCATGAGGGGGAATGCGAGTATGGACGAGCTGATAAAGACCGACCATCAACAGATAATGTAGTACTTTTTGCTTGCCGGTAAGCGGTTTAGCCATCAGTTGACGGAGATACCAATCCAGTTGTGGCAATACACGTAACACACCAAAGCAGATCTCCTGCAGCAGGCCACGATCCTTCTCGCTGATATTTCGCTGAAGAGCAGGCAGCAGGTGGCTGAGTGATTGACCTTGTTCGACAACCTGTACAAGAGTCGTTGCGGCAATGCTACGAAGATTATATGTGCTTTTCATCGTTTCAGAACGGGTAGGAGAATGTCAGTAGTACCGACATAAAGGTCGGTACTGTGTTATCAAGCCAGTGTGTGACCCGGGGTGAACCATTCGCGACGAGAGTTAAGCAAATCCTGCGCTGACATGGCTTTTTTGCCAGAGGGTTGCAGTATTTGAATATTTAATACGCCGTCAGCGGTAGCAATTTGAATGCCGTCTTTATCGGCTGCAAGTATGGTTCCTGGCTGTTGCTGATGTGAGGTGTTCAGCACCCCGGCTTTCCAGACTTTGACTGGCTGCTCTTCAATCAAAAAATAGCTGACTGGCCACGGATTGAAAGCACGGATGCAACGTTCCAGTTGTTGTGCTGACAATTGCCAGTCCAGACGAGCCTCTTCCTTGCTCAGTTTTTCTGCGTAAGTTGCCAGATTATCGTCCTGTATTTCAGCCGTTGCCTGTGATGTGGACAATTGCACCAGTGCATCCAGCAATCCTTGAGGGCCCAGCTGTGCCAGCTTGTCATACAGTGTGGCGCTGGTGTCATCTGGCAGAATCGGGCATTCGATTTTGTGAAGCATCGCACCAGTATCCAGCCCGGCATCCATCTGCATGATCGTAACTCCCGTCTGTGTATCGCCAGCCCAGAGCGCACGCTGTATAGGTGCTGCGCCACGCCAACGCGGCAGCAGCGAACCATGCACGTTGATACATCCCAAACGGGGCATATCCAGTACGGCTTGCGGCAGGATGAGGCCATAGGCAACCACAACCATTACATCAGCACCCAGTTCCGCCACCAGTTGTTGATTCTCAACAGGGCGTAATGATTTGGGTTGGAATACCGGAATACCATGCTGTTCAGCCAGCACTTTAACCGGGCTGGGCGTCAGCTTGTTGCCGCGGCCTGCCGGGCGATCCGGTTGGGTGAAAACACCGACAATCTCATGCTCTGACGATAGCAGCGCTGCGAGATGCTGTGCGGCGAAATCAGGCGTTCCTGCGAAAATAATGCGTAATGACACGTGGTTTCCTGCCTGGAGATAGATTTTACGAGACGGCTTATGCCTTGCTGTTTTGTCTGGCTAATTTTTCCAGCTTTTGGCGAATACGTTGGCGCTTTAGCGGCGACAGGTAGTCAACAAACAGTTTGCCGACTAGATGATCCATTTCGTGCTGAATGCAAATCGCCAGCAAGCCGTCGGCTTCCAGCTCAAACGGGTTGCCTTCGCGATCCAGTGCGCGCACATTGACGTGCTCTGCCCGCGGCACCAGTGCACGAGTTTCAGGAATAGACAAACAGCCTTCTTCAATTCCAGTATCGCCGGATTTCCCCAGCAGCTCAGGGTTGATTAAGACCAGTCGTTGATTCCGCTCTTCAGAAACATCGATCACGATGATGCGCTGATGGATATCAACTTGCGTGGCGGCGAGGCCAATGCCTTCTTCCTCGTACATGGTATCGAACATATCGTCCACAATACGCTGAATCTCTGCATTAACTTCTTTTACCGGCTGCGCCTTAATGCGAAGCCGCTCATCGGGGAAATGTAATACTTGCAACACTGACATATATGTTTAGATCTGTATTCAGGTGGTTAGAATGCTCCAGTCTTTATTGTAGACATTTCCGAGGGGGATTGACAGCATCACGGGCATGGCACAGCAGGATGCGGAGTAGGGTATGACGGATATGGAAATCTGGTTGCGTCTGGCGTCGGTTAAGGGCCTTGGTGCCAAACGGTGCGCGGCATTGTTCGGTCAATTGCAGGCTGAAAACTTGTATCCGGCGGGATATCTGAAATCGCTTGGACTAACGGAAAGTCAGGCTGAGCAGTTTCTCGCGCTGAGCGATCTGGATATCCAGGATACACTGCGCTGGCTGGAAAAACCGGACCATCACCTGGTGACATTCAACAGTCTCGATTATCCCCCTTTGCTCAGTAACATTGTTTCTCCCCCGGTATGTTTGTATGTCACTGGAGATGTTGGCGTATTGTCATCTCCGCAGATTGCGGTGATTGGCAGTCGTAACAATAGTACTTACGGTGAACAGTGGGGGCATGTCTTTAGCCAGCAACTCAGCCTGAATCATCTGACGATAACCAGCGGACTTGCCGTGGGGATTGATGGTATTGCCCATCAGGCCGCTTTGCAGGTGAGTGGGAAAACCATTGCGGTATTGGGAAGCGGATTAAACCAGCTTTATCCACGTCGGCATCTAACGCTGGCGGATACAATTGTGCAGCAGGGTGGGGCTTTGGTATCGGAATTTCCTCTGAATACCCGACCGTTGCCAGTGAATTTCCCTCGCCGCAATCGCATTATCAGCGGATTAAGCCTGGGCGTTCTGGTGGTGGAGGCGTCGATGCGTAGTGGCTCACTGGTGACGGCGCGTTATGCATTGGAGCAAAATCGTGAGGTATTCGCCCTGCCCGGTCCGATTGGTAATCCGATGACAGAAGGTAATCATTGGCTAATACAGCAAGGAGCCAGCCTGGTTACTCAGCCTCAGGACATTTTTGAACAACTCCATAATGGACTGCGTTGGTTTGCCGATATTCCTGGTGAGGGCATTCCGGAAATTATTTGTGCGACGGAAGGTGAACTGGAATTGCCATTTGCTGATGTGTTGGCTACCGTAGGAGATGAGGTTACACCTGTTGACGTTGTCGCTGAACGTGCCGGCCAACCTGTGCCAGAGGTGGTGAGTAAGTTACTGGATCTGGAGTTAGCAGGGTGGATCGCAGCTGTACCCGGCGGCTATGTCCGTATAAGGAGGGCAGGCCATGTTCGACGTACTCATGTACTTGTTTGAAACTTACATCCACAATGAAACCGAAATGCGTGTCGATCAGGATACGTTGACTGATGACCTCACCCGCGCGGGATTTGATCGTGACGATATCTACAGCGCGTTGGACTGGCTGGAAAAACTAGCCGATTTGCAGGAAGGGCAAACCCCGCCACTGGCATTAGCCAGTGATTCTCTGGCGTTGCGCATTTACACCGCGGAAGAGGAACAACGTCTGGATGTGGATTGTCGTGGCTTTTTGCTGTTTCTTGAGCAGATTAAAGTGCTCAATCTCGAAACCCGTGAGATGGTCATTGATCGGGTGATGGCGCTTGAAACACAGGATTTTGACCTGGAAGATCTCAAATGGGTCATTCTGATGGTGCTGTTCAATGTGCCTGGTTGCGAAAATGCCTATCAGCAAATGGAAGATTTACTCTTTGAAGCCAATGAAGGGTATTTGCAGTAGTCGGGAATCAAAGTAAATCATGGCTAAAACCATACTTATTGCTGAAAAGCCGCAGCAGGTGTGTCCTGAATGTGGGGCCGTGTTGGTTATCCGCTCCGGGCAACACGGCCCGTTTCTTGGTTGTTCTCATTATCCCGAATGCCATTATATTCGACCACTTAAAGCTCATGCTGATGGGCATGTGGTGAAGGTGCTGGATGGTCAGCATTGCCCTCGTTGTCAGTCGGCGCTGGTGCTGCGCCAAGGGCGTTATGGCATGTTCATCTGTTGCAGTGACTATCCGGAGTGTGGGCATACGGAAGCCATCGATCGCCCGGATGAAACGACCTTGTCATGTCCTCAGTGTCATGAAGGCCGATTGCTTCAGCGCAAATCTCGTTATGGCAAGACGTTTCACGCCTGCGAACGTTATCCGGCCTGTCAATTCACGCTGAATCACAAACCGATCGCGGGGGAGTGCAAATATTGTCATTACCCATTATTAATAGAAAAGAAGACTGCGCAGGGTGTAAGACGCTTTTGTGCCAGTAAACTGTGTGGAAAGCCGGTATCGGCTGAAGAAAGTCATTGTGATGAGTAATGTAAATTCTGAAGGTTTAGCGCCGTTGTTACAGCAACTGCGGGAAGAAAATGTGATCGCCTATCCAACAGAGGCTGTATTTGGGCTTGGGTGTGACCCCGACAGTGAAACGGCGGTAGAACGTTTGTTGGTGTTGAAACAACGCCCGCGCGAAAAAGGACTGATCCTGATTGCAGCGGATTTTCAGCAACTGGAACCGTATGTTGATATGTCGGCCTTATCGGATATTCAGTGCCAGACTATTTTTGCCTCCTGGCCAGGACCGGTTACCTGGGTGCTTCCGGCCAAAACGGTGACGCCGGATTGGCTGACCGGGCGGTTCACTTCACTGGCGGTGCGAGTGAGTGCTCATCCGCTGGTAAAACAGCTGTGTCTGGCATTCGGGAAACCGCTGGTTTCTACCAGTGCTAATCTGAGCGGCCAGCCGCCATGTCGTACTGTCAAGGAAGTGGTGGAGCAGTTTGGCGATAGTTTTCCTGTCCTGAACGGCGAGGTTGGTGGTCGTCTGAATCCATCGGAAATTCGTGATGCCTTGACGGGAGAAATGTTGCGTCAGGGGTAGTGAGTACTGGAGAACAAGGTGTCAGTTAGTCAATCTTTTGCGGTTTTTGGTCATCCTATCGCACATAGTAAATCGCCGCGTATTCATGCCCTGTTTGCCGAACAGATAGGGATATCGCTGACCTACGAGCGAATACTCGCGCCGTTGGATGGTTTTGAGAACAGCCTAAGCACGTTTTTTCAACATGGGGCATCTGGTGCCAATGTGACGGCTCCGTTTAAGGAGCGTGCATGTGCAGTTATGGATGTATTGAGCGAGCGGGCTCGATCCGCTGGTGCCGTCAATACTATCCAAAGGAAAAACGACGGTTCGCTTTATGGCGACAATACGGATGGTATTGGTCTGTTGAGCGATTTACAGCAACACGAATTCATCCAGCCTCATCATCGGGTTTTGCTGGTGGGAGCGGGGGGAGCAGCACGTGGTGTTATTCAGCCTTTGCTAGCTTATGGATGCGAGTTAATTATCGCTAATCGCACATTTTCCAGAGCTAATGAACTTGCTGATCATTTCAGCCGCTATGGACAGGTGAGCGCGTTGCCGATGAAAAATGTGGGGAATCATCATGTTGATTTGATTATCAATGCTACGTCGTCAGGAGTAGCGGGTGATGTTCCTGATTTACCGCTTTCTCTAATTTCTCCAGATGTGTGCTGTTATGACATGTTTTATCAGTCTGAACCGACTCCTTTTTTGGCGTGGTGCATCCAGCAGGGAGCGCAACATTATATCGACGGATTGGGAATGCTGGTGTGGCAGGCGGCTCATGCGTTCAATTTGTGGCATGGCACTATGCCGGATGTCGTGCCGGTAATTAATAAAATGAAGCAGGAACTGGGAACATGAATCAAGCGATTCAGTTTCCAGATCGGGAATGGTGGAGTGACCGCGATGAGGCAGTCGTTTTTCCTGTACTGATCGGTGGATTCCAACGCGAGTGTGTAATTAAACGAGATGTTCTGTCGGATCGCTATGGGGATGTGCAACCGGAACAGTGGCTATCGCTGTTCCGTGAGCATCGTTGGGATTGGGAAGATGAGTTTGAACGCTTGATTCGTGATGACAAATACGACGAACAAGGGCGCTTTCTGTCTAGTAATGAAATCCATTAATGGAAAGCACCAATTGATTTACCGGTGCGATTGGCTGAGATATTCGTCTTTCCAGCGCACATAGTTATTGGATGAATAAAGTAACCCTTCCAGCTCCTGCTCTGTCAGCAGGCGAACTTTTTTAGCTGGACTACCAAGATAAAGATGGCCTTTCTCCAGCGTCTTTCCTGGCGAAACCAGGCTACCCGCACCAATGATGACATCATCTTCAACGGTGACACCATCAAGAAGAATTGAACCCATACCCACCAGGACACGATTGCCGATCTTACAACCATGTAGCATGGCTTTGTGTCCGACCGTAACATCTTCCCCGATAATTAATGGATTACCATTCGCGTTTTTTTCCGAACGGTGGGTTACGTGTAAGACACTACCATCCTGAATATTGGTGCGTGAGCCGATCTGGATGGAGTTGACATCGCCCCGAATGACCACTAGCGGCCAGATGCTTACGTCATCCGCTAGAGTGACCTCTCCTATCACTACACTGGAAGGATCCACCATGACGTTTTTACCGATAACCGGCAGCGTTCCCTTAAACGGACGTAATGCCTTGGGCATATGCCGAGATCTCCTAAAGTTAATATTACGGATCCCGGATCTTTGATGAGATCCGACTTAATTGCTCAGAAAATAGCGTTGCCTGCACAATAACTCAACGTAAGGGTTGAAAAATGTGCGAACGGAAAAAAAGATCGAGAAAGTGGTTGTGTAACCCGTTCGGATCCCTATAATGCGCATCCACTGACACGGCAACGGCGATGAGCCAGCGCGGTGTGAGGCAGAGAAAACGAGAAAAAATCGTTGACTCTGAATGAGGGAAGCGTAATATACGCCACCTCGCGACAGCAAGCTGTAAGCCGGTCGCACTGCTCTTTAACAATTAATCAGACAATCTGTGTGGGCACTCGCAGGACACTTCACTAAAAAATTAGTGA
>NZ_JSYG01000042.1 GCF_000784735.1 Dickeya undicola
ATTTTAATTACACCCTCTTAAAGAACTTTGCTAGTTTGTGCAAAGTTTGTCTGGAGATCGGCTTACCTAATTCCACCCTTTTTATTGTAGAAATAGAGATATAACATTTTGACTCAAGACTTTGTTCTGACAATTCTTCCTGACTTAATTTTTTTTTACCCGAAGGTCTTTGATCATTGCTGTGTTCACCATAAATCCTTTGTTAGACATACCTTCCCCTCTGCAATCAAAATCAATACATCTTTTTATGGTTTTTTTAAAATACCAAACTATACCCATGCCAGTTTTGATATTTACGACTATTAACCACAATAAGGCATATCAATTAGTTATGATGTAGACTCACCTAACTTAATATCCCCTGACTTTGACAACACAATTAACACAACATTACATATTGCTATTTATTATTATAAATAAAGGGTGCATGGCCATTTGGCCATGCACCCTTACTGATTAGCTCAGTACACCAGCCAGTGCACCCTGACCGGCTTTTTTCAGCACGTTCAGCACGTCACCCCAGAACGCCGGATTAACGCCGGACGCTTTGGCTTCGGCAACACGGTTAGCGCGATTGACATTCTGTGCTTGGGTTGGAAGTTTCATGGTTATTTCTCCTTGAGTGTATTTGTATTACGTTTTGGGGATATCCCCAGGTTAATGCCCCCGACTGGCGGCAAAGCTGAAAAACAGTATGTTTTGACAGACCAACATTAATAGGCGTGCCAGCTGCGCAGTGTGCCGACGGTGACCGGCATGACATCGCTGACGTCAACGGTGTAGCGATACAGTTTGCGTGCGGCAGTGAGACGTTCTTTCGGATTGAAGAATTCCAATACCACGTCCCAGCAATCGGATTCCGGGCGGCTGACCGGGCTACGCTCCGCGCTGATCTTGTTCAGGAATAACCCTTCAGCGAACGCATCATCGAAGATTTCCTCCATCTGATACGCGTTGGTGGCCGCATAGTTAATGGCGCGCTCATTCGACTCGTAACCCCGGTTACGCAGTTCATAATAAATGCGATTGATAAAGTTGATCAGTTCCTTGGACTTCGGCGTGCCGACAGCGCTTTCCCCCATCAACATCTTGGAAATATCCTGGGATTCCCAGTTGAACATGCCGCGTAATACCGGGCTGATGGTGGGGATCACCTGACCGTTAAACAAACGGGTTTCACCGCTGATAACCCCGGCGATAGAGACGCGCTCCACGCCTTTGGTTTCCTGTTCATACAGGAATTCAACCAGACGGGCATATTCCAGCACCGCGAACTGCGCATCCGGTTTAATCGCATAAACCGGAATGCCATCAATTTTTAGCGTCCAGATGAGCGCATTGGATTGTTCCGCATTGTCACCGGTATTCAGATGCTCAGCCATTTGCACCGGGTCAAACGGGTAACCGCTTTTATTTCCCATTACCTGGGTGAAATAATCCAGCCGCGCTTCGGTGCCGAAGTCATAGCCAACCTGGCCGATGACAAAAACCTTTTCCTGATCGCGGATCGTGCGTGCATCTAACGCCGAAGATTGCGGCATAACCCGCCGTGCTGGCGCATGGACATAGTGATTGGCTGCCGGATCGCTGATTTTCGATAATGACAGACCGGTGGCGTGCGATGAAGCGCTCGACGGGACGCTCGCTTCCTGGCTTAGGCTGGAAGGCGCCAGCACCTCATCGTCATCCAACTCGACATTCTGAACGTCCTGTTGGGCGTCGATAATCGAGGGAACCAGCAGCTCCACGGCGGCGGGTTCAACCATTTTCTCTTCAGTTGACATGGTGGTGATCCTTTTTGGTAGTGGGTGATAAAATTCCTGTGCTATTTGCCGGAATAATTTCTGAATATTTAATCGGTATACAACAGAATCCCGATTACCTGCCGTTGACAACACGAGTGGGGTGGCTGTATTAAACAGCACGTCCCGAATCATTTTTGACGCACGACTATCGTTTGCTACATTCATCGCCCTCATCACTAATGCCGACACCGCCGACACCACCGGGGCAGAAAAGCTGCTACCAGATACAACTGACAGATCATAATTCGGCGTAGCAACAGGAATTGATACACCAGAAGCCAGTAACATTTTATTTCTCAGTTTTATTCCATAATTATTAAATGAAGCGGGAAACCCCTCTTTATCACACGCGCCGACAGCCAGAACAAAATCCATCGATGCGGGTAATGATTCACTATTTCGGCCTTCATTACCGACAGCGGCAATAACCAACACGCCGTCTTTTTCACAGTCATCAATGGCCTTGCGTAATTCATCCGTTCCCTGACCATTAATTGATAATGACGCCCCGCTAATATTGATAATATGGCACCCATTTAACCGGGCATCACGAATAGCTTTTGCCAGAGTACGCTCAGAGCAACCATGAATATTCCCTCGTTCATCCTCATGAAATACAGGAATGCTCAACAGGGTAGACGCAGGTGCGATGCCAACGCCCTTTCCACCGATAATACTGCCCACGGCCGTACCGTGTGAGGTGCTTTTACCTGTCTGCGCAGAAAAGCACTCTATGTTTAGATGATTTAATATCGGATGCTGGCAATCAATAGCACCATCAATAATACCGATCTTTATCCCCTCTCCATTTATCCCCAGTTGCTGCAAATCAGAAAGTGGGTTATCCAATAATGCATGACGAGTATTAGATGGGTGCATCATTTTTCTCTTTCCTGAATAGGGGATTTAAAATCCCTGGTGTTTGTATACCATCCCGCCAGCAAGAGAATAACAACCAAAACTATCGCAACAGTTATCAACCACTATTCCGATTACATTGTCTTTCACTCTGTTTCTGGCACAGAATATTCACACAGCAAACACGTAATTTTTCAACAATGCTTTACCATTAATTCATTTAAAAATAGGGAACACATTGCAGCATTCATCTTAAGTCAGTGACTTTATACTAGCCTTATTTAAAAAATGTTTTGGTATCACTTTAGTATCAGTTTTAGCAGTTCTATTTAGTTTGATCGGTTACATAAAACGGATAAATAAAATACCGGTGCTCATTTAATAAAACTTTCCGTTTTTATACCCTAAACAATTCGAGTTGCAGGGCAACACGCTCGCGTGTTGAACAACGCACCTGCAACTTGAAGTATGACGGGTATAACCGGGTAACCTCTGCCACCGTTTAGCCGAAAGCGCGCTTGGCTTTCGCCAGATAGTCTTTGCGGTCTGCCAGACCATTAAGGCCGCCATTAATACGACGGGTAATCCCGTTGATGTCATCCTGGTCGGCCAACGCGTTTAACCCGTTTTTTTTCCAGAACCAAATCGCCGCCGCCACCGATACCGACGGGTTCTGGCTGATCAAATCCGGGTTCGTCACCAAATCCTGGCCGATGGCGCTCCCGCAAATGTGGTAATTGTCACGCCCTGTCAGTTGAATCAATCCCCGGCCACGGTACTTCCAGCCGTCTCCGGTTTCCGTCGCCCCATTGCCCAACCGGTTGGCGTAAACAATGTTAGCGATGGATTCCGGTTTACGTTCGCACTGCGCCGCCATCTCATCAGTAGTGAAATAACGCCCAAATACTGAACGCAACCCTTTGGCGCTGTAGTTCAAGTTTTCCACCCGTGCACGCAGTTCATTACTTTCATGCGCGATTTGAGCGACAAAGTGTGCGAAACGTAGCGGGGTGTTGATCTCCGCCGCATTGCACTCCTGCTGCAACGCAGGCTGGAACAATGCCAGGTCGTCTGTACTGGCCGCAGTCATTACCTTTTTTAATTTTTCCTGGCTAATTTCAATCGTCATCAGGTTTCCTCCTCAATGGCTTGACACTGTCAGTTTGCAAAGGAAACGCACACTCTCTCTTGGGCAAACATCGGCAAAAAGCAGGGAAACATGCAAAAAACTCAAAGAAAATGTGGACATGACGCCCCGTCACCAGGGATACGCCGGTGACGGGGAAACCAGCGGGCGATGGCTGCCCGGTGAAGACACATTGAGAAGACCTACTTATTGAAAAGGCGTCTGATGCTCCGTCAGTTCCCACACCAGATAACTGAGAAACACGCAACCTACCGCGACCAACACCATCGTCATGCCTTCCGGCCCCATACGGTCCATCATGAAACCGATACCAATCAGACCGACGATGCCGCCAAGGGAATCCATCATGGTGTAACTCATGTTGGCGGACATTTGCTGCTGTGGATGGAAACGATCACCGAGCAGCGACAAACCGATGCTATAAACGCCCCCCATACTGCCGCCCCAGATATACAGCAGCACCAGCGTCGCGCCGTAATCGGCATACACCGCCAGCGCCAGAAATACCGCGCAAACCACCGAGCTGAAAATGCAGAACACCACAATCCACTGCCGGTTCACCCAGTCTGACAATAGGCTAACCAACATCCCGAGCGTGACACTACCTAGCATAAACATGGTCATCAGCAGCGATGCGCGTTCCTCTGTCAGCCCGTCGCTGATGCCATACAGCGTCAGGAAGTTGGGCAGGCCGTAGAAACTGACGCCGCCGACCAACGCGGACACCAAAATGGCGCGGGCATAACGGCAGACAAAGCGAAAACGCACCGCGGACACCATCCCCGGCAGTGGATTGATGTGGGCGATCCACACCAGCAACAACGCGCTCAGGCTGAGTAGTGCGGTCAACCAGAAACGCTGCGACATAGTGACCTGGGTCAGTTGCAGCAATACCGGTCCCAGCGCCACCCCCAGCGACAGCGCGGCGGAAAATAATCCCATGATGATGCCACGCCGCCGCAGCGGCAGTTGATTCAGCCAGGTTTGCAACAAGATCAGTTGCATCCCGGTACACAGGCCATACCCCAGAATACTGACCAGCCAGCCGGAGTAAAATTGCTGCCACGCCATACTGGCGCACAGGCTGGCGCGCAGTAGCACCAGCAGCAACGTTGACCACATCAACCCCATTCGCTGGATGATGCGGCTTAAGCGCTGGTGGAACAGCAACACGCCTATGATTTCGCAGGCCATCGCCACGCCAATCCACAGATTGTTATAGCCCTGCTGGCTCATCAGCACCGGAATGGTGACGTAATTGATGCCGGAAACCAGTTGGATCAGGAAGGTCTGTACGATTAACAGCATCGGTAGTAAACGCAGCATCATAGCGCCTCCGGATATTTAGGCACCCGCCAGTTCAGCAGCAACTGGCCGCGCGTCACCTGGCGAATCGTCACCTGCATGGATTCCGCCTCTGCCTGCCAGCTCAGGAAGCGCTGCCACCAGCCAGGCTCCTCAGCCAGCGCGCTGTTAGGCTCACCGCATCGCGTCAGCCGGACATCCCATACCCAATGCAGCAGGGCCTCTTCCCGTAAACTCACTTCGATCGTTAGCGGCTGCTGTGCCAGTTGCCGCCACAGCTGAAAGCTCTGCTGCCAGAAACGCAGGCAATAGTCTGGCGCAAAGTACGCCTCCAGCGCGTCGCTCGGCGCAATTGCCAACACCGAATCCGGACAGGGAAGCAGCGATGGCGCCGCGTTTCGCCACCATTCGTCCAGCCTTGCCTGCTGCGCTTCGGTGCCATCCATCAGCGCTGGGTCGGCCATGACTGTCGCCAGAGACAACGGTGGCCGGTCGTGGTCGCCGCCACGCAGGAACAGCAACGGCAGTGGCCAGTCATACAATCGCTCCAGTTGCGAAGGTGAGGTGGCGTGCAGCAGCGCGCTATAAGCCTGCTCGCGGCTTGCCAGTTGCGCCCGAACTTGCTGACTGCTGCGCCGCATCCACCATACCGCCAGCCCGACAACCAGCCCGAGGAACAGAATGGTGCTGATCGCCTTGCGAAATACCTGATTAAGCGACTCCAGCCGCTGATAAAAGCTCGACAGTTCCAGATCCATCGCCAGGACACCGCAAAACTTGCCTTGCTGATCATAAAAAGGGGCGTAGGCGCTGATAAAGGAACCCCACTCGTCCTGATACGGCTGGTCCGACACGGAGACTTTGCGTTCCCGCAATGCCTCCACCAGTTCCGATGGCGCATTGTCATAGGCCTGCATCAGCGCCGGAGGCAGGTCCGGCAGGCCATCGCCATCGTTGTCATTCTGCGGGCTGGGGTTGACCACAAACCGCACCTTGTCCTGATCCAACACCGTGGTATAGATGTAGCGCACGTCCTGCGACGCCTGCCGAATACGTTCCAGTTGTATCGCCAGTTTCTTGTAGACAGGCGCATCACGCCGGGTACGCGCCGTGATGCCTTGATGCAACTTGCCCGACAGGGTGGACGCCGCCGACCGCACATTCGACATCAACCCAATTTTGATCTCCTGTTCCAACGTGCTGATCGATTTGTGGTAGACCATGTAGGTGGAGAACCCCAGCACCCCGATAAAGATCAGGCTGGCGAACAGCGCTTCCGCCAGCGCCGCCCGCGAAGGTGAAACGCTCATAGCGTCATCCCCCGTATAATCAGCACACCGCCAATCGCCAGGAACCCGAGAGGAAAAGCCAGTCGGCAGCGACGTATCAACCGTTCGTCTTCCACGCCGCTCGCCTGACGATGATGGGCGAAGATAATCAGCAGAATCGCCGCGAAAATGCTGCCATACCCGGCGATGATCATCTGATCGATGACCGTGGTATAAGGCAGGCGCGGCAGAATGTTGCTGGTGTAAAACGCATAAGCCACGACCGTTAGCATCAGGGTGAACGAGGTTTGCAGCCGCTCGGAGAACGATTCCAGCCAGAACACGCTCCAGGACGCAGCAATAATCAACCCCAGTGGCAAAATGAAACTCCACAGGTAGTACGACGGGTTGCGAACGGCGTCTATCTGCACCGTTATCCGGGAAAACACATTCTGATTGGGCTGAACACTGCTCAGGTGGTCGTAACGAATATCGCTGATACGGGTAGAGGCTTTGCCCCGGATCCACCATTCGTCGATCTCTTCGTTATCAATATTTTCGGTGTAGACCTGTATATCGTTAAACCGCAATTGCTGGTTGTTATAGGAAAACGGCTCCAGCTCCAGCACGAACTGCTGCCGATCAAACGGAAACAGCCGGAAGTCCATGTCATTGCTGAATGACCCCAGAAAGCGGGCGTTATAAATCACTCGCCCGTCGGGAAACAACATCAGGCGTTTATTGCCGGTGTCCGGGCTGCCTATCACGTTGATGAATTCCAGCGCGGGCACCCATAATCCGTTATTGATCCACCGTTCTATCTGGCTATTTTCAACAATCAGCGGCTTATCGCCTGGCGTTTTGCGTGGCTTGCCGGTCCATTGCGCCACAATGTAGCCATCGACCTTATAGGTCTGCTCCAGCGTATTTACGCCATAGATTTTGTTGATAAAAATGCTCACACTTACATCCACCGGGCGAGCATCCACCGCGTTATCGACCGGCGCGGACCACGCCGCGCTCCCCAGCAACAACAAAACAAGCCCGCAGCATGACCACAGAATCCGCATCTCACTCCTCCCCGGCAGACGGAAAAGCGCCTGGCTGACCCAGCGCCCACAACAGGTTGTCCACCAGCGCCCGATGGCAATGCGGCAACACCACCAGATGGCAGAAGAGCGCAGGCTTTCCCTGCACCATCCGCCGTTCGCTGGACAACGAGAAACGGTCGATAATGGACTGACTGGGAGCACTAAATTGCACCATCAGCGAGCCGCTGATTAACGGTTGTAGAAACAATCGCTCCCGGTCGGGATCAAGCCGTTCAAAGAGATACCGAAGTTGCTGATGCGCATAGCGCTGGATGTCATGACAGCGGTGAATCATCTCTCGCTGCCCTTGCTCACCAAGGCGGCACAGTTGATTCCACAACACCACCGCCGACAAACCGGGCCGCGAGCCAGATAAGGTTGAGTCTCCACTGCCGATATAATTCGGACGGCTGAGCGCCACCGAGCGATACGGAGCCGACAGCATCACGACGCCGCACGGCCACGGCATACTCAACCATTTGTACGGACTGACACAAATGGAGTGCAACGCCGCCGCCTGTGCATCAATCGCCAGTTGGCGCCCTTCCTGCTCCGGCCAGAACGGCAGATAACTGGACGACAGCGCGCCATCCACATGTACCCAGTAACTACGCTGCTGCGGCGTATTGGGCGGCAGCCGTTGCTGCAGTTGCGTAGTAATTTGCAGCCAGTCGTCGCAGGAACCGCTAAAGGTGGTGCCGTTGGTCAGGCAGACAATCACCGGCCGCCGGTAGCGATAAAAAAACATCACCAGTTGCAGCAGGCTCTCTGCATCGATTCGCCCGGCGTCGTCACACGGCACCGCCCGCGGCCACACGCCAGCGTTGATAGGGCAACGCCCCAGCGGCGGCCCGGCTTCGGCGGGCGTCGCCAGTTGCAACACCCGGCAGGCTTTAGCCAGCGAGTAATGGCTCTGTTCGGAATACAGCACCACCGGTGCGTAGCGCGCATGGGTCATAGCAGGCCAATGTGTGGTCGCGGCCCCACACAAGAAATCACGCGCATTCCACAGTGAGAACAAATTGCCTTCGGTTGACCCCATCGCCGTCAGGTATCCCCAATACGGTGACGGCAAGTTCCACAGCCGGGCGTAATAATCCAGCACCGCCTGTTCAAAACGTTTGCTGTTAACCTGATAGGAACCGGGCTCCATGCTGTCCCCCAGATTCAGCAGATTCATATCCAGCAACGGGCGCAAATTGGTGTCGAACTCGCCCTGCTGGTTGGTCTGGAACCCGGCGAAGTGTCGTCGCTGCTCCTCCATGCGCGCGGTATAAGTCCGCAAAATTCGCCTTCGCACCACATCGTGCATCCCTTCGGACAAAATCGTTAGTTCATCAATCGGTTGCATACCTCACCCTCTGCTCATTTCAGCGATAAGAGCAGAGTAAGGAATCGCCCGGTTAGCGAGCGCGGCTGTTCAGCGTGGAAATACGGCGAAACGCGGGGGAGGACGGAACGGGCGTCAGCAACAAGGTTAGCAGGCCGACCAGTGACCGATTTCACGGTTCACTCCAAACCAAAATCATAAATATGACTAATCAGTGACGTCCGTTTCTGTTATGGGAACACGTTATCGTGAGCCTGCTCAAAACTATTAAAAGATCTCGCCTATCCAGATAGTGAAATGGCATTTCAATTATTGAATTGTGCGATTTTTGCACTAAAAATTAATCTGGCTGCCGACATACTTTGATTTTTTTTATCAATGAATGTCGGCACCACCCTCAAGACGGGCGAAAGGAATAACACAGGCCCACAACATATTTATGGTTTAGAGAAAAGGAACACACGCAATGAAATCACTTATTACCCCGATTACCGCTGGACTACTGCTGGCCCTCAGTCAACCGCTGCTGGCCGCCACCGACACCGGCGGCTACGCCGTGACGGCGGGTGGTAACACGACAGGTGCTGTCAGCAAAACGGCGACGTCGATGCAGGATATCGTCGATATCATCGCTGCGGCCCGTCTGGATGCTAACGGTAAAAAGGTAAAAGGCGGCGCGTACCCGCTAGTCATCACTTATACCGGTAACGAAGATTCGCTGATCAACGCCGCTGCCGCCAATATCTGTGGACAGTGGAGCAAAGACGCCCGCGGTGTGGAAATCAAAGAGTTCACCAAAGGCATCACCATCATCGGTGCCAACGGCTCTTCCGCCAACTTCGGTATCTGGGTTAAGAAATCCTCCGACGTGGTGGTGCAAAACATGCGTATTGGCTACCTGCCGGGTGGGGCTAAAGATGGCGACATGATCCGCGTTGACGACTCGCCGAACGTGTGGATTGACCACAACGAGCTATTCGCCGCCAATCACGAATGCGACGGCACGCCGGATGGCGACACCACCTTTGAGGCTGCGGTGGATATCAAGGGGGATTCGGATTATGTCACCGTGTCCTACAACTACATCCACGGTGTGAAGAAAGTCGGTCTGGATGGCTCCAGCAGCAGCGACACCGGCCGCAACATCACCTATCACCATAACCGCTACAACGACGTCAACGCCCGCCTGCCGTTGCAGCGCGGCGGCCTGGTGCACGCTTACAACAACCTGTACAGCAACGTCACCAGCTCTGGCCTGAACGTGCGCCAGAACGGCCAGGCGTTAATCGAAAGCAACTGGTTCGAAAACGCGGTGAACCCGGTAACCTCCCGTTATGACGGTAAGAATTTCGGCACCTGGGTGTTGAAAAACAACAACATCACCAAACCGGCCGACTTCTCTACCTACGGCATCACCTGGACGGCAGACACCAAAGCTTACGTCAACGCAGATAGCTGGACATCTACCGGTACGTTCCCAACGGTGAGCTACAGCTACAGCCCGGTCAGCGCGCAGTGCGTGAAGGACAAGCTGGCTAACTACGCTGGCGTGAGCAAAGGCCTGGCAACATTGACCAGCGCCGCCTGTCAATAATCCGACAGCGAAGACCAGGACGAAAAACGCCTGGCTGACGTCTCATCACCGAGCGGGCTCTATGCCCGCTCTTTTTCTTCTTCGATACCAGGTCTGGCAGTGGTGGTGCCTTGTCGCCATGAGCACAAAGCAGGAATGTGACGGACGATATGGCGGCGACTTATGCCGTTTTTTACGGTAATTTTATAATTAATTGTCTTTTAATTATTAAACATAACAATTAAGTGGTCAGAACTCAGGCCACCAAAGGTGATGTCCGTCAAGATTTGTAAAAACATAACCGACACTAATAATGAACCGGCGTTCCAACTATTGAAATATCCCTCTTTTGCGCTAAAACTGAGCACAGGTTGATTCGTGCAATTCGGTTTACTTATCTATTCCTTAAATGGTTCGGGTTGCAGGCAGACGATAATCGGTGAGCCCCAGCGGCAAAAGCAAGGAGCTGGGATGAGCGAGGGTCGTCAGCGCGTTCGTCACCTGAAACATAACTGGGAGCTCCCTGCCGTACCAACCTATAAAAGGGCATGTGGAACGATAAATGCCCATCTCACATTTTTCAAAAACAGGAATACTACTCATGAAATCATTCATTGCTCCGATTGCCGCCGGTCTGCTGCTGGCCTTTAGTCAATCCAGCCTGGCTGCGGATACGGGTGGCTACACCCAAACGGATGGTGGCAATGTCTCTGGTGCCGTACAAAAAACAGCGACGTCAATGCAGGACATCGTCGACATCATTGCCGCCGCCAAAGTCGACTCCAACGGTAAAAAGGTGAAAGGCGGCGCGTACCCGCTGGTCATCACTTATACCGGTAACGAAGATTCCCTGATCAATGCGGCTGCCGCCAATATCTGTGGTCAGTGGAGCAAAGACGCCCGCGGTGTGGAAATCAAAGACTTCACCAAAGGTATCACCATCATCGGTGCCAACGGCTCTTCCGCCAACTTCGGTATCTGGATCGTGAACTCTGCGGACGTGGTAGTGCGCAACATGCGTATCGGCTACCTGCCTGGCGGTGCCCAGGATGGCGATATGTTCCGTATCGACAACTCGCCGAACGTCTGGCTGGATCACAACGAACTGTTTGCCGCCAACCACGAGTGTGACGGCACCAAAGACGGCGATACCACGTTCGAATCCGCTTTCGACATCAAGAAAGGTGCCACCTACGTCACCATTTCCTACAACTACATCCACGGTGTGAAGAAAGTCGGCCTGGCTGGTTTCAGTTCCTCTGACAGCGCTGAACGTAACATTACTTACCACCACAACATCTACAATGACGTCAACGCTCGTCTGCCGTTGCAGCGCGGCGGCAACGTACACGCCTACAACAATCTGTACACCAACATCACCAGCTCTGGTCTGAACGTGCGTCAGAACGGTAAGGCGCTGGTCGAAAGCAACTGGTTCGAAAATGCACTGAACCCGGTAACATCCCGTTACGACGGCAAAAACTTCGGCACCTGGGTGCTGAAAAACAACAACATCACCAAACCGGCTGATTTCGCCACCTACAACATCACCTGGACCGCGGATACCAAGGCTTACGTTAACGCAGACAGCTGGACTTCCACCGGCACCTACCCGACTGTACCTTACAGCTACAGCCCGGTTAGCGCCCAGTGTGTGAAAGACAAACTGGCTAACTACGCTGGTGTTGGTAAAAACCTGGCCGTGCTGACCAGCTCTGCCTGTAAATAATCCCTGCCGTCAGCATAACTGACAGCGGGAACGTTATCCGCCTGGCTCATCCGGGCGGATAGTCCTGTTACCATTCGGGGGGGCGATATTCATATCCGCTCACCCGTTTTTTATTTCGGCGCTGTCACGATGAAAGCGGGCTGCGTCAGGCACAAGGAATACGCCATTATGAAACATACCCTGTTGTTTGCCTTACTGTTTGGTGCCAGCGTCCTGAGCGTTCAGGCAGCCAGCACCGCCGCCCCCAACCTGAAAGGATTCGGAACCGAGACGGTAGCCGGCAGCGGCGGAAAAATCATCCGCGTAACGACACTGGCCTCCAGCGGTGCCGGTTCACTGCGCGAAGCACTGGCCACCAAAGGCCCGCGTATTATCGTGTTCGAAGTGGGCGGCGTGATCGACATATCAGATAGAGACATCCGCCTTGCCGAACCTTACGTCACCATTGCCGGTCAGACTGCGCCGTCGCCGGGCATCACGCTGGTCAAGGGCGGTATGATGATCTCCACCCATGACGTACTGATACAACATATCCGTTTCCGCATCGGCGATAACGGTCACGCCAAGAAGAGTGGCTTTGAGAAAGATGTGTCACTCTACGGGCCGGACGCCTACAACGTGGTGGTGGACCACTGTAGCTTTGCCTGGGGCACCGACGAAAACCTGTCAGTTTCCGGGCCGCGTTACGATGGTCAATCCGGTACGGCTCATAACATCACCTTCTCCAATAACATCATTGCGGAAGGCTTGTACGATTCCAGCCACTCCAAAGGCATTCACTCGATGGGCACGCTGGTCCACGATAACGTGACCAACGCCGCGATCATCGGCAACCTGTACGCCCACAACAACGAGCGTAATCCCTGGTTTAAGGGTGCGACTACCGGCGTGGTGGTCAATAACCTGATCTACAACCCAGGTATTTGGGGGATCCGTATCGGCGCGGTACAGAGCGAATGGGAAGGCCGCTCACTGCCGGGTAACGCTAAAGTGGCGATCGCCGGTAACGTGATGTATCACGGTGCCAACACCAAGTCCGGCCTGTCGCTGGTCGGCAGCAACACCACCGGTGGTGATGTCTGGATGAGTGACAACCTGGCCTTCGACAAATCAGGCAAAGCGGTGGCACAAACCTCCGGCACGGGTATCAATCTGCTGAAATCAGCGCCGGTATGGCCTACCGGGTTGACCGCAATCAGTTCCTCGTCGGTGGTCAATCAGGTCACGCAGCACGCCGGTGCTCGCCCGAAAGATCGCGATACAGTGGATAAGCGTATCGTCAGTGATTTCCAGAAACGCAGCGGCACCTTCGTCAACAGCCAGAGTGAAGTGGGCGGTTACCCGACTGCTGCGGCAACCCAACGTACGCTGAACGTCCCGAGTACCGGTGTCGACGCCTGGCTGCAACAAATGGCCAACGAGCTGGAATAACGTCGGTTTTTATCCGTTTACTGCAATAAAACCTTATCAACGAAGCATGTCAGTCACACTCAGTGGCTGGCATTTAACATGTGGCTAGCGGACGCTTAGCAACGGTTGAAATAAAAAAATCCCCTTACCGTTCAACGGCAAGGGGACAGCGTTAACCTCTCATCAGGACATGTCAGGTCAGTAAGCGATTATTTCTTAATGATTTTCACTGACTGAATCACAATCGGTTTGGACGGTACGTTCTGATACGGCCCTACGTTTTCTGTCTGAACCTGAGAAATCTTGTCAGCCACTTCCATGCCTTTCACCACTTTACCGAATACAGCGTAGCCAAAATCACGCTGGCCGTGATCCAGAAAAGCATTGTCAGCGACGTTGATAAAGAACTGACTGGTGGCGCTGTCTTTTTCGCTGGTGCGCGCCATAGAAATAGTGCCGCGCAAATTACGCAGGCCATTATCCGCTTCATTCTTGATCGGCGGATTGGTGGATTTCTGCTTCATGTCACTGCTGAAACCGCCGCCCTGCACCATGAACCCAGGAATGACACGGTGGAAAATGGTGCCGTTATAAAACCCGCTGTTGACATAATCAACAAAGTTTTTCACAGAAACCGGTGCTTTTTGGTCATCCAGAGCCAGTTCGATATTGCCCGCAGAGGTTGTCAGCAGCACATGGGTGGAGGTAGTAGCGGCAAAAGCCGGTGAAAAAGCGGTCAGGGAAAGTACAGTGACTACCGCTGCCAGTATACGTTTTGACATGAAGAATTCCTTTTGAGGATCAACGACAGAAAGCGTACCGATTTTAAATAGCCACACCTTTCTGCGCTACCCATTTACCTTTTTTTACGCGATCCCTGCCACCTATTGGCGATAAAAAGAGCACTATTTGCGCGCTTAACCCCCTACAGGACACACGATGGCGATAATCGCGCTCCCCCAGCGCCGGATTCCCGCAGCCGGAGGAGGTAAAACCGTCAAAAGGGAAACACGAACGTTCTATCAGTGTTTGCTCAACGTATGTGTCTCAATCCAGTCAAAATTTATGTCCTCGCCCAAACCGGGGCGCTGCGACAGGTGGACATAGCCTTCTTCATCCATCGGGTCGACGAGAGAATTCAGGTAGGCGGCAGGTTCGTCGTAATCAAGGAACGGATGCAGCAGGCCGCGCTCGTACCAGCGGCAGTTTTTAATCGCCCCCACCACCGCCAGATTCGGTGCGCCGTTGCCGTGAATTTCACAATCCATACCGAAGGCTTCTGCCAGATGGGCTACCTTGAG
>NZ_JSYG01000043.1 GCF_000784735.1 Dickeya undicola
CCGATGGTTCACCTCTGCCGAGCTGGCTGGCTTTCAACCCGTCGACCCGCACGTTCTCGGGCACGCCCGGCAACGCTGATGTGGGCAACCTGACCATTCGGGTCACCGCCACCGACGGCAGCAATGCTTCGGTCAGCACCACGTTTGGGCTTGTCGTGACCGGCAGCAGTGTGGATAACAGCAATAATGTTGATAACGGCAACCCAGAATTCAAGGTTAACGGCACGGGGCCGACGTTACCTGGCGCTGCGCCAGCACCGACAATTACGGTGGCAAGTAATGCACCAATAACGTTAGGTGCATTATTTGCCCCGACACCGCTTGGCTCCCTGAATACCGGTGGAATGGCCGACAACACGACAGTAACGTCAGCGATCTTTCAGTCTGCCCAGAGTGGGCCGCAAACCAGTAACGTACCGACCAGCCAGGTCGCCAGTGCCTTCGGGCTGAGCGCGGCTTCCGGCGGAGCCAGCCGGTTTGAAAGCTCGCTGGGGTCATTCCCCAGTTTCAATAATGGCGGCGCGATGGGGGGAAGCTCTTCGCTGGCGGGCGTGTTTTCAGGGCTAAACCTGCCTGCCTTGTCGCCGATGGCGGTGTTCTCCGGCGGTAGCTGGCGTGACATTAGCATCAACGCTGCCAATACCGGAAATGAGGGACGGCTTACCACCCCATCCGTTGGTGCAGCAATGGAATTCGCCCCTGGTCTGGAGCGGCAGTTACGACACATTGGGGACATGGAATCACAGCGCTTGGACGCCATTGAGCAGGCGTTAGTCGCTCTGGGGCAGTACGACAGCGAGCAAGCTGACCGAGATCAGAACAATAGCGAGAGACAGCAGGGATAAGGGTGGCCTTGGGATGAGGCAGTCGTGGCAATGGCCGCAGTAAGAATGACGATAGCAGCCGAAAAATAACAACAAAGTTCAGGAGTGGAATCGTGTCAAAGGGTCGGAAACTTTTCAGTCTCAGCCTCATCGTCGTGGCGATGAGCGGTTGTGCTGTTACCAGTCAACCTATTTCGAAAGAGCAAAGCAAGCAACGTATCCAGCAGGATAAGGTTGCCATGTTCAGCCAGCAGGAACCGGTGACGGCCCCCATTACCTTGTACGATGCGATGGCGAGAGCGCTTAAATACAACCTGGAAGCCCGGCTTAAGGTGATGGAGCAGGCGTTGTCGCAACAGCAACTGGAGCTGGCGCGCTATGACATGCTGCCCCAGATGGCGATGTCGGCGGGCTATGTCGGGCGCAACAACACCAGCGCGTCCAGTAGCCGCAGTATCGAAACCGGGCGGCAGTCGCTGGAGCCTTCCACCTCGTTGGATCGCGACCGCGACGTTGCCGACCTGACGATGGTGTGGAACGTGCTGGATTTCGGCGTCAGTTATGTCAGCGCCAAGCAAAAGGCCGATCAGCGCTGGATCGCCGACGAGCGTAAGCGCAAGGTCGTCCATACCATTATTCAGGACGTGCGCTCGGCGTACTGGCGGGCGGTAGCGGCAGAGCGCCTGCTGGGGCGGATTGATAGCCTGATCGATCGGGTGAATCAGGCGCGCGAAGCCAGTGAGCACATGAGTACACAGCAGGTGGGCGATCCGGTTGAAGCGCTCAGTTATCGCCGCGCGCTGATTGACGCGGTGCGTCAGTTGGAAGAACAGCGTCGGGCATTGTCGCTGGCGAAGACCGAACTGGCGACGTTGATGAACCTGCCGCTGGATACCCCGTATACGTTGGCGTTGCCGAACAGTAACGACATGCCGGTGCCGACATTAAACGTCGATTTCAATACGCTGGAACAGACCGCGTTACTCAGCCGTCCGGAACTGAAGGAGCAGGATTATCAGGTGCGCGTTCACGCCGCTGAAACCCGTAAATCTCTGCTGCGCATGTTGCCGGGGCTGGAGGTCAGCGCGGGCGGCCATTACGACAGCAACTCATTCATGGTTAACCAGAGCTGGGCGGACGTCGGCGTGAAGGTGACCTGGAATCTGTTTAATTTGTTGTCCGGACCGGCGGCGTATAAGACCGCTCAGGCCAATGAAAAAGTGTCGGAAGTGCAGCGTCAGGCGATGTCGCTGGCCGTTATGGCGCAGTTGTATATCGCTCGCGCCAACTTCAACGAAGCGGTGCGCCAGTATAAAACCAGTGTGGAACTGCGCGATCTCGACGGCCAGATTGCTGAGCAACTGCGCAATCGCTATAAAGCCAACAGCATCGGCGAATTGCAGTTGATTCAGGGAGAGCTGAACGCTCTGAATGCTAATCTGCGCCAGGACCTGGCCTACGCGGAAATGCGCAATACCTACGGCCAAATTCTCTCGACCGTTGGGCTGGATTTGTTGCCGAAAACGCTGCCTTCTGATCGTTTGACAGATATCAGTCAGGCACTGCACCAGTCTGAAACCAACTGGCAGCAAGGGAAAATAGGCGCGTTGCAGTCATTCTGATTCCCCGGTGATTAAGATGGCGCCTGCAACGCAGGCGCCAGAGCAACGGCTATCCTTGCCTGACAATCATAGGCGCTGGCCGCATTACCCCTCCGCCAGACGTTTGTACCGCTCGAAACGCTCTCTGGCGTCCTGCTCGGTTTTGGCGAACAACTGGCTCGCCTGCTCCGGGTACTGGCGTCGTAACGCGCTATAGCGCACTTCTCCCATCAAAAAGTCCTGGAAATCGGCTTCCGGTTCATCGGAATCCAGCGTGAACGGGTTTTTACCCGCCGTCTGCAACTGTGGGTTAAAGCGATACAGGTTCCAGTATCCTGCTTCCACCGCCTTCTTGGTTTCACGCTGACTGCATCCCATGCCAGCTTTCAGGCCGTGGTTGATACAGGCGGCGTAGGCGATGACCAGCGACGGGCCGGGGTGGGCTTCCGCTTCGGCGATGGCGCGCAGCGTTTGCGCCTTGTCCGCGCCCATCGCGACCTGCGCCACGTACACGTAGCCGTAACTCATCGCCATCAAGCCGAGGTCTTTCTTGCGGGTGCGTTTGCCTTCGGCGGCGAATTTCGCCATCGCCGCCGCCGGGGTGGATTTGGACGACTGTCCGCCGGTGTTGGAATACACCTCGGTGTCGAACACCAGCACGTTGATGTCCTCGCCGGAGGCCAGCACATGGTCCAGCCCGCCGAAGCCGATGTCATAGGCCCAGCCGTCGCCGCCGAAAATCCATTGCGAACGTTTGGCGAGGTAATCCCGGTTCTGATAGAGACGGTTGAGCAGCGGGTCGTCACCTTTTTCATGCTCCAGCAGGGTGATTAACCGATCGGCCCGTTCGCGGGTATCGTCGCCCCGGTCTTTCAGTTCCAGCCACAGGTTGAGCGCGTCGGCCAGCGCCGGGCTGAGCGGTTGCATCAATGCCGTCGCGGCGTCGCAGGCCAGCTGCTCGCGGATGGCGTTGCCGCCCAGCAGCATCCCTAATCCGAATTCGGCGTTGTCTTCAAACAGCGAATTGGCCCAGGCGGGGCCGTGCCCGCGGTGGTTGGCGGTGTAAGGGATGGACGGCGCGCTGGCACCCCAGATGGAAGAGCAGCCGGTGGCGTTGGCGATCAACATGCGGTCGCCAAACAGCTGGGTAATCAAGCGAGCGTACGGGGTTTCGCCGCACCCGGCGCAGGCACCGGAGAACTCCAGTAGCGGCGTCTCGAACTGGCTGCCTTTGACGGTGGTTTTGCTGAACGGATTCGCTTTGGGCGGCAGGCCGAGCACCTGTTCCCACAGTGCGATTTTGGGCTGCTGCGACGTCAACGGCTGCATGGTCAACGATTTACCGCGCGACGGGCAGATATCCACGCAGTTGCCGCAGCCGGAGCAGTCCAGCGGCGATACCGCCAGATGGTAGTGTAGGGTTTTAGCGCCGGTGGCCGGTTTACTGAGCAGGGTGTCGGGTGTCAGCGCCCGCTCCTCTTCGGTCAGCAGGGCCGGGCGGATGGCGGCGTGTGGGCAGATAAACGCGCACTGGTTGCACTGGGTGCAACCCTCCGGTTGCCAGGCGGGCACGCTGATGGCGATGCCGCGCTTCTCAAACGCCGCGGTGCCAAGCGGAAAGGTGCCGTCTTCCATGCCGGTAAAGGCACTGACCGGCAAGTTATCGCCCTCCTGCCGGTTCATCGGCGTCAGGATGCGCCGGATAAAGTCGGGCTGGGTGCTGTCGAGGGTGGCAACGGGTTCCGGCAGGTCGGCCCACTCGGCCGGGATACGCACCTGAACCGGTGCCTGCATACCCTGATCGATGGCGGCCTGATTCATCTCCACCACGCTCTGGCCTTTCTTGCCGTAGGACAGGGCGACCGCGCTTTTCAGGTAATCGGCGGCGGTATCAGCGGGAATAATCCCGGTCAGTTTGAAGAATGCCGCCTGCATGATCATGTTGAAGCGGCCGCCTAGCCCGAGCTGTTGTGCGATGTCCACCGCGTTGACCACATAGAAGCGAATCTGGTTGCACGCCAGATAGCGTTTCATCGCCGCCGGTAATGCCGCCTCCAGCTCTGTCGGGTTCCAGGTGCAATTGAGCAGGAAAATGCCGCCGGGTTTCAGCCCCGCCAGCAGGTCGTATTTATCGACGTAGGATTGCTGCGAACAGGCGATAAAGTCGGCGCTGCGGATCAGGTACGGCGAGGTAATCGGTTGTGCGCCGAAACGCAGGTGCGACACGGTAATCCCACCGGACTTTTTCGAGTCGTAGGAGAAATAGGCTTGCGCGTACATCGGCGTCTGATCGCCGATGATCTTGATGGCGCTTTTATTGGCGCCGACCGTGCCGTCGGAACCGAGTCCCCAGAATTTGCAGGCAGTGGTGCCCGCAGGCGCGGTATCGATGTCATCGACCGGTAGCGGCAGCGAGCGGTGGGTGACATCATCCACGATGCCGACGGTAAACCCATCCTGCGGCATGGGTTGCAGCAGGTTATTGAAAACTGCGGCGATGTGCGCCGGTGCGATATCTTTGCCGCCCAGCGCATAGCGGCCGCCGACGATCAGCGGCCGGGTATCGTGATTGTAGAAGGCGTTTTTTACGTCCAGATACAGCGGTTCGGCCTGCGCGCCCGGCTCTTTGGTGCGGTCCAGCACCGCGATGCGCTGCACCGTGGGCGGGATAGCGGCAAAAAAATGCGTCAGCGAGAACGGGCGGTACAGGTGCACGGTCAGCAGCCCGACCTGTTCGCCGCGCTGGTTGAGGTAATCGACGGTTTCCGCAATGGTTTCGCACACCGAACCCATCGCGATAATCAGGCGTTCGGCGTCCGGCGCGCCGTAATAGTTGAACAGGTGGTATTCACGGCCGGTGAGCTGGCTGATGTGCGTCATCGTCTCTTCCACCAGTTCCGGCAGCGCCTGATAGAAGCGGTTAACCGATTCCCGCTCCTGAAAGTAGATATCCGGGTTTTGCGCGGTGCCGCGCGCTACCGGGTGGTCCGGATGCAGGGCACCGCGGCGAAAGCGGTCCACCGCCTGCCGGTCCAGCAGCGTATCCAGTTCGTCGTACTCCAGCAGTTCGATCTTCTGGATCTCGTGGGAGGTACGAAAACCATCGAAGAAGTTGATGAACGGCACCCGGCCTTTGATCGCCGCCAGATGCGCTACGGCGGACAGGTCCATCACCTGTTGTACGCTGCTCTCCGCCAGCATGGCGCAGCCGGTTTGCCGTACCGCCATCACGTCCTGATGGTCGCCGAAAATATTGAGCGAGCTGGTGGCCAGCGCGCGGGCGCTGACGTGGAACACCGCCGGTAATAGCTCGCCAGCGATTTTGTAGAGGTTGGGGATCATCAGCAACAACCCCTGCGACGCGGTATAGGTGGTGGTGAGCGCGCCAGCCTGCAACGAACCGTGCACCGCCGCCGCCGCTCCGGCTTCCGACTGCATTTCCACCATTCTGACCGGCTGGCCGAACAGATTCTTTTTGCCCTGTGCCGCCCATTCATCCACGTTTTCAGCCATCGGCGTGGAGGGGGTGATGGGATAGATAGCCGCCACCTCGGTAAAGGCGTATGAGATATACGCCGCCGCCGCGTTGCCATCCATTGTTTTCATCTTTCTTGCCATGTACGGGTTCCTCTCTGTGGTGTCGAAGGCCGCCAGCTACGCTTTGCCGACTGGCGCACCGTCATGGCTTGACCTAGCACGGCTTATGCCAGTTAGCGCCGGATACAGGAAATATCGAAAATTGAATGGGTTGCGATAGTCGCCGTGGCGACTGAGGCGGCATGACGCCGGTGTGATTGAGCGGAACAAGACACGGACTGCGACATCCTGTCGGCCTGCCAACAAAGTGTCGGGGTCGGCGGGGTGGTCAACCTGACAACAGAGCCTGGAGGCGAACCATCATACCTATCCTTCCGTATTGTCCCTTTTCCAACAATTGGTCTGCCGATTGTCTTGTCTCTGCGCCGAAGTGGCAATCGAGGGTTTTTGAAAACCAATATAAATCAATATTTTGATTGAGTTGGCCTGGCTGGTACGTTCCCTGCACTCCTTGAGCTGTGTGCAACAAGCATTCAACCCGAACAGGAGAAGCAATTATGGCAATGCGTCAATGCGCCATCTATGGCAAGGGCGGTATTGGTAAATCCACCACCACCCAGAATCTGGTCGCCGCGCTGGCGGAGATGGGCAAGAAAGTGATGATCGTCGGCTGCGACCCGAAGGCGGACTCCACCCGTTTGATCCTGCACGCCAAAGCCCAGAACACCATTATGGAAATGGCGGCAGAAGTCGGCTCGGTGGAAGACCTCGAACTGGAAGATGTGCTGCAAATCGGCTACGGCGGTGTGCGCTGTGCTGAATCCGGTGGTCCGGAGCCGGGCGTGGGCTGCGCTGGTCGCGGCGTCATCACTGCCATCAACTTCCTTGAAGAGGAAGGCGCGTATGAAGAGGACATCGACTTCGTGTTCTACGACGTGCTGGGCGACGTGGTGTGCGGCGGCTTCGCCATGCCTATCCGCGAAAACAAGGCGCAGGAAATCTACATCGTCTGCTCCGGCGAGATGATGGCGATGTACGCCGCCAACAACATTTCCAAAGGCATCGTCAAATACGCCAAATCCGGCAAGGTGCGCCTCGGCGGGCTGATTTGCAACTCCCGCCAGACCGATCGCGAAGATGAGTTGATCATCGCGCTGGCGGAAAAACTCGGCACCCAGATGATTCACTTCGTGCCGCGCGACAACATCGTGCAGCGCGCCGAAATCCGCCGCATGACGGTGATCGAATACGACCCTAAATGCAATCAGGCCGATGAGTACCGCACGCTGGCGGGAAAAATAGTCAACAACACCAAAATGGTGGTGCCGACACCAGTCACGATGGACGAACTGGAATCGCTATTGATGGAGTTCGGCATCATGGAAGAAGAAGACACCAGCATCATCGGCAAGACTGCCGCCGAAGAGAATGCCGCCTGATGACCCCCGCGCCAGCGGCCGTAAGACGGGCACCTGGCGAAGCATGAAGGAAAGACGGAATGACAAACGCAACCAGTGAACGCAATCAGGCGATCATCCAGGAAGTGCTGGAGGTTTTCCCTGAAAAAGCGCGCAAAGAGCGCAAAAAACACATGATGGTGACCGACCCGGCGATGGAAAGCGTGGGCAAATGCATCGTGTCCAACCGCAAATCCCAGCCGGGGGTGATGACCGTTCGCGGCTGTGCCTACGCCGGTTCCAAAGGCGTGGTGTTCGGCCCGATCAAAGACATGGCCCATATCTCCCACGGGCCGATCGGCTGCGGGCAGTATTCCCGCGCTGGACGCCGCAACTACTACACCGGCGTCAGCGGCGTGAACAGTTTCGGCACCCTGAACTTCACCTCTGATTTTCAGGAAAAAGACATCGTGTTCGGCGGCGATAAAAAGCTCACCAAACTGATTGAGGAGCTGGAGCAGTTGTTCCCGCTGACCAAGGGTATCTCCATTCAGTCGGAGTGCCCGGTGGGGCTGATCGGCGACGACATCGAAGCGGTCGCCAACGCCAGTCGCAAAGCCATCGGCAAACCAGTGGTGCCGGTACGCTGTGAAGGGTTTCGTGGCGTGTCGCAATCGCTCGGGCACCACATCGCCAACGACGTGATCCGCGACTGGGTGCTGGATAACCGCGACGGCAAACCGTTCGAATCCACCCCTTATGACGTGGCGATTATCGGCGACTACAACATCGGCGGCGACGCCTGGGCCTCGCGCATTCTGCTGGAAGAGATGGGGCTGCGGGTGGTGGCGCAGTGGTCCGGCGACGGCACGCTGGTGGAGATGGAAAACACCCCGTATGTGAAGCTAAATCTGGTGCATTGCTACCGGTCGATGAACTACATCTCACGCCACATGGAGGAAAAACACGGCATTCCGTGGATGGAATACAACTTCTTCGGTCCCACCAAAATCGCTGAGTCGCTGCGCAAAATCGCCGCGCAGTTCGATGAAACTATCCAGCAAAACGCCGAAGCGGTGATCGCCCGTTATCAGGCCCAGACCGACGCGGTGATCGCCAAATACCGCCCGCGTCTGGAAGGGCGCAAGGTCATGCTGTATCTCGGCGGACTGCGACCGCGCCACATCATCGGCGCGTATGAAGATCTCGGCATGGAGATCATCGGCACCGGCTACGAATTTGGTCATAACGACGATTACGACCGCACCTTGCCGGAGCTGAAGGAAGGCACGTTGATGTTCGACGACGCCAGCAGCTACGAGCTGGAAGCCTTCGTCAAGGCGCTGAAACCGGACCTGATCGGCTCCGGCATCAAGGAAAAGTACATCTTCCAGAAAATGGGGGTGCCGTTCCGTCAGATGCACTCCTGGGATTACTCCGGTCCGTACCACGGCTATGACGGCTTCGCCATCTTCGCCCGCGACATGGACATGACGCTCAATAATCCCAGCTGGCGTGAATTAACCGCCCCGTGGCTGAAGTCCGCCTGATGATGATTATTTATCAACGATGATTGTTTATAAAACCAGCCTGATATCCCGTCAGTTCACCGATTAGTGGCGCGGGAGGAGAACACCATGAGTCAAACTGCTGAAAAAACCCAGCCCTGCTACCCATTGTTCGAGCAGGAAGCGTACCAGACGCTGTTTCGCAACAAGCGCGGTATGGAGGAAGCCCACGATGAACAGCGCGTGCGCGACGTCTTCGAGTGGACCACCACCCAAGAGTACCAGGAACTGAATTTCCAGCGCGAAGCGCTGACCATCGACCCGGCGAAAGCCTGCCAGCCGCTGGGCGCGGTGCTGTGCGCACTCGGGTTTGCCAACACCCTGCCTTATGTACACGGCTCGCAAGGGTGCGTGGCCTATTTCCGCACCTACTTCAATCGTCACTTTAAAGAGCCGATCGCCTGCGTTTCCGACTCGATGACCGAAGATGCCGCGGTATTCGGTGGTAATAACAATATGAACAGCGGCTTGCAAAACGCCAGCGCGCTCTACCAGCCGGAGATGATTGCCGTCTCCACCACCTGCATGGCGGAGGTGATCGGCGATGACTTGCAGGCTTTCATCGCCAACGCCAAGAAAGACGGGTTTGTCGCGGCAGATATGCCTATCCCTTACGCCCATACCCCGAGTTTTATCGGCAGCCACATCACCGGCTGGGACAACATGTTCGAAGGTTTCGCCCGCACTTTCACCACCGGCGAAGGGAAAAACCATCAGCCCGGCTCGCTGGCGCGGCTGAATCTGGTTACCGGGTTTGAAACCTACCTCGGCAACTACCGGGTGATCAAACGGATGATGGCGCAGATGGAAGTGCCGTGCAGCCTGTTGTCGGATCCGTCCGAGGTACTGGATACCCCGGCCGACGGTCACTACCGCATGTACGCTGGCGGCACCAGCCAGCAGGAGATGCGCGATGCGCCGAACGCCATCGATACGCTGCTGCTGCAACCGTGGCATCTGGTGAAGACCAAAAAAATGGTGCACGACGAATGGGGCCAGCCCGCCACCGAGGTGCCAGTGCCGATCGGCCTGGCCGCCACCGACAAACTACTGATGACGGTCAGCGAACTGACCGGCAAACCGATTGGCGAGGCGCTGACGCTGGAGCGCGGTCGGCTGGTGGACATGATGCTCGACTCCCACACCTGGCTGCACGGCAAGCGCTTCGGCCTGTACGGCGATCCGGATTTTGTCATGGGGTTAACCCAGTTTCTGCTGGAGCTGGGCTGTGAACCGACGGTGATCCTGTGCCACAACGGTAGCAAACGCTGGCAAAAGGCGATGAAGAAACTATTGGAGGCGTCGCCCTATGGTCAGGACAGCGAGGTGTACATCAACTGCGACCTGTGGCACTTCCGCTCGCTGATGTTCACCAACAAACCGGATTTCATGATCGGCAACTCCTACGGCAAGTTCATCCAGCGCGACACGCTGGCGAAGGGTGAGCAGTTTGAGGTGCCGTTGATCCGGCTCGGCTTCCCATTGTTCGACCGTCACCACCTGCACCGCCAGACCACCTGGGGTTACGAGGGGGCGATGTCGATCCTCACCACGCTGGTGAATGCGGTGCTGGAGAAACTGGATCACGACACCATGAAGCTCGGCCAGACCGATTACAACTTCGATCTGATCCGCTGAGGTGGCGGCGTCTCCCGGCAAACAGGGAGATCACGCAACCTGCTTCCACTATCAGGCACCCGGCGTTGTCCGGGCTGTCCTGTTTCGTTAAGGAGAAACCGATGCCGGTGGTGATTTTTCGTGAGCGCAATGCGCAGCTGTACTGCTACGTCGCCAAGCTGGACCTGGAAGCCAAAGTAACGGGCATGGAGTTTGACCGGCACGATTACTGGGGTGGGCGCGTCGAGCTGGAAGGCGGTAAGTGTTATTACGTCAATCCTCAGGACGCAAAACCCGTGTTTCCGGTCAGCCTGCGGGCTAGCCGTGCCGAGCTTGGATAAGGAGAAAGGAGCATGTCTGATGATGATGTGTTGTTCTGGCGTCTGTTCGCGCTGATCCAGTGCCTGCCGACGCTGCCGCCGCCACGGCTGCTGGGTTGGCTTGGCAATGGCGATGAAGCGTCGCTGGATGCGGACCGGCTGGCGTCGCTGACACAAGAGGAACTGGCGGCGCGTTTCCCGACCGATGCCGATGCCATGACCCCGGCGCGTTGGCGCGCAGTGATGGACTGCCTGCGCGGCGCGCTGCCGCCGCACCTGGCTGTCGCGGCGCCTTCCCGACGCAGGCCGCAACTGCTGGCGGCGTTTGCCTCGCAGGATGGGCTGACCATTAACGGCCATTTCGGTCAGTGTCGGCTGTTTTTTATCTACGCGTTCGATCAGGACGGTTCCTGGCTGCACGACCTGCGTCGCTATCAGCCTGTCGGCGGCGAGCAGGAAGGCAATGAAGTGCGTTCGGCGCTGCTGAACGACTGCCACTTGCTGTTCTGCGAGGCGATTGGTGGCCCGGCGGCGGCACGCATCATCCGCCATAACATCCACCCGGTAAAGGTTGTGCCCGGCATCCTGATTCAATCCCAGCGCGACGCACTGCAAACCCTGCTGGTCGGCACGCTGCCGCCGTGGCTCGCCAAGCGGCTGGAAAAAGGCAACCCGCTGGAGGATAGGGTGTTTTGATATCCTAAAAGCATACCAGTGCGTTGGTATGCTTTCCCCGATGGCTGGCGTCCGCCGTTCTGCATCGTGTCGCCGTTGATTGGTGCCATCATCGTTGACGTTTGACGTCTATTCTTTGATAAAGGTTAGCTATATGGCTAACTTTTTCGGTGGTATTCTTTTGATAGGTGATGACATCACGTTGACGGCGGCGAGTATGGCAAGCAGAGAGAGTATGGGGAAAACGATAGCCAGTACCCGTAAGGCGCGTGGGCTAACACAAAAACAATTGGCGGAGCAAACGGGGATTAACAAAACCACGCTATCCGAGATTGAGAACGGCCGGTTTACTGGCTCGCTGGATATTTTTGAACGCTATCTGGATGCGGTCGGTTTACAGCTTGAGTTGGTGACGAAGCAGCATCGGCTGCCAGGTTGGGATGAGGTCGACAAGCTCTTTGCGGAGGATGAGTAACAAAAAGTAAAATTTTGACGAGACACCATAAGTGCTAAATGAAAGTGATTTTTATCTTATAGCTAAGAACACCGGGTTTATACGAGGGTGTAATTAAAATTGTGTAATTGCCTGTTTTTGATATGTTCACTCCAACAGCAGAGACAGGCAAAGTATGGAC
>NZ_JSYG01000044.1 GCF_000784735.1 Dickeya undicola
TGGCGGTGCGGACGGGACTCGAACCCGCGACCCCCGGCGTGACAGGCCGGTATTCTAACCGACTGAACTACCGCACCACCGATTCTGTACGTTATCAGAGGAGTCAATCCGATAACCGGTGTCTTCTTACACCACAATGTGATGCCTGGCAGTTCCCTACTCTCGCATGGGGAAACCCCACACTACCATCGGCGCTACGGCGTTTCACTTCTGAGTTCGGCATGGGGTCAGGTGGGACCACCGCGCTCTCGCCGCCAGGCAAATTCTTTTTATTCCAACCGTTATGCTCACACTTCCCATGCACAACCATCAGAACCAA
>NZ_JSYG01000045.1 GCF_000784735.1 Dickeya undicola
CGGGAAGTTTTCTCTGCCGACGGGTACGCGCCCGACGGACACCACCCCAAAAGCAAAAAACCCCCGGCATAAACCGGGGGTTCCTTATGTGATGCCTGGCAGTTCCCTACTCTCGCATGGGGAGACCCCACACTACCATCGGCGCTACGGCGTTTCACTTCTGAGTTCGGCATGGGGTCAGGTGGGACCACCGCGCTCTCGCCGCCAGGCAAATTCTTTTTATTCCAACCGTCATGCTCACACTTCCCGTGCACAACCATCAGAACC
>NZ_JSYG01000046.1 GCF_000784735.1 Dickeya undicola
AGAACGGTAGTGATGGCAGCAGTCAGAGTAGTTTTACCATGGTCAACGTGGCCGATAGTACCGACGTTGACGTGCGGTTTTGTACGTTCAAATTTTTCTTTAGACACGGCTATATTCCTTACTCAAATGCTCTCCCCTGACGGAGAGAGCACGGGATCAATGTGTTGTTAAACCCGAATTACTTACCACGGGCTTCAATAACGGCCTGGGCAACGTTGTTCGGCGCATCATCGTACTTCAGGAACTCCATAGAGTAAGAAGCACGACCTTTGGTCAGAGAACGCAGCTGGGTTGCGTATCCGAACATTTCAGACAGCGGAACTTCAGCGTGAATCACAACGCCAGTCACGTTGGATTCTTGACCACGCAGCATACCACGACGACGGCTCAGGTCACCGATGACGTCACCAGTGTTCTCTTCCGGCGTTTCTACTTCAACCTTCATGATAGGCTCAAGCAGAACAGGTTTCGCTTTACTAAACGCAGCTTTAAAGGCGATAGAAGCGGCCAGTTTAAACGCCAGCTCGGAGGAGTCAACGTCATGGTAAGAACCGAAGTGCAGACGCACGCCGAGATCAACAACCGGGAAGCCAGCCAGCGGACCGGCTTTCAGCTGTTCCTGGATGCCTTTATCAACGGCCGGGATGTATTCGCCAGGAATCACACCGCCTTTGATATCGTTGATGAACTCGTAGCCTTTCGGATTCGAGCCCGGCTCCAGCGGGTACATGTCGATAACAACATGACCGTACTGACCACGACCACCAGACTGCTTGGCGTGTTTACCTTCAACATCGGTAACTTTAGCGCGAATCGCTTCACGGTAAGCAACCTGCGGTTTACCCACATTCGCTTCCACGTTGAATTCACGTTTCATACGGTCAACGATGATGTCGAGGTGCAGTTCACCCATACCAGCGATGATGGTCTGGTTGGATTCTTCGTCAGTCCATACGCGGAAAGACGGGTCTTCCTTCGCCAGACGGCCCAGAGCCAGACCCATTTTTTCCTGGTCAGCTTTGGTTTTCGGTTCTACCGCGATGGAGATAACCGGTTCCGGGAATTCCATACGCTCCAGAATGATCGGATTTTCCGGGTCACACAGGGTGTCACCGGTGATCACGTCTTTCAGACCGATCGCAGCTGCGATGTCGCCTGCGCGAACTTCTTTAATCTCTTCACGTTTGTTGGCGTGCATCTGAACGATACGACCAAAACGCTCACGCTCAGATTTTACTGAGTTCAGCACGGTGTCACCGGAGTTAACCACACCAGAGTACACACGGAAGAACGTCAGGTTACCCACAAACGGGTCGGTTGCAATTTTGAACGCCAGTGCAGAGAACGGCTCATCGTCGCTAGCGTGACGCTCAGCCGGTGTATCTTTACCATCGTCCAGCATACCGTTGATTGCCGGTACGTCGGTCGGAGCCGGCAGATAATCGATAACGGCATCCAGCATTGCCTGTACGCCCTTGTTCTTGAACGCAGAACCACAGGTAACCAGAATGATTTCGTTGTTCAGAACACGCTGACGCAATGCTTTCTTGATTTCTTCCTCGGTCAGCGCTTCGCCGCCCAGGTATTTTTCCATCAGCTCTTCAGACGCTTCTGCCGCAGACTCGATCAGGTTCTGATGCCATTCATCAGCCAGATCCTGCATGTCAGCCGGAATATCTTCGTAAACGAAGGTAACGCCCTGATCAGAATCATTCCAGTTGATGGCTTTCATTTTCACCAGGTCAACAACGCCGGTGAAGTTTTCTTCTGCGCCGATAGCCAGCTGCAGCGGAACCGGGTTCGCACCCAGACGCGCTTTAATCTGGTCAACAACTTTCAGGAAGTTCGCGCCCATACGGTCCATTTTGTTAACGAACGCAATACGCGGAACTTTATATTTGTTTGCCTGACGCCATACGGTTTCAGACTGCGGCTGAACACCACCTACCGCACAGTAAACCATGACTGCGCCATCCAACACACGCATGGAACGTTCTACTTCGATAGTGAAGTCAACGTGCCCCGGGGTGTCGATGATGTTGATACGGTGCGGTTCATACTGCTTAGCCATCCCAGACCAGAAGGCAGTGGTCGCAGCGGAGGTAATGGTGATACCACGCTCCTGTTCCTGCTCCATCCAGTCCATAGTGGCAGCGCCATCATGAACTTCACCGATTTTGTGGTTCACACCGGTGTAGAACAGAATACGTTCAGTAGTAGTGGTCTTACCGGCGTCGATGTGTGCGCTGATACCGATGTTACGATAGCGCGCAATGGGTGTTGTACGAGCCATTTGTTTCCTCTATTCCTAGGGCGTTCAAAGTAGTAAACCCGGGCGGTCAGCTTTGAAGCGCCCGCCGGGTTATTAACGTCTACGCAGGGATTACCAGCGGTAGTGAGCGAACGCCTTGTTGGCTTCAGCCATACGGTGAACGTCTTCACGTTTCTTCACAGCAGTACCTTTGTTGTCTGCTGCATCAGAAAGTTCGTTCGCCAGGCGCAAAGCCATGGATTTATCACCGCGTTTACGAGCAGCTTCAACGATCCAACGCATAGCCAGAGCATTGCGACGAACCGGACGGACTTCAACTGGAACCTGATAAGTTGAACCACCTACACGGCGGGACTTAACTTCGACAGTCGGACGAACGTTGTCCAGAGCGACTTCGAAAGCTTCCAGTTCGCTTTTACCAGAACGCTGAGCCAGGGTCTCCAGCGCGGTATAGACGATTGCTTCTGCGGTAGATTTTTTACCATCTACCATCAGGATATTGACAAATTTAGCCAGCAGTTCTGATCCGAACTTCGGATCCGGCAGAATTTTACGCTGACCAATGACGCGACGACGTGGCATGGAAATACTCCGTTGTTAATTCAGGATTGTCCAAAACTCTACGAGTTTAGTTTGACATTAAAGTTAAAACGTTTGGCCTTACTTAACGGAGAACCATTAAGCCTTGGGCTTCTTCACGCCGTATTTGGAACGGGATTGCTTACGGTCTTTAACACCAGAGCAGTCCAGCGCGCCACGTACGGTGTGGTAACGCACACCTGGCAGGTCTTTAACACGACCGCCACGGATCAGGATCACGGAGTGTTCCTGCAGGTTATGACCTTCACCACCAATGTAGGAGGTAACTTCAAAACCGTTAGTCAAACGAACACGGCATACTTTACGCAGTGCGGAGTTCGGTTTTTTCGGGGTGGTGGTATATACACGGGTACATACGCCACGTTTCTGCGGGCAGGCTTCCAGCGCCGGAACGTTGCTTTTAGCAACCTTCAGGGAGCGCGGTTTGCGTACCAGCTGGTTAATTGTTGCCATTCAAAAAACTCCTGGTTTTTGCTTCGTAAACACGTAATAAATCACCCCATACCAACACAGAGGCAAAGTATGAGGACGCAGAATTTTAGGGCTGGCCGGGTAAGGAGTCAAGAAATATACAAAAAGGCAAAATTACCAGGCCAGTTGCCGGGAATGCAGGGCAGTTAATTGCACAAACTCAGTATAGTCAATCAACACAATTTCGGTGGAAATTTGCGCAATCAATCCCCTGGCCTCAACATCCTCTTTCAGCGCGTATACCGCCACATCAGAGGATAACAGACGCTCGCAGCCAGGCACGTTAGCCAGCGCAGCAATCACGCCGTCCTGCAGCAGTAGAATGGCGTCGCCGTCGCCGACGTTACGCAGCAGTGCATCCAGGTCGGTATGGTAAGGTGAATGAGCCAGGGTATGCAGCATAAGGTCACCGCTCAAAAGGTCAGGATAGTATCGTAAGTGTTCAGCGTGGCGCGTAGAGCATCTGCTGCCAGAGGCTCTACATCAAGCACCCAGCGAGTTTCTGCAGGGAGCCCGCGCTGACGCGCTGACGTCTCGCAGATATAGCAGCACTCAACGTCATACAACGGTAGCACCCCAAAGGTGGCGATATAATTGCGCATCAGGATCAGATCCGGCCGCTGGTTTGGCAAAAGCTGGAACACGCCATCAGCAATAAAGAAAACCCCGATATCCTCGGTCAGTGCTGACATCGCCAGCAAGGCATCCAGCCCTTCCCGACCGGCAGACGAACCATGAGGAGCCTGGGTAAATACGAAAGCAACTCGCTTCATCTTATTTCCCTTAGGCTAAAATTGAACGACGCGATCACAGCGCAATACCGACTGTGACAGCTCGCCTAATCCACTCAGGGTAAACCCCGGCTGAAGATTCGCTCCCGCCAGTTGTAACTGTTCCGCCTGCTGCATGTCAGTCACACCGCGTCGCAGCGCTGCCGCCACGCAGACATTGAGCGCTACCTGATGAGTCTGCGCCAGTTGCTGCCAGGCCCGAACCAGATCGAATTCATCGCTGGCCGGTGCGGTAAGCTGGTTAGCATTCAATACGCCTTCACGATAGAAGAAAACGCTTTGCAGCCGATATCCTTGCGCCAGCAACGCCTGCGCGAACTGCAACGCGCTGCTGGCTTGCTGCGTGCCATAAGCGGGCCCGGTCACCAGCAGGCAATAACTCAGCATTAACGCTCGTGCCCGCTGAAGTCGCCACTTTTGAACTGACGGATATAGAGGTAGACGGTGTGCTTGGAAATATTCAGCCGGTCGGCCACCTGATTGATGGCATCCTTGATATCAAAGATACCTTTCTCATAAAGATTGAGCACAATCTGGCGGTTCTTGGCATTGTTAGAGACGTTGCGATCGGCGTTCACTTCTTCGATAGTGAACTCCAGCGTCTGTGCCACCAGTTCATCCACCGAAGACGCAAAGTTGACAGAGGATGCCACTTCCTTAATTTCAGGCGGCATGAAGGTTTGCATGATCTGCGAGAAAGGGACATCGAGGTTCATATTGATGCACAAAAGCCCGATCACGCGCTGTTCGCGGTTGCGAATAGCGATGGTTACCGACTTCATCAACACGCCGCTTTTGGCGCGGGTGAAATACGCTCGGGAAACGCTGCTGTCTTCACCTGCCATATCGTGCAACATGCGCAACGCCAGATCAGTAATGGGTGAGCCGATTTTCCGCCCGGTGTGCTCACCATTAGCAATACGGACTGCTGAACATTTCAGGTCGTCCAGCGAGTGCAGCACGATCTCGCAATGATCACCGATCAGCATCGCCAGACCGTCGACCACGGCTTCATACGATTTCAGGATTTCATAATCCGTCTGCGTGAACGGACGCTGGTCCAGCAAATCAAGGTCATTAGATTCGCCAGTAGCAAGCGAAGTAGACATGGCAGGCACCACCTCAACGTCATTTATCATCGTATCGACAGGATTATCAGTTTATCAAATAACCCTTGTGTCGTCCTTTGTATTTCTTGTCCGGACCCGAGCGCCCTCTCTTAAGGTTGAGTTAATTTATGCAGTTTAAAGTGCGACAAATCATATCTTCTCGCATGGATGGCAGTCTGCAATGTTTACTCTACCTCGCCTCTCCCGCCCCGTCTGGAGCAGCTTTACCTATAACCTGGTGTTCGCTGCCTTTATTACCCTGATACAAAATATCGCCTACTACCGCCAGGTTTCGCATCTGGTCGCTATCAGCACCTGGCGGGATGGATTATTCCTGGCCACCATGCCCGTCGTCATTTTCGCGGTGCTGAATATCCTGTTCACCCTGCTGGTGATTTCCTGGCTGCGTCAGGGCGTGATCGCCCTGCTGCTGGTGGGCGGTGCGGCGGTACAATATTTCATGATCAACTACGGCATCATCATCGACCGTACCATGATGCAAAATGTGTTCGAAACCAACATGGCGGAATCGATGGCGCTGGTGACGCCGCAGTACCTGCTCTGGTTGACGCTGCTGGGACTGGTTCCCGCACTGGGCGCGCTGTGGGTTAAAATCAAGCCAACACCATTCAGTTGGATAGCGGTGGGTTCCCGCTGCTTCAGCATCCTGATGTCGGTTGTTGCTATTTTGCTGGTCGCGACCTTTTTCTATAAGGATTACGCCTCGCTAATGCGAAATAATAAGGAGTTGGTGAAATCGCTGACCCCCAGCAATATTATTTTCGCCAACATCTCTTATTACCGTCATCACGCGCAAGCCAACTTACCGCTGGTGCAAATTGGGCTCGACGCGCATAAAAAGCCGCTGCCAAATAGCGACGCTAAAAAAAACCTGGTGGTTCTGGTGGTGGGGGAAACCTCCCGTGCTGAGAACTTTTCCCTCGGCGGCTACAGCAAGCCCACGAATCCGAGGCTGACCAAAGACAATGTGGTCTATTTCGGTCAGACAACATCCTGTGGCACCTCCACCGGGGTTTCCGTTCCCTGTATGTTCTCTGACATGCCTCGCACAGGCTACGATGAACAACTGGCTGCTCATGAGGAAGGATTACTGGATGTACTACAGCACGCCGGTGTCAACGTGCGCTGGCAAGAAAACGATGGCGGCTGCAAAGGTGCCTGCGATCGTGTACCGAGCACAGATATCACCGCACTGAACTTACCCGGTCAGTGCATTGATGGGGAATGCCATGATGAGGCATTGTTCAACGGCGTCGAAGATTACATCAATCAGTTGAACAACGACGGTATCATTGTGCTGCATACAATGGGCAGCCACGGGCCTTCCTATTACCAGCGCTATCCCGACGCCTTTCGAAAATTCACCCCAACCTGTGATACCAATCAAATCCAGACATGCTCACAAGAATCATTAATCAATACTTACGACAATACGATTCTCTACGTAGACTATATTGTTGATAAGGCGATTAATGTCTTGAAAGAGCATCAGGATAAATTTAACACCGCTTTGGTTTATCTTTCTGACCACGGCGAGTCACTGGGCGAAGACGGGATTTACCTGCATAGTATGCCGTATGCCGTCGCGCCCACACAACAAACCCATATCCCGATGCTGATGTGGCTTTCTGGCGGCTATCAGCAACAGTTTTCCATCAACGACAGTTGCATTCGTAGGCAGGCCGGTCAGCAACGTTTTTCTCAGGACAATCTATTCCATACCGTTCTGGGCATGTTTAACATTGCGACAACGGAATATCAGGCACCGCTTGATATTCTCCAACCGTGTCGGGGCACTTCATGAAACTTTTGATTGTTGAAGATGATACGTTGTTACAGGAAGGATTATTGCAGGCAATGCGCAACGAAGGATATGTCTGCGATTGTGCTTCCACCGCCAAAGAAGCGGATGCCCTGATCACCAGCGCGCACTACAGTCTGGTGGTGCTGGATTTGGGGTTGCCGGATGAAGACGGCCTCACCCTGCTAAACCGCTGGCGGCGGAACCACTACCAGCAGCCGGTCTTAATTCTGACCGCGCGCGACACGGTGGACGATCGCGTTACCGGGCTGGACGTCGGCGCAGACGATTACATGATAAAACCTTTTGCGCTCAGCGAGTTTCAGGCGCGGGTCCGCGCACTGATCCGCCGTCATCAAGGCTCCAGCGACAGTTGGATCCGGGTAGATAACATCACGCTCGATCTCAATAATCAACAGGTTATGCTGGACGATAAACCCATCGTCCTGACCCCCAAAGAGTTTGCCATTCTGTCCCGGCTGATCCTTAAAGCCGGTTCACAGGTACACCGCGAAGTATTGCATCAGGATCTTTACAGCTGGGATGATGACCCGTCGTCAAACTCGCTGGAAGTGCATATCCACAACCTGCGGCAAAAAATTGGCAAGAATCGCATCAAAACCCTGCGTGGCTTCGGCTATCTACTGACCAAGGGCGAACAACCCAAAGATGAGCAATCCCAAACAGACGAACAAGCCGGGGACGAGCCATCATGAGGCTCTTTCCCCGCCCTTCACCGATGGAGAGAACCGCCAGTATCCGTACCCGGTTAATTCTGACGCTGGGGTGTATTCTGTTGGCTTGCCAGCTGATAAGCGTAATTTGGCTCTGGCATGAGAGTAGAGAGCATATAGAGCTACTGGTGGAACAGACGCTGACCGCGAAAAACCTCAACCAGGACATCGCCTTCGAAGTCAATGAAGCGATTGCGTCGCTAAGCATCCCAAGCCTGGTGATGGTCGTCGCTTCACTGGTCATGTGTACTCAGGCAGTGAACTGGATCACCCGGCCGTTAATGAAATTGCAGGATGAATTGCAGCAACGTACCGCAGAAAACCTGGAACCGCTGCAACTGCATAGCGATGTAACCGAGTTGGCGGCGGTTATCGCCAGCATGAACCAACTGTTTGTGCGTTTTAGCGAATCGCTGCGTCGAGACAGACTCTTCGCCTCAAATGTCGCGCATGAGTTGCGTACCCCGTTGGCGGGCATCCGGCTCAGTCTGGAATTGCACGAGCAAGTACACCATATCGACTGTCAGCCCTTGATCAAACGCGTTGACCACCTGACTAAAACCATCGAACAGTTACTGCTGCTGGCGCGGGTCGGGAACGAGCTCGCCGCGGGCCATTACGAATCAGTCTCCCTGCTGAACGATGTGATTACACCAAAACAGGAAGAGCTGGAGGAAATGGCGACACTACGCCACCAGCAAATCACCTGGCCGTCAGATACGCAGACCGAAACCGTACCGGGCAATGCGACGTTGCTGCAGTTACTACTGCGCAATCTGGTGGAAAACGCTTACCGGTATGGCCCGGAAAACAGCACCATTACCGTCAGAATCTCCGACCATTCAAACGGTGACTGTGAATTGCTCGTCGCGGACGAAGGACCGGGAATCAACGAATCTCAGGTGGGGGAACTGACCAAGGCGTTTGTACGTATGGATACCCGCTACGGTGGTATCGGACTCGGGCTGAGCATCGTGACCCGCATCGTACAATTGCACCACGGCGAGTTCTTCCTGGAAAACCGCCAGGACCGCATTGGGACTCAGGCTCGCGTGGTGTTCAAGCGGCACCACGATGATCCCGCCCAGCAGGAAGAAAGCGTCGGCTGAACGGCCGTCATGCACATCATTTCCCGTCCGCCTATTCCATAGACAAAAAAATACCGCCAGCTCAGATGAGCAGGCGGTATCACCAGCGCGCTGACGCCACCAATGGCAGCGTTCAGTCGATTACTGAGCGGCTTTCTTCGCCTTGTCGTCAGCCGGTTTTTCTGCTTTCGGTGCAGCGCCTTTAGCGTCAGCATCCGCTTTGATGTCCAGCAGTTCGACTTCGAATACCAGCGTGGAGTTAGCCGGGATCCCCGGAACGCCTGCTTCGCCGTAAGCCAGTGCTGGTGGGATGACCAGCTTGATCTTACCGCCTTTCTTCACATGCTTCAGGCCTTCGGTCCAGCCTGGGATAACACCGTCCAGACGGAAAGACAGCGGTTCGCCGCGTTTGTAGGAGTTATCGAACTCGGAACCGTCAACCAACGTCCCTTTGTAGTTCACCACAACGGTATCGCTGTCTTTCGGTGCCGCGCCGGTCCCTTCTTTCTCTACCTGATAGAGCAAGCCGGACTCAGTTTTCTTCACGCCTTTTTCTTTGGCGAAGGCATCACGGAATTTGGTGCCTTTATCTGCGTTGTCTTTGGCATCCTGCTGCATTTTGGCCTGAGCAGCTTCTTTCACCCGGCCTTCAAACGACTGCAGGGTTTTCTCGATTTCTTCGTCAGACAGCTTGCTCTTGTCAGCAAACGCGTCCTGCACGCCCTGAATCAGCTGTTGCTTATCCAGTTTGATGCCCAGCTTTTCCTGCTCTTTCAGGGAGTTATCCATATAGCGACCCAGCGACGCACCCAGTGCGTATGCGGCGGCTTCTTCATCGCTCTTGAATTTGCCCGCCGCGGCTTTCGCTGCGTCCGCTGCCGCTGGGGCAGAGGTTGCCGCCGCATCAGTGGTCTTGGCTGCATCCGCCGCCATAACACCCGTACTCAGCGCCAGTCCCATGGCTGCCGTCAGCAGTGTGACTTTAAACAGTGATTTCATCCATCTCTCCAACATTCGGAGCACCATGCCCCGGCAACATTAACATTTCGCCAGCTACTATAACGTTGCGCGCAAAGACAATACAACGACGCGCCGCACCGGATAGCGAAAAATTCTGAATACTAGGATTTACGCCCGACAGTGTATGGTTTTACTACCAGAACTTTCCGCTTTCTGACACACTCAGCGCACACTGCAGGAGAGGAAAAAAGATGTCACTGTCAGCACTGGAACAACGGCTCGAATTACTGGAAAGCCGCCTGGCTTTTCAGGAAGTCACCATTGATGAATTAAACCAGACCGTCGTGCAGCACGAACTGGAAATGGTCAGGCTACGTGAACAACTGCGGCTCATGACCGAAAAGCTGCGGGCGACATCACCATCAATGATTGCATCACAGTCGGAAGAGACGCCGCCGCCACATTACTAAGCGTCGCACAGACTCGTAAATGTGGAGCGGCAAGTACATTATGCCTTGCGCCACTGCCGCGGGCTGATGCCGAACCAGCGGCGGAACGCGCGGGAAAAAGCACTGACCTCAGAATACCCCAGCAGGAACGCCATCTCGGAAATCGACAGCTGGCGCTGCTGCAAATAATGGGTCGCCATTTCGCACCGCACCTTCTCCACCAGTTGGGTGAAGGTCATGCCTTCGTCTTTCAGTCGCCGCTGCAACGACCAGCTCGATAGACCGATGTTTTCCGCTACCTCTTCCAGCGACGGCTCGCCTTGCGGCAACACCTGACGCAACCGGGCGCGCGCCATATCCACCACGCTCTGCTGGGGAACGTCGCTATTCAGCCGACGTAAGGAATCCTGCATCACCAGTAACAACAACGGGTCATGATCCGGCATGGCTCGCATCAGGTCACGTTTGGGGATCAACAGCGAATTGAATGGCTGATCGAAATACACCGGCGCGTCGAACGCCTTGCAGTGCTCATGCCACTGTTCAGGGCGAGGATGCTCAAAATGCACCTCCCGCGGTGCCCAGTTTTTACCTGCCGCATGGCGAATCAGGTTCAACATCATCCCTAGCGTCAGTTCCGCATCCTGACGGCAATGCAGGATGGCACCGTGACGCACCTGATAGTCGAAGCGCCAGCAGTCGCCCTTATCCACCAGGCGGATCAGCGTATCGTGTTGATGAAAAGGAAAGGCATTGACTACGTTATGCAATGCCTGCTCCAGAGTGGCACTGCATAACCCAACATAGCCTATCAACCCCAGCGCCTGCGGCTTGAACTGCCGACCGTAATGCAGCCCGAAATTATCGCAATCCGAATAGCGCGCGGCCTCCTCCAGCACCCGGCAGTAATTCACCAGCCCGACACTGAGCGTCGGGCACGCCAGCAGTTCAGGGTTGATGCCGCTGATGCCCAGAATGCGGTCCGCATCACCGCCTTTTTCACCGATAAAATCGGTCAGGCCCGATGCGGCAGCGGCCAGAACACCCCGATGCCCGATGGGCAACCCTGCGACCGGCGGCAGCCGAAAAGACGTGGTTTCCATGATTCCTGCCTCACACACAACCGACGAAATATCATAGACCTGCAATTTCTATACCATTCACAAGTCACTGATTTAACGGGTGTCGTCAGACAGTATGGCACCATGGCGATCCCACGGTGCGCGGTTATGGTGCAATTGCTGTGGTGATCGGCTCAGGCACCGACCGGCAGCGCGTCGTTGTCCAGATAGCGACGACACAACCGCACAGTGTGTGAACTCCAGTCCGCTCCCAGGCCGATCGCCTGTTCGGTTTGGCTATGGGAACCCGCCCAGGCCATCAACTGGATACGGCGCTGGATCAACAGCGACGGGATCACCGCCCGATCCGCCTCGCTAAGCGGGCATACGCGCTGATAGCCGCTGAGCCAACCTTCCACCCAGGCGGGCGCGCTGGGGTGATGTTCCACAAAACTGATCGCCGCCGCCAAATCATGCAGATACCAACTGAAGCCACAATCGTCAAAATCGATCACCTGGGTTTCGCCATTCAGCAACAGCAGATTGGTCAGGCGCAAATCCGCGTGAATCAAGCCATAGCGCTGACTGTCTTTGCCGTAGTGCGTTAGTGCGTCGCGTACCTGCGCCAGCGTTTCCTCAATGATGCCGTGGTCTTGCGCTTTCAGGTTGGGCGCATCCTGCCAGCGCCCCCAGTGGCCGTGCGCCCCTACCATAGTGTCGTGGTCCCAGACCAGACGCCGAAAGCCGGTTGGCCGCACCCAGCGGCGACTGTGCTGATGCAAACGGGCGGTGATCACGCCCAGTTGTTCAAAGGCGGCGGCATCAACTGCCGTGGTCGGCATCTCGCCTTCAATCCAGTGAAACAGCACCACATTGCGCACCGTGCCATCCGCCATCGTCACCGTTTGCACCGTTTCGCCATCCAGCCCGATCAGCGCCTGCGGCACTGTAATGCCCTCTTCCCGCAATGCATCCAGCCAGGCCAGTTCGCCTGCAATATCCTCACGCTGATGATAGCCAGGCCGATGAATACGCATCGCGTAACGTTTACCGCCCGCAACCAGCCGATAGGTGGCATTTTCCGAACGACACAACAGGGAGAGCTGCCCCTGCAATGCCAGCGGGTAACGTGTCATGGCCAGCGCGGCCAGTTGGTCCAGAGTGGTGTTATCAAGGGTATCGTACTGTTCTGCCATGTCCTGTTCTGCCATACGTATTATCTCATCCAAAGAGGGCCAGACCGGGTGATGCCCGAGCGATAGGGCGTTATCTGGCTCTCAGGATGTGATCACTCCCGTTACGATGCTTGACGTCGCAGCGCCGCAAATTGACCGTACGCGACACCTTCCAGTCGAATACCCCCGGTTTGACCACAGAGCGCAAAAATCTCCACGCGGATGTCAAGTCGCCAACTGAGCGTCAGCGGCATTATCGAAACATGCGGACCTAGCGGGCGCGCCCGTCGCAGACAAGAGCAAACGGTTGTTACAACCCGATGGTTTTCTATAACTAACTGATTCTTATAAATAGAGGTGATGAAAACTGGCTGTTTTCATCCCGCATTTTGTAGGGGAGAGCGTCATGACAATGCAGTTAAAACCCACCCTGGGTACGCTTCATCTGTGGGGTATTGCCGTTGGTCTGGTGATTTCCGGCGAGTACTTTGGCTGGAGCTACGGCTGGGGCGTGGCGGGAACGCTGGGCTTTCTCGTCACCACCCTGATTATCGCTGCCATGTATACCTGCTTTATTTTCAGCTTTACCGAGCTGACCACCGCCATTCCTCATGCCGGTGGCCCATTTGCTTACAGCCGTCGTGCTTTTGGCGAAACCGGTGGCTTGATTGCCGGTATGGCGACCCTGATCGAGTTCGTCTTCGCCCCGCCCTCCATTGCGATGGCTATCGGCGCTTACCTCAACGTACAGTATCCGTCGCTGGATCCCCGCTACGCCGCCACTGGGGCGTATCTGATTTTCATGACGCTGAATATTCTGGGCGTGAGACTGGCGGCGATGTTCGAACTGTTTGTCACCGTGCTGGCAGTCATTGAATTGCTGGTGTTCATGGGCGTGGTAGCACCCGGTTTCAGCCTCAGCCACTTTGTCGCCAACGGCTGGGCGGGTAGCGATAATTTCAGCAGCCCAGCTATCTCCGGCATCTTCGCCGCCATTCCTTTCGCCATCTGGTTCTTTCTGGCGATTGAAGGCGCTGCCATGGCCGCCGAGGAAGCCAAAGACCCGCAGCGCACCATCCCCAAAGCTTACATCAGCGGCATCATCACGCTGGTGGTGTTGGCACTCGGGGTCATGATTATGGCTGGCGGCGTGGGCGACTGGCGCACCCTGTCCAACATCAACGACCCATTACCGCAGGCAATGAAAGCCGTGGTGGGTGAAAACTCCGGCTGGATGCACATGCTGGTGTGGATCGGGCTGTTCGGGCTGATCGCCAGCTTCCACGGCATCATCCTCGGCTACTCCCGCCAGTTCTTCGCGCTGGCCCGCGCCGGTTACCTGCCTGCTGGTCTGGCGAAGCTGTCCCGTTTTCAGACACCGCACCGCGCCATTCTGACTGGCGGCGTGATTGGCATCGCCACTATCTTCAGCGATAGCTGGATCAACCTGCAGGGGATGAGCCTGACCGCCGCGATGATCACCATGGCGGTGTTTGGTGCCAACGTGATGTACCTGATGAGTATGTTGAGCCTGTTCCGCCTGCGTCGTACTGAACCGGGCTTGCATCGTACTTTCCATGCGCCGGGCTATCCTGTCATCCCGGCTATCGCGCTGGCGCTGTCCGTGGTGTGTCTGATAGCCATGCTGTGGTTTAACCCGGTGATTGGCGGCTTGTTTATCGTGTTGATGCTGACGGGCTACAGCTATTTCCTGATGACGCGTTCCCAACGCGACAATGCCCCGCAAGACGCGATGCTGATGGGAAAAGAGTGACTGACTTCGCTAACTGATGTGCCTTCAGCGCCTCCCATTTGGGGGGCGTTGAGTTTTCTATAGACAAGAAAAAGGCCGCTAAGCGGCCTTTTCGGGGAAGGGCAAATCAGTGGTGGCAACCGCAACCGCCGTTACCGCCGCAACCGCCTTTACCGTGGTCATGATCGTGATCATGGCCGTGACCACCGCAGCAACCTTCGTGGTCATGATCATGGTCATGCTCGCCATGCACGTGACCGTGCGCCAGCTCTTCTTCGGTAGCTTCACGAATGGCGACAACTTCCACATTGAATTTCAGGTTCTGACCCGCCAGCATGTGGTTGCCGTCAACCACGACGTGCTCGTCCTGCACTTCAGTGATTTCTACCGGCACCGGGCCTTGATCAGTATCAGCCAGGAAACGCATACCAACCTGCAGCTCGTCCACACCGACAAACACATCTTTCGGTACACGCTGAACCAGATTGTCATCATACTCGCCGTAGGCATCGTTAGCGCCGACGCTGACGTCAAAACGCTCGCCCACATCGCGGCCTTCCAGCGCTTTTTCCAGACCGGAAATCAGCGAGCCGTGACCATGCAGATAGTCCAGCGGTGCGCTCACCGGAGACTCATCGACCAATACACCATCTTCCGTACGTACCTGATAGGCCAGGCTGACCACCAGGTCTTTTGCTACTTTCATGATATCTCCTAGCGTTGGAAATCGATTTTGCGCAAATTGTAGCGGAAAAACGTCCCCATGTACTGTCCGGGATAAAAAAACTGTCGGCGTAAACGCCAGCCGCCAGCAATGACGTCAGGCTTCTGCCACCCTATTCCGGGCGAAATATACCGATGATTTCGCCAGCAGGCGGGGTGACGGATTTTGGTGGCGTTTCCGACTGGCTCTGCTGATAGCCGCAGTGCACGCACACCACCACCTCATCGTCGCCCTCGCGCCCCACCGCCAGCGTATCCTGCGAGTGGCACTTTGGGCACACCGCCCCGGCAATAAAACGTTTCCGCATGGTTGCCCTCCGGCCCCCTCTCTTGATGATCTGCATTCGCGGCATACCGTAGTACGCCGCAAACGCGCCTAGTGTTCGTCCCAGTCGTCGGGTCGACGTCGCTCACGCAGCATTTCGCGCTCGAAGATATCCTCCAGCTCGCGGCGAGCCTCCTTGACGCGGGAAATCTGCGCCACATCGCCCTGACGTTGTGGCATCAGCTCACGTAGCATCCGCATGTCGAGCCGCCGGAAATGCTGCTGCGCCCGGTAAGCCTGATGAGGATGCATCCCTAACGAGATCAGCGTCTTGCGGCCCAGCTCCAGCGCACTGGAGAAGGTTTCACGCGAGAACTGCGTGACCCCCACCTGCAAAAACTCATGCGCTTCCACACGGCCACGCGCACGGGCCAGAATCTCCAGATGAGGAAAGTGCTGCTGACACAAATGCACGATGGTCATCGCGTCTTCCGGCTCATTACAGGTAATCACGATGGACTGCGCCTGTGCCGCGCCGGCGGCACGCAGCAACTCCAGCTCGGTGGCATCGCCGTAATAAACCTTGTAACCGTAACTGCGCATCAGGCTCACGGCGCTGATGTCGCGCTCCAGCACGGTAATACGCATTTTGTTGGCCATCAGCAAACGGGCGATGACCTGCCCAAAACGCCCAAACCCGACCACAATCACCTGTGGCTCATCGTTTTCTACGTACGGCGCTTCATCTGCCTCTTCCTTTGCATTGAAACGACGCGCCAGAATACGGTCGATCAGTTGCATCAGGATAGGCGTCACCATCATCGACAGGGTTACCGTGACCAACAGCAGCGGCAACTGAGCCCCCTTCAGCACTTTGTGGGTAGCAGCGGAGGAAAACAGCACGAAGGCGAATTCCCCGCCCTGACTCAACACGCCAGCGAACTGCAAGCGCTCGGAGGAACGCAGCCCGTACAATCGCGCCAGCAGATACAGAATCAATCCTTTCGCTACCACCAGAATCGCGACACCTGCCAGCACCATCAGGATATTGGCGTACAGCACGCCAAGGTTGAGCGACATCCCAACTGAAATGAAGAACAGCCCCAGCAGCAGCCCCTTGAATGGCTCGATGGAGATTTCCAGTTCATGGCGGTATTCGCTTTCCGCCAGCAGGACACCGGCAATGAACGTACCGAGCGCCATCGACAGCCCCAGCGCGTCCATGAACAGCGCGGAACCCAACACCAGCAACAGCGCGGCAGCAGTAAACACTTCCCGCACACCCGAGGCGGCAATAAAACGGAACAGCGGACGCACCAGATAACGCCCGCCAATCAACATACCGCCAAACGCCACCACCTTCAGCACCACCTGACGCCAGTCATCCAGTTCGCCCTGCACGCCTGCCAGCACCGGAATCAGCGCCAGCGCCGGGATCACCGCCAGGTCCTGAAACAGCAACACGGAAAAGCCGAGCTGGCCAGATTCGTTGCGGTTCATGCCTTTTTCGCGCATCAGTTGCAGCGCGATGGCGGTGGAAGACATCGCCAGTCCAATGCCGCCAATCAGCGCCGCCTGCCAGGAAAACTGGCTCAGATACAGCACACCACCCAGCAGCGCGGCGCTCAACAGCACCTGTGCCGCGCCGGTGCCAAAAATTGAACGTCTTAGCCGCCACAGCTTGGCTGGGTCCAGTTCCAGGCCGATGATAAACATCAGGAACACCACGCCCAGCTCGGAAAAATGCAGGATGGCTTCTACATCACGGATGAAGCCCAGCCCCCACGGACCGATGGCGATACCCGCCAGCAAATACCCCAGCACCGCGCCGATGCCCAAACGGGCGGCAATCGGCACCATCAGCACCGCAACAAACAGAAACAGCACGCCAGCATTCAGCGAAGAAGAGGCTTCCATATTTTAGGATTCTCCGTGCGGAAATGGCGACGCCAGCCAGTCACCGTAGGCTCTGGCGTGTTCTTGTAATACATCCGGCGGCAAGCGCCGGGCCCAATAGATCACCAATGGCGACAACCAGTTCATGTGGCACATCGCTGCCGTCATCTCAAACGGCCTTAATACGTCATCCATTGTGTAGCGATTCACACCCGAAGAGCGGTAAGCATCTTGCGGCTCGCCGGTCGTCACTACCGACCGCCAGTATTTTCCGGCCAGTGCATTACCGCCAACCCCGTTGGCAAAACCGCGGGTCAGTACCCGGTCCAGCCACTCTTTCAACAACGCCGGGCAACTGTAGGTATAAAGCGGGTGCTGGAACACGATCAACTGATGCTCACGCAGCAACTGTTGCTCATGATGAATATCGATAAAAAAATCAGGATAGTGCGCGTAAAGATCGTGCACAGTGACATGCCCGAGCTGGTGGGCGGCTTGTAATAACAGCTTATTCGCGACCGAATCCTGGGATTCCGGATGGGCAAACAGCAGCAAAATTTTTGGTGGCTGCGACATCATTCCCCTCCAAAGCGTCGTCATTGCAGGTATTTTCGGCTACCATGCTGCGCAGCAATACAACAGGACATGGCCGTCCTGATACCCGATCGGCAATTTAACATATTTGAACATTTGGCGCGTTATGATTGTTTTCTCCTCCTTGCAAATTCGACGCGGTACACGGGTACTGCTGGACAACGCCACCGCTACCGTCAACCCCGGCCAAAAAGTCGGCCTGGTCGGTAAAAACGGCTGTGGCAAATCAACCCTGTTGTCATTGCTGAAAGGGGAAATCAGCGCCGACGGCGGCAGCGTCACTTTTCCTCAAAACTGGGCGCTGGCGTGGGTCAATCAGGAAACCCCGGCACTGGCGCGTTCGGCGATTGATTACGTGATCGACGGCGACCGCGAGTTCCGCCAGTTGGAAGCCGACCTGGAAGCAGCGAATGCCCGCAACGACGGCAACGCCATCGCCACCCTGCACGGCAAGCTGGACGCCGTTCAAGCCTGGTCGATTCAGGCCCGCGCAGCCAGCCTGCTCAACGGGCTCGGCTTTCAGCAGGAACAGTTACAACAGCCCGTCAGCGATTTCTCCGGCGGCTGGCGTATGCGCCTGAATCTGGCACAAGCGCTGATTTGTCGCTCCGACCTTCTGTTACTCGACGAACCGACCAACCACCTGGATCTGGACGCGGTGATCTGGCTGGAAAAGTGGCTGAAGAACTATCCCGGCACGCTGGTGTTGATCTCCCACGATCGGGACTTTCTCGACCCGATCGCCAACCGGATTCTGCATATCGAGCAGGAAACCCTGTTCGAATATACCGGCAACTACACCTCGTTTGAGCAGCAGCGCGCCACCCGTTTGTCTCAGCAACAAGCGATGTACCAGCATCAGCAAGAGCGAGTCGCCCATCTTCAGCATTACATCGACCGTTTCCGTGCCCAGGCCACCAAAGCCAAGCAGGCGCAAAGTCGCATCAAAATGCTGGAACGCATGGAGCTTATCGCCCCGGCCCACGTCGACAACCCATTTCGTTTCAGTTTCCGTGCGCCGGAAGCGTTGCCCAACCCGCTGTTGCGGATGGAAAAAGTCAGCGCGGGCTACGGTAACCGTTTGATTCTGGACTCCATCAAACTCAATCTGGTGCCCGGTTCGCGCATCGGGTTGCTCGGCCACAACGGTGCCGGGAAATCGACGCTCATCAAGCTGCTGGCGGGCGAGCTTCAGCCGTTCAGCGGCGATATCGGTCTGGCCAAAGGCGTGCGTCTCGGCTATTTCGCTCAGCATCAACTGGAATTTCTGCGCCCCGATGAATCGCCGTTACAGCACTTAACCCGGCTGGCGGAACGGGAAACCGAGCAGCAGTTGCGCGACTACCTCGGCGGTTTTGATTTCCGGGGCGACAAGGTGAGCGAACCTACCGAGCGCTTTTCCGGCGGCGAGAAAGCGCGGCTGGTGCTGGCGCTGATCGTCTGGCAACGCCCCAACCTGTTGCTGCTCGACGAACCGACCAACCACCTGGATCTCGACATGCGTCAGGCACTGACCGAAGCGTTGATCGACTTCGAAGGCGCGCTGGTGGTGGTGTCGCACGATCGTCACCTGATCCGATCCACCACCGACGATCTCTATCTGGTACACGACCACAAGGTCGAACCGTTTGACGGCGATCTGGAGGATTACCAGCAATGGCTGCTGGATGCACAGAAGCAGGATAACGCCACCGAATCCACCGCCAAAGACAACACCGCCAACAGCGCGCAGTCAAGGAAGGATCAGAAACGGCGCGATGCCGAGCTACGCACGCTGACCCAACCGCTACGCAAGCAGATTACCCAACTGGAACAGCAGATGGAGAAGCTGCAAACCGCGCTGACCGCAGTGGAAGAACGCCTGGCCGACAGCGCACTCTATGACGTCAGCCGTAAAAGCGACCTGACCGAGTGCCTGCAAAAGCAAAGTGCGACGAAAGCCGATCTGGAAAACGCCGAAATGGCCTGGCTGGATGCGCAGGAGCAACTGGAGCAGTTGCTGCGCGACGCGGAAAGCCAGGGGTAAGTCATCCCAGACGTCAGGTTAAAACGGCGGGCACCGCACGGCCCGCCGCATTCATTCAATGCCAGATCATCAGCACGCAGGTCGCTGTCAGCAGCCCCATCGCAAGATTGAAAATCTTCCAGGCGCGCGGGCTGCGCAACAAGCGGCCGATCATCGCGCCAAACCCCAGCCAGATGACCCCAGCCACGAAATTGACGCCCACCATCGCTATGCTGATCGCCACCACCGACCCCGCGTAACCGTCGCCTGCCAGGCTAAACCCCGCCACCGCGCCCAACGCCATCAGCCAGGCTTTCGGATTGAGGAATTGCAGCAACCCGCCCTGATAAAGCGGTATCGGTGCCGACGGCGCGGTATCCGTATCCAGCTGTTCATACGCCGCGGTGGCGATCTTCCACGACAACCACAACAGATAGGCGCTACCCAACACCTTCAACGCCAGATGCAGCGACGGATAAAGCAGGATCACGCTCCCCAGTCCCAGCGCCACCAGCAGCAACATACTTTGCATACCAAGCATGATACCCAGCATCAACGGCATGGAACGCAATACGCCAAAATTGGCGGCGGAGGCGGTAAGTAGCATATTATTGGGGCCGGGCGTAATAGCGGCGACCCACAAGAAACCGAGCATCGAAAGAAACAGACTGAAGTGCTCCATGAAACGACAATCCTGTAACAGAAGGAACGTCACAACCTAGCAGCGTGGTGTGATGCAGACAAGCTTTTCACCGTGCCATCACAGGCATCACGACACCTTTTCATCATGGCTTTCTGGTTATGAATAATTCTTCTCACCGTAGCGCGTGTTTCCAACCTTTGTCGGGCGTGCGCAATCCCCATTTGCAGACTCTGCTGCCGCGCCTGCTTCGACGCTACCCGGCCCTAAAACCGGTTTGGCAGCCACTGACGATGCCGGACGGGGATTTTATCGATCTCGCCTGGAGCGAAGCACCGGCGCAGGCAAAACACAAACCCCGCGTCGTGCTGTTTCATGGCCTTGAAGGCAGTTTCCATAGCCCTTACGCCCACGGGCTGATGGCAGCCTGTCAGAAACGCGGCTGGCTGGCGGTGGTGATGCATTTTCGCGGTTGCGGCGGACAGCCCAACCGCCTGCCACGCGCTTATCATGCCGGTGAAACCGAAGACGCCCGCTATTTTTTGCACTGGTTGCATCAGACACTGGGGGCCGCGCCTACGGCGGCAGTCGGGGTATCGTTGGGAGGCAACATGCTGGCCTGCCTGCTGAGCAGTCAGGATGCCCCAGACACCCTGAACGCCGCGGCGATCGTCTCTGCACCACTGATGTTGGAGCCTTGCAGCCATCGTCTGGAACACGGATTTTCCCGCTTTTACCAGTCGTATCTGCTTAATCTGTTGCGCCGCAGTGCGTTACGCAAGCTTTCCGCCTACCCCGGCAGCCTGCCGATTTCCGCCAAACGGCTACGTCAGGTACACCGCCTGCGGGAGTTTGACGACCTGGTGACGTCACCGCTGCATGGATTTGCTGGTGCGACGGACTACTACCAGCGCAGCAGCGCGCTGCCACGGTTGTCGCACATCCGCCAGCCGTTGTTGATCATTCAAGCCAAAGACGACCCGTTCATGACGCCAGCCGTGATCCCCGATACAGCGCAATTGCCGACCAACATTACCTATCAACTGACGGAATGCGGCGGTCATGTCGGCTTCGTCGGCGGGTCGTGGCGCCAACCTGAATTGTGGCTGGAACACCGTATTCCCGACTGGTTTACCCCTTATCTGGAGCAGAATGCATGATCATTCCCTGGCAAGAACTGGCACCGGAAACGTTGCAAAACCTGATTGAGTCGTTCGTCCTGCGTGAAGGAACCGACTACGGTGAACAGGAACGAACGCTGGACGAAAAGGTGGCTAATGTACGCCAGCAACTGGTGCAGGGCGAGGTGGTGTTGGTATGGTCTGAACTGCATGAAACCGTCAACATCATGCCCCGCAGTCAGCTCAGTCGTGGTGAACGGTATTAGCCCTGAATCAATCGCTTAAAAACGTAAATTGGCGTGTCACCGTGGTATAAACATGCTAACAATTATCAGATATCTCTGACCAACGTTGGCACACTTCACCCACGTTGGCTCGCTATTCACCGGTGTTGGCCCTATCCACCAACACTGGCACTATCCACCGAAGGTTGTACCACTCACCGGAGGTTGCACACCATGTCGCACCAGCATCCGATTATCGCGGTCACCGGCTCCAGCGGTGCGGGGACCACTACCACCAGCCAGGCGTTTCGCAAGATCTTCCAGCAACTGAACCTTCGCGCCGCGCTGGTGGATGGCGACAGCTATCACCGTTACACCCGGCCGGAAATGGATATGGCGATCCGCAAGGCGCGGGATTTGGGCCGCCACATCAGCTATTTCGGGCCGGAGGCGAATGACTTCTGCCAGTTAGAACACACCTTTACCGAATACGGCCACAGCGGCACCGGTCAGACCCGCAAATACCTGCACACTTACGACGAGGCGATTCCCTACAATCAGGTGCCGGGCACCTTCACCCCGTGGGAACCGATGCCGGAGCCCACCGATCTGTTGTTCTACGAGGGGTTGCACGGCGGCATAGTCACTAACCAGCATGACGTGGCACGGCATGTCGACCTGCTGGTCGGCGTGGTGCCGATCGTCAACCTGGAATGGATTCAAAAGCTGGTGCGCGACATCAACGAGCGCGGTCACTCCCGCGAGGCCGTGATGGATTCCGTCGTGCGTTCGATGGAGGATTACATCACCCACATCACTCCGCAGTTTTCCCGCACCCATATCAACTTTCAACGCGTGCCGACGGTGGACACCTCTAACCCGTTTGCCGCCAAAGCCATTCCGTCGATGGACGAAAGTTTTGTCGTCATCCACTTTCAGGGGCTGGACCACATTGATTACCCCTACCTGCTGGCGATGCTGCAAGGCTCGTTCATTTCCCACATCAACACGCTGGTGGTGCCGGGCGGCAAAATGGGGCTGGCAATGGAGTTGATCATGATGCCGCTGGTGCAGCGGTTAGTCGAAGGTAATCATATTGATTAAACGCCTGGGGATAGGCGCTAAGCGACGCGGCGGACGATGACGTTAGCCGCCGCGTGCTGGCAATTCAGTCGAGCACGATCACCTCGTGGCTGTGGGTAACCTTGACCGCTTTCTCCAGCATCAGCGCCACGGAGCAGTATTTCTCCGCCGACAGCGACACCGCGCGCTCTACGGCTTTGTCGTTCAACCCTTTGCCGGTAACGATAAAGTGCAGGTTGATGGCGGTGAACAAGCGCGGTGCCTCCGCACGACGTTCAGAGGTCAGGCGCACTTCGCAGTCCGCCACATCATGACGGCCTTTTTGCAGGATAGATACCACATCAATGGCGCTGCACCCGCCTGCCGCCATCAGCACCATTTCCATCGGGCTGGGCGCTTTATCGCCCGCGTTACCGTCCATCAGCAACTGATGCCCGGAGGCAGATTCGCCAAGAAACGTTAACCCTTCAACCCATTTCACCCGAGCCTGCATAAGTTTGCCCTCAATCAATTATTTTTGAAATTTTACATCGCTTAGGTACAAAAAAGCCTGATAATCAGAGCTTAATCATGCTGAAGCGAGACAACACAAGACACTACACTCAACCTGTGTTACAAACGAAGACGTAAACCGGTGTATGTTGAGCCTCTGCAAGACCCGCAGCCGGCTTACTGGCGTCATCTGATAGACAGCCTCAGTATATTTATTCCCTGACGTCATTCCGCCAGGACGGAATTGAATTATAACTATGTTATCACGCCGTACAGGGAACTCTGAGCCCTGTGATTTGCGCAGTGAATTACAACAGAGGATAACAGCGAATGGTTCTCGGCAAACCGCAAACAGACCCGACTCTCGAATGGTTCCTTTCTCATTGCCACATTCACAAGTACCCATCGAAGAGCACTCTGATTCATCAGGGTGAAAAAGCAGAGACGCTTTACTACATCGTGAAAGGCTCGGTTGCCGTGCTGATCAAGGATGAAGAAGGCAAGGAAATGATTCTTTCTTATCTGAATCAGGGCGATTTTATTGGCGAACTTGGCTTGTTCGAAGATGGGCAGGAACGCAGTGCGTGGGTTCGGGCGAAAACCGCCTGCGAAGTCGCTGAGATTTCCTATAAAAAATTCCGCCAGCTGATTCAGGTTAACCCGGATATTCTGATGCGCCTGTCCTCGCAGATGGCGCGCCGTCTGCAAGTGACCTCGCAGAAAGTCGGTAATCTGGCGTTCCTCGACGTGACCGGCCGTATCGCGCAAACCCTGCTCAACCTGGCCAAGCAACCGGACGCCATGACCCACCCGGACGGTATGCAAATCAAGATCACCCGGCAGGAGATCGGCCAGATTGTCGGCTGTTCCCGCGAAACCGTCGGCCGTATTCTGAAGATGCTGGAAGATCAGAACCTGATCTCCGCACACGGAAAAACCATCGTGGTGTACGGCACCCGCTGATTCGCATCCACCGGATCAACGTCCATCGGCTCAACATTAGCCGGATCAAAAAGAGCGTGCCCAGGCACGCTCTTGTCGTTTTCGAGGAGAGAAAAACCGCGGCTTACGCGCCTTTTACCACCTGCGCCACCGCTTTTTCGAACAATGCCATGCCTTGATCGATCTCTTCCGGGGTAATCACCAGCGACGGTACGAAGCGAATCACGTCCGGCCCCGCCACCAGAATCATCAACCCCAGATCCGCCGATGCCGCCAGGAAATCCCTGGCACGGCCATGCCAGGCCGGTTTCAACTGTGCACCCAGCAGCAGGCCCATACCACGAATTTCGTCGAAAATAGCGTACTGCGCATTGATACGCTCCAGCGCAGACACAAAGCGTGCATGGCGATCCACCACTCCGGACAACACTTCCGGCGTATTGATCACATCCAGCGCCGCTTCCGCCACCGCGCAGGCTAACGGATTGCCGCCGTAAGTCGTACCGTGGGTGCCGACCGCCATGACCGACGCAATTTCTTCCGTGGTCAGCATCGCGCTGATCGGGAAACCGCCGCCCAGCGCTTTGGCGGTGGTCAGAATGTCCGGCGTGATGCCGTAATGCATATACGAGAACAGCTTACCGCTGCGGCCCATGCCGCACTGCACTTCATCAAACACCAACAGCGCCTGATACTGGTCGCACAGCTCACGAACCCCGTTGAGGAATGCTGGCGTGGCGGGCGTGATACCGCCTTCGCCCTGGATCGGCTCCAGCACCACCGCACAGGTATGGTCATCCATCACCGCTTTTACCGCGTCCAGATCGTTAAACGGCACGTGCACGATATCCGCCGGTTTCGGTCCGAAACCATCGGCGTATTTCGGCTGGCCGCCGACAGAAACGGTGAACAACGTACGACCGTGGAACGACTGATAAAACGAAATAATCTTGGTTTTGTACGGGCTATGGCGGGTAATGGCGTAATGACGGGCCAGCTTGAATGCCGCTTCGTTCGCTTCCGCGCCGGAGTTAGCGAAAAAAACGCGGTCGGCAAAGGTCGCATTGATCAGTTTGGTGGCCAAACGCAGGGCAGGCTCGTTGGTGAATACGTTGCTGGTGTGCCACAGGGTTTCACCCTGCTCTTTCAACGCCGTCACCAGCGCCGGATGGCAGTGCCCCAACGCCGTCACCGCAATACCGCCGGAGAAATCGATATATTCCTTGCCCTGCTGATCCCAGACACGGCTCCCTTTGCCTTTGACCGGCACAAACTGCGCGGGTGCATAAACCGGAAGAATTACCTTATCGTAAGTATCCCGTGTTACTGCTGCTTTCTCTGTCGCCATTTGCTGCCCCGTTGTGATATTCATGGTTTTCAAGTGAAAATATAGTCAATAAATATGCATAAAAAATCAAAAATACGCAATCACTAATCCGACATACTCAACCGAGGAAGCGCCGGGTGATACCACCACCGCCTCCTGCAACAAGCAGAATGCCGGGCATATAACCGGATTTGCGTCTGCTATCCATCTATAAATTCAGGAAATTCTTCAGTAGCTGATGCCCTTGCTGGCTGAGAATGCTTTCCGGGTGGAACTGCACACCTTCCAGCGGAAGTGTACGGTGACGTACCCCCATGATCTCATCCATTCCGGCGTCGTTCTCGGTCCAGGCGGTCACCTCAAAGCAATCCGGCAGTGAATCCTTTTCCAGAATCAGCGAATGATAACGGGTGACGGTCAACGGGTTTGCCAGCCCAGCGAACACGCCGTGGCCGGTGTGCTGCACCGGCGAGGTTTTGCCATGCATCACCTGACGGGCGCGTACTACCCGCGCGCCAAACGCCTGCCCCAACGCCTGATGCCCCAGACACACCCCCAAAATCGGCAGCGTGTCGGCAAAATGGCGGATGGCCGCCAGCGAAATCCCGGCGTCATCCGGCGTACAAGGACCGGGGGAAATCACCAGCCGTTGCGGCGATAACCGCTCGATGTCCGCCAACGTCAACGCGTCATTGCGCCGGACCTGCACCTCCGCCCCCAATTCGCAAAAATACTGGTACAGGTTGTAGGTAAAGGAGTCGTAGTTATCGATAAGTAGCAGCATATCTTTATCTATCAGCGGGTAAATGGCGTTACGTTGGTCGCAGACATCATAGCTAACACAGCATGATGAAGAATGAATGTGTCGAGTCTGAAGAGTTAAGACGCGGTTGTCCAGATGCACATCTGAAACCGCCGGAGAAGGAGATAAAAAGCGGGTGCCATCCCGGAAAAACCCGGCCATATCATGACCGGGGGGGCGCAAATAAAAGGCGCTGGCTGTCACCCGGTTTCATCTCGCAGCACCACCGGGTTAAATTTCTTTCGGAACTCGATGGGTGTCACGCCGGTATAGCGTTTGAACATCTTCTCAAAATGACTCAGGTCGCCATAGCCGCAATCCAGGTAGAGATTGGTGATCCGGCTCATGGGGTGGCACTCCAGCCGTTGGCAGGCATAGAAAATGCGGGTCTGGTTCAGAATCTGCTTAAACGACAGCCTGAGGCTGTGCTTGAGCAGATAGGAGAGATGCGACGGGCTGATGTGAGAATTTTCCGCCAGCTCAATCAACGTCACTTCCTGTTGAAAATGCTCACCCAGATACAGCAGCGCTTTGATCACCGACGGATGAAACTGTTGCAGGGCGTCCTGATCGCGGCTGAGCACCGCATCACATAGTGAACGGTTGATCCGCTGCTGCTCGCCGGGCAGCGCCAGCCCCGTTCGGGCTACGATTTGCGGCAGGATACTGCGGGCCTGCGCCAGGTCTATCTCAGCGTCGTCGCTGAGCATCAACAGCCGGGCGATGCTGTGCCACAACTGTCGCACATTGCCGGGCCAGTCGTAATGATGCAGATAAAACAGCACATCAGGATGCAATGTCTGCCGGACTGACTGACGATACGCCTGCCAGGCAGCATGAACCAGTTCGGCGATATCCTGCGTTCTGCCTTTCAGGGCTGGCACCGACAGCGACTGGCAGCCAAATGCCGACACCAGTTGCGCAGCGGGCTGCGCCGACGATGCGCCGTGTTCTGTCATCGTCGCAATCAGCCCGAACACCAGACGCAGCTCTCTCCGTCTGGCATGTTCTACCCGAAGCAACGCCATCGCTTTCTGCTGCTGCTGTTCGGTCAGCGTATCAAAACCAGGAATGCACAAGGTCAACCGATGATCGTCGGAAAGGGTGGACAGGATCGCCTCCAGCTGTTTCGCTGGGTCGCCCTCACCACTCAGTTCAACATAGCGCCCCTGCAACGCCTGAAGTCTGGCACGGATATAACCGGTAATCTCAGACAGGTCTGCACCCGGCTCACCAGAAAGTAGAATCGGTCTGCCAGATAACATCAGCCTGTCGATCCGGTCACGCAGCGCCGAAGGCAAAAAGATAAACTCCGGAATATGTCGCCCCACCGAATAACCCGCGAGGGGAATTTTTTCGGCAGGAATATTTTTTAATTTACCAGGTAATATATTTTCTGTTTTCACGGAAAAAATCCTTTATTCAACTCCTGCCAGTGCGCATTTCATAATACGCTTACCATGTTTCAAACTTCAGGTATATTTATTTCCCTGAAGTAGAATTAGCTGAGATAATAAAATGCGCTCCTTCATAAGAAACAGTGTTATTTATGCAACACGCTCTCTCGTTCAAATCGCTATTTCGATAATAAAAGTGGATTCATCAATACTGTCGATAAGCGTTCTGGATAACCCTGGTAAAGAACGTAAATCCCTTTACTGATTTTTTACTCATTATCATCACTGTATCGAGATAAAAACAAATGCATTCCCTGCCGATACTGCATTTATTCGAATAGACAGTCGGAACGACCGTATCGCTGATATAAACAAGCGAACAAAAATACAATATATTTATACTCATCAGAGTTAAAATCACAGGGTGCACGATCATGTGATAACAGCACGAGATGATCCTCGGTAACATTAAAGAAGAGGGTGTACGTAATTCT
>NZ_JSYG01000047.1 GCF_000784735.1 Dickeya undicola
CACCAAAACTTGTCCTTTCAGTTTAGCCTTAATCGGCGCATAACTTCAAGTCTAACTCCTCTAAATCAGTTACCAATGGCCGTTGCCAGTGGCGATAAATCGTGTCTGTCCGGGTTGGAATCATGTGACTAGTTACCGGAGCAGGCGCAGCGGTCGGGCTGAACGGGGAGTTCGTGCATACAGCCCAGCTTGGAGCGAACCACCTAACCAGACCCCAGCATCCGGCGTGGAATGAGAAAACGCGGCCATGACAGCGGAATGATGCGGGGAGACTGTAGGGTGGGAACAGGAGAGCGCACGAGGGAGCGACCCATCGGAAACGGTGGGGATCTTTAAGTCCTGTCGGGTTTCGCCACTTCTG
>NZ_JSYG01000048.1 GCF_000784735.1 Dickeya undicola
TATTCTGCTCTTTAACAATCTGGAACAAGCTGAAAATTTGAAACGACGGCATGTGAGTGAGAATTCATGTGTTGTTCGAGTCTCTCAAAATACTCATATCCCGAGACACTTTCGGGTTGTGAGGTTAAGCGACTAAGCGTACACGGTGGATGCCTAGGCAGTCAGAGGCGATGAAGGGCGTGCTAATCTGCGAAAAGCGTCGGCAAGGTGATATGAACCGTTATACCCGACGATACCCGAATGGGGAAACCCAGTGTGATTCGTCACACTATCATTAACTGAATCCATAGGTTAATGAGGCGAACCGGGGGAACTGAAACATCTCAGTACCCCGAGGAAAAGAAATCAACCGAGATTCCCCCAGTAGCGGCGAGCGAACGGGGAGGAGCCCAGAACCTGAATCGGCTTGTGTGTCAGTGGAAGCGTCTGGAAAGTCGCACGATACAGGGTGAAAGTCCCGTACACGAAGATGCACAGGCCGTGAGTTCGATGAGTAGGGCGGGACACGTGGTATCCTGTCTGAACATGGGGGGACCATCCTCCAAGGCTAAATACTCCTGACTGACCGATAGTGAACCAGTACCGTGAGGGAAAGGCGAAAAGAACCCCGGCGAGGGGAGTGAAATAGAACCTGAAACCGTGTACGTACAAGCAGTGGGAGCACTCTTTATGGGTGTGACTGCGTACCTTTTGTATAATGGGTCAGCGACTTATATTCTGTAGCAAGGTTAACCGTATAGGGGAGCCGCAGGGAAACCGAGTCTTAACTGGGCGTTAAGTTGCAGGGTATAGACCCGAAACCCGGTGATCTAGCCATGGGCAGGTTGAAGGTTGGGTAACACTAACTGGAGGACCGAACCGACTAATGTTGAAAAATTAGCGGATGACTTGTGGCTGGGGGTGAAAGGCCAATCAAACCGGGAGATAGCTGGTTCTCCCCGAAAGCTATTTAGGTAGCGCCTCGTGAATTCATCTTCGGGGGTAGAGCACTGTTTCGGCTAGGGGGCCATCCCGGCTTACCAACCCGATGCAAACTGCGAATACCGAAGAATGTTATCACGGGAGACACACGGCGGGTGCTAACGTCCGTCGTGAAGAGGGAAACAACCCAGACCGCCAGCTAAGGTCCCAAAGTCATGGTTAAGTGGGAAACGATGTGGGAAGGCATAGACAGCCAGGATGTTGGCTTAGAAGCAGCCATCATTTAAAGAAAGCGTAATAGCTCACTGGTCGAGTCGGCCTGCGCGGAAGATGTAACGGGGCTAAAACCATGCACCGAAGCTGCGGCAGCGACGCTCAGGCGTTGTTGGGTAGGGGAGCGTTCTGTAAGCCGTAGAAGGTGGACTGTGAGGTCTGCTGGAGGTATCAGAAGTGCGAATGCTGACATAAGTAACGATAATGCGGGTGAAAAACCCGCACGCCGGAAGACCAAGGGTTCCTGTCCAACGTTAATCGGGGCAGGGTGAGTCGACCCCTAAGGCGAGGCTGAAAAGCGTAGTCGATGGAAAACAGGTTAATATTCCTGTACTTGGTGTTACTGCGAAGGGGGGACGGAGAAGGCTATGTCATCCGGGCGACGGTTGTCCCGGTTTAAGCGTGCAGGTGGGTGGACCAGGTAAATCCGGTCTGCTGTCAACACTGAGGCGTGATGACGAGGTACTACGGTACTGAAGTGACAGATGCCCTGCTTCCAGGAAAAGCCTCTAAGCATCAGGTAACATTGAATCGTACCCCAAACCGACACAGGTGGTCAGGTAGAGAATACTCAGGCGCTTGAGAGAACTCGGGTGAAGGAACTAGGCAAAATGGTGCCGTAACTTCGGGAGAAGGCACGCTGGGCATGGTGAAGTCCCTCGCGGATGGAGCTGAGCCCAGTCGCAGATACCAGCTGGCTGCAACTGTTTAATAAAAACACAGCACTGTGCAAACACGAAAGTGGACGTATACGGTGTGACGCCTGCCCGGTGCCGGAAGGTTAATTGATGGGGTTATCCTTAGGGAGAAGCTCTTGATCGAAGCCCCGGTAAACGGCGGCCGTAACTATAACGGTCCTAAGGTAGCGAAATTCCTTGTCGGGTAAGTTCCGACCTGCACGAATGGCGTAATGATGGCCAGGCTGTCTCCACCCGAGACTCAGTGAAATTGAACTCGCTGTGAAGATGCAGTGTACCCGCGGCAAGACGGAAAGACCCCGTGAACCTTTACTATAGCTTGACACTGAACCTTGAGCCTTGATGTGTAGGATAGGTGGGAGGCTTTGAAGTGTGGACGCCAGTCTGCATGGAGCCAACCTTGAAATACCACCCTTTAATGTTTGATGTTCTAACGTGGACCCGTGAACCGGGTTGCGGACAGTGTCTGGTGGGTAGTTTGACTGGGGCGGTCTCCTCCCAAAGAGTAACGGAGGAGCACGAAGGTTAGCTAATCCTGGTCGGACATCAGGAGGTTAGTGCAAAGGCATAAGCTAGCTTGACTGCGAGAGTGACGGCTCGAGCAGGTGCGAAAGCAGGTCTTAGTGATCCGGTGGTTCTGAATGGAAGGGCCATCGCTCAACGGATAAAAGGTACTCCGGGGATAACAGGCTGATACCGCCCAAGAGTTCATATCGACGGCGGTGTTTGGCACCTCGATGTCGGCTCATCACATCCTGGGGCTGAAGTAGGTCCCAAGGGTATGGCTGTTCGCCATTTAAAGTGGTACGCGAGCTGGGTTTAGAACGTCGTGAGACAGTTCGGTCCCTATCTGCCGTGGGCGTTGGAAGATTGAGGGGGGTTGCTCCTAGTACGAGAGGACCGGAGTGAACGCACCGCTGGTGTTCGGGTTGTGATGCCAATTGCATTGCCCGGTAGCTACGTGCGGAAGAGATAACCGCTGAAAGCATCTAAGCGGGAAACTTGCCCCGAGATGAGTCTTCCCTGGG
>NZ_JSYG01000005.1 GCF_000784735.1 Dickeya undicola
AACTGATTTAGAGGAGTTAGACTTGAAGTTATGCGCCGATTAAGGCTAAACTGAAAGGACAAGTTTTGGTGACTGCGCTCCTCCAAGCCAGTTACCTCGGTTCGAAGAGTTGATAGCTCTAAGAACCTTCGAAAAACCGCCTGGCAGGGCGGTTTTTTCGTTTCTGAGCCAGAAGACTACGACGACACGAGAAGGATCTCAAGAAGATCATCACTTGCTATATCTTATAAACATCACCGCATTAGCTTTTTTTTTCCTAAATAGCAAAAATCACTTTAAAAATCCCCCTCAAGTCACCACATGAGTGTACACATAAAAAAAAGGGATATACCTATGTCATTTGATCAAACAACAATCAACGCAGTCTGGGAAAAAGCTCAAGAGATCAATGGATATGATTCCAATATTTATAGAAAAGATTATTGTGGAGCATGGATAGAAAAAGACAAATACGGAGATAGAAATCATGCCTTCGGGTGGGAAATTGACCATGAAACAACTAAGGCTAACGGTGGTGATGACAGCCTTAGCAACCTCAGACCACTGCATTGGCGCAACAACGCATCAAGAGGAAATGGTCGCTTAAATACCCAAACCCCTGCAGCAAAATCAGTAGGCAACCAGAACCACTACCTTGACGATGATGGACATTACTACGCCGTGTAATGTCTGATGAACACATCGATTTACCATAACACCCGTTGGGCGCAACGCATGAGAAAGTCAGCATAGCGGTCTTCCGTCGGAAACTTCGCGTCGATGGCCGATGGTGGCTACAAAACAGTCTGCGACTGGTTGAAAACACAACAAAAAACCATAAATACAGGATGGGTATAACCCACTCAATCAGACAAATAAGGAAGCAAAATGCCAAAGGCTAAAAACGTTCACATAGTGAAGATCAAAGATGGTTCCGATTCGTACCATATCGTCGAAGAAGAAAATAGCGGGAAGTTTTTGTTTAAATGCGATACTCAAAAACAGGGAATTGATTGGGCTATCAGCTGTGGATTCACCTATGAAATTCATCGCGAACGTAACAAAAAGCCAAGCGACCAACACGGTCAGTTTCGTGATCAATAACTTAAAATGACGCCCCCCCCAAAAAGCCCTCCTGGGCTTTTTTTGTACCTGTAGGTCACTCGAATTGAACATAACACCTGTTCCGCGCACCGCCCCCGACGTCCCCGGCCGCGTTCGGGGGCCAAACCGCCAAAACCCAGCCTGTTCTCCCCCGCAAACGCGCCAGAAACGCGCCGGTGAGTTTTGCGCCCATGCATAGCTATGCACCAGAATGACTGCCTGACGTTTTCAGCTGAAAATCATGACCAGACAGGAAAAAACACACATGAACCGACAGGAATCCGCAGCGCTGAACATGGCGAAATTTATCCGGGCGCAGTCACTACTGCTGCTCGAAAAGCTCGATGCGCTCGATCTTGATGACGAAGCGGCAGACTGTGAAAAGCTGCACGAACAGGCAGAAGCGCTCTATCAGAAACTGAACAGCCGATTTTCAGAAGAAGAAACGGTGAACGGGAACGGATTTTAATCCGGTGCCGTGAGGCGTTGGACAAGCGCAGCGCGTCAGCACATCACAGCATTTTTTCGGTTATAATGATCCCGCCGCCATGCATGGCGGTCGGGTGTAGGAACCTGCTTTCTAGTTGGCGATAAAACGGACGCGCCAAGCGTCCATTTTTATATCGCAGCCTTTGTTCGCCTCAATGGTGGCTCAGGCGGGGCAGCCTTCGGGCTGGCCGGGTCCAACTAGACCGGTATTCCTACCCCCGTTTGGGCTACCACCCGAAGAGCGTAGGAACTCTTGTGGTAGCTATCATTTTCTAGTTGAGAGCCATCATCATGTTCGACGATACCCCTCTTAGGCCTGACGAACTGTTAGACCAATGCTGTGCGCTGTCTTATGCCCTCATCGAAATCTCCCATGACCAGGTGCGCGAAATCCTCGCCTTCCTTCTCGCCGAAAAGCTCCGCGATTTTTACCACGCCTACCATGAAGCAGAACAGGAGACAGACAGCGCCGTCAGCCATGCCTGACCGGTGATCGGGGGCGCATAACGACCGCTGTAAGGTGGGGTCAAGGGGAGGATTTTCCTCCCCTTGCAAGGCCCGATGTGCGACGTTGAGCGTAGCGAAATGTAGCAACATTGGGTAGCCTTGTTTATTCATTATTCGCCGGTAAATGGGGGGTGCGGTGAAGAAACGTGAAAACATGCTCCGGGTGCGGTTTTCTGACGACGAATTCAGCCAGTTGCAGGCGCTGGCCGACAGGTCAGGTTTCACCATGTCAGAACTCGTGCGCGACCACATCGGCAGGATGAACATCAGCCACAAAGCCGACGACCGCGAGCGCCTCATCCTGCTCAACCGCCTTAACGCCAACCTGAACATGATCGCCCGCTGGGTGAACACGCATAAATCCGCCGCCTCGGCGGTTGAGGTGGTTTCTCACCTGATGGCCATCGAGCGCCACATTCGGGAGCTGACCCGGTGATTGTCGGTTTCAGTCGCCACGGCACCGGCGGCGGCAGTGGCCCCGTGGATTACATGACTGACCCGGACAGACCGGGCCGGGCGTCATCGCCCCCGGTCGTGCTGCGCGGCGCCCCGGATGCCACCCGGGACTTAATCGACTCGCTGACGTTCAGGCACCGCTACACGTCCGGTGTCCTGTCGTTCGCCCCCGGGGAAACAATCCCGCCGGAGAGGGAGCAGGCCATCATGGACCGGTTCGAGCGCGTGGCGTTCGCCGGCATGGAGCCTGACCAGTACAACATCCTGTGGGTACGCCACAGCCATGCCGGCCATCACGAGCTGCACTTCGTCACGCCCCGCGTGGAACTGAGCACCGGGAAAAGCCTCAACATCCGCCCGCCCGGCGACCGGGCACGGCAGGCTTTTGATGACTTCCGCAGTGAAATCAATGCCCGCTACGGACTGGCTGACCCGGATGACCCTCAGCGGGCACGCGACATCGCCACCCCCGGCCATGAGCTTAAAATCGCCGCAGAAGCCATCAGGCGCGGCGAAAAGCCCGACGGGAACATACGGGAACTGCTCGACCGGATATTGGCACAGCGGGCCGCTGAGGGGCTTATCAGCGACCGGCAGCAGTTACTGGAGCAGGTGGCCGGGCTGGGCCTGACCGTAACCCGGGCAGGCAAGAATTACATCACCGTCGCCGAACCGGAGAGCGGCCAGCGCTGGCGACTAAAAGGAGGACTCTATGAGCGAGACTTTGACCCTCGCCGAACGCTTGAAACAGCGGCAGCAGCAGGAGAACGAGACTATTCAAAACCTGACCCGGGAGCAGCTGATCGCTTTGCGCGACGGGTTGAACACCATATTGAGTACCGAGCTCAATACCATGCAGGCCGATATGCAACGCCAGATAGAAACCATGTCATCGGAATTCAGCCGCCGCAAAAAAGACCTGCTCTGGAGTCTTATACGGAGCCGCATTCTGTTCCCGGCCCTGACAGCACTGACCGTCTTGGGCGTTATCTTGCTGAGCGGCTGGGGGCTGTCTGCATGGCAGGAGTCCCAAATCAGCCAGAACTGGCAGACGCTGCGGCAGCAGAAACAGGCGCTCGACACGATGGCCGAGAAGGGCGGGAAAATTCAGTGGTCGACGTGCGCGAACGCCGGGGAGAAAGGGCGGCTTTGCCTGAAAATCGACGAGAGGCCGGGATCGTTCGGCGTGAACGGCGAAAATTACAAGATACCACTGGGGTACTGACCGATGACCGAGCTGGAAACCCATTTGCTCAACGCCTTGAAGCGGCTGGAGCAGCAATTCAACGCGCAACAGCACGCCTGCGAGACCGCGCAGAACGCCTTGCAGGACATGTTCGAGCGTACTTTACAGGACAACGTGACGCTGCACAGGCAAGTCAGCTCCTTGAGCAGTCAGGTCAGCGAATTAACGCAGCAGCTCGGGCAGTTCAGGAGCCTCTACAGGCAGAACAGGACATAGCAGCGCAGCGCTATCACGCCCGGGTGCAGCGGGAAAAAGAACGGGTACTGGAGAAACAAAAACAGTACCAGAAAGACGGCCCCAGCCTGAGCCGTTAAAATCTGGTCAGGCGATGCCAAGAAACACGGCAAGCAGGCGATCAACCTCAATCATGGCATCAGGATCAAGATGTCCAAAGACCGGCCCAACCTTGTCGCGCATGACCGTCATGGTCTTATCGATCATGATTTGCGAGGGCTTATTCAGACCGTTAGCCTCACTCGGCCACACGTTGATACGCAGCACAGGAGCACCAGTAACGAGCGTACTGGTGACCGGCAGAACGGTAACACTGGTGTGCTCATTAAACGGATTGGCCTGAATAACCAGCGCCGGGCGCGGTTTACCAAAATCGCCCTGCAGCGCAATAGTCACAAGATCACCGCGCCTCATTCAGTCCAGCCGTCCACATCCATCAGGGCAGAGTCCATAAACTGCTGCATGGACTGATCAGCCCGGTCAGCCTGCGCAACCGCGAGGCACTGGCGTCGGCACTCATCAGCAAAACCGGGACGACGGGTATCCGGCACCCAAATCTGCACAGGGCGCAGGCCAGCCCGGCGCATCGCATCACGGTGCTTCTGCACCCGGGTATTCAGTGGAACAGGCATAGCCACCTCCAAAACATGTAACGTTACATGTAACTATTATAGGCAAGTGAATAAACGCGTACAAGGCATAAACCATGCGGCATCCGTGCGAACGGGTTTCTATGTACGGACAGGGGAAATTCCGCTTCCTCGCCTGTTCGCTCGCTACGCTCGGTCACAGGACTGCGGCGAGCGGTGGGGGTTAAAAAGACAGGAGACATCGATGCCAGGGAAAAAAAGCACAGCCCCCCCTTCCCCCCAGAGCCGGACAAGCCTACCTCGCTTTTCCAGAGGCTCCGCCCTCCTGACGAGCATCACAAAAAAATGACGCTCAAGTCAGAAGTGGCGAAACCCGAC
>NZ_JSYG01000049.1 GCF_000784735.1 Dickeya undicola
AGGTGTCCATTTCATTAGCGCCTAATACCGCTATACCTACCGTTTACTGGCAGTGGCATGTTGCGTAAGGGCAACACATCCGAGGCCCGATGCAGCGCAACCAGACAGAGAAAGCAGCTCCAACGCCTTACCCTGCAAGGGCTGGCCGAAAATGGAGCACTATTCCGCGCAGCTATTTATACCCGTCATACTTCAAGTTGCAGGTGCGTTGGCTGCGTTACTCGGCCCATTTCATGGGCCTCGCCCCTTCGGGGCCGCTGCAAGCAGCGTTCAAATCGGCTTACGCCAATTTGTCACTCACCCCAGTCACTTACTTATGTAAGCGCCTGGGGATGAAATGAGAGACATCCTGTCTCTCACCAGAGGCCAGCCGTTGGCTGGTCAAATTCGTTCCCAACGAATTTGTCACTCATCTGCCGCGTTACAAGGCTCACATGAGCCTTGCCCTGAAGGGCCAACGCTTCGCGTTGTTCAAAACGCAATACGTTTTGTCCTGCAACTCGAATTATTTTGGGTATATTTGCATAGGTAGCCCTTTATTGCTTTTTTAGCCCCCAATGGCGGTATTAGCTCATAGCATTAACAAAGGGTATCCGCTTCGCCCACGGTTTCACACGCTCCAGCTCAGCCGCGAGTGACAGCAGTGTCTGCTCATCACCAAAACGGGCGGCAAAGTGTGAACCAAGCGGTAACCCTTCTGGTGTCCAGTAAAGCGGAACGGACATGGCGGGCTGCCCCGTAGCGTTAAATAATGCGGTAAACGGACAATAACGATGAAACCCTTCAATAACATCACGCAGGCTCAGGGTATCATCAAAGGCATCCAGTTGACCGATGAGCGGCGGGGCCTGTGTCAGCGTTGGTGTGAGAATCAAGTCGTATTGTGTCATGAAATGGGCAAAGCGACGTCCCAGCGCGTGTATAGCATTCACGGCCATCACATAGTCGGTTCCTGGTATGCGACCTCGTTCCCGCAGCATCACACGAGTTCTCGGCTCCACTTCCTCAAATGACACAGGTTGCCCACGGATATTACCCAGCATGTCAACATAAGCCTGCGTGTTCACGCTGATAATCGTAAATGCGTCATTGTAGAATTGCTCGGCGTCGACGGGCAGCGAGACAAGCTCCACGTGGTGTCCCAGTTGTTCACACAAGGCTGCGGTAGCGCGAACGCTGTTCAGCGCCTGTTCACTCGTGATCCAGGGCGATAAATGTTCGATCATTGCGATACGCAATTTTTCGGTCGGTCGTGACAAACAGTCAAGAAAGGGGGATGCCTGATAGGGTGCAGCATAGGGGGCTCCTAAGTCAGAACCAGCCGAAATATCGAGTAACGCGGCGCTGTCACGTACCGATAGGGTAATAGCGTGCGATACGCCCATGCCTGCCCAGCCCTCACCGGCTAATGGTCCACTAGGCATACGTCCACGTGTTGGTTTCAAGCCAAATACACCACAGCAGGAAGAGGGAACACGAATTGAGCCTCCACCATCATTGCCATGTGCGAAGGGAACAACTCTGGCAGCAACGAGTGCGGCAGCACCACCGCTGGAACCTCCGGCGCTGTGCACCAGACTCCACGGGTTGCGTGTCGCACCGAAACGTGTTGATTCCGTCGTGTATGAGGAGCCAAATTCAGGTGATGTGGATGTCCCGGCAATCACTATGCCAGCATTGCGGTAACGTGATATCAGCTCATCATCCAGCCCTGGATGTGCATCACCCAAGGATAGCGAACCGTTAGTCATTCGAGCGTCTTTCACCGCAGTAAATAAATCTTTAACGAACGTTGGAACCCCTGCAAATGTTCCCGTCATTAACTGCGGTTGTCCGATAACCTCACGCGCACTATCGAAAAGCGTTTCAGCGACAGCATTAATCTGTGGGTTCACTTTTTCCAAACGCGCAATAACACCTTCAAGTAGTTCACCTGGCGTCACCTCTCCAGACTTGACATAGTGGGCAAGCCCCAGACCATCTTCAGTATCCAGAATTTGTTGGATTGGATTCATATTAACATTCCTTAATCGATGGTTTTTTTAGGGTTATCGGTCGACAATCACACGGGAAGATCGGTTTTTTAGCTTACTTATCAGCCACAGCAATGCACCACCAAAACTCGCAACAGATAATATTTGGATCGACGCGACAAGCCCTTGCGTCAATCCCGCCAACAGCGCCACAATCAAGGGGCTAACAAATTGACCGACATACAAACATCCTGTAAACAGGCCTACGCCCTTCCCCCTGTGCTTCTCAGACAAGGCATTCATCACAGGCAGCATCGTGTTAGGAACCAACATGCCGATACCAACACCATGGATAAATACCGCAACCAGAATCTGTTGATAATCGGTCGCGTGTACCAATAACCACAGCCCAATCCCTGCGAGCGTCAGTAGCAATACGTTAACGCCCGTAATGCCAAATCGGCTACGTAATAGAGGCCACAACAGCGATCCTACCAGTGAAGCCAGTAATCCCAGCCCCGCAGATAAGCCAATAAGCGTGCTGGATGTCACACCTGAGTGTACTAACAGTGTGGGTGTCTGTACCGGCACAACAAATGCCAGCACCATTCCGCCAAAGACCAGCACGTAATTAGCCAAAAGTGTCATCACATTTATCGGTTGAGCTGCTGATGGCGCATGATGCTCGCGGTGATCTTGAGCCGTCGGTTCCCAAAGTATCTTCATCATAAACGGGACTAACAGCAGCGGTAGCAGATAGAGGTAGAAGGGCATTCTCCATGAGTGCTCACCTAGTGCGCCACCGACAATGAAAAAGATCGCACCGACAACACCAATCGAGACAACCTGTAAATTAACGAAACGGCTTCGCTCTGGGCCACGCCAATAATCAGCAATCAGGGTTGAGCAACAAGTCATGATAGCGGCTTCGCAGGCACCAAATACCAGTCGACTGAACACTATACTGCTTAGGCTATCGAGCAACGCAGGCAACATGCCGGTAACTGCATATAAAAGCGTGGCAAGAATAAGCAGGTTTTTTCGCCCAAATCGGTCGGCCAACCAGCCAATCATTGGCGAAAAAACGGCCATGGTAAGTGCCGGTCCCGTGACGGTCAGCGGGATCAACATATCCGCGCCAGGTGTTGTGGGGCCAAACTCAGCAGCTATTTTCGGCATCACGGCTGCAATCATCACCGATCCCATGATGGTCAGGCTGCTACCAAGAATCAGAACCAGCCCTTCTTTGCCTGCGCGGGGGCGATACAATGATGTGTTTATCGACATAACGCTTTCCTCAGAAACTTTGTGCAACACGTAAAGCGATGGTGTAGCCCTGGGTGCGGTTACGGCTGTCATCTTCTTTGTAGGTGTGAATCCAGAAAGAAGGACCGGTTGGGGAGAAGTAACTCACCGCAGGGCCATAGGCAAATGTCCGTGAACGGTTACCCGTTATCAGTGTGTTACTCCGGTCATCACTGAATTGGTTGTAGTAGTAACCGCCAAGACCTACTGTCCAGGCACCAATGTGCTGCCCCGCAGCATATTCGTAACGATATTCTGTACCGTTGCGATACCGTGTCTCGTGGTTTTCAGAATTGAAATCAACTTGAAAACTCGACGAAACCTCAAAACCGCTGTTCGTGATATAGGTGGCGTTAAGCATGGGAGAAAAAACCCAATGATTGAGTCCAGGGTTAACTAACCGGTTTTTATCGTAGTCACCGGTCGGTGCCTGAATCTGAAATTGGGTGTTGATCGCAAAATTCTGAGAAGGCATCCAACCAAGGATAAGCGGTAAGACCTGAGTATCTGCCTGACGAAACGCATCTCCGCTGAGGGGTAATGGGCCAATCGGTGTTTGGGCCACCATGTCCATATCCATTTTGAAAAACGGCTGGATAACACCAAAACCGTAACGCCCACCCAATAGCGTCTGATCCGTCATCTTAAGCCAGACCAGGCTCATAGACAGGACTTGCAAAGAAAATGGCGCATTTTTTTTGTTGCCAGTGTTATCGAGATTGGCATGTGCGCTGTAATACGCCACGCGGGAACCAAACGTCCCTAGGTCGGTAGTGGGCGGTAAAAAACCCGCACCAAAATCATAGGTTCCTGCGGCAGTAGAGGGCGTTCCATTTTCTGTTGCCATCGCCGGGGTTACGGCAAGCCCACAAAAAAGAGGTAAAAAGAAGCTAAATGATGCTAATTTGCTGCGATAATTCATCTTCATGCTGCCATCTCCTGATTCTATTGTGAATCCAGAGTAGGCAATAAAACAGCTTGCTGTTATCCGAAATTAGCAAAATTGTTGCAGGACCGATTTAATGTAGTTGATGGATACTCCCCAAAAAGCTGGCGATAATCATTCGCGAAGCGGCTGAGATGCCAGAACCCCCAGTGACAGGCAGTGTCTTGCACAGTTGTAGCGCCCTCTAATAGGTCATGATGCGCACCATTGAGACGTAATACGCGTAAATAACTAATAGGATTAATTCCCAGCGTTTCCTGAAAGCAGTACTGAAGCTTACGTCGGCTCGCTCCCGCATGTTTACAGACATCCAGAATAGAGGGTGGGTTATCACGATGCGCCATCATGTATTCACGCGCACGATCCACAATGCGCTTTTTGGCACTGTCTGTTAAGGCGATAGCACATTCAGGTTCAATCATTTCAGAGAGATAAATGAGAACGGTATCTCTAATAGCCTGACGGACTGCCGCGAATGTCAGTAATGCAGGACGGCGGGTATTGTCTTCACTGATTTCAATACTGTCGCTGAGCATACGCCAGCGTGCGAGGTTATCATGATTAACCAGCGGAAATAGACGAGGTGCATGTAACATCCGCTCGTTAATCTCGTCAAAAATAGTCGGGAAATAGGTTTCATCCACGCTGATAAGAAGCAGATCGACAGCTTCTGGTGCGCGTAACTCGGGCAGAGAGTGCGAGGGTGCAACAAGCAGACGTTCACGGTCAATATGATGACCCGCGCAATAAAAGTCGTCTGACGGTGGGTATAACGGAAAGGTAAATAGCTGATGCTTAACAGCCTGACCTTGCTTTAGGAGCGCCTGAGTCGTGCGTTCACGAATTAACTGGATACCATCTAACTCCAGAACGGTCAGACGACCATCGAATTTTCCCTGAGTAAACTGGTTATAGTGCAGTGACCAACCTGGAATATTGACAACATGCTCAGCAATATTTCGGGAGCGTCTATGTGTCAGGGAAAACGAGAACAATTCTGGATTAGCAATGTCAGTCATGTTTTCAGCCATATTATTGCCTTCTCATCAACTCGCGGTAATACGTGTGGAGATCATTGAATTAATGGAAAGCAAATATCGCGCCAGTTGTGATAATAGTAATATTCAACAAGCAGATTTACTAAAAATGGATAATGCAGGCGTCATTGATGCAATGTGACAAATGAAGAGGTTGTCTGTCGAAGGGCAGAAGAAGATAAAACACATCTTCTGCCTCAAATTTTTAAATAAATAGGTCGTGACGAAATCAGTGCTTGGAAATTAAGCTATTGGTTGTCATTTATATTTTCACGGTACGCATCGATGACATGTAATATCCCGCCAGTGCACAGGCCGCAATAAACCACGGAATCGTCTTCACCACGACGGAATCACTGCCGCTAAGGGTTTGCAGATTGCTGACTACCAGAATAATAGTGACAGACATGAAGACGATTGATAGCAGTGGTGCCCAGAATACCTGCAGGCGACTGTCATCAGTGGACATCCGACGGAAGAACATCACCACCGCAGCAGATACGCCCAATTGCAGAATAAGAATACACAGGGTCGCGACGGCTGAACCGATAGCAAAGATATGCACCATCGGATCCAGGCCCATACTTCCTATTACAAGTAGCAATATCAACAGGATAACGCTATGCAGATGGCTGGCATTATGTGGGGTGCCGTTGGTTAGGTGGGTTTTGCTTAGCGCTTTCCAGATCAGACCATCACGACTGATGCTAAAGATATAACGTGAAATGTTGTTGTGGAAGGCCAAAGAGGCGGCGAACAGGCTGGTGATCAGCAGTACTGACATACTATCGACCGCCCACTGCCCGACATACTGGCGAGTAATATTGAAGACAAAATTACCGGGGTCTTTGCTGGCAATGGCGACGATGTCATCGAAGCCATATGCCTGCACCAGTGACCAACTGGTAAAACAGAAAAAGGCGGTGATCAGCAGCAAGGCACAGAGGGTGGCGCGCGGTACGGTTTTCTGCGGGTCCCGGCACTCTTCGGCGTAAATGGCTGTTGATTCAAAACCGATAAAGGAAGCGATAGTAAAAATAAAGGCGATACCGAGGTTACCGTGCATGAACACCGAAGGTTCAAACGATTCGACGGTGTAGGAACCGGCTTTCTTTACCAGCAGCATGACATCAGTCAACAGTACGATAGCCACTTCAGCCAACATCAGCACGCCCAGCAACTTGCCCCCCACCTCAACGCGCTTGATGCCCAGCACCCAGGCAATCACCGTGAATACCATGCTCAGCGTCCACCAGGGAAGATGCAGGCTGACATGCTCCTCCAGAAACAGCTGAGTAAAAAAACCGAGCATGGCAACAATCGCCACCTGAATGGAAGCATAGGCCATCAGCGCCAGCACGGAGGCGGATGCCCCCCAGTGGTCGCCCAACCCCTTGGAGATGTAGGTATAGAAAGCACCGGCATTATTGACGTAGCGGCTCATGGCGATAAAACCCACCGCAAACGTCATCAAAATAATGCACGACAGAATATAAAACACCGGAATGCCGCCGCCATTGCCGGAAATAATCGCTATCGGCAGGCCACCGACCACGCCAGTCAAAGGCGATGCGGCTGCGACCACAAAAAAGACCAGGGAAAATAAGCCCAACGTATTTTTGCGTAACCCATTATCGTTGTTCATCGTTAGCGTCTCCGTGAAAGAGAGTGAAGTTTTTCAGACAATCTGCGTCGCCTGAAGCAGGTAACTTCACTGAATCATTTCCCCGTTTACGCGGATAGAAAAAATCGGACAGAGCAACGGTGCAGGCTTGCACCGTTGTAGTGCTTAGTGGTAGCGCAGGCGATGGAGTAGCGCATCGTCGGCAATGTGCCGTTGATAATCGCACGGTGTGATACTGACGAACTTCTTGAATTCGCGCAAAAAGTGCGACTGGTCGCTAAAACCGAGGTCAAACGCCAGGTTGCTAAAAGAAATATCTTCTTGTAAATGAATGCGGTGTAGTGCGGACTGGCCGCGCAAAATACGGCTAAATGCTTTCGGTGATAGCCCGGTGTCCTGGCGGAACTGTCGCTGAATAGTCCGGCACGTATAGCCGGTCAACGTTTCCAGTTGATCGATACGGATATTCCCCTTTTGCTGCACCATTGCCCGAATAATGGAAGTAGTGACAGGTGAAGACTTACGCACCAGCCTTGGCGTGAAATGGGCATTAAATAACGAAATTTGACGAGATAAATCAATTTCTTGCACAATTTCTTCGAACGCCAACCGGGCATCAGGCACTACCTCAAGAAAGTTGAATTCCTGATCAGGGATTTCCTCTGCCATCACATCAAGAAAGTCGGGAATAACGCCCGGCGCGAAACGCACACCAAAATAATGATGCTTGTATTGTATAGCTGCACCGCGTGCTTCCAGAGTAGTGCCGCAGACACGGCCCTTGGGATTAAACGGATCACAATCAAACAGAATATCGACGCATCCATCAGGCACCGCCAGTGTCACTCCTGCTGTTTGTGCTAAATCGAAGCTGTAAAAATGTGAAATTGCTGGATTTTCTGAGGCAATCACCGAGTAATGCTGCGCTGAATTCAGCACAAACCACGGTTGTTCAGGGAGAAAGCCTCCAACTGGGCGACAAAGGGCATTTTCAGACATGACTCGCTCCGATATGGGCTGAACCGACAAAAATAATGCAATCCTCATGCCATACACATGTCGCAAATATTCAATACAGGGGGGATGCAGTCACGTATTTCTTATTGCCATTCACTTGCACGCCCGTCGCATTCATGACGACGGGAATCATCATTAAGACCAAAAATAAAACTGAAGGGGCCAGACCATGACTGATTCAACCCGGATTGATTTTATCTACTTGTCGGAGCAGGACATGATCCGTGCGGGGGTTACCGACATGCCCGCTTGTGTCAACACCATGGAGGAGATGTTTGGTCTGCTTTATCGGGGTGACTACCGCATGGCTGGCGCGAATAACGATTCACACGGCGCAATGGTGACGTTCCCGGAAAACTCGCCATTCCCCACCATGCCGAAGCCCACGGCCGATCGCCGTTTGATGGCGATGCCCGCCTACCTTGGCGGCAGTTTTTGCACCGCCGGGGTGAAATGGTATGGCTCGAACATCGCCAACCGCGAAAAGGGGCTACCGCGTTCCATTCTGATGTTCACACTCAGCGATGCTGATACCGGTGCACCGTTGGCGCATATGTCGGCTAATCTGCTCTCGGCCTATCGTACCGGTGCGATACCCGGTGTTGGGGCTCGTCATCTGGCGCGCAAAGACGCCCGAGTAATTGGCCTGCTGGGTCCAGGCGTGATGGGGAAAACCTCAGTGTCAGCGTTTATCTCCGTCTGCCCACAGATTGATACCATCAAAGTGAAAGGGCGTGGTCAGCGTAGCCTCGATAACTTCATCACCTGGGTACAAAAAACTCACCCACAAATCAAACACATTGACGTCGTAGATACATTGGAAGCCGTAGTGCGGGATTCGGATATTGTCACGTATTGCAGCTCTGGCGAAGTCGGTGATCCTGACAGCTATCCACTGGTGAAACGTGAATGGGTTAAACCGGGTGCCTTTCTTGCCATGCCAGCATTGTGCAACATCGACGCCGGAATGGAGCAAAGTGATGTGCGTAAAGTACTGGATAACACCGGCCTCTATCAGGCGTGGTTCGAAGAAGTACCCAAGCCCGCCCATAAAACGATTCCGGTTATCGGTGTGCGCTTTATGGACATGATTGCCGAAGGGAAACTGACGGCGGACCAGTTGGAAGATATCGGTAAAATCGTCGCCGGTGACGCACCGGGGCGTCAGAACGATGACGAAATTATCATCATGTCGGTGGGGGGGATGCCGGTAGAAGACGTTGCCTGGGGAACGGTGGTCTATCGCAATGCACTGGCAAACGACATCGGCGTGAAATTAAACCTGTGGGAAACCCCGGTACTGAGCTAATTAAGGGACATCAGCATGACGAGTATTATTAAAGTAAAAACTGGCTCGAAATTTGAAGAAATGGGCAGCTATTCGCGAATTGTCGCGGTGGATAACTGGATTTATGTCTCTAATACCGCTGGACGCAATCCCGTCAGTAAGGAAATTCCGGCAGAGGTCAGCGAACAGACATTACAGGTATTCGCCAATATTGAAGCCGCGCTGGCAGCCATTGATGCATCGCTGAACGATGTCGTGTTCTCGCGGGTCTTTATTCAGGATCCAGACGATGTGCCAACAGTCATGTCCATCATCGGAGATAAGTTTCGGGGTATCAACCCTGCCACCACGGTGACGTGCCCACCACTGGGCTCAACAGTCTATAAAGTGGAACTGGAGGTCACGGCGTACCGTGGGGCCGCCAGTGCGGATGTTCAGGAAATAACCGTTGCGCTGTAAAGCGCAACAGGAGGCGCGCTATGTCACCGGAAATTACCCCTGTTACCACATCATCTGACTTTCCTGAATCCACGACAGTAGTCATTATTGGCGGTGGCATTGTCGGTTTAACGGCTGCACTGACGCTGGCGGAACGCAATATTCCGGTGGTGGTGCTGGAGAAAGGACGTATCGCAGGTGAGCAGTCATCACGTAATCTGGGCTGGATTCGTAAAACCAGCCGTGCCGCCGATGACATCCCACTGGCGCAGGCGGCTGACCGCCTGTGGGCGGGAATGGCGGAGCGTGTTGGCTGCGATGTGGGTTATCGTCAGGCAGGCATTATGTTTATTGCCCGCAGTGAAGCACAGATGGCGTTACATGAAAGTTGGTATAACGCGGTCGCACCGCTTGCGCTGGATACCCTACTGCTGAGTAAAGCAGACATTGCCGAGCGAGTACCAGGAGGAAAAGGAACATGGGCTGGGGGAATTTTTACCGCTTCTGATGGTCGCGCTGAGCCAACGCTGGCGGCAAGCGCGATCGCTCGTGCCGCTATCGCCAAAGGTGCGATCATTGTCGAGCAGTGTGCAGTACGTACACTTGTGACAAGTGGTGGTAAGGTGAGTGGTGTTGTCACCGAGCGAGGTGAGATTCGCTGCGAGCACGTTCTGCTGGCGGCGGGTGCCTGGTCACGGCGCTTCCTTGGCAATCTGGGGGTTTCCTTACCCACGCTACCATTGATTTGTTCGGTGATGCGCACGAAACCGCTGGAAGGGCCGACCACTATTGCAGTCGGCGCACCAGATTTCTCATTTCGTAAACATCAGGATGGCGGTTTTGTCATTACTCAGCGTGGCGCACTGGATGCACCGCTCACGCTCGATCATCTGCTGATTGGAATGCGTTATCTGCCGCAGCTACGTCAGGCGCGTGACAACCTGCGCATTTCACTTGGCAAATATTTTGTTAAAGATTTGGCGCTGGCTCGCCGCTGGCACAGTGATCACCTCTCGCCATTTGAACGTATTCGCACGCTTGATCCTGCTGCTAATCCGGCGCTGAATCAGGAAGCGATGCGCAACCTGCGTGCAGCCTGGCCGGTATTCGAGCAGGCGGAACTGGCACAGGCGTGGGCTGGCGTAATCGATGTCACGCCGGACTCCAACCCGGTGATCGGGGAGGTAGCCGCATTGCCGGGTCTGACGCTGGCAACGGGTTTTTCCGGCCACGGTTTCGGTACATCGCCTGCCGCAGGGCAGTTGGCTGCTGACCTGGTATCAGGCCATACGCCGTTGATTGACCCAAAGCCATATCGATTTTCTCGTTTTTGACAACGTGCGCGATTTGTCGCGCACTTCAAGTTAAGCGAAAACGCTAAGGTGTAGGTGATACGAGTCTGTATGCCGTCGTTGCGGTATTCAACGTACCAAACGGTTTCGGTTCCCCCCCAATGGCCCGACAACACCGGTTCCTGTCACGACGATGCACACAGTGTTTCCCGTACTCATAGCGTATATCCTCCTAACATGCTGATGGTTTAAGGGCTAACTGGATTTTCAACTGAGCCCGAAAGTTTTGCGTAAACTGGCGTCGACAGGCCCAGCAGGCATAAAGCGACGCAATTTACGCAATAGAGAGGCCTGCCCCGACGGGGTACGGCGCATCTGCCACGGCCCCAGAGCCGCATCAACAATCGTGGTTGCTACCCCTTCAGGATCGGGAGCACTGTTGACACTGTTGACAATGGCACGTGATGCCTGCTCCCGCTCGCGATCGTAGCTGTCGATTTGGGCGCTGGCCTGCGGCGCATTGATATCCAGATTGGTTCGGGTGAAGGACGGCTCCACCAGCGTAACGCGGATACCAAACTGGCGTACTTCGTGATCCAGACTTTCCGTGAGTCCCTCCACCGCATGTTTGGAGGCAGAGTACCACCCCATATAAGGTGCCGGGAGGAAACCAAGCACCGAACTGACATTGACGATTCGCCCGCTACCCTGCGCTCGCATGAGCGGCAGCACCGCCTGTACCGTGCGCAAAATACTGAACACGTTGGTATCGAACAAGGCGGCGGCTTCCGCCGTCGACGTCTCTTCCACTGCGCCGACTAAGCTTGTTCCCGCGTTATTGATTAGCACATCGATGCGTTGAGCTCGCTCAACGATAGACTGAAAGCCACGTTGTACTGTGTCGTCATCACGCACATCCATTTCGATCAGTTCCACACCGGGCAAAGCATTCGCGGTGTTGATGTTGCGCACGGTGCCGAAAACCACACAGCCCTGGCTGGCAAATTTCTGTGCTACGGCACGTCCTATGCCTGATGACACACCGGTAACCACCACAACCTTTTGTTTTGACATAACAAACCCTCTCAAATCAGATAATAGGAGTGAATTTACGGATCACGGATGACGGACCGCCCTGATCTTGAACCAGATGGAATACATGGCTGGCAGGAACACCAGCGTCAGGATTGTCCCGGCCAACGTACCGCCAATCAGTGTGTAGGCCAGCGTTCCCCAGAACACCGAGTGGGTGAGCGGGATGAACGCCAGAATGGCCGCCAGCGCCGTCAGCAGCACCGGTCTGGCTCGTTGTACGGTGGCTTCGACGACGGCACGGAACGGATCCAGCCCCTCCTGTTCGTTGTGGTGGATCTGCCCTATCAGTATCAGCGTGTTACGCATCAGGATCCCCGATAAGGCGATAAGGCCAACCAGCGCGTTGATGCCGAACGGTTGCTGGAACAGCAGCAGGGTCGGCACCACGCCGATCAAACCCAGCGGGCTGGTCAGGAATACCATCACCATCGCCGCAATAGAACGCACCTGCAGAATGATGATGAGCAGCGTGAGAGCAATCATGATCGGGAAAAGCGGCAGCATGGCTTGGGTCGCCTTGGCGGATTCCTCGATCGAACCGGCCTGTTCAATCCGGTAGCCTGCCGGAAGACGCGCGATGATCGGCTGCAACTGCGTCATGATAGCGGTGGAAACATCCGGCGGTTGCAGCCCTTCGGCGATGTCGCCGCGAACCGTGATGGTCGGCGTGCGGTCACGGCGTCGCAGGATCGGGTCTTCCATGCGCACATCGACCGCCCCCACCTGAGACAACGGGATGCGCTGCCCGGCGGAACCGACTAAGGTAAAGTCGGCGATCCTGGCGGGATCAAGGCGGATATCACCCGCCGCGCGGCCGACGACCTGCACCGAACGAATATCTTCGCGCACCTCCGTAATCGGTACGCCGCTCAGCAGGAATTGCAGTTGCAAGGACACCGAGTTAGTGGTCAGCCCTACCGCCTGGAGACGGTCCTGGTTGAGCGTGAAGTGCAAGGTTGGAACACGCGGTCCCCAATCCGTATTGACGGTACGCATCATCGGGCTGGCACGCATCACCGCCCCGACTTCATCGGCGATGGCGCGCAGCGTGTCCGGATCCGGCCCCATGACGCGGTAGGCGACGGGAAACGGCGACGGCGGGCCAAACACGATCTGCGTGACACGTACCTGTGCTTCCGGTGCTAAGCCGCCGGCTATCGCCTCGCGCAACCTGAACTTGAGGGTTTCGCGTTCTTTGTCGTTACCGGCCAGCACTACGATTTTGGCGAACGACGGATCGGGCAATTCAGGCGACATTGCCAGGAAGAAACGCGGCGCACCCTGGCCGATGTAGGACGTCACGATCCGCGCTTCTTGCTGTTGTGCCAGCCAGGCTTCGACTTTCGCGGTGGCGGCACTGGTTTGTTCAATCGACGTGCCATAGGGCATCTGCACTTCGACAAGGACCTCTGGCCGGTCGGACGTCGGGAAGAACTGCTTCTTGACGGCTCCCATGCCAAGCACCGATACCACGAACAGCGTGATGACCGCACCGGCGACGATCCATTTGCGGGCAATAACAAGCCCCAGCACCTGCCGAAAGCGGTTGTAATTACGGGTGTTGTAGATGGCGTCGTGTCCGCCCTCGACCTTCTTGATATCCGGCAACATCTTCACCCCGAGATAAGGGGTGAACGCCACCGCCACTACCCAGGACGCGATCAGCGCGATGCCGACGATCCAGAACATATTGCTGGTGTATTCACCGGCGGTGGAGCGGGCGAACCCGTTCGGCATAAAGCCGATAGCCGTTACCAGCGTACCGGAAAGCATCGGGGCCGCCGTGTGGCTCCAGGCATAGGCCGACGCTTTGATGCGGCTATAACCTTCTTCCATTTTCACCACCATCATTTCGATGGCGATGATGGCGTCATCCACCAGCAAGCCCAGCGCCAGAATCAGCGACCCCAGCGTGATGCGGTCGAAATTCTTGCCGGTGGCAGCCATGATGACGAACACCGCCGCCAGCGTCAGCGGCACTGCGGCGGCGACGACGATACCGACACGCCAGCCCATGCTGAGAAAACACACCACCATCACGACCAGCAACGCGACGAAGAATTTGACCATGAACTCGTCGACCGCCGAACTGATGTTGACGGCCTGGTCGGTCACTTTGCTCAAGGTCATGCCCAGGGGAAGCCCTGCGTTGATATTAGTGACTTCCGCTTCAAGCGCCTGGCCGAGCTTCAGACCGTTCCAGTCGTCACGCATCACGACGCCCAGCAACAGCGCCGGCTCGCCGTTGTTGCGCACCATGAAGGTCGAAGGGTCTTCATAACCGCGCTCGACGGTGGCCACATCCGAAAGTTTCAGCGTCCGCCCTTGCGCCACAATAGGAGTCTGGCGGATTTTCTCCAGGTTATCGAACGCGCCGTCGACACGCACAAACACCTGCGTCCCTTTAGTCTCGATGGAGCCAGCCGGGGTCAGTACGTTCTGGTTATTGAGCGCAGCGAAGATATCCTGTGGCGTGACGCCCAGCGTCGCCAGGCGGTCGTGGGAGAACGAAACGAAAATGCGTTCAGGCTGCTCGCCGATGATATTGACCTTCTTCACCCCAGGAACGTGCAGCAGTTGCTGGCGTAATGATTCCGCATCCCGTGCCAGTAGCCGCTGCGGTTCGCCTTTGGCTTTGAGTGCAAACAGCGCGAACGTCACGTCAGCATATTCGTCGTTGATGAGGGGGCCGATGACGCCAGCAGGCAATTTCTTGGCTTCATCACCCATCTTTTTACGCGCCTGATAAAACTCCTCCTGAATCTCCGAAGGCGGCGCGCTGTCAAGCAGAGAAAGCATGGTGATAGCCAGACCAGGACGGGTGTAGGTTTCCGTACGGTCATACCAGCGCAGCTCCTGCAGGCGTTTTTCCAGCGGTTCGGCAACCTGATCCTGCATCTCCTGCGCCGTGGCTCCCGGCCAGGCGGTGATGATCGTCATCTGTTTGATGGTAAACGGCGGATCTTCCGCCCGTCCGAGCTGAAAAAACGCGAGGATACCGGCGACGGAGATCAGGACGATCAGAAACAACGTAATGGCGCGTTCGCGTACCGCGAGCGCCGACAGATTGAAACGACTTTCACTCACGGGCGGCCTCCCACAGCAGCAGTGGTGGCGGCAACCTCAGCGACCCGCACCGCTTCACCTTCGTGCAGCAGGTGTGCGCCGAGCGCGACGATCTGTTCACCTTGCTGTATCTGGCCGGTGACGCGTGCAGTGTCGTCGCTCATATTCTGAATGGTGACCGGACGCCAGGCTACCGCCGCCGGTTCGCCGTGAATCACCCACACGCCCGGCCCTTTGCCAGCGTCAAACAAAGCGGCCAGCGGCACTTGCAGGCTGCCCTGCGTCGTGGATTGCGGGTCAAGGATGCGGACCATCACCGTGGTTCCCAACGGGGCGTCAGCCAGTTCACCTTGCAGTACGTAGCGCGCCTCGAATGTACGCGTCAGCTTGTCTGCCGTGTTGGAAAGTTGTCGCAGAGTGGCAGGACTACCGGTGCCGGTCTGGCCAAAGCGTGTCGCCAGCCCGGTCGAACCGAGCGCGGGACGCAGCGTTTCCGGTAACTGGATAATCGCCTCACGCTGCCCGGACTGAGCCAGACGGACTACGGTCTGTCCGGCGTTAACCACCTGGCCAGGTTCGGCCAGCGTGTCCATGACGATGCCGTCACCGTCGGCGACCAGGACCGCATAGCGGCTGGCATTGCGGGCCACGTCGGCCTGGGCTTGTGCTGCACTGAGCTGAGCTTTGGCCGCGTCCGCCGCAGCTTTCACCTGATCATAAGCAGATGACGATATCGCACCGGTGCCGCGCAGGTCGCGGTAGCGGGCTTCATCTTCTGCGGTTTGCAGTGCCCGAGCACGCGCGGCGACAACCGCTTCCTGCTGCGCGCGAGCAGCAAGTTCCAGATCGATAGGGTCAAGGCGCATCAACGGTTGACCACGTTTAACGGCTTGACCTGTATCGACCAGTCGTTCCAGCACTTTGCCGGAAACCCGAAAGCCTAAATCACTCTCTATTCTGGCAGCGACCGTTCCGGTGAATGTCCGAGACTCAACCTCTGAGCCTCGTACCGTTGCGGTGCGTACCAATGGTGCCTGGGTTCGCGGGTCGGAGGGCGCTTTTTCGCCGCAGGCGGCCAGGGCAAACGGCAATGCGCAGATGACTGCAAGTGAAAGGAGGCGGCGACGAGCCATATGTAGAGTCCCCTTGACGGATTAATCAGGAGACTCATCTTTAATCATGTGACCAATTTAGTCAATAGTCACTATTTCATGTCTGCCGCTGAACTAAGGCGATAAGCTACGCAGTATCAGGCTGGACAGCTGTGCCGGTGCCTTCTCGGCATAATCGAAACTATGCTGCAATATCAGTGGGTTAAGGTACGGCCGTATGACGAGATAAATCGCAGCAACCGTTTCATCCAGCGGCGTTTTTCGTTCAAAATCTCCGCTTTGTCGGCCTTCCAACAAAATATCATGCAGCAGTGTCTGGATGCGTTCTTCATAGGCGATCGCTGACTGCCAGCGCTCGCTGGCGGAGGAAGCGGCAATTTCATAAAGCTTTCTGTCCTGGAAGAACAAACGCAGGCTGGCTTCGACGATGGTCTTAAACATTTGTCGCAATTTTTCCGGCGGTTGATCGGCCTCCTCAACGGCGGCACGCACTTCCGATTCGATCTCTCGCAGGCAGTTGGCGCAAATCATCTCGCCAATCACCTGCTTGGATGAGAAGAACTTGTAAATGTAGGCTTTGGAAAAACCGATGGCTTTGGCGAGGTCAGAAACCGTAGTTTTTTCATAGCCATAAAGTTTGAAGTGCTCAGTTGCGGCGCTCACTATCTGATCCCGTACATCATGATCAGCCGGGCCCCGGTTCGACACGGGATAAGGGTTTTCTTTACTCATAGTTTGCAATTTGCCCCTGACGTAATACACAGGGGGGAAGTTTACCCCCTGACCTTCTCGTTGACAACGAGTGACCAATTTGTAATATGGTCACAATTCAGCACAGTGTCTACGGTGGAAAAATGATGTTACCTAAACCCTCCCTTATTGTCCTTAGCGTGGCTGGTCTGTTAGCTGGTTGCGCAGTCGGCCCTGATTACACCCGGCCTGTTGTGCCAACACAGGAAAAATACCTTGGGCAAGACGCTGTCGAGCAACGCCGAACAGCCGCCCATGCTGAACTCGTGACCTGGTGGGAGGGGTTCGGCGATCCGCAATTAACGCGATTTGTCACACAGGCGTTGCAGCAGAACCTCACTCTTGCGCAGGCTTCTGCGCGTGTGATGCAGGCGCGTGCCGGTCTTGGCGCAGCAAATGCCGCACTGCTCCCTTCCGGCAGCATTTCCAGTCAGGCGGGCAGAGCTTACCAGTCTGTCGAAACCCCGTTGGGGAAAGTATTGAATTCAACGCCGAATTTCGACCGCTACGGTAATGCTTACGAGGCCAATCTCGGTGCCAGTTGGGAACTGGATCTATTCGGCGGCCTGCGCCGTGGGCGGGAAGCGGCTCTTGCCGAGTATCAGGCCTCTGAAGCGGGGGCGGTGGCAACGCGTTTGGCGGTCGCGGCACAGACTGCCGACATCTACATCACCATTCGTGGATTACAAGCCCGTCTGAATGTCGCCCAACGGCAGGTACAGACAGAGCAGGATCTGCTCGCAACCATCAACCGCTTGTATGGCAAAGGGCTGGCGGCGGAGCTTCAGGTAAAGCAAGCCGAAGGTGCGTTGGCGCAGGTGCAGGCATCGGTCCCCGTTTTACAGACCGCGCTGGATACGGCGATGAACGCATTGGATGTGATGTTGGGGTCGGCACCGGGTACATACCGGGCTGTGCTGGCGGAAGCGAGCACCATCCCTGCCGCTCCGCAAATCGCCGCGACCGGTTCGCCGGGTGAACTGCTTCGACGTCGGCCAGACCTGATCGTGGCTGAGCGTCGCTTAGCCGCATCCAACGCACGTATCGGTGCTGCCGTTGCCGAGTATTACCCGAAATTTTCCCTAAGTGGGCTGCTCGGCAGCGCAACAACGGTATCCAGCGGCAACCTGTTTAGCAACGGTGCCAGCCAATCGTCCGGTGTGATAGGCCTGCGCTGGCGGCTATTCGATTTTGGCCGCATCAACGCACAGATCAACCAGGCCAAAGGCGAGGAAGCCGAAATGCTGGCAGCCTATCGCCTGGCGGTATTACAGGCTTCGGAGGATGTGGAAAACGCCTTCTCGGCGCTGGTTAACCATGAAGAGCAGGCCCGGATACTGACCCACGGGGTTGACTCGCTCAGCCAGGCGCGGGATGCCGCGTTTGCGGCCTACCAACACGGCACCCTCAGCCTGATAGAGGTGTTGCAGGCCGACGAAAGTATGCTGCGGGCCTCCGATTCGCGACTACAGGCGCAAACCGAGTCCGCTCGTGCGGCGGTTGCGGCATTCAAAGCGCTTGGCGGCGGCTGGCAACCCGATGAAACCAAGGCAGCCGCTCCCGAACAGCACCGCAGTCATGGCGTTTAAATTTTATTCATAACACTGAGTGTTGAGCCTGCATGATGACTAAATTATTACCGAACGCAAACCGAAGCCATGAACCGACCGCAAAGCAATTGACCACGGATATTCTGGTCGGCCCCATCCTGCCGGTCATGCTTCGTCTGGCGTTGCCGACCGTTGCGGTTCTGGTGGTACAGACACTGGTGGGGGTCGTGGAAACCTATTTTGTCAGCTCGTTGGGTGCCGATGTATTAGCAGGGGTCGCCGTCGTTTTTCCCGTATTGATGCTGATGCAAATGATGGCGAACGGCGGCATTGGTGGTGGATTATCATCGGCGATATCGCGGGCATCCGGCGCAGGTCGATGGCAGGATGCACAGGCACTGGTATGGCATGGCGTTATTATTGCGGGTGTGATGGGTGCCGCCTTTGCCGCTATTATCCTCATCGGCGGTAACGCCTTATATCACTTGATGGGCGTTAAAGGGCCATCGCTTTCTGCCGCGTTAGCCTATTCAAATCTTATTTTTGCAGGGGCACCGCTGGTCTGGCTGGTGGCGTTGCTGTCTGCCGCCCTGCGTGGCGCAGGAGACACCAAAACGCCTGCGCGTATCACCTTGCTGGGGGGCGTGCTCCTGCTGCCGATGTCCCCTGCACTGATCATGGGATGGGGGCCAATACCGTCGTTTGGCGTCGCCGGCGCGGGGATAGCGATACTGATTTATTACTTCTTTGCCACGCTACTACTGGTCAGGCATATGTGTTCAGCCCACAGTGTAATCAAGCTGTCCATCACGCCGCTGAATTCCCGATTATTCAAAGATGTGCTTGGCGTGGGTTTCCTGTCGGCCATCGGTACGGTGCAAATCAATTTGACCGTTACCGTGGTGACTGCCGTTGTCGGGCTGTTCGGACCTGATGTCATCGCCGGGTATGGCATCGCTTCACGGCTGGATTATCTGCAAATTCCGCTGCTGTTCGGGCTGGGCACGGCGATTATGACCATGGTTGGTGTCAATGTCGGCGCGGGTCAAAAGCAGCGCGCACAACGTATTGCCTGGGTTGGCGCTGTTGTCGCATTTACGTTTACGGAGTTAATCGGACTTGGCGTGGCGGCCTATCCGCACCTTTGGCTTTCGCTATTTAGCGACGATCACGCCATTTTATCGGCAGGCACCAGCTACCTGCAAAACGTGGCACCGTTTTATGGTTCCATCGGCATTGGCATGGCACTTTATTTTGCCGGTCAAGGCGCGAAACGTGTGCTCTGGCCCGTGCTCGCCGGGACCGTACGCATGGTGATCGCCGCGGTTGCAGGGTGGCTGGCTGTCACACAGTTTAATGCTGACTTGTCATCGCTTTTCAAGATCATCGCGCTGAGTGCTTTTGTTTATGGTGCCATAACTGTAGCGGCTAGCTTCGGCATTGGACGGTCAAATCGCTTGGCAGTATCGACCGGGGCGTGATTTGGCAAAGCCATCGGGCCACTCAATTTGTAATAGTAACCACCATTATAGGATTATCGTAATGTTATGAATGAAAAATCAGGACTCAATATGGATCGCGGGAAATAATATTCAGACCGTTCTAACTGAGTGAATATTAAACATCGAGATACCGCATTTATATTTATTACTAATATTCAGGAGAATATTAACCATGAAGAGAATTTGGTTGATTCTGGCAAGCATAATCCTTGCTTTTAACGCCTTTGCTACACAGTTTACCGACGGCAAACAGTATAATACCTTAGATAAATCGGTTGCTGGAGAACCCCAGGTATTAGAATTTTTTTCGTTTAACTGCCCACACTGTTACCAATTTGAGCAGGTCTTTCATATTTCAGATCATGTAAAAAAAGAACTACCAGAAGGCATCCACTTAACTAAATACCACGTAGAGTTCCTTGAACCTCTAGGAAAATATCTTACCCAGGCTTGGGCTGTGGCAATGGCACTGGGTGTAGAAGATAAAATATCTGCACCACTGTTTGAGGGTATTCAGAAAACACAGACGATAAAGACTGATGCTGATGTCCGAAAAGTATTTATTGATGCAGGTGTTAAGCCAGAAGAGTACGATGCAGCATGGAACAGCTTCGTTGTGAAATCACTTGTTACCCAGCAGGAAAAAGCCGCAGCCAATTTTCAGTTGCAGGGCGTACCCGCTATGTATGTTAATGGTAAGTATATAGTTAATATGCAAGGTATGGACATCAGCAGTACGGATGCCTTCGTACAGCAGTATGCCGAAACGGTCAAATTTCTAATCGACAAAAAATAACGTAGATTTATTAATAGCGCTGGGATCTGGTAATAGCCTGTATTACCCATAGAGATTCATTTTCCCAGATTAAGGTATCGACGTAATAGACTGACCAGTGAGCATAAAAAATCCAGAAATCGATAACGTTTCTGGATTTTTCACAACCACTGTTTCCTTAACTGCTCAAATTACTCATTGGTATTTTTTAAGTCACCTTATTGGCGTCAAGATGCCTACCCATCTTGAGGATGTTGAGCCCAAACTCGTGATACTGGCTGCTTGTTCAGTTTCCATGAAAAATGGGAGTGCGACCTTCAGCTTGTGCCGCCATACCTTCAATAAAATCCTTCGTGCGGTAAAGCGCACTGTACTGTGCACCGAGTTTCGAGAAAGCTATTGCCTCTCCGGAATCAATGGCCTGATGTGCTGATGCCAAGGTAGCTTGCACACCGAGAGGGCCGCATGAAGCTACCTTGTTGGCGATAGCTATTGCTCTATCCATCATTGCCTGGGGCGTTTCGGCGATCTCTTGCAATATTCCCATTCGATATGCATCTTCAGCACGCCAATGGTCCCCTGTAAGCATGAATCTCATGGCGTTCCCCCAACCAGCCTCGCGAACAAAGCGAACCGTCGAGCCGCCGCCAGGGAAGCGTCCATGTGCGTTTTCATCCTGACCAAAGTTCGTATTCGCCGCTGCTATACGGATATCCGCTGACAAGAATAACTCATGAGCCATATTCCAGGTATCGCCGTGCACAGCAACGATGAGTGGTTTGGAACGCTGCACTTGACCATAATTAAGAGGATTGATGACTCGCTGCAAACCTGCCAGAGGACTTCCGTTATTGATGACTGACTTATATGCATCCACATCAATACCCCGAGAAAAATTCTCTCCGTGACCAAATAGGATGGCGACACGGAGCGAAGGGTCATGATCATAGTCGTAAATGGCTCGTGCTAGTGCTTGAAATGTCTCTGGGTCAATACGGTTTTGGATCGAAGGCCGATTGAGGCCTAATAACGCCACCTGCCCTCGGCGTTCGATGGACAATGTCGTGTTTGATTCAAGCGGCACTTCCTCCAGAGTGGAGGGTTGAGGTGCTGTCTCTGCCAGCATTTGTTTTGTCTGTTCCACAGGGGAAGCGGATGTTGCCATGACTATCGTGGGTACAACTGCTGCGATGGTGGCAGTTGTCTTAATCAACAGACGACGCGTTAAATCGAGTTTTTTTTCCACTTGTATACTCCAATTTTGCTGGTCTACGGTTCTCGGTCGATATCACACGGTAATCAGTTCCACGACGATATGTGGCTAACAACGAGCGCACTGACAGGGTATGCAACATGGTCGGGGGCGGGCTGGAATGATGACCACAGCAACAGTGATGCTGACGTGGAAGTCAGTCCGACATTGATATTATGGTAAATATTATAATAAGAGCTACTACCGATGCAATAGTTTGTCCGAATCGTGTATTGTGTGCAGGCATCCTAACGTTGTTTGAAACAGGCAGCTATGAGCGCTTAAAGGCACCTTTGCTGCTGATGGGGGTATCCCTATAATTAATCCCCATCCAAGGGATGAGGTTGGCTTGGAGATAGGATCTATGCGATCGAAAGGTTTTGATGGAATGGTGTGCTCAATTGCTGGCGTTATGGCTGCAATCGGTGATCGATGGGGTTTGCTGATCCTCCGTGACCTTGTATTCGGAATCAGCCGATATGACGAGTTACGTCAATCCTCCGGGGTAACCAATACCACACTCAGCAATCGACTCAAACATCTTGAAGCCAATGGGCTCGTTGAGCGACGGCGCTATCAAGTGAATCCCGAGAGATTTGAATACTTATTAACCCCAAATGGCTGGCAACTTGCCCCGGTAATGGCGCTGCTTTCCCAGATTGGGGATAGTTTAGGCTTATCCGGCGCTTCAGCTCCGCCGTTAAAATTTGTGAATCGAAAAACGGGTGCCGATGTACGGTGGAGCTTCATCGATCAGAAAACCGAAAAGCCGCTGAGCAGCGAAGACATTGCCTTTGAAGAGGGACCAGGCGCAGACGACTTGGTGCGTTGGCGGCTATCTCACACCAATCGCCGATATGCTTTACCACACCATGCCGAAACAGAGCGAATAACGCCTGATCATTCGCCGATGTCCAAAATAAAACAGTGAACAGGATTACCGCCTCACAAACCGCCTCGTTATAACAACGCTATCTGCTGAATAGTAAGATGGTGCGATAGCTCGCGTACAATGACCAGATAACTGATGAAGCCCGCATCATCGGGAAATTCGCCATCGCGCTGGGGGCTGCCGGAAATAACATCCGCCACCCGGTTAAATACGTTCTCGATCTGCTGTTGAGTCAGTGTGTCGTGGCTGCCAGCACTATGGGCTATCGCTTTAAGGTAAGGGTCGGCGCACGAAGCCTGTTGCGCTACCTGACGCAACGCGGGTATTGCCTGAAGCTGGTCTTCAACGATAGCGATCGCCATTTCCACCTCATAAGGCGACGGGAGTTTGTGGTGGAAAAACTGGCGGGCAATGGCGCGATATCCTATCGGCAAGGTGATATCGGGAGTGGTGAACCGCACATGTTCTTCGCCGATAGTGAACGAATCATTCATCATCGTCATTCCTGAAACTGTCTGAATGACCAAAACAATAACGCTGATTAATCGGAAAGGGAAACCATCCCCGCTGGTTTTTGCGGCTTCTGCGGTTCTCCAGGTTGAGAGCCATCTCCCCCGCTGCCCACCTTACGCCGTAATTCATCGATGTCGCGCTTTGGCGGTGCTCCGAAAAGGCGCGTGTACTCACGGCTGAATTGCGACGGGCTCTCATAGCCAACGTTGAACGCCGCACTGGCCGCGTCCGAATCCTCGTTCAGCATCAGGCGGCGGGCTTCATTCAACCGCATCCACTTTTGGTACTGCAAGGGGCTCATGGCCGTCAGTTGCCGAAAGTAATGATGCAGGCTGGATGTGCTCATCTGCGCATAAGCCGCGAGTTCATCAATCCTGAGCGTTGCGGTGTAATTCATTTTTAGCCAGTCGATGGCCCGAGATACCCGGTGCCCCTGGCTTCCTACCGATGCAATTTGCCACAGCCGTGCCGCCTGATCGCTCATCAGCAGGCGATAGTGGATTTCCCGCTCGATAAGCGGTGCGAGCATCGGGATCGCGCCGGGTTCATCAAGCAAGCTCAACATTCGCCTGAAGGGGTCAATCAGCATCGGCGTGACCGTACCGATACCAATGCTCCTGCTATTTACCCGTTGTTCGGGTAAGGGCAACCCACCTTGTGCGATCAGCTCCGCCATGATGCGAAGATCGAACTTCATGGTCAGCCCCAGACAGGGACTTTCCGGGCTGGCAACATTTACTTGCGAATTGGCGGGGAGATCCAGCGACGTAACCAGGAAACGTTGGGTGTCATAAGCGTAGGCTTCACCACCCACCAGCATTTGTTTTTCCCCCTGAACCACGAGCACAATGCTGGGCTCGACCAGACAGGCGGTCGGCGGCATCGGCGCTTCACGTCGAAACAGCGTCAGGCTCGGAATCGGCGTAATACAGTCCATCTGACCGTCGGTCCATCGCCCGATCACCGCCGCCATCGCCTCACACGCCACGCTGACCGCATCGGCATCGTGTCGTCTTGTTTGTTGTTCCTGATTCGGCATACCACCTCTCCCGTCAGTGCCTTGTGGCAGCATATCCCCCCGACACGATAGAGCCAATCGACAATCCCGACAGTTGGAGGATCAGGCAATAAATGCGGAGTATCTGTCTATCGATGGGCTGACGAGATCACGAAAAATGCATTCGGTCAGCGTAATCCCGGTCATCCCTCAGCACGTGTTTACGCTCCGTTCGGTATATACCCAAAATAATTCGAGTTGCAGGACAAAACGTATTGCGTTTTGAACAACGCGAAGCGTTGGCCCTTCAGGGCAAGGCTCATGTGAGCCTTGTAACGCGGCAAGTGAGTGAATCCCGATGAGCTTACTCAGGTAAGTGATTCGGGTGAATGACAAATTGGCGTAAGCCGATTTGAACGCTGCTTGCAGCGGCCCCAAAGGGGCGAGGCCCATGAAATGGGCCGAGTAACGCAGCCAACACACCTGCAACTTGAAGTATGACGGGTATAGAACGATTCAGTTCGCTCATCCCCACAGCCTGTGTCCGGCGGTTACATGAGCAGTCAGACAGATTTAAAGGATATCACGATGGAAAATTTCACTTTTTTCAACCCGACCCAAATCGAATTCGGTGTCGGTAAAGAACAACAGATCGGTCAGCATCTGGCCGGGCATGGCATAAAAAAAGTGCTGCTCTGCTACGGTAGTGAACGCATCAAACGCGATGGTCTGTTTAACATCGTCAGCCAGAGTCTCTCTGGGCAAGGCATCGAACTGATCGAATGCGGCGGCATCGTCAGTAACCCGGTTATCTCGACGGTGCGGGAAGGTATCGACCTGGCAAAAGCACATCAGGTTGACGCCATTCTGAGCGTCGGCGGCGGCTCAGTGCTCGACAGCGTCAAGGCGATTGCAGCCGGTGTCCACTACAACGGCGATGTCTGGGACTTGTTTACCGGCAAAGCACCCGTTGAATCGGCACTACCGCTGTTCGCCATTCTGACGCTGGCCGCCACCGGTAGCGAAATGAACCCCGCCGCGGTGGTTACCAATGACGAAACCAAAGAGAAGTTCTTTATTTCGTCACCTGCACTGTTCCCCAAAGTCTCCATTGTTAACCCGGTACTGATGCAGGGTGTTCCTCGTAACTATCTGGTGTATTCCGCTTCGGATGTCATCGCTCATTTGATCGAGGTTTATTTCACCGCAACGGTACACCCCAACCTGCAATCACGGCTGGTTGAATCCCTGATCAACACGGTCATCGAGACAACTGAAGCATTGCTTGCCGATGAAACAGACTATAACAGCCGCGCACAGTTCGCGTGGGCCGCGACATTGGCGTTGAATGGCCTGACTTTTTCCGGCGCAGCAGGCTTTAGCTACCCCAACCACGCCATTGAACACTCGCTTTCCGCACTGTTCAACGTGCCGCACGGCGCTGGCTTGTCGGTGGTGGTCCCGGCCTGGATGAAATGGTACATCGGCCGCAATCCGGCGCAGTTCGAACGATTTGCCCGCAACGTATTTGGCGTCGATACCGGCGAACAAGGCATTACCGCGCTGGAAGACTGGTTCAATAAGATTGGTACGCCGACCCGCCTGCCACAGTTAGGCATTGAGGAAAGCGCTTTGCCAGACATCGTTGCAAACGTGCAGAACAACGTCCGTGTCTTTGGTCTTGCCGACACGTATACCCCAGCTGTGGTGACCGACATTCTGAAGAACGCGTTGTAACCGTTGAGTTGTGACACTCCCCTGATAAGGCCAGTGTTCCTTATCAGGCGGTATCCCGTAATCATTTAATGAGATAATCCACATGAGCAGCCTGCTTTCCCGCAATAGGTTCATTCAAAACGCTATCGCCATTTGCGTAGCGACAATATTGACCAGCGTCCAGCCGGTGCTGGCGCAGTCCCCTTCCGCGTCAGCCAATGGCGATGCCCTGCAATTGACGCAGGAATGGGATAAAACGTTTCCGAAAAGCGATAAAGTCGACCATCGGAAAGTCACCTTCAAAAACCGCTACGGCATCACCCTGGCCGCCGATCTGTATTTGCCGAAAAACCGTGGCAACCAGCAACTGGCAGCACTTGCGATCAGCGGTCCTTTTGGCGCGGTAAAAGAGCAGTCTTCCGGCCTGTATGCGCAAATCATGGCCGAGCGCGGCTACGTCACACTGGCCTTCGACCCGTCTTATACCGGCGAAAGCGGCGGAGAGCCTCGCAATGTGGCGTCACCGGATATCAATACCGAAGATTTCAGCGCCGCGGTCGACTTTCTCGGTTTGCAGCCTTTTGTTGATCGCAGCCGTATCGGCATTATCGGCATATGCGGTTTCGGCGGCATGGGGCTAAACGCCGCCGCGGTGGACAAACGCATCAAAGCCGTTGTCACCACCAGCATGTATGACATGTCCCGCAGCATGGCGAAAGGCCTCAACGATAGCCTGACCAACGCGCAGCGCACCGAAATGCTGGAGAAAATGAGCCAGCAACGCTGGGTTGACGCCCAGAAAGGCACGCCTGCCGCCGGTCCCCGCATTTTGCCGGAGAAACTGGACAGCACACCCAATCCGATCATCAAGGAGTTTTTCGAGTATTACCGCACACCGCGCGGCTATCACAAGAACTCACCGAACTCCACTGGTGCCTGGACTGCCACCACGCCGCTGTCATTCATGAACATGCTGCTGCTGACCTACGTGAACGAAATCTCGCCGCGCCCGATCCTGCTCATCGCTGGTGAGAATGCGCACTCGCGTTATTTCAGTGAAGACATCTATCAGGCAGCAGCACAACCGAAGGAACTCATGATTATCAAGGATGCCAACCACGTCGATCTCTACGATCGCCTGGATAAAATTCCGTTTGATAAGATTTCCGATTTCTTCCGCAACAACCTGAAATAAGCAATACGACGGCCATCGGGCGCGAAGTGTATTCGTTGCCAGATGGCCTGTCGGTATTTCATATCCGCCATCGTGTATAGCCGCACTGGTTTTACTCGCCGGGTTTGGACTGTTCATCCGGTTTATCACGCAGTGCGCCGCGAAAATACGCAAACCACCACACTGACCGAGGCAGGCTACATCGGGTCGCGGCAAGCAAAATGTCACCTCGCTCCCCTTTTACCACGCATTGCAGGTACAATTCCCCACCAGTTACCTCATTCACATCCGCGCGTTATCACGCAATGAGTCCGATATGTTAAAAGACGGCGACATCACCTTCCGTAAACTTGAGATTTTCAAGACGTTCATGGAGAGCGGCACCATCACCCGCACCGCCGAACTGCTCGGGCTCAGCGGCGTCAGCGTGCATCGGGCGCTGCATACGCTGGAGGAAGGGGTGCGCTGCCCGCTGTTTATCCACAAAGGGCGCAATCTGGTGGCGCTGCCAGCGGCGCACACACTGCTGGAGTACAGCCAGGAAGCCATGTTGCTGATGGAACGGGGGCTGGAGGAAACCCGCAAGACCGCAGGTGTCGGTCAGGGGCGTTTGCGCATCGGGACGCTGTATTCGCTGACGCTGGAAACGGTGCCGCGCCTGATTATGGGCGTCAAGCTGCGCCGCCCGGATCTGGAGCTGGATTTAACCATGGGGTCGAATCAGCGCCTGCTCACCCTGTTGGATGACCAACAGCTGGACGCGATTCTTATTTCGCTCTCTGACAGCGACATCGACCGTAACCGCCTGGAGTTCCTGCCACTGTTCGAAGACGATATCTGTCTGGCCGCCCCGGCGACCGCGAAGCTGGATACCCGCCAGCCAGCCGACCTGCGTGATTTCCATCACCAGCGCTTCGTTTCGCTGTCCGAAGGGTTCGCCACCTATGCCGGTTTTCAGGACGCGTTTCACATCGCCGGGTTCGAACCGGAGATCGTCACGCGGGTAGACGACATTTTTTCTATGCTGAGTCTGGTGCAGGCGGGTGTCGGCTTTACGCTCATCCCCGAGCGGATGAAAAAAGTGTACGAGAACGATGTCCAGTTGCTGAAACTGGCACCGCCCTATCAGATGCGCCAGCTCATCGCCATCGTGTTCGCCCGCAACCGCGAGCATGACCCGAATCTGCTGGCGCTGGTGGCAGAAGGCCGCATGTATGCCCGCAGCCTGAATGCTACTCCTGCGCCTTAAGCTGGCAGGCGCGGTGGACCACCACATCGATACCGCTGCGCTCCAGAGAAAACGCCTCGCTACGGCTAAACGCCTGCTTTGCTAAGCAGGTCAACACGCCGCCCGGCGGCATCTCAATCGCCAGCCGCACGTCGCGCTCTTCCGCCGCCACCATCGCCTCATGCCAGTGCACGGTACGCGCCATGTTCTGCGCCAGGTCGTCCGCGATGCGCGCAGGCTGCCAGATTGCCCGAGCGGAACTGCCGCTCAGGTAACCGCATTGTGGCGAAGAGAGCGGGACGGCAGCCATCGCCGCCGCCAGCTCTCTGGCGGGCGCATCCAGCAATGCACAATGCGACGGTACACTGACCCGCAGGCGTTGTGCCCGGCTGGCACCGCGTTGTAACGCGCGCTCCGCCACCTGTGCCATGTTCGCATCACTGCCCGCAATCACGATTTGCCGTTCCGCATTCAGGTTGGCAAGATACGCGCCGCTGTCAACCAGCAACGCCTCCACCTCCGACTGGCTCAACCCCATGATGGCGGTAAGCCCATACCCTTGCGGATAAGCCTGCTCCATCAGGTCGCCACGCAACGCCACCAGCCGTAATGCATCGTCAAAACGCACAACCCCGGCCGTTACCGCCGCCGGAAATGCGCCAATCGACAGGCCGCTGACCATATCCGGCATCACACCGCGCGCCATCAGCGCTCTGGCCCAACCCACCCCCGCAATCAGCAGGCACAACTGTACCGCACGGGTATGACGCAGCGCCTGCGGGCTATCCAATTGGTCAAGCTCGTCGCCCAGCACCGCCGCCGCCTCATCCATCACCCCGGTGTCGGCTGGCAGCGACTGCAACATTCCGGTATGCTGCGCCCCCTGTCCGGGGAAGGTAAACAGCGTCTTCATCTCAGCACTCCAATAACCACGGGTCACTGACCCGCCGCGGACCCTGGTTGGTTTTTAACAGCACGTGTTCATCGCGTAACCATTCAGCCAGCGCAAAACCACCGTTAGGTGTTTCAATTTGCGTATCGACCCGGCATAGCGGCGAGGCGGATAGCCGCCGCTGCCAGTTTGTCAGCGCCTCACGGTCCAGCGGCTGTGGTGCGCGAATCAGCAGGTCCAGGTCGCTGTCGGCATGTAACACCGGCACTTGCGTCGCCAGCGCATACCCCGTACTGCCGGTTATCCCCCACTGCCACGGCCAGCGCTGCTGCGCCAGTTGAATCGCGACCTGCACCGGCGGTTGTGACACAAACGGCGAGGCCAGCAGTACAGGCAGTTCACCCAGACTTTCCGGCGTCACGGCCCGCACAATCTGATCCACCGCCACCCACCCGGCGGCGCGCTGGTCACGGCGCATACCGCGCACCCCGACCGGAATACGCCCGGCCGGGTCAACGTCACGCCGCACCACCACCGGCAAGGTCGGCCGCCATTGGCTGTCCACCCAGGGCGCGTCGATGCCTTCCAGCCCCTCGCGGGACGCCAGCCATAACAAATCGTGCGGACGTGTCGTTTCCATGATTCCACTTCCTGATAGGGTTTACATTCCGGATGTTAACGTAATAAACAACGGCAACGACAGGATACAGAGTACCGAGCTTAACAGCAGCACTGCTTCTGCATCCGGTGACTGCACGCCAAACCGGTTACCGAAAACCACACCGAAGAAACCGGCGGACAGGGCAATCATCAGAATCGCGGTGATCGCCACCGAACCGTGCAAGCCCAGTGCCAGCACGATACCCCATGCCAACGCCGGTTGAATCAACAGTTTGGTCAGCACTGCGGTCGTCACCATCAGGTTCAGTTTTAACTGCCGTGCAGACAGAATTACCCCGGTCAGAAACAGTGCCGCTGCGGTGGCGGATAACCCCAAAGGTTTAATAGACGCCAGCAGCAACTCCGGCATACGGATACCGATGGCGGACAGCACCACACCCAGTAGCGGCCCCAGCACAATGGGCTTTTTCAGCGAGCGCCACATCAGCACCGGCAGCATCGACAGCGTAGAGGTCTGATTACCCCCTGATGCTCGCACTTTTTCACGTTCCAGAATCAGCAGGCAGAATGGCGTCATCAACACCGAACCACAGGCGATGGACACCGCCACCGACAGCGAGGTAGACGACGCATCGCCCAGTACGCTGCCGAGAATCGGCAGGCCGAGCGCGGCGTAGTTGGGCAGCGCGACGGTGAGCGTCAGCACCGCAGCGTCCTGCGGCGTTTTATGAAACACCTTGACGGACAGAAAATAAATGGCGGCATAGGTTACCCACATCGCCAGCGTCAGCACCACGATCAACGGAGCCTGCTCGACAATACCGGACCAGGGCGTCTGTACTGTGGCACTGAACAGCGCGGCTGGCAGTGCAAAATCCATAACAAAAATATTGAGTAGCGCAACGTTCTTGTTATCCACCATTTTGGCTTTACCAGCCCAGAACCCCAGTAGCATGATGATAAAAATCGGCGCAAGGGCATGAACAATTACATAAGTCATATCGTATTCACCTGTAATAAAAGAGTCGTCGTTCCAGCACGATGATTTGGCTTGTGTCCGCACAGTGGCTGGCACAGCGTCGTTTTTTCAGACAAAGGGATTCCCGCAGGCGTCCAATGACGCCAGCCCCGGTTATCTGGCAGGTTTCTTTATTGGCTTACCGATAGGTGGCCGTCGCGAGTGAACACGAACCAGCCACCGGTGTGTGACTTACCCGCGAGCGCGGTTTCCTACGTTTTCTGTGCTTACCACTGCGCCCGCATCCGTTCGCGGACCAGCGAAGAACTGCGCCGGTTGTCCGCGCCCAGCCGCGTTTTCAGCGACGGATCACGTCGGGCATCGGTTATCGCCTGCTGCAATGCGGCAATCACCTGCGCCGCATCGTCAGCGGACGGCGTATCCGGGTTGGCGATATCCAGCAGCGTCGATAACAACCCCAGCGTGGCATAATTACGAATGTCATACGCCATCGGTGGGATGGTGGCGGCCAGTTTTTCCAGGTCTTCCACACTTCTGAGTGTGATACGCGCGGCGGAGGCTTTACCCATTGCGTGAATTTGTACGTCCGGGTCATTGAAGGCGATCAGCCGATTGGCCTGATAGCCGTGGGCCAGAAACGCACCGGACATCGCTTTGCCGACGATCAACCCAATAACCGGATGCCCGGCGAGACGCGCCTGCGCATACGCGCCCGCCGCCGCAGCCAGCGCCTGATGGATGCCGAACGCCTCTTCGCGGCGGCCATACGCCTGACTCGGCACGTCGATCACCGCCACAATCGGCCGTTTGTGCTCGCTGTGCCGGTCTGCGGCGATAGTCTCATGCACCACTTTCGCCAGCGTCCAGCCTTCAAGCAGCCCGACCTCGCCCTGCGCGGCGCGTGGGTAGTGGTTATCCGCATCAGGAACAACGGCAATAAAACGAACCGCTTCGCCACCGATGTCGCCATCAGCCGCCTGTACCGACGGGCACAGCCCGGCCAGTCTCGGTTTACCGTGCGCCAGCGTTTCCAGCCATACCGCACCGCGATGTGCTACCTGACTCATGGGTTTACCTCCCCAAAAAGCTGTTGGATCTGTTGCGTGTCGGCCTGCACCCGTGTATCAGCGCCGGTCAGTCGCGCCAGATACCATGCATAGTTATCCGAACGGTGCTGCGCCGGAACGCCGCTGGCGAGCGCGTCATTCACCGCCTGTTTGACGGCGTTAACGCCATCAGCCACCAGGCTATCGGCCAGCCCGATGTGATGACGGATTTCCCCACCGGTCATGCTCCAGATAAAGGGACGATCACGCGAGTCGTACTCGGCAACTCCCGCTTCCTGTTCGATGACCTGCGGGCCGTTAAGCCCGAGACGCGCTTCACGGGTAACAATCAGATGGCTGCACAGCGCGGCGGCGATCGACATGCCACCAAAGCAGCCCACCGTACCGGCGATGATGCCGATTACTGGCGTGTAGCGACGCAGGTCGACAATCGCCGCGTGAATATCGGCTATCGCCGCCAGCCCCAGGTTGGCTTCCTGCAACCGGACGCCGCCGGTTTCCAGGCACAAGATCGCCTGCGTTGGAATACCCTTGCGCTGATCGTCCGCCGCCAGTTCCAGCGCAGCGGCCATTTTGGCACCGGAAACTTCGCCCATGCTGCCGCCCTGAAACGCGCCTTCAATGGCGATCACTACCGTCGGTTTGCCCTGCAACGTACCTTTCGCCACCACCATGCCGTCGTCGGATTGCACCACAATGCCCTGCTGCCCCAGCCACGGCGAGACGATGCCGTCAAACGGGTCGAGCAATTCGCGGTAGCTGCCTTCATCCAGCAAGGCGCGGGCGCGCTCCCGTGCTTTGAGTTCGATAAAACTGCGATCATCACGCATGATTCACCCCTTCAAAAACCTGTTCGATTCGGATGCGTGCTACGCCGGGCGTAGCGCCAAAATCATGAATCGTCATCGCACCGGCAGGCAGGCCGCCGAGCGACTGTAACCGGTCGAACAGCGCCTGCCAGCGCGCCCGACTGTTATCCACCGACGTAGTGATGTCGATGGTGAGCGTCTGTCCGGCGTTTGCCGTCAACAGCACTTCCATATCACCGGAGCCGACCACGCCAGCCAGCGCGTTGCCGCTGGCCGTGCGGGTAGCCGGGAATGACAATGTAATGTGTTCCATAACACCCTCTTAATCGTATAAAGATGGCTGTGCGATACCATCGAGCAGTAACGTGGCGGCCAGCAAATCGGCCGCGCCGCCCGGCGACGCGTTCAGCGCCAGCATATGCGCATCCAGTTGTGCCAGTGCCTGCCGCCCGGCGGGGCAAGACACACCGCCGACCGCCAATACCGCCTGGGCACCGCGTTGCATGGTTTCCAGCCCGTCCAGCCCGGCGCGTGACAACACGCAGGTATCGCTCAGCGAGGTCATGATGCTCATCAGCGCATCCAGACGCGCGTCATCCTCACTGGCACCGTGCCGACGGCTATGCAGCAACTGGGGTAACGCCAACCGGGTTATGTGCGGGAACCCCTGCTGCGCTTCTTCGCGCGCGCCAGGAACCTGATAACGCTGCGTCGCCCGCCGCCCTTTACTAAACACCGCTGGCGCGGCGCTATCCGGCAGGCGGGCAAGACGTGCTGCCGTGTCCGTGATAGCCTGCGAGTCGCCAATACCACCGAGCATTGCCGTGGCGCTGACCAGTAACCCCAGCGCCCAGATCGCACCGCGGTGCGTATTGACACCGCCGGTCGCCAGCATCATGTGCTGTTCGCCTTCTCGCCCTACCCGGCCGACCAACTGGCGCAATGCGGCATCTGCCGGGCGCTGCCAGCTTTGAAGCGCCAGCGTATGAAATGTATGGGTCAGGCTGTGGGCGGAACGCTCCATCAACGCAAGCGTCAAATCCTGATGCGCACCGCTGCCGCGGCTATCGACCAGACCTGGTTTGGGGCTGAGTTGCGCCTCCTCAATCAGGCAGCGCGTCGCCGTGTCAGCCAACCATTGTGCATACCCGTGCGCGTCGGACTGTCGCTGCGGTTTCATTACCAGCTCCGGAATTTCGCAGGCGGGTTGTACAGGCCACCCGACCATTCCACCAGATCGGCCACACTACCGGCCGCCAGCAGCGAACGGGTCGCTTCGGTACGGCGGATACCCAAATCTTCCGGGTAAGCGACCTTGCCGTTGCGGCGAAATTCCGCCACGCGCTGCGCATCCACACCCAGCCCGATGTCGGTGATCCCGGCCACTGCCGCTACCATCGCTCGCCGTTCCTCCAGGCTGTCGGCACGGTAGAGATAGGCGATGCCTTCTTCCGTCAACACATGGGTAACGTCGTCGCCATAAATCATCACCGGTGCCAGCGGCATACCGGCCGCCTTCGCCACATCCACCGCGTCGAGTTTTTCCACAAACGTGGGTTTGACACCGGCCTGGAAGGTTTCCACCATCTGCACCACCAGCTTGCGCCCGCGCTGCATGGGGTCAGGTTCGTTAATCATGGCAAGCCATGCTGGCGTGGCGTGACGACGACCGTGCGGGTCATGCCCCATGTTGGGCGCGCCACCGAACCCGGAAAGACGGCCTTTGGTGACGGTGGACGAATTGCCTAACCCATCAACCTGCAATGTCGAACCGATAAACATATCGACGGCGTACTGCCCCGCCAGTTGGCAAAACGCGCGGTTGGAACGCATCGAACCATCCGCCCCGGTGAAAAATACGTCCGGTCGGGCAGCGATGTAGGCTTCCATCCCCAGTTCGCCACCAAAGCAGTGGACGCTATCGACCCAGCCGCTTTCAATCGCCGGAATCAGCGTGGGGTGTGGGTTGAGGGTCCAGTGCTTACAGATTTTGCCTTTCAGCCCCAGACGCTCGCCGTAGGTCGGCAACAGCAGCTCAATCGCCGCGGTGTTGAAACCGATACCGTGGTTGAGCGACTGCACCTGATGCTCGGCGTAAATGCCCTTGATAGCCATCATCGCCATCAGGATGTGCTCTTGTTTGATCAAGCGCGGGTCGCGGGTAAACAGTGGTTCGATAAAGAACGGCTTGTCGGCGACCACCACATAATCAATCCAGGAACCGGGAATATCGACGCGCGGCAAGTCCGTTTCGTCGTCCACCAGTTCATTGACCTGAGCGATGACGATACCGTCATGGAACGCGGCGGCTTCGACCAACGCCGGGGTGTCTTCGGTGCTGGGGCCGGTGTACAGGTTGCCTTTACGGTCGGCTTTGTACCCTGCGACCAGCGCCACATTGGGGATCAGGTCAACATACAGGCGGGAATAGAGTTCGATATAGGTATGAATCGCGCCCACTTCCAGCGCGCCATCTTCCAGCAGTTGCGAAATGCGCAGGCTCTGCGTGCCCGAGAAGGAGAAATCGAGCTTGTGGGCGATGCCTTTCTCGAAGATATCCAGATGCTCGCTACGCCCGACACTCGGCATGATCATATGCAAATCATGCACTTTTTGCGGGTTGACCTCCGCCAGCGTGCGGGAGAGAAAGTCAGCCTGCTTCTGGTTATTGCCTTCCAGCACCACTTTATCGCCGGGGGCGATCAGCTTTTCCAGCATCGCAGCAAGATGTTCCGTGGGAAGCACCTTGCCCTGGACGGGTATCGACGCCTTGCGCCGTTGTTTTTCACTGCGGCGTGTATTCCAGAGCCGCGGTGACGTTTGCCCAGACAACATTATTAACCTCCTGATTCAGCTCATCATTTTGATTTGCCTTGGTCTGGTTAAAGTATGTTCCCCGGCCGATGCCGCTTCAATAAAGCCGGTATCGCAATCATTAGCTTTAGAGTAAAGATTGATGGCGTGCTGCAAGTCGTTACGACGCCAGCGCGCCTCCGCTCACGGTTTGCCCTTGCAGCACAGTTTTGGCTCATTGTGATCGATATCGCGCTTTTTAACGTGGGATGGCTGGTTTTTAACGCAGAAGGAGGAAGAGAGAGTGCGGTAAAGGCCGTCGTTAGCAGGCAAGAGAGGCGGCTACGCTGTTAGCCCTGACCAGACAGGCCAGGGCGGTGGAACCGGTTATATCACTTGGAAGGCGGGGCTTTTTTGTCCACTACGCTGTGAATCGCAGCGGCCAGTTCATTGATTTCGAATTTCGCCACATACGAATCCGCGCCCACGTTACGCACGTGGTCTTCGTTCGCAGAGCCGGACAGCGATGAGTGGATAATAACGGGAATGTTCTTGAGCGTATCATCACGTTTGATATTACGCGTCAGTGTAAAACCATCCATCTCCGGCATTTCCAGATCGGTCAGCACAAAGGCAATCTTGTCCGAAATCGGCCGGCCTTCTGCTTGTGCTTCCTTCGCCATTTCCTTGATCTTGTTCCAGGCTTCCAACCCGGTGATATGCATGATGTACGGAATGTTCATCACCTTCAGCCCTGTTTCCAGCATCGTTCGTGCGACTTTGGAGTCTTCGGCCACAATCGCCACCGCACCGGGCTTCAGTTTGAAGGTTTTGGCTTCCACGCTTTCAATCTTAATCTCGCGCTCGGTCGGAATAATGTCGTGCAGAATCTGTTCGACATCCAACACCAGTGCCAGACGGTTACTTGATGGATCGCTGTCCAGACGCGCAATACTGGTGATATAGGTATTACTGACGCCTGCTTCCGCCGTATTGACCTGGCTCCAGTCCAGGCGAACAATGTCATCAACGGATTCGACCGCAAAAGCCTGGGTGCTGCGTGCATATTCCGTCACCAGCAGAATATTACGGCCGGTACTCGCCGCACATCCTACTACCGCCGGAAGATCGATAACGGGAATAATCTGCCCGCGAATATTAATCATGCCAAGCATTGGTGGAGTCATACCCGCCGCCTTGGTCAAGGTTGGCATCGGAACGATTTCACGAAGCTTGAACACATTGATGCCGAACAGCTCGGATGGCCCTTCGCCGGTGGCCGATCCTAAACGGAACAATAACAATTCAAACTTGTTGGATGAGGTGAGATTAGTTCTCTCCTCAATCTCTCTTTGAAATTTATCCATTCTGTCCTCAATGCAAATAATTATTAATTGTGTGGTTACAAGGCAACATCAGTAATGCAGGCAAATCAGGGCAATACCCTGCCACCTCACTCTACGCGATCGCTGGCGCGCTTCAAATAGCTCTTACTTCTTATACACCATCAAAAAGAAAAATATGTGTCTCACGTCATCCGCCGCATCTTCCTGTTTTGAAAAGCATAGACCACCGGTCATTTATCCACCATGTTCCTGATGCAATTGTTCCTGATGCAATTGTTCCACATCCTGTGAGTGACGATTAAAACAGCGTCATTGATATAAACTCCACCGTCACTATTAACAGCATCCTGTCTTAACAAAACCTTAAATGAATAAGAAAAACTCAGCGCATGGAATATCCACGCGTTGACACTCATACACATATTTCCCCCCAATAATCCGGCAGCGCGCGCACGAGAAATCCCCCCATGCTGGGCAATGATTTCCATGGACTTTTTTACGTCAGGCAAGCTATAAAAAATAAGACATTGGGTTTAAAACTGGATAACGCGTTAACACACAGGTACTGCCATGACACCGATTGTTCTGCCCTCGTATGACGATGTTGCTGCCGCCAGCGACCGGATTGCTGGTTATGCCCACCGCACGCCGGTGCTTACTTCCCGTACCGTTAACGATGCGTTCGGCGCGGAGCTTTACTTTAAATGCGAAAACTTTCAGCGCATGGGCGCATTCAAATTCCGCGGCGCGATGAACGCGTTGCTGCAATTCACCGATGAGCAGAAGGCCGCCGGTGTGGTGGCCTTCTCGTCCGGCAACCACGCGCAGGCCATCGCCCTGTCGGCAAGATTGCTCGGGATTCCAGCCACCATCGTTATGCCGCAAGACGCCCCGGCAGCCAAAGTTGCCGCCACCAAAGGATACGGCGCGCAGGTGATTACCTATGACCGTTACACGCAAGATCGTGAAGCCATCGGCCGCGAGCTGGCGCAACAATACGGTATGACACTGATCCCACCCTACGACCATCCACAGGTTATCGCCGGGCAGGGAACCGCAGCGAAAGAGCTATTCGAAGAAGTGGGTGAGCTGGATGCGCTGTTTGTCTGTCTGGGCGGTGGCGGGCTGCTGTCCGGTTCGGCGCTGTCGGCACGACAGTTGTCACCCGGCTGCCGGGTATACGGTGTCGAACCCGAAGCCGGTAACGACGCTCAGCAGTCCTTTCGCTCCGGCCACATCGTGCGTATCGATACGCCCAACACCCTCGCCGATGGCGCGCAGACACAATGTTTGGGGCAGTATACGTTCGCGCTGATCCGTGCCAACGTGGATGACGTTCTGACCGTCAGTGATGATGAACTGGTCGCGGCGATGCGCTTTTTCGCCGAGCGGATGAAAATGGTGGTGGAGCCGACCGGCTGCCTCAGCTTCGCTGCGGCCCGAGCCTGTCAGCATGAACTGCGGGGGAAACGCGTCGGCGTGATCGTCAGCGGCGGTAACGTCGATCTGACCCGCTACGGCCAGCTACTGGCAGGCTAACCCGCCAGATAACGCACGTGCCGACGAACTCATCGGCACGATGCCGCCGCTTAAGATACCAGCACCAGATGACCGTCGCCAACCTGTTGATAACGGCGCGTCGGCGGCTGATAGTCCGCCGGGCGCAGCGGGCTGTGCAGTTCATCGGCCTGCGTCGATCTGGGCACGCGCTTTTCCGGGTCGGGCACCGGTACGGCGGCCAGCAGGCGGCGGGTATACGGGTGCTGCGGATCGTTGAATACCGCCTGACGCGGGCCGATCTCCACGATTTCGCCCTGATACATCACCGCTACCCGATGGCTGATACGCTCGACGACCGCCATATCATGAGAAATAAACAGGTAGGTCAGCCCCAGTTGCTGTTGCAAATCGAGCAACAGGTTGACGATTTGCGCCTTGACGGTCATGTCCAGCGCGGACACCGCCTCGTCGGCGATAATCACCTGCGGATTGAGCGCCAGCGCCCGCGCGATGCATAAGCGCTGCCGCTGCCCACCGGAAAACTGATGTGGATAGCGGTCGGCCATCTCGGCCTGTAATCCCACCTTCTCCAGCAGTTCCGCTACTTTCTGTGGTGCCTGTCGTGCTGACACCAGGCCGTGGCTGACCATCGGTTCGGCGATCGCACTGCCCACGGTCAGCCGTGGGTTGAGGCTGTCATAAGGGTCCTGAAAAATCATCTGCGCCCGCATCCGTAACCCGGCCAGCGCCGACGAGCGGGCCGTCAGCATATTCTCGCCGCACAGCGACACCGCGCCGCCATTCGGCTCCAGCAACCGCAGAATAGCGCGCCCGGTGGTGGACTTGCCGCAGCCAGATTCCCCCACCAACGATAACGTTTCTCCCGCTTGCAGGCTGAAAGAGACGTTCTCTACCGCATGAACCCGGCCGGTTACCCGCCGCAGCCAGCCACTTTTTACATCAAAACGCTTGATCAGATTACTCACCGCCAGCACCGGTTCTCCCGGCATTACCGTGTCTGTCAGCGGCTCGCGCTCTGTGGTGGACTGCCCGAATAACGCAAACCGCCGCGGCAGGCGGCTATCCGCCATTTCCCCCAACCGCGGCACGGCGGAGAATAGCGTCTTGCTGTACGGGTGTTGCGGCGCGCGAAACAGCTGGCGGGTATCTGCCATTTCCACCCCTTCACCGTGGTACATCACCATCGTGCGGTCGGCCACTTCCGCCACCACCCCCATATCGTGGGTGATGAACAGAATCGACATGCCTTGTTCGTCCTGCAACGTTTTGATCAGCCCCAGAATTTGCGCCTGAATGGTGACATCCAGCGCGGTGGTCGGCTCATCGACAATCAGCAAGCGAGGGTTACAGGCCAGCGCGATGGCGATCACCACCCGCTGGCGCATTCCACCGGAAAAGCTGAGCGGGTACTCGTCCAGCCGTGAGCGGGCGGCAGGAATGCGTACTGTTTCCAGCAGACGCACCGCTTCCGCTCGGGCGCTGGCGTGGTCCATTCCCCGGTGACGCCGCAAGACTTCGGTAATCTGGGTGCCAATTTTCAGCACCGGGTTGAGGCTGGTCATCGGCTCCTGAAACACCATGCCGATATGATTGCCACGGATGTGCTGCATCTCGCGGGGCGGCAGCGCCAGCAGGTCGCGGCCATCGAACAGCACCCGTCCGGTGGTGCGCACCTGCGATCCTGCCAGCAGACGCATGATGGACAGCGCGGTGACGCTTTTGCCAGAGCCGGACTCACCCACCAGCACCACGGTTTCCCGCTCACCGATGTCAAACGACAAGTCCTGCACCACCGTCAGCCATTCACCGTTGACCCGAAAAGCAGTATTCAGTTGTTCAACACGTAACACCGACTGATTCACGCCTCACTCCTCTTGTCTGGTATTTAGCGCATCACGCAGGGCGTCGCCGATCAGGTTAATCGCCACAATCAGTAGCAACAGCATCACACCGGGGAACAGGCTTACCCAGTAATCGCCGGACAGCAAATAGTCAAACCCGTTGGCGATCAGCAACCCGAGCGACGGTTCGGTAATCGGCAGACCAATGCCGAGAAACGACAGCGTCGCCTCCAGCATGATGGCGTAAGCGATACGCATGGTGGCGACCACAATCAGCGGCGGCAGGCAGTTGGGCAGCATATGGCGGAACACAATACGCGGCGCGGAAAACGCCATGCCGCGCGCCGCATCCACATAATTACGGCGGCTCTCCAGCAAGGCGGAGGCGCGAATGGTGCGGGCGTAATACGCCCACTGGGTGATCACCAGCGCCAGGATAATTTTGTCCACCCCCTGCCCCAGCACCGCCAGCAGGATCAGGGCGATAAGAATGGGCGGAAAGCTGAGCTGGATATCGACGATACGCATCAGCAGCGCATCGGTTTTACCACCCAGCCAGGCACTCAGCATACCGGCGGCCATACCGATGACCAGCGCCACCAGCGCGCTACTCACACCGACTGTCAGGCTGGTGCGGGTGCCGTAGAGAATGGCGCTCAGCAAGTCGCGGCCCTGATCGTCGGTGCCGAGCCAGTACGTCAGCCCGCCCATGCCGGTTGAGCCCGGCGGCAGGCGGTTATCCATGATCATCAGTTGGGTCAGGTCATACGGATTCTGCGGTGCAATCCAGGGGGCCAGCAGCGCCAGCGCTACAATTAACGCCAGCGTAAACAGCCCCAGACACGACAGTCGATCATGAAACAGCATCGACAGTGTACGCGCCAGCGCCGAACGCGCCGCCGGTACGGCGGATGGGGTATGTAGCGAACGTCCCGACTGGCTCATTGTCCTCCTCCTAACCGGATGCGCGGATCCACCACCGCGTACAGCACATCGACCAGCAGATTGATCAGGCTGAACATCACCACCGTCATCATCAGGTAGGCCAGAATCACCGGACGATCCAGCACCGCGATGGAGTCAATAATCAGCTTGCCCATCCCCGGCCAGGCGTAAATGGTTTCGGTCACCACCGCAAAGGCGATCAGCGCGCCCAGCTCCAGACCAATGACAGTAATCAGCGGGATCAGCGTATTTTTCAGCACATGTACGAACAGGATACGACGTTCCGACAGCCCCTTGGCGCGGGCAAAACGCACGTAGTCCTGTTGCAGGCACTCGCGCACGCCAGCGCGGGTCAGGCGGATAATCAGCGAAATCTTGAACAACGCCAGATTGAGCGCCGGTAGCAGCAAGTGCTGCCAGCCGTCCGACGTCAGCAGACTCAGCGGCACACCCGCCACCGTCACGGTGTCGCCCCGTCCCGACGACGGCAGCCACCCCAGCTTCACGCTGAACAGCATGATCATCATCATACCGATCCAGAACGTTGGCAGGCTAAAGCCCAGAATCGAAACCGTCATTACCGATTTCGCCGCCAGGCTGTCCGGCCGTAAACCGGCGAACACCCCCAGAGGAATACCGATCAGCAACGACAGCAGAAATGCCACCAGCGCCAGTTCCAGCGTGGCGGGCATTCGTTGCAGAATCAGGTGTAGCGCCGGTTGGTTGAAAATGAAGGAGTTCCCCAGATCGCCCTGCAGCGCATGGGAAACAAACAGCAGGTACTGTTGCCACAGGGTTTTATCCAACCCGAACGCGCGGATCACCGCCTCACGCTCGGCGGGGGTGGCGTTGCTCCCCAGCAGCAAGTCCACCGGGTTGCCGACCAGATACACACCAGCGAACACCAGCACGGACATAACCGCCAGCGTTATCAAGGTTTGCAACAAGCGACTGAGTAAAAAGCGGGCCATAACGTGTCCTTGTTGGTTAGCGCAGGGTTAAGAAGCTACCCCGCCAGAACTATTTTACTTGCCATGTTGAACCTCGCCGTGCCCGAACGCCTGACGAACCGAATCCCTCACGAACGACATGCACGGGCCGTGCTATTCGAGCGACCGTAGCGGCTGAGCACCCGCACCAGCAACGCCAGAAAACCGGGTTCATCCACCGATTGCATTACCTGTGCGTTGGCCGCCTGCGACAACTTGCCATAAAAATCCGCCCAGGTATGCCCGGCGGTTTCACCGGCAACGGTCACCCCAACCCGCGCCTCCCGTCCAACAAACAGCGACGGTTGTAATAGCCAGGCGACGGTGGTGGCGTCATGTACCGGACCGCCTTCGCGGCCGAAACGCGCCATGTCGCTGCGGTCAAATGCGCCCAGCAGGCGAGCGATGGCCTCGCCAGGCCGCCCGGCGTCACGCTGCAAAACGTCGATTTCCTGTTGGGTAATCAGCGCCTGAAACGTCATGTCCAACGGCATGATCACCAGCGGAATCCCGCTGCTGAAGACCCGATGGGCGGCGTGCGGGTCAGCGTAGATATTGAATTCAGCCCACGGCGTGCGGTGGCCCAGCGCGGTAAAGGCGCAACTCATGGACACCACCTGACGGATGCCGCGCGCGACGTCCGGGTGTTGAATCAGCGCCAGCGCCAGATTGGTCATCGGCCCGATGGCGCAAAAGGTAATCGGATTCTGCTCTTGCGCCGCCCGACGTGCGGTACGAACGATAAAGTCCACCGCGTGCTCCTGCGCGACCTGGCATTCTCCCCCTGGCACCAGCTCATCACTGAACGCACCGATATGAGCATACTTGCCGTAGCGTTGTGGACCAATTAACGGCTTTTTTGCACCGGCGAACACCGGCACGTCATCACGACCGGACAGCGCCACAATCCGCCGGGCGTTCGCCAGCGTATTTTCCAGTGCCACGTTACCGGCCACCACCGTAACGCCCAAAACGTCCAGTTCCGGCGAAGCCAGCGCCAGCCACAACGCAATGGCGTCGTCTACGCCGGGATCGGTGTCAATAATGATTCGCTGACGTGTCATCACGCAGTTCCATACGCTGAGAATAGCTGACAGAACAACTGAAACACCTCGTCGACCGCCACACCGGTGACCACATCGACATTCGCCGACAGGCCGGATTTACCGTAGATATCCATTACGCTCTGTCCCATACACAGTTCGCTTTGATGTTCCACCAGCACTCGTGCCCGTTCGGTCTGGAACAGGTCGGGGCGCAATACCCAGGCGATCACCAGCGGGTCATGCAGCGGACCGCCGCGGGAGCCATAACGTTTAACGTCATTGCGATCCCAAAACGCCATCAATTGACTCAACGGACCGCGCAATCGCCCGGCGTGCGCTACCAGTTCATCGACGCGTTCCGGCGTCAGAATCACCTGATGGGTGGCGTCCAGCGGCAACAGCGTCATCGGCAGATCTTGCGAAAAGACGATATGCGCAGCGTGCGGGTCAGCCAGCATGTTAAATTCCGACGTCATGGTGCGGTTGCCCAGTTCCCGGCAGGCACCGCCCATGGAGACAATGCGCTCGATGCCATCCACGATATCGGGCGCGATACAAAAGGCGCTCGCCAGGTTGGTAAGCGGCCCCAGCGAGCACAACGTAATACGTTCGCCGCTCTGCGCCGCCACCCGGCAACGGGCGATCAGAAAGTTAACCGCGTGTTGCATTTCCGCCGCTTTACGCGGTGCGGGAAAATCGCTGTCGCCCAACCCATTCTTGCCATGAAACTGCCCGTGAATCGGCTCGCGCAGCATCGGTTGCCAGCAACCGGCAAACACCGGAATATCGGTACGCTCGCCCAGTTCGACTATTTGCAGCGCATTGCGCAACGTGTTGGATAACGGTTGATTACCATTCACCACAGTAATGCCCTGAATCGCCAGTTGCGGAGCGACAAACGCGCTCAGTAACGCCAGCGCGTCGTCAATGCCGGGATCACAATCGATGATGATGGGAATCGACTTCACAGTGCGCCCACCCGTTTCAGTACGCTGGCGGTGTCTTCGCGCACATGATACTTCATCAAACAATAGGGAAATACGCCGAAGAATTCGCTCATGGAGTGGCCCTGAAAGTGACAGGCGGAGTGTCCCGCCGCGAAATGCAGCGGGACACGGCCTGATGGGAGAACCCTGGTGTTAACGTAAAAATCGCACTATACCCGTCATACTTCGAGTTGCAGGACAACCTGAATTATTGGGGTATACATCATTTTCATTCATCACCAGCGCCGGGTGAAAAACTCACCGTTTACTGTTTGTGAACGAAATAGGGCAATGTGTAGCCGTCTGTGCGGCCCACGTAGCTATAGCCTTTTTTCATTGCCCAGGTATTGGAGAGAAACAGCAGCGGGATAACCCCTTGCTCTTTCATCGCCAATTCGGTTGCCTGCTGTAGCAGAGCATCGCGTTGCTGTTCATCCAGCGTGGCACGTGCCTGATTCAGCAGCTTGTCAAATTCGGCATTGGAATACCGTCCCCGGTTTCCCTGGCCTGCATTCGGGCCAAAGGTTTCCAGCAGCGGCCCCAGCACGCCGGATGCCTCGCCGGTTTCAATCGCCGCACCGCCCATCACCAGGCTAAATTCACGCTTTGCCGCCTTGGCGAAGTAGACGTTGCCGGGCATGGTGACCACCTCGGTCTTGATGCCCGCCTGGCTGAACATCTGCCCCAGCGCCTGCGCGATTTTGGCGTCGTTGGGATAGCGATCGTTCGAGGCGTGGAACGTCAGGGTAAAGCCGTTCGGGTAGCCCGCCGCCGCCAGTTTTTGTTTCGCCTGCGCCAGGTCATAAACCGGTGCTGGTATTTTGGCGGAATATCCCGGATACCCTGGCGGCACCAGCTGCGACGAAGGCAGCCCCTGACCGTCGAGGATACGCTGCACCAGCGCGTCACGATTGATCGCCAGCGACATCGCCTGACGCACCTCCGCTTTTCTCAGCGGATTCTTGCCATCGTCACCTTTGGCGAACGGCGACTCATCTCGGTCCTGATCCGGGTGCAGATACAAAATACGGTTGCCCGGCACCGACTCCGTGGCGAAAGCCTGCTGACGTGCGATAGACGCGCGGTCTGCGGTCGGCACGCTTTCGATCATGTCCACATCGCCGGACAGCAACGCAGCAATACGCGCGCTGTTGTTCTTGATGACGCGCAACGTCACCTTGTCCCACTCGGCTTTGCCGCCCCAGTAGTGGTCGTTACGGCTCAGCACCACCTTGTCATCCGGGGTATAGGAGACAAATTTGAACGGGCCGGTGCCAATCACGTCTTTACCACCGTTCAGTACGTCGGTCGGCTGGTCAGCCAGCCGCGCCGGTAATATCGCGATACGGCTCAGGTTATTGAGCAGCAACGCCGCCGGTCCTTTGGTTTTGATTTCCACCGTCAGCGGGTCGATTTCACGAATCTCGCTGATGTCCGCCACGTAGGGCGTGTAAGCGCTGGGGCTATTTTTCGCCGCCAACGCGATGCGTTTCACACTGGCGACCACATCCCGGGCGCTAAAATCGGTGCCATCGTGAAACTTAACGTTCGGTCGCAAGGCAAATTGCCAGGTGGTGTCGTTAATCGCTTTCCATGACACCGCCAATGCTGGGGTAATCTGTTGTTTTTCGTTTTGGTTAACCAGCCCGTCGAACAGATTGCGGGCCATAGCGCTGTTAGCGCCACCGACATAGAACTGCGGATCCATCGAGGTGGTGGATGACGCCAGTCCAATCGTCAAATCTGCTGCCTGCGCGATGGGCATCAGCGTCATCAGGCCAGCAACAAACAACGTTCCTTTCATGGTTACTCCTTTAAATTCGGATCCATCCCGCATTCGGGTTCATCACGCTTTGTGCAAATCTATGACAAACTGTAACCTTCGGGATGGAGTCTACGTGTTGGTTAAAATAATTAAAAATCGTATTTTGTACCGAATTCATAAATAAACATTATGGTTGGTAACATCTATGAGCCGTATCAACTTAAGACAGGTTGAAGCATTCCATAAGGTGATTCTGACCGGCGGTATCACACAGGCCGCCAACATCATGAATATCACCCAACCGGCGGTCAGCCGACTGATCAAGGATTTTGAGTACGCGGTTAAACTAAAACTGTTTGATAGGGATGGCCGGGGGCTCGAACCTCGTGAAGAGGCGCTTAAGCTTTTTCGGGAGATCGAACGGCTATATCTGGGGCTGGATCACATTCTGCGGGTGGCGGACGACATCCGTCACGCTAAAGGCAGCGTGCTGCGCATCGGCGCGGTATCGGCGCTCGCTAACCTCTGCACCGAGCGCATTTTCCCCTCGCTGTTGAAAAAATACCCGGATGTAGCACTGTCGATGGATGTGGAAAGTACGCTGGCGATCACCGAGATGGTGCTGAGCAACCAGTACGACATCGGTTTTATCAACAGTACACCGGCGATCAAGGGATTGCAGGCCGACCTGCTGGGTGTTGCCCAGGCGGTCGCGGTCGTCGCCCCCACGCATCCGCTGGCGGGCCGCGCCAGTATCACCCTTGACGACCTGAACCACTACCGCGCCATTCTGCCAGGGCGCAAAACGGTATTACGGGAACAGCTGGCGCAGGCGATTACCGCACACGATGTGGCACTGCAAAGCCCGATCGAAACCTCGCTGCGCCATTGCTGCGTCATGGCAGGCACCGGATTAGGGGTGGGAATTGTCGATGCCATTACCGCCCGCACCAGCGAATCCAGGTTGTTGATCAAACCCTTTGCACCGAAGCTTGACGTTGCCTATCTGGCGATTTTCCCACCTCAGCACGCACGCAGCCTGCTGGTGGAAGAAGTCGTCCAGCTTATCCGCACGTTGATTGGCGAGAGCGCGTCGGCCGGGTGAGCGGCATCAGCTGGCTGTCATCATGTCGCCATCTGCACGCGGCACTATGCTACCGTGGCACTATGCTACCGTGCCGCACGATGAACGGTACGCATACGCGCAGTCATACCCACGGAGCCAGACGCCAGACACATAATGCCGTGACGAATCACCTTGCAACAAATAATGCGGCGACAATGGCGTTGTCATCACTAACCATTGCGGCAATAGCCCTCTCTGGAATCCTGCCATGATACGTAAGAAATACCTGCCTGGTTTGATCGTTACGCTGCTACTGGTCGCCCTATTGCTCTATTTCTGGCAGCCTTTCGCCCGCCGCGGTGATGGCAACGCCTTGTGGACATTCGTCAGCCAGCAGTGCGTACCCAACCAGCAGAAAAATAACTCGCCCGCCCCTTGTCTGGACGTCAATCTGGCGGGTCATTACACGCTGTTCAAAGACCGGCGCGGACCGTATCACGACCTGCTGATCCCAACCGATCGCATCAGCGGTATTGAAAGCCCGATGTTGTTGCAACCCAACACGCCTGCCTATTTTGCCGCTGCCTGGAACTACCGCGACCGGCTATCGAGCCAGATGGGCAAACCGATCAAGGACGACGTGTTCGGGTTGGCGATCAATTCGCTTTACGGCCGCACGCAAGGTCAGTTGCATATCCATATTTCCTGCCTGAAACCCGAGGTCTATCAAACGCTGCGCGCCCAAAGCGCTAACATCGGCTACGACTGGGCTTCCCTCGGCCAGCCGCTGCTGGGCCACGACTATCTGGCAACCAAGCTGAACGGCAGCGATCTGACACAAATCGACCCATTCAAGCGACTTAACCAGTATGTACAAACGCACGGTGACCAGATGGAGAATTACGGTCTGGCGTTGACCGCCAACGCGCAAGGCGAACTGATTCTGCTGGCGGTGCGGCGTGATGTTATCGGCCTGTTCAACCGCGGCTCAGCGGAAGAAATTCTGGACGTGAGCTGCGCGCTGGCGCAATAACGGGGTACTGCCGCGCATTCGATACGCCCCTCGGCCCTATTGATGGGGCAGCACGACACCGGCCGGGAAACACCCCGTTGATACCCAATCACGCCATTATTATTGATTGGTGATTATTTTATTTATAACTAAAAATGATTTCAAATAAGTAATCACCAATATAAATTGAGATGGATTAATAACGAGAGTAACATTCTCCGGCTTTTCTATTTGCTCTCTTTTTATTATTAATCAGGATGATTTATGGCACTCTTCGTTCGTTCCATCAGCCAACTGGCGCTGATATTTCTCCTTTCCTTTTCTCTTCACAGCATGGCCGCAGACAACACCGCCCCGCAAGTTCACAGCGCTCTGGATAACGCGATTGAAGCCATGCAGCGTGCCGGTGTTGAAGGCCCCAAAGAAATAAACCTCGGTAATCAGGCGGTACTGAAACTCCCTCAAGGATTTGTCTATATTCCGGTACGAGAAGCCCGCGCATTTATGCGTGAGCTGGGAAATTATGTGGACAGTAATTTTTATGGTCTGGTGTTAAATCATGACATTGATGGTTTTATTTCCATCGAGTACACCGCATCCGGTTATATCAAGGATGACGATGCCAAAGAATGGAATGCCGATGAATTGCTGGATAACCTGAAAGAAGGCACCCGTGAAGCTAACAAAGAACGGGTAAAAAAAGGCATTACGCCGATCGAAATTCTCGGCTGGATTGAAAAACCCAACTACGAGCAGGCCACTCACCGGCTGGTCTGGTCCGCCGCGTTGCGCGATGAAGGCAGTAACATTGAAGAAAACGATCAGGGCGTCAACTACAACACTTATCTGCTCGGCCGCGAAGGCTACCTGTCGCTGAATCTGGTCACCAATCGCGGAACCGTCAACGACGAGAAACCCAAAGCCCGGCAGTTGCTCAACGCCGTGACCTTCAACAACGGCAAGCGTTACACCGACTTTAACGCCAGCACCGACCACGTTGCAGAATATGGTCTGGCGGCGTTAATCGGCGGGATTGCGGCCAAGAAGCTGGGCTTGTTGGCGATGATGGGCCTGGCGTTCGTGAAATTCTGGAAAATTATTCTGGTGAGTATTTTCGCCGTCGGTGCCATCGTCAAGAAGCTATTTTCCGGTAAGAGAAAAGCGCCGACAACGCAAGGCAATACCGAGAATGAAGCGGTGCCGGAAACCACCGTGGAAACGCTCCCTGAAACCACAGCGGCACCAGAAGTCACCGCAACAGAAAAGGAACAACCGAAAGTTTGATATCAATAGCGACGGTGCCAGCGTCATCGCTGAGCGTATTAACATCGCCTGAAAATACTGGCACCCTCGCCCCGCAAACATCCGTATTGTGCCCGGACGGTGACAGAAATGAGTCCCGGCTGGGCATCATACCTGTTCTCTGCATCGGCAAAAAACAGACGATGACCAGCCGGGAAATAAGAGCGTCAGCCCGACGATACGTCTTCGGTTATTACTGACTCCCTTCAGTAACTGACATAATGTTTAATTACAGCAATAATCCATTATTCCGTTTTAGCAGGCGTTTCCGGTGCGGTTTTTTCTTTTTCATCCGCATGATGTTTCTTTTTCTCCGCTGTTATTTTCTTACCGGTTACTTTTTCTTTTTCCGCTTTATTGGGCGTGGCCGTTTCTTTTTCTGCCGTTACCGTGCTTTTATGTGCGACCTTTTTATCATTGTGCATTTTCACCGCTTGCGGCTCATGCTTTTTCACCTGTGTTTCGGTGCTGGCTGCCGTCGATTGTTCAGCCGTCAGCGTTTTGCTGCTCGCCTCCTGACTCGCTGTGGCGTCGGTGGCGGCCGTTGTTTTCACTTCCGCACTGGCTACCGCGCCGGTTACCGGTTTGGCGCTCACGTCAGTCGATGCTGCATGAGCGTAAGAAGTAGCCAGAATAACGCCTAAAAGCAGGGGTTTCATATTCATTATGAATTTCCTTTAACAAGTCATTTGCGATTAACCAGAAATAAAACGTTATTCTCTGGTTAATAACTGAAGCGTTCAGGTAACCGCCTCGGGAGTGATTAAAGCAAAGCTGGAAATAAAAAGAATATGGAATACTCCTAGAAATCGCCCCACTCATCCGACCTGATGATTTTATATTCTCCTCATGACTAATAGCCCTAATGGGATAGGTTCTAAATAAAAGTCAGGGCTGGCTGCCATGACAGGAGTAACCACACCCGGTTTGCCGTAATTGGTAACAAATTTGTAAGCAGCTTTACCCGACAGTCGTGTATTAGCCCGGAAGAACACAGTAGGATGGCAGCGAAGGGTGTGACAAAACAGCCGCAGAGCCAGTCTGAACAGGCAGTTCCGCAATCCAATATCTCTTGAGGTAATCCTATGCAATCTGAAGAACAACGTCTTATTGATGGTCTGTTTAGCCGACTGAAAACAGCCGAGACTAACACGGGTCCTCGGGACCTCAAGGCTGAGCAGCAAATCAACGACTACATCCGCCAGCAACCCGCTGCACCTTACTACATGGCGCAGGCGATGATTATTCAGGAAGCGGCGTTGAAACAGTTGGATCAACGGGTGAAAGAGATGGAAGCCGAAATTAACCGGCTGAAGCAGGAAGCGGCAACCCGTCCACAGCAGAGTAGCGGCGGTTTTCTGGCCGGGCTGTTCGGCGGCGGTAGCCGCAGCAGCGCACCGCAGCCGTCGCAACCAGCAGGCTATGGTCAACCGGCCGGATACGGCCAGCCGATGGGGTATACACCACCGGCACCAGGTTACAACCAGCCCGCTCCAGGTTATGCGCAACCGGCCCCTTCCCGTGCGGGCGGTTTTCTGAGCGGTGCGTTGCAGACCGCGGCTGGTGTGGCAGGCGGTGTGGTGCTGGCCGACATGCTGACCGGCATGTTCCACCGCTCACAGCCGGAAGAAATCGTCAACATTATCAACGAAACCCCGATGCTCAACGACAATCCGCTGGGTAACGTTAGCGACAACTTTCGAGATTTCAACGCCAATAATCTGGATACCTTCAACGGTGCCGATGCCAATAATGGCTTTTGGAACAGCAACGTCAGCGATAACTCGTCAAACAACGACTACGACGATTACGCCGCTGACGACACCTACGACGACGACGATTCTTACGTTTAATGCCATTATGCCCTCCCGCGCCAGCGGGAGGGATAACCAGGAAAACGATCGCCCGTGTGCCGCGCTCCCCGCCCGTTTCGCTACTGTCATGCCGTTGTTTCCAGATAAGATGACCCAACCACACCGACAACGCTACTCACAAAGGGAAACACTACCTCATATTCGTTTGCTTGCTCGTAATCAATTGTCAGAAATAGAATAGAAGAGAAACAACATTAACCAGGATTTTTCATACCTTTTATATCTATCCCCAAAATAATTCGAGTTGCAGGACAAACGTTGTGCGTTTTGAACAACGCATCTGCAACTTGAAGGATGACGGGGATATAACGATGTTTCATACCGGCGCTATGCATGACCCGCCGCTGCCAACGCGCAGCTAAGGCTGCCAGCGACATAGTGCCAGGGGAAGGCGATAACGGAAGGTTGATTGACGGTATGCATCTGAATTTAGCTTTGTTTAAAAACAACAGTACCGGGTTAAACAGCCTGAATGTCTTCATGGTGACATTGATAGGCTGCAACATCGGTGCGCACGCCCGGCTTTCCGAGATTGACCTGTCTGTATTCTGGCCTGTGAATATCATCATTGCTGCGCTGTTTTACCGCTGCCGCTATCTGAACACGCCCTGGTATTACGCCGTTTCCTACGCGGCGATGATCCTGCAAGATTCACTGTTTTACGGCTGGGGACTGAGCGCATTTACCATCAATGCCGCCAATATTGCCTTTATCGTCGTCCTCACCCAGTTGCTCAACTGGCCCGGTTTCCTGGCCCGACGCGAAACCGACATGATCAGCTCGCTGTATGTTTTCGTCTCCTGCATGATAGCGGCGTTGGCCTGCGGTATTGTCGGCGCGCTGGCGCAGCAACCCTGGCCCCGTTTTCCGGCGGCGCTATTCCGCAGCAACTTTCTTAACTGGTTCAGCGACCAGTTCTACACCGCCGTGCTGTTCCTGCCACTGTTGTTGACCCTGCGCAGTCAAATCCCGCTGCGGATTCCGACGCTGAGGCTGCCAGACGCCTTGCCGCTGTTGTTGTTGCTGGTGTCGATCAGTGTAGCGCCGTTACTCGGCCCGGTTGCCATTCTGGCGTTTCCGTTACCGGCACTGACCTGGTGCGCCATCGTCTATCCGTTGTGGCTGGTTCGATTGATTACCTTGTGTATCGGGTCTGTCGAGCTGATTCTGACCGCGGAGCATGTTTTCGCGCTGTATGGCTCGCAAGATCCATTGTTTATGCATCAGGTCACCATCGCTCGCATCGGTATTGCTGCCACCATTTTCAGCCCGCTGATGATGGCGACCAACGCCCGTACCATTCGCCTGTTGAACGCCCGACTGCTGCAACAGGCCAGCCATGATTTTCTCACCGAAACCCTGTCACGCTACGGTTTTACCGAGGCGCTGACGGCACAGGGCCAGAGCATCAAATCATTGCAAGACTCGGTGAATATCATGCTGATCGACATCGACCATTTCAAAAACATCAACGACAGCTTTGGTCACGACTGCGGTGATGAAATCCTGCGTCAGGTGGCAACGGTGATAAAACAGACCATCCCCACGCCGGGGCTGGTCAGCCGTATCGGCGGAGAAGAGTTCGCCGTGGTCTGCTTCAATCACAGTCCGTCTTCGTTTTATCGGCTGGCCGATGGGTTGCGGCATACCATCCAGCAGACCCCGTTTATGTTCAACCAGCAGCAGGTGCCGGTCACCGTCAGTATCGGTATTGCCCATGCGTCGACGCCGGGCAACTATCTGGTGGATACGGTGCATCAGTTATTTCCGCTGGCGGACAAAAACCTCTATACCGCCAAACGCGAGGGGCGCAACCGCACTATTCAGTAGCCAAGGTCTGTCAGTAGCCAAGGTCTGTCAGCAGCCAAGGTCTGTCGTGAGTCATTCACCCGGTAGCGATGGTGCCGCCGGGTGAGTCTCATGATGTTGGGTCAGGGGTGTGCTGTTCATCAGGGCAACGGAAAATCGGCGTGCGTCTGGCGGTGCGATGCTCCTGAAACCCGACTTCCGGGTGTGCGCGCAGATCACGGCGCAACGCCACCAGCTCGTTATCCATCATGTTCAATACCCCCGATGACGGTCGATCACACCGACCATCGGCTCGCCCCGCTCAAAACGGGCGATGTTATCCATCAACGCCTCCACCGCACTGTCCGCCTGGGTCTGGCTGGCGATATGCGGCGTCAGCCACAGCGCCGGGTGCGACCAGAATGGATGGGTCGGCGGTAACGGCTCCGGATCGGTGACATCCACCACTGCGCCCCGCAGGTGACCGCTATTCAGCGCCACCAGCAGATCGTCATGGTTTAATTGCGCACCGCGCCCGGCCTGCACTAACGCCGCGCCTACCGGCAACTGGTCAAAGAGCGACGCGTTGAGTAAACCGTGGGTAGCGGGTGTCAGCGGCAACAGGCACACCAAAATGTCAGTGTCGGCCAGAAACGCCGCCCGCTGCGAGTCACCGGCGAAACACGCCACGCCCGGCAGGGATTTCGGCGTGCGGCTCCAGCCACGACACGAAAAACCGAGCGACTGCAACTGCGTCACCACCGCCTGCCCAAGCTCGCCCAGCCCCATCACACCGACGCGGCGTTGCGACGCCGACACCAGCGGATGCCCCAGCCAGCGCTGCTCGCGCTGCTGTTGCAGATACAGCGGCATGTCGCGGTGTAACCCCAGCACGGCAAAGGTGACGTACTCCACCATGCCGCTGATGATGCCCTGCTCCACCATTCGCGCGACCGGCAGTGACGGCGGCAGTGCCGCGTAGTCGAATTGGTCCGCACCGGCACCCACGGAGAACAGCACCTTGAGATTGGGCAAGCTGGCGATCAGCTCTGCTGGCGCTTCCCACGCCACCAGATAGTCTACCGCAGCCGGGTCCGGCACCTCGGGCCACTGCCAGAAACGTGCCTGCGGATAACGGCGGGCGATAATGTCTGCCCACTGCCGCCCACGCTCCGCCATCGACTTATACAGAATGTTCACTACGCCATCGCCTGCGTCATCAGCGCCCAGGCCCGCATTCCGTCCGCCTCCGGCTGCCACGGTGCGCCCCGGATCATGGTGACGGGCGCGTCCACCTGCTGTAGCCCGCAGTCGGCCAGCCAGCTTCCCAGCCCAAGCGCGGCATCGCTGTCGATACGGACAAATTCACCGTTGACCTCGGCCATCAGCGCGCTAATCAGCAAGCGGGCGTTATCCGCGCTGTCGGCAATCACCGGGCCGATGGCGTAACCGCGGCCAAAACGGCGCAGCGCGGCAAAACCCGCAGTACGACCATGCTGTTCCAGCACGCGAACGTGCATCGCCTGACGCAACAACCAGGCGACCAGCGCCGGACGCGCCAGCCCATGCGCCTGTTGATCCAATGCGGTCAGGTAGGGTGCATCCGCCAGCGTGGCAGCGCGCAACCGCTGCCCTTCCTGTAATGCAGGCGCGGTGAACAACGGTAACAGCGAGCACTGGTACTGATGGATTTCGCCCACCGGTGTAAATCCCAGTTGGGCATACAGCCCCTGCCCGGCTGCCGTGGCGTGCAGCCGCACCTGATAACCCTCCAGACCGGCTAACAGCCCTTTCATTAACATCCGGCCGATACCGCGCCCCTGCTGCTGCCCGTCCACCACCACCAGACCGATGGTGGCCCAGCGGTCACCCCAGCGCCAGCACAGCGCGGTGCCGACGGGTTTGCCCTGGTCTTCCGCCACCAGCCCTTCGCCCAGATGCAGCGCGTCCTGCCAGTCTTCCAGCCGGTGCGGCCAGTTCATCTGCTGAGTCAGCGACCAGCCGTAGTCGGCATCCGCCGCCGTCATGGCGCGTAACGTTATCGTCATATCCTGTCCTCACATCATGCCCGGTGCTTTCAGCCCGGAGCCGTCCACCAGTCGGGCATAGCGGAATGGGGTCGGGTCCACCACCGGTGTTTCACCGGTCACCAGATCTGCCGCCAGCCGCCCGGCCCCCGGTCCAATGCCGAAGCCGTGCGCGCTATACCCGGCGGACAACACCAGCCCTGGCAGGCTTTCCACCGGCGAAATCACCGGAATGGCGTCCGGCGTACTGTCGATCATACCGCCCCACGCCTGTACCGCGCGGATAGCGGCCAGCGCCGGGTACTCGCGCCGCATCGCTGCCAGCCCTTCACTCACCATTGCCATGTCCGGTGCCGGGTCGAGAATGCGGGTTTTCTCGAACGGCGAGATGCCGTCGAATGACCAGCTCGCCCGAGCTTCCGGCCCGCACAGGAACGGTTTGATACCTGGCTGGAACGACAGATTTTTACGCCGGGCGCGGAAGGTGGGATAAAATTGACGGGCGTAGCGCAGGCTCTGGAAACCCGGTTCCAGCCTACCGCGCCCGGATACCGACACCGTATAGCTGCCGTCCAGTTGCGGGCGACAGGCAAACGCGGCGGTGTAAAACGGCAGGCTTATCGCCTGTTCGACAGGCGCGGTGCGAAACGCGGTGCCAATCACGTTGCCCAGCGGCAGCTCAATGCCATGACGACGGCAAAACAATGAACTCCAGACGCCGCCTGCGCAAATCACCGTGGAGGTTTTCACCCGCCCGCGCTCGGTCCACACGCCGCTGACCCGCCCGCCGCTGATGTCCAGCCCGCGCACCGCGCACTGTTGGATCACGCTGGCCCCAAGGCGCTGGGCCGCAATCGCCAGCCCGGCACAGGCCAGCGCCGGTTCAGCATGACCATCGGTGGGTGACGACACCCCGCCCAGCCACACGGTGGTGCTGCCCGGCGTCATCGCTTTGGCCTGCTCGGCATTCAGGATGTCGCTGCGCACGCCATAGCCTTTCGCCATCTTGCCCCACTGGTCCCAGGCGTCGATCTCCGTCTGATCCTGCGTGGTGTACAGCAGGCCGGAGCGGCGGAATCCCAGCTCTTCACCGGTTTCCTGTTGCAGTTCCTCCCAGCGGCGCAACGCATAGATAATCAACGGCAATTCGCGCTCGTCGCGGTTCTGCTGCCGACACCATCCCCAGTTGCGGCTGGATTGCTCGCCGCCAACCAGCCCTTTTTCCAGCAGCAACACGCTGACGCCTTTTTTCGCCAGTTCATACGCTGCCGCCGCGCCGGCAATTCCGGCGCCAATCACCACCACGTCCGCCTGATCCGGCAACTGGCTGCTGTCCTGAACATATCTGATGGGTGCAGGCATGTTGTTCCTCGTCATCCCCTAAAAAATAAACAATGCGTTTCTGACGCCAGTATTACGCTCCAACAAACCAATTTCTTTACGGCGTTATTGCCCGTCAGACAATGGCTTATCGTAATCGGCACGGGTCATCGTCGTCACCTCCCGTCTGCCTTTCATTACAACTATTTTATCCTGGCAATCTCATTGCACCGTGTTTCCCTATTCCTCTTCACTGGGGACGGTATCGAACAAGGTCAATCACATCTGCCGACACAGCCGATGCGCATTCAGCCGGATGTAACGAAACAAACCACGGTGTTACCGGCGTAAACCGCATTTTGTGCCGTCAGCGTTGGACGAGCAGCGCTGGCTGCTGATGTTGGATTTCTCGGGAAAATATCCTGCAACAGATGGTTATCAGCCAGTCATCATCTCTCGACCCATTCTGATGGCTGAATCAACCACATCGACAACAATGGGCGGGAACCCTACGATCATGAGGTGGATTATCATGCTGACCCAAAGACGCAAATCCCTGCTGGGCTACATTCCTGATATCCCGGATATCCGCGACCACTTTTATGCGCCGGACCCGAGCGTATTGAAAGTCTTACCGACGAAAGTGGACCTGACCCCGACATTTGAGGTGTACGATCAAGGCCCCATCGGCTCCTGCACGGCTAATGCGCTGGCGGGTGCGGTACAATTCAGCCGGTTGAAAATCGGCGAAAGGCCAGACTTTGTCCCTTCCCGGCTATTTATCTACTACAACGAGCGCATCATTGACGGAGACGTGAAACACGACACCGGTGCCATGCTGCGCGATGGCATCAAAACCCTGCACAAACTCGGCGTCTGCCCGGAAGACGAGTGGCCCTACGTCGCGACGCCACCGCAGGAAGACGGCGGCGCGTTCCCACCCGGTGCGCCAGCCGCCACCAAACCACCGGCACGTTGCTATCAGGACGCACAGAAATACACCATCACCAACTATCAGCGGCTGCATCAGGACCTGGCGCACCTGCAAAACTGTCTGGCCTGTGGTTTCCCCTTCGTGTTTGGCTTTACTGTGTACTCCAGCTGGATTGATTTGAAAAATCTGCCGGTGGTGGTGCCTCTGCCCTCTGGCAAGGACAAACCGGAAGGCGGCCATGCGGTGCTATGTGTGGGGTATGACAACACCACCCAGCTATTTAAATTCCGTAATTCGTGGGGTAAAGATGTCGGGGAGAATGGCTATTTCTATATGCCATACGCCTACCTGCTAGACCGCCGACTGTCGCAAGATATCTGGGCAATTAATACGGTTAAGAATTAGGTTTCTGGATGAGCCGGTATCCGGCAATTCCTTCATGCCATTGCCAAATATCATGATAAACGCATGGACAAGGCCAACCGAAACGACGTCAAACGGCAGACCTTGTCCTGTCAGATATCAGGATAGCGTTGTGCGGTACGCGGGCTGGGTATTGGTGCGCGAACCAGACAAGGTAAACGCGGAGATAATCGTCACCGTCAGGGCGATAGCACCCAGAATCAGGTAGGTGTGCTGAAAACCGATGCGGTCATACAAATTCCCCGCCATCGCCGACAGGAAAATCGCCGCCGACTGTTTGGCGAACTGGAAGCCAATCAAATAGATAGTGGCGGACAGCCGGGTATCGAAGATAGTGGTGATGTACTTGAACGCGCCGACCAACAGGAACGGCACCTCCAGCGCATGTAGCATTTTCAACGCCACGACTTCCAGCGCGGTGGTGGCAAATGCCGAACCGCCAATGCGCACCGTCATGATCGCCCCCGCTACCAGTAACGTGTTCTTGGCACCGATGCGATTGATTACCCACGGCGAACAGAACATGATGACGGCATTAGCCAGTTCGCCAAGCGTGGTGGCAAAGCCAAAGACCTGATTGCCCTGCTGCGGCGTGGCGAAGAACGATTTGAAGAAGTTGGCAAACTGCTGGTCGAACACGTCATACACGCAGGCCACCCCCACCACGTACAGCACAAACATCCACAGTTTGCGATCGCCAAACACCCCCGCCGCCATTTTCAACGTCACTTGCGGTTGATTAGCCCCCAGCGCATCCATCACCTGCGCCGTTGGATGCGGCTCGGGACGGGCTATCAGCAGCAACGCCAACAGCAGCACCGCCGCACCGGAACCCATCCAGAACACCAGCGCTGGGTTGACGTTAAACAACATGCCTGCTGTCGAGGCGCACAACCCCCAGCCCAGGCAGCCGAACATGCGTGCCTTGCCGTACTCGAAACCACTCTGGCGGCTGACGCGCTCAATGTAGGCTTCCACCGCGCCGGAACCGGCGGAAAACACCAGCCCGATATAAACGCCGCCCGCCATCGCCCCCAGCAGGCTGTTGACCCTGAGCAGCGGCGCAAACACATACAGAAAGAACGGCGCGAACAAAAACAGCAAGATGGCGATCACCCACAGCAGGTGTTTTTTCAGCCCCAGCCGGTCCGACAATACGCCCATCAGCGGCTGAAACAGAATGGCGAACAGCGAAATGGCGGAAAACACTACCCCGGTCTGGGTTTTATTCAGGCCGATCACCTCCGCCAGCCAGACCGGCAGAAATGGAAAGCAGGTCGCCATAATGAAGAAGTACAGAAAGAAGAACAGGCCGAAAATCCAGAAATTGCGGTTATTTTTGTGGGTACGTAGGGCCGGCTGGCTGATGTCCATATTATTATCCTCAGAGGGTCCAGACTGGGGAGAGGTCGCCCTCTCCCGCCGTATTACAGACGTTCTAACTCCAGTAACAGCGCCGTTTCCGGGTTGAGGATCGGCAGGCGCAGCCCGGCTTGCATCAGCCATTCGCCGCTGTATTCCGTCGCCGTCGCCATCCATGTCGGCAACTGGCGCATGGTACTACCGCCTTCAATCACCGGTTTCAGGTCAGGATGATCCACCACGGTCAATCGGTAACGCGCCTGCGAGTCCAGGCCAGGGAAGCGCAGCACCCCGGCCAGCGCGTAATCCGGCATCGCCAGTTGCGCCACCAAAAACAACGCCTGACGCCGATCGCCGCTGACCACCCCTTGCACCTGAGTCGTCGCATCCGGCATGTCAACCCGCCACAGGCAGCCGGTGTGCAGCAACGCGCGGTAACGCCGGTGCAACGCCACGTAATGGCGAAAACCGGCTTGCTCTTGCGCGTCGGCACGCACCGGATCCAGCTCGATGCCCATATGGCCGAACAACGCCGTCAAGCCGCGAAAGGCAATACTGTGCTGACGCCCGGTGGCGTGACAGCGATGATGACCGATGTGCGCCCCCATAACCTCGGGCGGAAAGAAGTAACTCATGCAGCGCTGAATCGTCTGCCGCTCCAGCGCATCGTTATTGTCAGACGCCCAAAAGCGGTGGCAACGCCGCAGCACCTCATAATCGATACGCCCGCCGCCGGACGCGCAGGACTCAAACTCCACCTGCGGGAAGCGCTCGCCCAGCACATCGAGCAGACGGTAAAACGCCTGCGTCTGACGGTCGGCCGCCGCCCGTCCCTGATGCGCCGGTTGCACCAGCTCGCGGTTCATATCCCATTTCACGTAATCGATAGGGTGCTCGCCCAACAGCCAATTCAGGCGCGCCAGCAGGTAATCGAAGACCTCGGGGTTAGACAGGTCGAGCACGTACTGGTAACGACCGCTCGGCTGAGCGTAGCCGGGCAGCGCCAACAGCCAGTCCGGGTGGGCGCGGTAGAGGCAGGAATCCGGGTTGACCATCTCCGGCTCCACCCAGATACCAAACTCCATGCCCAGTTCCCGCACATGGTTTATCACCGGCATCAACCCCTGCGGGTACTTGCGTTGGTCCACGTACCAGTCGCCGAGCGCGGCGCGGTCATGGTCGCGGCCGCGAAACCAGCCATCGTCGATAATGAAGCGCTCAACGCCCAGCGCCGCCGCCTGACTCGCCATCTGCATGATGTAGGCCGGGTCATGCTCGAAGTAGATCCCTTCCCAGGTGTTGAGGTGCACCGGGCGCGGCTTACCCTGCGGAAAACGGATAATCTCCTGACGCAAAAACCGGTGAAACTGCTGGCTCATGCCGTTCAGCCCCTGCCCGGAATAGGCGGCGTACAGCCACGGCGTGGTCAGAGACTCCCCCTGCGCCAGCGCGATTTCGCCGGGCAGATAGAGCGCTTCCGCCTGTAACAGCCGTCGGCCGTCAGTTTTCACCTCCGCACGCAGCCGGTGGTTACCGCTCCAGCCAAGGTGTACGCCCCACACCCGGCCATGCTGCTCGGCAAACCCCGGCTCGCCGCCGATCATCGCCGGAAAATATTCGTGTGACGTGCGCCCACGGCGGTTTTCCTGCACCAGACTGCCGTGCGACAACAAGGTGCGATGCGGCTGAAATTCCCGCACCCAACGGCCGTGAAACGCCATCACCTCCGCCGCCGACTCCGGCAGTGGCAGCGTCACCGCCAGACGCTGTACCTGCCAGTCGCCCGGATGCAGGTTGGTCAGGCGGTGACGCAATTGCAGCACCCCGCTGTCGGCGTGCAGCCGTAACTCGGTGGTCAGGCGCAGGCCAGCCTGCGGGTCTTCCGCCACGATAACCAGTTGCTGCGGGTCAGGCTGCCGGACCTCAACGGTGGTCAGCACCGCAAAGGCATCAAGGCCGTTACGGTGGCCTTCGATCCCCGGCGAGCCGAACAGCCCGCGTCCGGTTTCCGCCGCCAGCGTCACCGGCACATCCACGTCCAGCCGTCCGTTCGCCACCGGCCGCGACAGGCTGCCCACATCCTGCGGCGAAAACGTCGCCAGATGCGGCCCCCAGTAAAGTATTTCTGCCGCCGGTCGGCAGCGGACAATCACATCCGTCGCCGGGCTGGCGAGACGAATCAGCGTCGTTTCCATCCTCATCCTCCTGAACCGTTGATGAGGCTAGTTGTATTCCGAAACGTTTCGGATAGGAACCGAAACGTTTTGGTTTTGTGATCAGGTTAAAAAGCGAGCGATGAAAATAATCACATGAACACGTCGGTAAGAACGGCTATCCGGTTGAGGTCGGCGGCGGGTTATCAGTCTGCCCGGCGCGCAATTGCGGTTGCCACAATACCTGCAACGACGCCGGTTCGTCTCCCGCCAGCAGGCGAAACACCATGTCGGCGATTTGTTGCCCAACCTGCGCGCGGGTGGCCTGCGTAATGGCAGTGACGGGTAGATCCACCAGTGAGTCAGTCGGCAAGCCGTCGTAAACGATCAGCGATACCGCCTGCTCGCCCTGTAGGCGTCCGCTGTCGCGCAACGCCAGCGCGGCCCCCTCCCCCTGCGTACTGCCGTCGACCACGATGGCGGTGGGCGGCTGCGGCAGCGCCAGCCATTGCAAGGTGGTCTGATAGCCTTCCCGGCGTGATGGCGCAATCTGTTGCAGCAGCTCGTCACGCCGCTCGATACCGGCAGCAGCCAGCGCGTCCAGATAACCAGCGCGCCGCTGGACAATGAACGACTGCGGGTGGTGTTCGCCAAGAAAGGCGATATGGCGATGGCCGAGCGCAACCAGGTGACGAGTGGCAAGCGCGGCACCTGCCTGATTGTCGAAATCAAACCAGGCATAGGGCGACGGCAGGTCGCTGCGCCCAAGCGCCAGAAACGGAAAGCGGATCGATTGCAGATACTGTAGGCGAGGGTCTTGTTGCAGGGTGTGGGCGACAATCAGCGCATCCACCCGGCGGCTTTCAATCATGCGCAAGAATGCGTGGTGATCGGCTTGCTCTTCGTCGGCGATCAGCAGCAGGTCAATCTCCTGCTTCGACACTTCATGGCTGATCTCCGCCACCATCTCCATGAAGGTCGTATTGCTGAGCGGCGCAGGTTGCAACGGGAACACCAGCCCCACCGCATCAATGCGGCCCATTTTCAGGCGGCGGGCAAAGGTATTCGGGCGATAGCCGAGACGTCGCGCCTCCTCTTCCACCCGCAGACGCGTCTCGGCGGCCACGTCATCGTAACCGTTCAGCGCCCGGCTGACGGTAGTGACCGACAGCCCCAGCGTTTTTGCAATCTGTTTCAGTGACATGGCGCATCACCCACCCTGGATTCCGTTACGCGCCAGACTATCACAAATCGCGGCAAGGGGGGGATGACAGCGAGGGATCAACGCACCTCGCCGGTGCGAGGGGTCGAGGGACTGTTGACAAACAGCCGAGTTGTTTTGTGAACGGTGATGTCTGTCTGAGCAGTGAATGATTTCGTGCGGGATGAACGGTGTAGTTTCTTTGCTATGTCATCGCACGCACGACAAAGATAGGCTCAAACGCCGCCTCTCCTTGACCACTGGCTGGTGGCTAAACTGTACCGCTGCGCGGTCCCTTCGGCATTCGCCTTCGCTGTTCGGGCCGCCCATGACGCGATTACTCGCCCCATCCCTGGGGCTCGCCCTTCGGGCCAGCGTAAACGCTGTTCAAAAACGTTCCCGACGTTTTTGTCCGGCGCGGCATGGGCTTTCGCCGCGTCCATGCGGCTCACCCGGCGAAGTCACCCGCCTCAGCACAGTTTTTAACGCCGGAAAAACCTTTATCCTGTAATTAAAGAGAATCGTCAGCAGGGAAAGGTTATTTCTTATCTTTATTGGCCTTGCTGATCACATCACGCGCCCAGCGCGGGTGGTGTTTCAACGCCCATTTCTCGGACACCTTGCCTTCGATCATCCCTTTGATGGAGCCGCGCACCCAAAACGCCATGTACATATGGATCAGGATGGCGTGGATCAGCACGATGGCCGCCGTGGCGTGCAGCAAAATGGCGTAACGCACCACATCAATCGGGAACAGGTGCGCAAAGTACGGCCGCCACATGATAACGCCGGTGATCAGCAACACCAGCGTCAGCCCCATGATGCTCCAGAACATCAGCTTCTGACCGGGGTTGTATTTACCCACGTCGGCCACTTCATGCTCATTGCCCTTCAGCACTTCGATGATGTTGAGGAACCACGGTAGATCACGCAGCTTCGGGATGTTGTGCCCGACAAAACGGAAAAACATCGGCACCAGACACACCACGATCAGAATACCGAAGAACGGGTGCATGATGCGCCCCATCTGCGGCGTACCGAAGGTTTGCGTCAGCCACTGCAACGTCGGGAAAAACAGCGCGATACCGGACAGCGCCACCATAAAAAAGCTGATCACCACAATCCAGTGGCAAACGCGGTCAATAAATTTGGTGCGCACAATCATTTTCGGGTTACTCATGCTTGTCTTCTCCTTCGTGCTCCTGCCCTTCATGCGGGTGCACTATCTCTTCCGTATTCGGCCCGATACCAATGTAGTGGAACATCAACCCGGCGAAGGTAGCGACAAAGCCCAGCGTGGAGAGTGGCTTGAGAATGCCTTTCCACAGGTTGACTGGCGTCGAAATCTTCGGGTTGTCCGGCAGGTTGTGGTACAGCGACGGTTTATCGGCATGATGCAGCACGTACATCACATGGGTGCCGCCGACGCCCTGCGGGTCGTACAGACCGGCCTGGTCGTAGCCACGTTTTTGCAGATGCGCGATACGCTCGGCAGCGAGCTGCTTCATCTCTTCCTTGGTGCCGAAATGAATGGCACCGGTCGGGCAAGTCTTCACGCAGGCCGGTTCCTGGCCGGTGCTGACGCGATCCACACACAGTGTGCATTTGTAGACGCGGTTATCCTGCTTGTTTAAGCGCGGAATGTTGAACGGACAACCCGCGATGCAATAACCACAACCGATACAATGTTCGGACTGAAAATCGACGATGCCGTTAGCGTACTGAATGATGGCCCCCGCTGACGGGCACGCTTTCAGGCAGCCCGGTTCAGCGCAGTGCATACAGCCGTCCTTGCGGATCAGCCATTCCAGGCGGTCTTCGCTTTCCACTTCGGAAAAACGCATCACCGTCCAGGATTTGGCGCTCAGATCGGCCGGATTGTCGTACACCCCGGCGTTGTGGCCGACGTCATCACGGATGTCGTTCCATTCGGAACAGGCCGCCTGACAGGCTTTACAGCCGATGCAGGTGGTGACGTCGATCAGTTTGGCGACTTCGCTTTTATCGTCCCGAACCTGTGGCGGCGGCGTCAGGCTGCTGGTGGCCGAGCGCTGGATAATATCCTGAGATTGCATTGACATAACGTTTTACCCTTACACCTTTTCCACATTGACCAGGAACGCCTTGTACTCCGGCGTTTGCGAGTTCGCGTCGCCGACGCTCGGCGTCAGGGTATTCGCCAGGAATCCCTTACGCGTCGTGCCTTCAAATCCCCAGTGGCAGGGAATGCCGACGGTTTCGATCGCTTTTCCGGCCACAGTCAGCGTCTTGATGCGCTTGGTCACCACCGCTTTCGCTTTGATGTAACCGCGCTGGCAGGACACTTTCACCATGTCACCCGCCTGAATCCCTTTGCTTTTCGCCAGATTCTCGCCGATTTCAACAAACTGCTCCGGCTGAATGATGGCGTTCAACCGTGCGTGTTTGGTCCAGTGGCGAAACAGTTCGGTGATGGAATAGGTGGTGGCGACATACGGAAAATCGCTGGCCTTGCCCATGGTTTTGGCATCGCGCGCAAACAGGCGTGCCGCCGGGTTGGACACTACCGCCGGGTGCAACGGGTTGGTGCCAATCGGGGTTTCTATCGGTTCGTAATGTTCCGGGAACGGGCCGTCCGCCAGTTTGTCTAGCGAGAACAAGCGAGCCACGCCTTCCGGCAGCATGATGAACGGCAGGGTGTCTTTGCCCGGTGGCACGGTGGCGGCGAAGTCCGGCACGTCGATGCCCTTCCACTTCTGGCCGTTCCACTCGATCAGCTTGCGCTTGCTGTCCCAGGGTTTACCCTGCAAGTCCGCCGAGGCGCGGTTGTACAAAATGCGGCGGTTCTGCGGCCAGCACCAGGCCCAGCCCGGCGTGCTGCCCAGGCCCACATCGGTGTTGTCACGCTTGGCCATCTGGTTACCGGCCTCAGTCCAGCTACCGGTATAAATCCAGCAGAAGCTGGCGGTCGTGCCGTCGTCGCGCAGTTGCGAGAAATCCGCCAATTGCTGGCCTTTTTTCAGCACCAGATTGCCTTTGTCGTCGTAGATATCTGCCAGTGCCATGCCGTTAGATTCACGGGCAATTTCTTCCGGCGTCGGGTCTTCCGGGTCCTGATAGTTCCAGTTGATGTTCATCACCGGTTCTGGGCAGACACCGCCCTCTTCGCGGTACAGCTCACGCAGGCGCATCATCAAACGACCGAGGATTTTACCGTCGTGCAGCGCCTCTCCTGGTGGCTCGGCCGCGGCCCAGTGCCATTGCAGCCAACGGCCAGAGTTGGCGATGGAGCCGTTTTCTTCGGCAAAACAGCTGGACGGCAGACGGAACACTTCGGTCTGAATGTCAGCCGAATTCACGTCGTTAAACTCGCCGTGATTCTGCCAGAAGGTGGAGGTTTCGGTCGCCAGCGGGTCGATCACCACCATGTATTTCAGTTTCGACAGCGCAGCGGTAGCCTTGTTTTTGTTGGCGAACGCCGCCAGCGGGTTAAAGCCCTGAACGATGTAACCGTTCATTTTGCCGTCCAGCATCAGTTCCGTCTGGACCATCACGTCATAGCTGCGGTCCCACTTCGGCAGCCAGTCATAGCCCCAGTTGTTGGACGCCTGCGCGTTGTCGCCCCAGAAGCTCTTCATCATGCTGATGAAGAATTTCGGCGTATTCTTCCAGTAGTTCACCTGCTCCGGCAGCAGCGCATCCGGCGTGATCTGGCTGAGGTAGGTTTTCAGGTCACCCTGCTTCTCGGACGGCAACGGCATATAACCTGGCAGGTTAACGGTAAGCAGGCCAAGATCGGTGTAACCCTGGATGTTGGAGTGACCGCGCAAGGCGTTGATGCCACCACCGGCCATGCCGATATTACCCAGCAACAGCTGGATCATCGCCGCTGTGCGAATAATCTGCGCGCCGTTGGTGTGGTGGGTCCAGCCCAGCGCGTACATAAAGGTAGCGGTTTTATTGGATACGCAGGTGTCCGCCAGCGACTGACAAATCTCTTCGTAGGCTTTGGCCGGGGTGCCGCACAACGAGGTCACCATCTCCGGCGTGTAGCGGGCAACGTGTTTTTTCAGCAGGTTCCACACGCAGCGCGGGTGGGTCAGGGTCAGGTCGCGTTTGGCGAAACCATCGGCCCCCAACTCGTACTGCCAACTGCTCTTGTCATACTGATGGGTCTGCGGGTTATAACCGCTGAACAGACCGTCGTCGAAACGGAAATCCTCACGCACGATCAGGCTGGCACTGGTGTAAGACTTCACATACTCGTGGTGAATCTTATCGTGGGTAATCAGGTAGTTGACGATACCCAGCAAGAAGGCGGCGTCGGAACCGGCGCGAATCGGTGCATACAGGTCGGCAACCGCGGCGGAACGGTTAAAACGCGGGTCGACCACAATCAGTTTGGCGTCATTGTGGGTTTTGGCTTCCACCGCCCATTTGAAGCCGACCGGGTGCGCTTCCGCCGCGTTGCCGCCCATCACGATAATCACGTTGGCGTTTTTGATATCCACCCAGTTGTTGGTCATCGCCCCGCGGCCGAAGGTCGGTGCCAGCGCGGCAACGGTCGGGCCGTGGCACAGGCGGGCCTGACAATCGATGGCGACCATCCCCAGCGAGCGAGTAAACTTCTGGTCGAGAATGCCGGTTTCATTGCTGGCAGCGGAAGAGCACAGCATCCCGGTGGTCAGCCAACGGTTAACCACCGTACCTTTGGCGTTGACGCGTTCGAAATTGGCGTCACGGTCTTTTTTCATCAGACGAGCGATACGGTCAATGGCGTCATCCCAACTGATGCGTTGCCATTTGTCCGAACCGGGCGCACGGTATTCCGGGTATTTCAGGCGGCCTTCACTGTGGATGTAGTCCACCAGACCGGCCCCTTTCGGGCATAACGAACCGCGGCTGACCGGATGGTCCGGGTCCCCTTCGATGTGAAAGATGGCGGGTTTGGCGTTTTTCGCCCCGTCGCCCAGGCTGTACATCAGCAGCCCGCAACCGACGGAACAGTAAGTGCAGTTATTGCGCGTTTCCTTCGCCCGCAGCAGCTTGTACTGACGGACCGATGCCATTGCTTCCGTTGGTGTAAATCCTAAAACAGCGAGTGTCGTCCCAGCCATTCCCCCGGCACAGACTTTAAAAAAGCCCCTTCGATTAACTTGCATGTTCTTCCCTATAAAATTTATGTATTTTTTTTGTTGCGGGAAATCTAACAACACGCCACGAGGAGATTTTGAGCAAAATCAAAAATTACGGTTTTAATAGTACATTCACCCCCTTTATGGGTATTGGCTGGTTGATTTTCGTTATGCAATTAAATAAATAACGATTTAAATGCTTATTTAATCGACCTTCTGCCACGATTCCAGCCCCCACTCTTTCCGGTATCAGCACCCCATATCACTGTCTCTAGCCAGCCGTTTTTACCCATACCACTACCCTATTGCTACGAATGCGTAACAACCGGGCCGTTCGGCAAGAGTATGAAGCAACCCACCTGACGCGATTTTGCAACATACCGTCAACAGCGGTTGTGCTGATAAACCACTGGAACCGGAGGTTCCGGCGCTATCCGTCGGCGAGAGGCCATAACGCATGGCGGTGATGAAAATGGGGATACGCCTTGAATCCTGCCGCTTTTAACACCACATCTATACTCATACGCTGATATAACAGTGCTACTGATCTGGAGGCCTTATGGCGGACCCGCACGCGAAGCATTATTCCCCCGAAACCGGGCGTTTCTTTAACCTGCGACCGTCAAACGCACCACGGATGAGTCTGTGGCAAAGTTTGTCGTTGCTGTGGCGGCTCGGGTTTCAGCGCCAGGGTCGCGTGCCGGACAAACGACTGCCGGAGCTATCCCCCGATCTCAATGCGTTCCTCGCCGCCGACGAACACCTCAAATTTATCTGGTTTGGGCACTCGACCCTGCTGCTCAATCTGGATGGTGTGCGAATTCTGACTGACCCGGTGTTCTCCGCCAGCGTCTCGCCGTTCAGCTTTATGTTCCGTCGTTTTCAACCGCCGGTGCTAACGCGCGAGGCACTGCCGGATATTGACATCATCCTGTTGTCGCACGACCACTACGACCATCTTGACGAGCAAACCATTCGCGCCTTCCGCGATACCACAACCCGCTTTATCGCCCCGCTGAAAGTGGGCGAACATCTGCAAAAATGGGGCATTGCGGCACAGCGGATTGAGGAACTGGACTGGTATCAGTCTCATACGCTCAACGGCATCACCTTTACCGCCACGCCATCGCACCATTTTTCCGGCCGCAGTTTGTCCGGGCGCAACACCACGCTGTGGGCGTCCTGGGTGATTCAGGGGCAACGGGAGCGACTCTTTTTCAGCGGCGATTCCGGCTATGGCGAGCACTTCCGCGATATCGGCGAACGCTTCGGCCCGTTTGATCTGGCGTTTATGGAGAACGGCCAGTACAACCACCGCTGGCCGGATTCACACATGCACCCGCAACAGACCATTCAGGCGGTGCAGGACGTGCGCGCCCGCCAGTTCATGCCGATCCACTGGGGCATGTTCGCATTGGCTTTTCACGACTGGGCCGACCCGGTGCGCAGCAGCAGCCAACTGGCACGCGAGCAGCAGTTACCGATCATCATGCCGATGCTGGGGGAAGTGGTCACGCTGGGGACGCCGACGGCGACACCGATGTGGTGGGAGCAATACACCAACGCCCGGCAAGCATCACTAATCACCGATACCGCCGTGCAGGATGTGGAATAGCGGAGATAGGGGACGAACAGCGCGCCAGTATTGCGAACCGCCATCGCCCACGCAACCGGCTGAGATCTCAGCACATCGAGATCCAGCGGCTGGCGTTGGGGCATACACTACCCTTTGCGAATCAATCATACGTTTCACGACCTAACGGATGCCTAACGCGCTCAACCGGAACGGCAACAGGAATAGGTTGCCGTTACTGTTAGTAACTTGGATAGGGAGATTGCGGGTTGTGAGTAGCCGGTAAGAATGCTAGATGGCTAGGATAGCCAGTTAAGGAAGAAGGGCCACTCGATGGCCCTTACATGATGCTACTGATTTTTTTCGCAGTCTTCTACGGGACATTTCCAGTTTTTACTATTGCTTGGGCGATCCGGGTGAATCTGATTTTCTGATGGATTAAAATCATGCCAGTTCTGACATTCCTTTTCGAATGCAGCTTTGGGTGACGAGGCTGTCGAAAATTTGAAATGTGTACATAAAGGGTGCTTACCAATATGGCTTTTTAGCCGTTGATTTACATCACTATCAGAGCGACCTACATACCGCACTATAAACTCATCTTTACTGATATACCCCAAGGCGTAGTTTCCGACAGTTTTTGGAACAACACGATCAATTTCCTCAGAAGTTAACTTGTAGCGCTCACTTCCCATATTTAATGAAGCCATTTGCTTTTTTCCTCAAAACACCACGCCAATTGCGCATACTTCATATGGTTTCCCCAGAGAGCATTTTCAAGAAATATCGAAAAAAACAATTAAAAAAAATTAATATTTATTTATGGTTATAAGGTGCAAAAAAATCTGCACACAAAGACGCAATTAGCCTGTGCAGCATTGCGGGAGCCTTGCACGCGCAGGGTGTTGAACGACAAGTCATAAAGCCGCATCTGAGCTGATAAGAAATATAACCCTAATGACTCTATAAAGTTGTTTTTTGGGGTTATCAGAGTTATTCTTTCTTCATAGCAGGACTACAGGGTTTAAGGATGGATAGCAGGACGTTGATAGCAGAAATCAAGGCCGATGGATGGGAGCTGGTAAGGGTTAACGGCAGTCATCACCATTTTACCCACCCAACCAAACCAGGATTAGTGACCATCCCACACCCTAAGAAGGATTTACCGATAGGCACGGTAAAAAGCATCAGAAAACAAGCGGGGATATCATCCTCACTGACTCAAAGAGGCTGAATTATGTTTTATCCAATTGCCATTGAAACAGGCGACGATACTCATGCATACGGCGTGACAGTGCCCGATCTGCCGGGCTGTTTCTCCGCAGGTGATACGCTTGATGAGGCTATCGCCAATGCTAAAGAAGCGATCACCGGCCATATTGAGCTGCTGATAGAGATGGGCCAGGATATTCCCGCCGTGTCATCCGTAGGTGCGCTGGCGAAAACACCGGAGTACACCGGTTACACCTGGGCTGTTGTTGATATTGATGTCACTCGGCTGATGGGAGGGGCGGAAAAAATCAACGTCACGCTGCCGAAGTCGCTGATTGACCGTATAGACCGCTGTGTAGCGAGTAACCCGGAATTTAAGAGCCGCTCAGGATTTCTTGCTCAGGCGGCGTTAGAGCGGATTTCATCCATTCGCTAACCTTTTATTCTGAAACCTGCTTCGGCAGGTTTTTTTGCCTAAAAAAACATACCATTTTGCATAACGTTTTGGATGCTATTTTCCCCATTTCCGCCGCAGCACCTCCCGCCGTTCTGCATCCGCACGTTCCTTGTGTTGCGCCGTCTCAAGCCAGTCACGGGCAGCGGACGGGCTGAGAATAAACACCCCATCGTCGTCGCCGACGGCCACATCGCCGGGTTGCACCGTCACGCCCGCCACCGTCACCGGTACATTCACCGCCCCTGCCGTTCCCAGCGTGCGGGTGGTGATGGCGCTGACGCCTTTGCAGAACACCGGTAGCCCCAGTTGGCGTAGCGCGCGCGAATCGGTCACCGTACCGGCCACCACCACACCCGCCAGCCCTTTCACACACGCGGCTAATGCGCGCAGTTCGCCCCAGCAGGCGCGCTCTTCCTCATCGGAGGCATCAATCACCAGCACGTCGCCGGGCTGGCTCAGCAGCAATGCTTCACGCAATACGCCGCCGTCCGGCGGGCACAGCTTCACCGTTACCACGTTGCCGACCATCTGCACGTCCGGCAGCAGCGGCCGGATGCCGGACAAATACCCCTCTTCGGTCAGATGCCCCAGGGTCGAGGTGCTGATGTGGCGGTAGCCTGCCAGCAGGTCATCACTGATCGGCGGTACGCGGGGAATAATGTGATAACTCATGGTCTATCCTGCAACAGGTTGATCTTCGCGCTTCACGCCACCCGGCACGTCTTCCCGTGGTTTCTCGCGCCCGAACGGAATACACAGCGGCGTATGGAAAAACGGGTCGGGGATGATACGACAGTCCAGGTTGAACACCGTTTTAACCAGCGCTTCGTCGAGGATTTCAGCCGGTGCGCCCTGCGCGAAAGCGGTGCGATCGTGCACCGCCACCATGTGGTCGGCGTAACGACAGGCCAGATTGAGGTCGTGCAGCACCATAATGATGGTTTTGCCGTGCTGGCGATTTAACTCTCGCAACAAATCCAGCACTTCGATCTGGTGCGCCAGATCGAGGAACGTCGTGGGCTCGTCCAGCAACACCACCTCGGTGTCCTGCGCCAGCGTCATCGCTATCCATACCCGCTGACGCTGACCGCCGGACAACGCATCCACCGGTCGGTTCGCCAGTCCATCGGTGCCGGTTTGCATCAGCGCCAGGTTCACCATCCGTTCATCTTCCGCCGACCACTGCTGCAACCAGTTTTGATACGGGTAGCGCCCCAGGCTGACCAACTGTTTCACGGTGATGCCTTCCGGTGCCTCCGGCATCTGCGGCAAAATCGCCAGTTCGCGCGCCACCTCGGCGGTAGATTTGCGGTGGATATCCTCGCCATTAAGGACAACCGCGCCTTTCAGTGGCTTAAGCAAACGAGCGAAAGACTTAAGCAGCGTACTTTTGCCACACCCGTTGCTGCCAATCAGCACCGATACCTTGCCCTTCGGCAGTTGGATATCCAGATTATCGATAATGGTCTGGTGGGCGTAGCCGAGGGTTAACCCCCGGCTGGTAATGGCGGTCATCATCCGTTTCCTTAATGCCGTTGTTTAATCAATAAATACAGAAAGAACGGCGCGCCCAGCGCCGAGACGAAAATTCCGGCGGGCAGGTCCAGCGGCAAGAACAGCGTTCGCCCGCACAAATCCGCCACCATCACCAGCGCGGCACCGCAAAGACAGGCCATCGCCGCCTGCCCGGCAAACCCCGGTGCCACCAGCCGCTTGGCAATATGTGGCGCAATCAGCCCGACGAACGCCATTGCACCGCCCCAGGCAATCGCCGCGCCTGCCAGCGCCACGCTGAGCAACAGCAGCGCCAGACGCAGCCATTGCACCCGCACACCAATACCTTGCGCCAGCCCATCGTCCAGTTGTTGTACCCGCACCTGGCGCGCCAGCCACACTAGCCACGGCGCGATCAGCAGCAGCCAGCCGCCCAGCTCACGGGTTTCCCGCCAACTGGCACCGTAGACACTGCCGGTCAGCCAGACATACGCCGACAGCGTGGTGGTCAGCGGGCTGAACACCAGCATGAAGGTGGTAGCAGCCACCAGCAACGCCGATACGCCAACGCCGGTCAGCACCAGCCGCTGCGGCGACACGCCGGATTGCCATGCCAATAAATACACCGCCAGCGCTGCCGTCGCCGCGCCAATCATCGCTGCCAGCGGCAGGTAGTGCGCCCCCAGCGTGGTAGCGAGAAACGACAGGTAGAACACCGCCGCCGCACTGGCACCACTGGTGATACCCAGAATATCCGGCGAGGCCAGCGGATTGCGGATCATCGCCTGCAAAATCAACCCGGACACCGCCAGCGCGCCGCCGACCAGCGCCGCCAGCACCACGCGCGGTAACCGCAACTGCTGGACGATCAATGTTGCGCCTTCTGACTGCGATGACCACAGCGCCCGCAACACTTCCCACGGCGACAGCATCAGCTTGCCAACACCAAGCGATGCCACCATCACAGCCAGCACCAACAGCAACGCCAACAGCACACGGCCGACGGTGGTTAGATTGATCTGGCGGGAAAAGCGCCCTTGTCGCCACACCAGCACGTTATCCATCACGTCATGTTTATCCATGACGCCCTCCACGTCGTAGCAGCACAATAAAGAATGGCGCACCGAACAGTGCTGTCATCACACCAACCGGCACCTCCTGCGGCACAATCACCACCCGCGCCAGAATATCCGCCAGCAATAGCAATGCCGCTCCCAGCAGCGCGCAGCCCGGCAGCAGCCAGCGATGGTCAGCAGGCAACAGCTTTCGCGCCATGTGCGGCACAATCAAACCGATAAAGCCGATACTGCCCGCCATGGCTACCGCGCCACCGGCCAGCGCCACTACCAACAGGCTCATCAGCAACCGAATACGCCCGGTGCGCTGCCCTAACCCACGAGCTATGGCTTCCCCGGCATTCAGTACGTTGACCTGCCCCGACAGCAGCAGCGCGCCGACCAGCGCAACCAGGCAATACCCCATCAGTGGCAGCACCGTCGCCAGTTCGCGATCGGCCACCGAACCCGCCAGCCAGAACAGCACCGTATCCAGCCCTTCCTGATTCACCACCAGCATCGCCTGACTGAAGGCAGCGAACATGGCGGTGAGGGCGGCCCCCGCCAGCACCATGCGCAGCGGGTTAAGGCTGCCTTTGCCCATGGTGCCGATAAGCCACACCAAACATCCGGCCACCGCTGCGCCAGCAAACGCCGACCACAGCCACACCGACATCGCCACTTTGGGAAACAGCGACACACAGACAATCAGAAAAAACATCGCCCCGGCGTTGATGCCGAACAGCCCCGGCGACGCCAGCGGGTTACGGGTCAGCACCTGCATCAATGCGCCCGCGACGGCCAGACTGGCACCCACCACGATGGCAATCAACGTGCGCGACAGGCGAGTAGAAGTAACCAGAATATGGCTGACATTGAGTGGGTCCGGGTGCCACAGCGCACCCAGCACCTGTGACGGTGAAATCCAGATTGGCCCGACCATCAGACTGAGGACGGCCAGCACCAGCAGGCAAACACCACCGCCTGCCAGCACCTGGCCGGGTGTCACTCGCCTCCCGGCCGGTATCACGGCATGACTCATGACGCGCCTCCAGCGATACCGGTGACCTGGGCGATGTCGTCCAGCATCATGTTGGCACCCAGAATGCCGCCGGACAGGCTCCAGGTGACGCCGTTTACCACCCACACCTGATTGCGACGCGGGGCGCGTAACTGCTGCCACAGCGGATGACGAATCAGCGATTCATAGTTGCGTTGCACAGATGGGCTCTCGGATCGCAGGAAAATGAAAAAGATGTCGGCATCCACCACCGGGATACTCTCTTTGCTGGTCAGTTTGAGCGAGACGCCCGGCTGGGCGCGGCTGGCGTCGCTCCAGCCAAACCCCAGTTCGCTCAGCACCGAGCCGGGAAAACTGCCGGGTAAATAGCTGCGGATATGGTCTTCGCGGATATCCAGTATCGATACGGTCGGCGGCCAGTCGCCGCCGAACTTGTGCTGCAACTGCTCGCGCAGCCCGCTCACCCGCTGCTGCCAATGTTGCAATAACTGCTCAGCCACCGCCTGACGTCCCAGCGCCTGCCCCATCACCTGCACCGTTTTTTTGAACTGGTAAATTTCATCCAGCATCACTACCGGCGCAATCTGTGACAACAGCGGCTCCAGCCGCTGATGGCGAAAGCGCGACGCGACAATGGTATCGGGCTTCAGCAACACGATATCTTCCAGACTGGGCTGGGTTTCCAGCCCCACATGCGGCACCCCGGCCAGCGCCTGGCGCAGGTAGCGATACATGGGCTTCTCACTCCATGAATCCACCACCCCGGCGGGCGTGACACCCAGCGCCACGGCGGTATCCGTAGCCCCCTGAAACAGCGTGATCACCCGTTGCGGCATCAACAAAGACTGGGCCAGCGCAGGCCGACCCAGTCCCAGTGGCAACAGGCTTAACGACCACCGCAGCAACCTGCGGCGCGAAAGCAAATACTCATTCACGATTCTGTGTGACCTACCTTACAGGTTGAACTGTTGGCGGACAGTTAGAGGCTGTTGATAAACAGCCGTGTTATTTGTGTTGCCGGTGAACTGTGCCGGGACCGTGCGACATTTCGTGCTTGCTAAACTGAGTGAATTCTTTGCAACCTCATCGCACGCACGACAAGGAGAGGCTCAAACGCCGCCTCTCCTTGACCACTGGCTAAGGGCTAAACTGTGCCGCTCACGCGGTGCCTTCGGCGGTCGCCTTCGCTGTTCGGGCCGCC
>NZ_JSYG01000050.1 GCF_000784735.1 Dickeya undicola
GCTGGCTCAGCGTCGGGTTGGTGCGTATCAGGTAGCGGCTGTCGCTGGCGGTATCCGCCACGAACAGCCCGTTCTGGCTGGTGGGCAGCGGGTAGTCGGTCAGCGACGGACCGGACAGCGGCGTCAGCCCCTGGGTCAGCGCCGCCTGCAGTTGGCCGAACGGCAGGGCCGACAGCGGTGTCAGGCTGGCTCCGGCCACCGGCACGCCGGCGGCGGCGCTCAGCCCGGAGCCGATACCCACCGGGGTCAGCGGACTGCCGGAAGACGTGGGGGTATCGCGGGTGACCGCACCGTAACCGGCATTCAGGCTGCCCGCCTGCCCGGCCAGCGCCACGCTGCCGGCGCCGCCCAGGGCGGTAGTCGTGACGTTACCGGCCGCCCCGCCCAGCCCGCGGTCGGCCTGTGCCCCCACCGGGGTCAGCGCAGTTACGCCACTGAGTGTGGGTGTGGCAATCGACGGGATAAAGCCGCCGCTGCCCGGCTGTAAATTGGTGTTGCTGATATTCTGCGAGAAATTAGCGGTTATCGCGCCGCCGGCCTGGATGGTGGCGGCGTAGGTTTGGCCAGGGGTGGATATGATTTGTCTGTCTTTTAATAAATATCGAACAGTATCACTGTCATACCGATCTCTATTAATGAAACTTATTCCATACTCCCTGAGATAATCAAAATAATCTACATTATTATCCCATCGATAATTGCCTTTAATTACATTTTGAAGCCATTCGATAGGAGCCATGCCTAAAACATTTAAGTCATATTCGCTTGATTTATACTCATACACCAGATTTTCTGACAAAGAGCCAGAATGATAAGAACTATTTCTCAGCATTCCTCCGGAAAGATAAATATTCCCTTTTGAAGAAATCACAGAGGCATCATTAATTAATGATGCGGCGGTAACATTTATGTCTCCAGCGGAAGAAATAACCCCTTGAGCATTAGTTGAATTTACAGTGACATTCTTGGATGAGGTACTGAATGTTAACGTTAATAACTCTTCCCTAACTGGGAACGGTAGGTGATGTATATCCTCAAGATCCGATCCACCTTCTCTATTTGGATATGAGTTGGCTTCATAAGCTGCAAGCTCACCATCTTTAAACCAATCAACAGGAATATAAATCGTCGTTCCACCGACCCAGCCCGGCATGTCCGCCGCCGTACTGCTGCTCTCAGTAACAGTCAAGCCTTCCCGCTGGTTGGTCAGCGTGCCGGTATTGATGCGGATATCCCCCCGCTGCGTCTCGATGGTGCCCGAACTGTTCAGCACGCTGCTGCTGGCATTGCCTGCCGCGTCACGCTGTATCCACAGGCTGTTCCCCGCCAGGATGTTCCCGTACCGGTTCACCAGCGCGGCCGACAGCAACTGCAGATTGCCGCCGCCGTACAGCAGGCTGCTGTTGTCTATCAGCCCCCCCGCCTGCACCAGCAGGTCGCCCGCCGTGCCGATAAATCCCCGGTTGGTGATATCGCCGCTCGCCAGCAGACTCAGCGGCCCGCCGCCCTGGATAGTGCCGCTCTCGGTCTGGCTGATGGCCGCCGCCGACAGCGTGCTGTTGCCACTGCCCGCCACGATGCGGCCCTGCTGCGTCAGCGTGCCGGTGCTGCTCACCGTCACCCCGTTCCCCTGCAGCGTCCCCCCCTGCACCAGGTCGCCCGTCACGTTCAGCGTCAGCTGTCCCCCCGCCGCCAGCGTGCGCGTCAGGGTGAACGGGTTGCCGAGGTCCGCCCGCAGGTCGCCCAGCGCCGCCAGCTGACCGTTCTGCGTCAGCTGCCCGGTACGCAGCTGCAGCCCGCCCGCGCTGTACAGCCGCGCCCCGTCCGCGTTGGTCAGGCTCGCCGCCTGCAGCGCCAGCCGCGTCAGCCCCAGCAGCGTGCCCCGGTTCTCCAGCGCCCCGTCGGTGGTGATGTCCAACAGTCCCGCCTGCACCGTCCCGCGGTTGGTCCACTGCGGCAGGTGCAGCGTCAGCCCGTTCTGCGCCTGCAGCGTGCCGCCGTTGTCCAGCTGCGCGGTGCTCAGCAGCAGCTCCGCGCCCTGCGCCCAGCCCGCGTTGTTCAGCTGCGCGGCGGTCAGCGTCAGCGTCCCGCCCGACAGCAGCTGCCCGCCGCCCAGGTTGTCCAGCACGCCGCCACTCTGTACCGTCAGCCCGCCCCCCTGTATCTGCCCGGCATTGCTGACCGACGCCCCGCTCAGCGACACCGCCCCGCCGAGCAGCGTCGCCCCGGCGGTGTTCTCCAGCTGGTTGTCCACCGTGACGTTCAGCTGCCCGGCGCCGCTGATGCCGCCCTGATTGCGCAGGCGGGCCGCCCGCAGCGTCACGTCCTGCGCCTGCATCTGCCCGGCGTTGTCCAGCGTCGCCGCCGTCAGGCTGAACGCCCCGTTGCCCAGCAGCCGGCTGTCCGCCCCGCCCTGATAGGCGCCGGTGAGCTGTATCGCGCCGTCGGTGACCCCCAGCAGCGTACCCTGATTGTCCAGCGTCGCCGCCTCCAGCGTCAGCCGGTCCGACTGCCACAGCCCCTGATTGAGCAGCGTGCCGGTGGTCAGGCGGCCGCGGCCGCCGCTCAGTAACTGGCTGCCGGCCCGGTTGGTGACACCGTCACCGTATTGCGCGGTAAAGCCGCCCAGCGCGGTCAGCGTGCCGCCGTTGTCGAACTGTTGGCCGCGCAGCGTCGCCTCGCCCTGGGTGGTCAGTTGCCCGGTATTGGTCAGGCTGGCGGCGTCAAGAGACAGGCCGTTCAGGCCCGTCAGCGTGCCGCCGTTGGTCAGCGTGGTGCCGGTAACATTCAGCGCCCCCGCCTGCCACACCCCGGCGTTGTCGGCGTTATCGATGGCCAGCGCCGCCGTGCCGCCGCTCAGCAGCTGACTGCCGGCCCCGCCGGTATAGCGCGACACCCCGCTCAGCGTCAGCGCCGACGTGCCCTGCACCCGGCCGGCGTTGTCCACCGTCCCCGCCTGCAGCGTCAGCGCGTCCCCCTGTATCTGCCCGGCGTTGTCCAGCGCCGCCGCCGTCACGGTGGCGGTACCGTTGCCCAGCAGCGCGCCATCGGCGGTGTTGCTCAGCTGCCCCCGGCTGGTCACCTCCAGCTGCGACAGCCCCACCAGCCGCCCGCCGTTGGTCAGCGTGTCGGCCGTCACCGTTACCCGGCCGTTGCCCAGCACCCGGCTGCCCGCCCCACCGTTGTAGCCCTGCGTCAGGGTCAGCGTGGCGTCGTTCGCCGCCAGCAGCGTGCCGCCGTTGGTGAGCGAATCCGCCGTCAGCAGCAGGTTACGCCCCTGCCAGCCCCCCAGGCTGGTCACCGCGCCGGCCTGCACCTGCCAGTCGCCGTTGCTCAGCAGCCGGCCCGGTTCGCCCACCGTCAGCGCACCGGTCAGGTTCAGCACGCCGCCCTGCTCCGCCAGCAGCGTGCCGCCATTGCTCAGTTGGTTGCCGACCAGTTGCAGGGTGCGGCTTTCCAGTCGGCCGCCGTTGGTGGTGTCGCCGGCCGTCAGCCACAGCGTACCGCCGCTCGACAGTGTGCCCTGGTTGTCCAGCCGGCGACCGGTTAGCCGGCTGTCGCCGCCGCTGACCAGCGTGCCGGTGTTGCTCAGGCTGCCCGCCGGCAGGCTGACCGCCTGCACATCCTGCGCCAGCTGCCGCACCGCCCGCCGCGGGGTGCGCCGCGGGTCGTCGTCCCCGACCGGCAGCGTGATATGCAGCCCGCCGTCGCCGGCGATACGCCCGCCGTTGCGCAGGCTGTCCGCCGTCAGCAGCAGGCTGCCGGCCTGCCACTCGCCGTCGTTCTCCGCCGCCGCCGCGCGCAGCACCGCCGCCCCCTGCGTCAGCAGTGTGCCGGTGGCGGTGTTGGTCAGCGCGCCGCGGGCCGTCAGCGTCAGCGCCGACAGGCCGAGCAGTTGGCCGGCGTTGCGGACCGTATCCGCCGTGGCGGCAATCGCGTCGGACTGCCAGCGGCCCTGATTGTCCAGCGCGCCCGCCGTCAGCCGGCCCGCGCCATTGCTCAGCCACTGGCCGTCCGCCTGATTGCGCGCCGTGCCGGTAATCGCCAGCGTCAGCGCGTCCACCCCCAGCAGGGTGCCGCTGTTGTCAAGCTGGTCTGCCGTCACGCTCAGCGTCTGCCCTTCCAGCCGCCCGCGGTTGCTCAGCGTGCCGGGCAGGGTCACCGTCAGTGCCTCCACCCCGGTGACGGTGCCGCTGTTGGTCAGTGGCCCGCCTTCAAGCGTGACGCGACCGCCGCTCAGCGTGCCCCGGTTGTTAATCTGCTGCCCGGTGACCGCTATCGTCTTGCCCTGCCAGTTGCCGCCGTCGTTGGTGAGGGTGGTTCCGCGCAGGCGCAGCGCCGCGCCGCTGGTCAGGCTGCCCGCCCCGTCGTAATTGCCACTCAGCGTCAGCGCCCCCTGTGAGGCCAGTTGCCCGGCGTTGTGCAGCGCACGGCCATCCACCGTCAGCGCCCCGCGCACCGATACCCCGCCGCTGTTGGTCAGTTGGCCCAGCGTCAGCCGGGTGTCGCCGTTGGCGGCAAGCGTGCCGCTGTTGGTCAGCCCGTCCAGCATCGCCGTCAGCGTGCCGTCGCTCTGTATCTGCCCGCCGTTACGCAGGCTGGCCGCCGTCAGCAGCAGGCTGCCGGACTGCCACCCGCCGTCGTTCTCCACCGTGGCGGCGTTCAGTACCGCCGCCCCCTGCGTCAGCAGCCGACCGGTGCCGCTGTTGGTCAGCGCGCCGGTTGTCGTCAGCGTCAGCGCCGACAGGCCGAGCAGCTGGCCGGCGTTGCGCACGCTGTCCGCCGTGGCGTCAATCGCGCCGGACTGCCACTGGCCCTGGTTGTCCAGCGCGCCCGCCGTCAGCCGGCTGAGCCCGCTGCTCAGCCACTGGCCGTCCGCCCGGTTGCGCGCCGTGCCGGTAATCGCCAGCGTCAGCGCGTCCACCCCCAGCAGGGTGCCGCTGTTGTCAAGCTGGTCTGCCGTCACGCTCAGCGTCTGCCCTTCCAGCCGCCCGCGGTTGGTCAGCGTGCCGGGCAGGGTCACCGTCAGTGCCTCCACCCCGGTGACGGTGCCGCTGTTGGTCAGTGGCCCGCCTTCAAGGGTGACGCGACCGCCGCTCAGCGTGCCCCGGTTGTCCATCTGCTGACCGGTGACCGCTATCGTCTTGCCCTGCCAGTTGCCGCCGTCGTTGGTGAGGGTGTTGCCACGCAGGCTCAGTGCGCCCTCACTGCTCAGGCTGCCCGCGCCGTCGTAATTGCCGCTCAGCGTCAGCGCCCCCTGTGAGGCCAGTTGCCCGCCGTTGTACAGCTCACGGCCATCCACCGTCAGCGCCCCGCGCACCGACAGCCCGCCACTGTTGGTCAGCTGGCCCAGCGTCAGCCGGGTGTCGCCGTTGGCCGCCAACGTGCCGCTGTTGGTCAGCCCGTCCAGCGTCGCCGTCAGCGTGCCGTCCAGGCTTACTGCCCCGCTGTTGCGCCACTGCCCGGCGCTCAGCGACAGCCCCTGCGCCGTCAGCTGGCCGGCCGTGTCCATGTCGCCCGTTGAGAGCGTCATCCCGCCGCCGGACAGCAGCGACCCGCCGTTGTCCACCCGTGTCGCCTGCACCGCCAGCCCCGCGTCCGCCGACAGTGTGCCCCGGTTGCTCAGTTGCCCCGCCTGTAACCTGACCTGCCGCCCGCTCACCGTGCCCCGGTTGTCCAGCACCGGCGTCGTCAGCCCCACCGTCCCGCCCGCCACTGTGCCCCGGTTGCTCAGCGACCCCGCGTTCACCGTCAGCCCGCCGCCCGCCAGCAGGGTGCCGTCCCACTGCACCTCTCCCGCCCCGTCCAGCGTCAGGTCCCCCGTCGCCTGCCACCGCCCCGCGCCGCTCAGCTGCGTACCGCGCAATGCCACCGTCTGCGCCCCCGCGTCACCGTCCAGCGTCAGCGCTCCGCCGCTCACCGTCAGCGCGCCGCCCGCCTGCCAGCCGCCGCCCGCCGCCTGACTCACCGCCCCCGTACTGTTCAGGCTCACCCGGTCGCCCGCCAGCTGCGACTGCCCCAGCGCCAGTGACGACCCGCTCAGCGTCAGACCGTACCCCGGCTGCACCGCCCCGTCGTCACTCACCCCGGCGCTCAGCCGTCCGCCGTCCGCCGTTATCCGCCCGTCGCTCGCCAGCGTCAGCTCCCGGCCCGCCCGCGTCTGACTCCCCGTCAGCGTGATGCCCTGCGTCCCGCCCAGCGCGATGCTGCCCTGTGCCTGCTGTTGGTCCTGCAGCGCCAGGGTCACGCCCTGCGCCGTCAGGTCGCCCTGCGCTATCGCACTGCCCACCTGCAGCCGCCCGTTCGCCGACAGCCGGATGTCACCCTGCCGTGCACTCAGCCCGGCCGTGTTCACCCCCACCCCCTGCTCCGTCGACACCAGACTGATGCGGTGGGCGTACATGCCCCCTAGCGACCCGGTGTCCAGCGCCAGCACCGGCAACGCCCCGTCCGCCCCCTGCGCCGTCACGCTGCCGTCCGTCCCTACCCGGTTCGTGCCCAGCACCACCTGCACGTCCCGCGCAGTCAGCCCCGCCTGCAGGCTCGCCGTGCGCGCTATCAGCGCAAAGTAGTCGCTCCCGCTCGCGTCCAGCCCCGCCCCGTCTATCCGGATGTCACCGCCGCGCACCGCCAGCCCGCTCAGCCCCCCCGCCGCGTCAAACTGCGGGGTGCCCGTGGTCAGGGTGATTCGCGGGGTGTTGAGAAAGCCGCACCCGCTGCAGGTGATGCCGTACGGGTTCGCCACCACCACGTTCGCCGCCTGACCGGCCACCTCCAGGTAGCCTGACAGCTGGCTGCGGTTCGGCGACACCACTTCGTTGAGGATGGCCGCGGCCGCGCGGCCGTTCAGGTTGGGGTTGTTCTGCAGCAGCCCGCCCAGCTGGCTTGGATTGAGCTGGGCGGTGCCGTTGTTGAGGATGAGTCCGCGGTTATCCACGTTGAAGTCGTGATAGCGGTTGTGCGACAGCCCCGCCGCGTTCGGGGGGGCGATGTTCACCACCGGCACCCCGTTGCCCGCCGCGTCCAGCGTCGTGCTCCCCGATGCCACCGTCACCCCCGCCGCCAGCGTCGGCAGCACCGGCTGCAGCCCCGTCAGCCACACCAGCACCCACACCATCACCCGCTGCGACGTCTATATCGGTGCGCGTCAGCGACCCGCGCCCCCGGCCGTCCTTCGCCGC
>NZ_JSYG01000051.1 GCF_000784735.1 Dickeya undicola
CTCGGTAAGGAGGTGATCCAACCGCAGGTTCCCCTACGGTTACCTTGTTACGACTTCACCCCAGTCATGAATCACAAAGTGGTAAGCGCCCTCCCGAAGGTTAAGCTACCTACTTCTTTTGCAACCCACTCCCATGGTGTGACGGGCGGTGTGTACAAGGCCCGGGAACGTATTCACCGTAGCATTCTGATCTACGATTACTAGCGATTCCGACTTCATGGAGTCGAGTTGCAGACTCCAATCCGGACTACGACGTACTTTATGAGGTCCGCTTGCTCTCGCGAGGTCGCTTCTCTTTGTATACGCCATTGTAGCACGTGTGTAGCCCTACTCGTAAGGGCCATGATGACTTGACGTCATCCCCACCTTCCTCCGGTTTATCACCGGCAGTCTCCCTTGAGTTCCCACCCGAAGTGCTGGCAACAAAGGATAAGGGTTGCGCTCGTTGCGGGACTTAACCCAACATTTCACAACACGAGCTGACGACAGCCATGCAGCACCTGTCTCAGCGTTCCCGAAGGCACCCCCGTATCTCTACAGGGTTCGCTGGATGTCAAGAGTAGGTAAGGTTCTTCGCGTTGCATCGAATTAAACCACATGCTCCACCGCTTGTGCGGGCCCCCGTCAATTCATTTGAGTTTTAACCTTGCGGCCGTACTCCCCAGGCGGTCGATTTAACGCGTTAGCTCCGGAAGCCACGCCTCAAGGGCACAACCTCCAAATCGACATCGTTTACAGCGTGGACTACCAGGGTATCTAATCCTGTTTGCTCCCCACGCTTTCGCACCTGAGCGTCAGTCTTCGTCCAGGGGGCCGCCTTCGCCACCGGTATTCCTCCAGATCTCTACGCATTTCACCGCTACACCTGGAATTCTACCCCCCTCTACGAGACTCTAGCCTGTCAGTTTTGAATGCAGTTCCCAGGTTAAGCCCGGGGATTTCACATCCAACTTAACAGACCGCCTGCGTGCGCTTTACGCCCAGTCATTCCGATTAACGCTTGCACCCTCCGTATTACCGCGGCTGCTGGCACGGAGTTAGCCGGTGCTTCTTCTGCGGGTAACGTCAATGGATAAAGGTATTAACTTCATCCCCTTCCTCCCCGCTGAAAGTGCTTTACAACCCGAAGGCCTTCTTCACACACGCGGCATGGCTGCATCAGGCTTGCGCCCATTGTGCAATATTCCCCACTGCTGCCTCCCGTAGGAGTCTGGACCGTGTCTCAGTTCCAGTGTGGCTGGTCATCCTCTCAGACCAGCTAGGGATCGTCGCCTAGGTGAGCCTTTACCCCACCTACTAGCTAATCCCATCTGGGCACATCCGATGGCGTGAGGTCCGAAGAGCCCCCACTTTGGTCCGAAGACGTTATGCGGTATTAGCTACCGTTTCCAGTAGTTATCCCCCTCCATCAGGCAGTTTCCCAGACATTACTCACCCGTCCGCCGCTCGTCACCCAGGGAGCAAGCTCCCTTGTGCTACCGCTCGACTTGCATGTGTTAGGCCTGCCGCCAGCGTTCAATCTGAGCCATGATCAAACTCTTCAATTTAAGATTTGTTTGA
>NZ_JSYG01000052.1 GCF_000784735.1 Dickeya undicola
GTATAAGTCACGGTGTCGGTGCCGTTAAAGTTGGCGTTCGGCGTATAGGTCAGCGTCCCGTCCGGGTTGATCACTACCGTGCCGTTACCGGCGCTGGCGGCGGTCACGGTTAGCGGATTGCCATCCACATCCAGGTCATTCGCCAGCACATTGACCGTCACCGGGGTGTCTTCGTCGGTGGTCGCCGTATCCGCCCCGGCCACCGGTGCATCGTTTACCGCCGTAACGGTTACCGTCAGCGTGCCGGTTGCCACGCCACCCGCGCCATCGCTCACCGTATAGGTCACGGTGTCGGTGCCGTTAAAGTTGGCGTTCGGGGTGTAAGTCAGGGTGCCATCCGGGTTGATCACCACCGTACCGTTACCGGCGCTGGCGGC
>NZ_JSYG01000053.1 GCF_000784735.1 Dickeya undicola
TTACCGTCAGCGTGCCGGTTGCCACGCCACCCGCGCCATCACTCACCGTATAGGTCACGGTGTCGGTGCCATTAAAGTTGGCGTTCGGCGTATAAGTCAGCGTCCCATCCGGGTTGATCACCACCGTGCCGTTACCGGCGCTGGCGGCGGTCACCGTTAGCGGATTGCCATCCACATCCAGATCATTCGCCAGCACATTGACGGTCACCGGCGTGTCTTCATCGGTGGTCGCCGTATCCGCCCCGGCCACCGGTGCATCGTTTACCGCCGTCACCGTGACAGTTAGCGTGCC
>NZ_JSYG01000054.1 GCF_000784735.1 Dickeya undicola
CGGCGTTTCACTTCTGAGTTCGGCATGGGGTCAGGTGGGACCACCGCGCTCTCGCCGCCAGGCAAATTCTTTTTATTCCAACCGTTATGCTCACACTTCCCGTGCACAACCATCAGAACCAATCCTCGAACAAGCTAAAATTCTCGTCTCTCTCACCAAAACACCTTCGGTGTTGTAAGGTTAAGCCTCTCGGGTCATTAGTACTGGTTAGCTCAACGTATCGCTACGCTTACACACCCAGCCTATCAACGTCCTCGTCTCGAACGTCCCTTCCGGGGCCTCAAGTGCCCAGGGAAGACTCATCTCG
>NZ_JSYG01000055.1 GCF_000784735.1 Dickeya undicola
GAACCTCAGCGGCTGATGCGTGCCAATGCCCAGCGTCGTCAGCCGACCGCCCGCATCATACCCGTACTCAAGACGTAAAAATGCTGTCAATACCCTAAATAGGTATAATTAAAACATCCATTAAGAACACAAAGCAAATTCTCACCACAGATAGCACCTACCACCAAAGGCCATTATTAACGGACTCGATAACGGATTGATGCACCGAAAGCAGAAAAGCGGAATCTGTAAAATGTTTCCTATAAAACCCTTGTAAATGCTCTTTATAGATATTAACATGCAACCCATCAAGAGCACACAAAACACCCTATCCAGAACAGGGAGAGATAATGAGCAAAATCGGTAATTATCAGAGGATGTTCTGGATGAGCTTTTCAACCCGTTTTCTGCAACTGCGCAAGCAGTACGGCCTAACCCAGCCACAGATGGCTGACAAAGTGGGGATACATCTGACTCAGGTTCGCCGCTATGAATCCGGCGAAGCACAGCCCTCTTTAGATATTCTCAAACGCACAGCCATTACCTTTAACGTGTCGACTGACTGGCTGATTTTTGAGGATGGCGAGCGTGAGCCACAGGATGAGTTGAAACTGAAGTTTGAAGCCATCAGACAGATGGATGAGGACGAGCTGAAGACGGTAACGTCCGTTCTCGACGCCATGATTTTAAAACATCAGGCAAAGCGCTTATTACGCTGAGTTTGAACTGACGCCGTGCAGGCGTGCTCGCAACACACCCGCACGACTAACCACAAGCAACTAAATAGGAGTTGACCATGGCTGACGCGCATTCTACGCCAGACACCACCGTTTTTAAAATCTCTCAACATGAGCGCTTTACCCGCGTCGGCTATCGACCGGTTAAAGGCAACCACGACACTCCCGCCATCACCATGGCAGGCCACTGGCTGAAGGAAGCCGGGTTCCGCACCGGGCAGCCGCTGAAGCTGCGCGTGATGCCCGGCTGCATTGTCATCACCACGCAGGATATCCGCTCACTGTGGCAGGACCTGCACGCACTCAGTGTTGCCGCGTTTGATGAACAGGCGGTGGCACGGTGGCTGAGCGGGTTTCCCGGCGGACTGGATATTGGGGGCGTACAATGAGCATCGACATTGATATCGCGTGGCAAGCAGGTGACCTGCCCGAACTGACCCTGAACGGCACCGCGCTGGCACAGGCCGGGTTTACCGCCGGGGCGTTGTTTCGTATCAGCCTGTACCGTAACGGGCTGATGCTGACCCGGCTGGACGATGACACCGATATCGCCGCGCTGGTGGCCGAACTGGATGGCAGCGAGACAGAAGGCGCGGACTGGGTAAGTGACAACGGTGAACTGACGCTGGCAGGTGACTGGCTCACCCAAAGCGGCTTACTCACCCCACCGTTCAGCATTGAAGCGCTGCCCGGTCGGATCATGATCCGGGCTGAGTCGGGTGCGATGCTGGCGTAATCACGCTGGCAGCTAAATAGAAAAAAGCCGGAAGGATCGTTGGATCGCTTCCGGCTTTTATTTTCTCTCTTTCCAAATAACATTAATTGATTTTATAAAAACGCTTCAAGAAAGAAGTAAAGGATGTATCAATATGAATAATATTACCACCATCTTGGGCATATAAATAAATTTCACCCCAATCATCATCCCTCAATGAGATAAAGATTACATTACCACCAAAATCATAAGCAAAAGGTACAAATTCCTTATATCCCCAGGCACCATACTGCTCATCATCAGGTTCTATTTCTTGGATATCTTCAATTAGTTTTTCAATAGTTACCTGTCCATACTTAATAGGATTAAATCCATTTACAGGCAACCCCCATAACTCAGCTTCAACATCCGATTCAGAAACGAAACCACCATTAATCCTAATATAATGTTCTTTAAAGGAATCAGGAATAGAAACCGAGAACATAGATTCAAAATCGTTCACATCTTGAACGGTTAATTTTTTTTGAGGAGAGATAAGTTCAGCCATATTTAATCCTCACCATGTTTTAAAGGTATATTTTTCCCCTGTAGCAGCTTGATACTGACTTACACCACCAACATGAGAAATCCCATTATGTGCATCAGTTCTTACTAACTGCATTGTCCCCATTCCCGTTTTAGGGTCATAATCATCTAAATGGTGCCAAACATAACTGTTTCCATTTAAGCTAGGAGTTGAATTCTGCCCAAACCCAGCCTGACTCGCAGCTTTGAAATCGCCCTGATAATCACCAGTATATTTTATCTTCACTATCGGGTTAGCAGGGCTTCCATCGGGTTTAAGACGCTCAGGATTATTATAGAGCGCATTACTATTAGAATAATCTAAACCACCTCTTTCATTTCGTACTACACCCGTAAAGCCACGTTCTTTTAACTTAGCCTCTGGACACCCAACCAGCCCCAGTGGATCCACCCACTCCATCGGGTTATGCACATACCCCTGCGGTCGGATGCCTCCTAAAATCCCCAAAGGATCCGCCGACAGGTACTGCCCGCTTTCAGGGTCAAAATAACGGTGACGGTTGTAATACAGCCCCGTCTCCGCGTCCCACACCTGCCCCTGATAACGCAGCTCGCAGTATACCTCCTCGTTGGCCGCGTCACCCAGCCAGCGCCGCAGCGGGATGGGGCGACGGTCTTCACGGTGCGGCCCCCACAGCCCCTGCTCGCCACGCCAGTGTACCTCGCCCGCCTCGCTGCACAGCTCACGCGCCGTCCCCGTCAGGTCCGTCACGATGTAGTGCAGCCGGGTTTCTCCCTCCTGCTCCTGCGCCTCCACCTGCGCCAGCGGCCGGAAGCTCCCCGGCTCGTACACCCACTGCACCGCCCGCGCCACGCTGCCGTCCACCCGGTACTGCGTCTGACCCGACAGCTGGTCACCGTCCCACCGGTACGCCACCCGCGCTACCGCCTGCGCCGACGGCACCTGGCCCTCGCGCACCTTGCTGATTCGGCGGCCGAATGCATCGTAACCATACCGCCATCGCGCACCGTCCGGCAAACTCACCCCCACCAGACGGTCCTGCGCATCCCACGTAAAGTGCGTCTCCTTCGCCCTGAACCCCGGCCGCACTTCCCGTTTCACCGACAGCCGACCGCACCCGTCGTACTGATACGTCTGACTGCCGCGCTGTGTCACCCGGC
>NZ_JSYG01000056.1 GCF_000784735.1 Dickeya undicola
AACTCGATAATAAAGCGGCTCATCGCCAGCCGCCAGTTCTGGATCGGCATACTCCATTTTTTTGATGCCGACTCTATCGCCAGATAAATCACTTTCCGCACCGAGTCGTCCGTCGGGAACACGTTGCGTTTCTTTATCGCCTGGCGGATAACGCTGTTCAGCGATTCAATGGCATTCGTCGTATAGATGGCTTTACGGATGTCGGGCGGGTAGCCAAAGAATGTATTGAGATTTTCCCAGTGTGTACGCCAGCTTTTACTGATTTGTGGGTATTTTTCATCCCAGACACCCGCGAATGCATCCAGCGCCATCAGCGCCGCTTCCTCTGTAGGCGCCCGATACACCGCTTTCAATCCGCTGGTAATGTCTTTGTAATCCTTCCACGAGACGTATTTCAGGCTGTTGCGCACCATATGGATAATGCAGAGCTGAATATGGGTCTGCGGATACACGCTGTTTATCGCATCCGGGAAACCTTTCAGGCCGTCTACGCAGGCTATCAGGATGTCCTGAAGTCCCCGGTTCTTCAGTTCGGTCAGTACATTCAGCCAGAACTTCGCCCCTTCGTTTTCGGCCAGCCACATCCCCAGCAGCTCTTTTCGGCCTTCGGTGTTGATACCCAGCGCCAGAAAGACCGACTTGTTTATCACACTGCCGTTTTGTCGGACTTTGACAACAATACAGTCAAGATAAACAATGGGATAAATCGCATCCAGTGGTCGGCTTTGCCATTCTGTCACCTGCTCTTTAACCGCATCAGTGACTTTGGATATCAGCGTGGGCGACACATCTGCATCGTACATTTCCCGGAACGTAGCGACGATTTCGCGTGTCGTCATACCTTTGGCGTACAGGGATAAAATCTGACTGTCCATCTGGGTGATACGCGTCTGGTTTTTCTTAATCAACTGAGGTTCAAAGGTATTTTCGCGGTCACGCGGCGTGCTGAGCTCAATCTCGCCGTCATCGCAAAGCAGCGTTTTTGACGAGTAGCCGTTACGGGTATTAGACCCTTTTTTAGGCGCATTTTTCTCATACCCGAGATGGTCAGTCAGCTCAGCATTGAGTGCTGTTTCGACGGTGAGTTTGGTCAGCATACGTGAAAACTGGTTGAGGTCTGCTTCGGTTTTAAGGCCTTTAGCCAGTTCAGCCGCAAGGGCTTTGAGTTTCTTTTCGTCCATATTTTGCCTGTCTCCGCTGTTGGAGTGAACATATCAAAAACAGGCAATTACACAATTTTAATTACACCCTCTTA
>NZ_JSYG01000057.1 GCF_000784735.1 Dickeya undicola
CCCGAATCACTTACCTGAGTAAGCATGAGAGACATCCTGTCTCTCACCAGAGGCCAGCCGTTGGCTGGTCAAATTCGTTCCCAACGAATTTGTCACTCACTTGCCGCCTTCCTGCAACTTGAATTATTTAGGGTATAGATAAAAAGAAGGCAATGAGGACTTTTCGCTACGCTCAAAACCCTGCAGGGGCCTGATTTATTGGACCACTACAATTGACCCCCTCTATCTTTCGTGTAGAGTACAAGTCCTTTTTTTGGGCGGTGGTGTTTGCCATAACCCCAAAGAATATAGGCTTTACTAACCCTACGATGCTGAAACCAGTCATACAGGAGTCATCAAAACACCATCATGCGTATTACGCCGCCCTGAGTTGCCTCCCTCATTTGTCGCACTGAGTAAACCTCAGCGTGTACTCAAAAGCATCCCGTTTGCGGATGTGTTTTCTCGTTCGTAAATTTTGTGCCCCAAGGGCTGACTATATTTTAAACCTGAGAGTCTTCTATGTTGCTGTCCTCGACGCGTAAGGACTGGCTGGGTAACGTCCGTGGTGACGTACTCGCCGGTATTGTTGTTGCGCTTGCGCTTATTCCTGAATCGATCGCCTTTTCCATTATTGCGGGAGTCGATCCGCAGGTCGGGCTCTACTCCGCATTTTGTATCCCTATCGTTATGGCCTTCTTTGGTGGTCGTCCGGCGATGATCTCCTCCTCAACAGGCGCGATGGCACTGCTCATGGGGACGCTCGTTAAAGATCATGGCCTGCAGTATTTGCTTGCTGCATCCGTGTTGACTGGCTTTTTCCAGCTTGCAGCTGGTTATCTGAAGCTGGGTAGCTTGATGCGCTATGTTTCCCGGTCGGTAGTAACCGGTTTTGTCAATGCACTGGCTATCCTGATATTTATGGCTCAGTTGCCTGAACTCATTAATGTCACCTGGCACGTCTATGCGCTTACTCTCGCCGGGCTTGGCATCATCTATCTTTTCCCATACCTCAATAAAACGATTCCATCGCCGCTGGTCTGCATTGTCGGGCTGACCGCCATTTCCATGTGGCTACATCTGGATGTTCGAACTGTAGGTGACATGGGTAAGCTACCGGACAGCTTGCCGGTATTCCTGATCCCTGACATTCCGCTGAACATTGAAACATTGCTGATAATACTGCCTTACTCGGCAGGGCTGGCCGTTGTCGGACTGTTGGAGTCAATGATGACCGCCACTATCGTCGATGACATGACCGACACGTCGAGTGACAAGAACCGTGAGTGTAAAGCACAAGGTATTGCCAATATCTGTACCTCATTCATCGGTGGTATGGCAGGGTGTGCGATGATAGGTCAGTCAGTTATTAACGTGAAATCAGGTGGGCGTGGACGCCTTTCGACGTTGACTGCAGGTGTCGTGCTGCTTTGCCTCATCCTCTTCCTGCGGCAGTGGGTATCTCAAATTCCTATGGCAGCACTGGTTGCCGTGATGATCATGGTATCTATCGGCACATTTTCCTGGTGTTCTATCGCCAATTTGCGCACTCATCCCTTTTCAACCAGCATAGTGATGTTGGCTACTGTCACTGTCGTTGTGGCGACGCATAATCTTGCATTCGGTGTGTTGACCGGTGTGCTGATTGCTTCACTGAACTTCGCGACCAAGGTGGCTCGCTTCATGACGGTTTCCTCAAAAATGAAGGACGACACCCGGACTTATACCGTAACGGGTCAGGTTTTTTTCGCCTCATCTGACCGATTCTCTGGTCATTTTGATTTCCGTGAAGCAGTGAAGCATGTGGTGATTGACGTGACAAACGCGCATTTCTGGGACATTACCTCAGTGGGTGTTTTGGATAGTGTGGTGATCAAATTTCGCCGTGCGGGAGCGCAAGTTGACATCAGGGGAATGAATGAGGCAACCCGAACCATTGTTGACCGCTTTGGTGTGCATGATAAGCCAGACGAAGTGGTAAAGCTGATGGGGGAGCATTAACCAACAGAAGAACGAAATATGAAAAATACGATGGTTGTTTGAGTTAAAGAACAGCCATTAGTACGCCGAAATGGCAAATCACTGAGTGAGATGGTGCAGCAGGTCCGATTGTCATGGGGCCTGTTGCAGACAAGTGAGATATCTGAGAGGGAGGGTGTACGTAATTCTGTGTAATTGCCACCCTATTAAAGGTGAGCGCTCAGGCGATCACCAAACTCGATAATAAAGCGGCTCATCGCCAGCCGCCAGTTCTGGATCGGCATACTCCATTTTTTTG
>NZ_JSYG01000058.1 GCF_000784735.1 Dickeya undicola
AGCCGCTTTATTATCGAGTTCGGTGATCGCCTGAGCGCTCACCTTTAATAGGGTGGCAATTACACAGAATTACGTACACCCTCTTCTCAAAATATCTTACGTTAGCCTAAATTTATCGTTAATTATAAAATCAGTAAAGAACAATAGTGATTTTATAACAAAACCTCAAAATAAGTAGCATTATCCTCACGATTAACGGAAAGTATAATAAACTTACTTTTATCTGGTGACTCCCACACTTCTCGGTAGCCGTCATCTATCTTAATTATAAAACCCAATGATTTAACATAGTTCCTTAACGTATTAATATCTGTAGTGTTTTCAAAATATACACCGGTCACCTGCTTACCTGGCCCCTCCGCATCGCCATGCTTAATTTGATATTTTTTCGATATTTTGGGTACATTTTTTACGATTGCCTCAATCGATTGATTGCTTTTAAAATCAACAAATGAGAGAGCATAAGCACTTACATTAAAAGAATAGAATATAAAAAAACATAAAATAAAAACCATCCTGATGAATATTCTCATACCCTTCTTACCTATCCTTTTAAGTACAGTAATTATTTCAATCCCAAGCAGTTCATATGGAAAGAGACAATTGGAAGGCATAAACTAAACCAGAGCGTTCGGCCAGGCAAGTGCGCCGACATAATACGGCGCACTCTTTTGTATATCATCCCCCCAAATACATCCGTTTCACCTCTGGATTGGCGAGAATGTCTTGCGCCGGGCCGTGCAGTGCAATATGCCCGTTTTCCAGCACATAGGCGCGATCGGCGATTTTCAATGCGGCGGTGGCGTTCTGCTCCACCAGCAGGATGGTGATGCCTTCCCTCTGCAACTGCTTGATGGTTGAAAATAATTCCCCGACGACCTTGGGTGCCAGCCCCAGGCTTGGCTCGTCCAGCATCAGCAGCACCGGTTCGCTCATCAGCGCGCGGGCGATCGCCAGCATTTGCTGTTCACCGCCGCTCATGGTGCCCGCCATCTGGCTGCGCCGCTCTTTGAGACGCGGGAACAGCGCGTACATGTTGTCGCGCAGATAGGCGAAATTGACCGGGTTGTTGTAAGCGCCCATGCGCAGGTTTTCTTCAATGGTCAGATTGGTGAACACCTTGCGTCCTTCCGGCACCAGCGCCAGCCCTTTACGCACGATCTGATGCGTTGGGCTGTGGGAAATATCCTCGTCGAGGAAACCGACCGTCCCGGTGGATTTCACCAGATTAATGATGCCGTTAAGGGTCGAGGTTTTCCCGGCACCGTTACTGCCGATAAGGGTGACGATTTCGCTGTTGTTGACCTCAAGATCGATGCCTTTCAGCCCCTGAATCAGCCCGTAAAACACCTGTAGGTCACTGGCTTTAAGCATAATCGATGTCCCCCAGGTAGGCGGCGATCACCTCAGGGTGATTCACCGCTTGCTGCGGCGTGCCGCTGAACAGCGGTTTGCCGTAATCCAGCACCATCACCCGTTCACACAACGTGTTGACGAACGACATATCGTGCTCGATCAACAACACCGTCAGGCCATAGTCGTCACGCATACGGAAAATCAGTTGCGCCAGCTCGGCTGTCTCTCGTGGGTTCATACCGGCCGCCGGTTCATCCAACAACAAGAGCTTGGGCGAGGTCGCCAGCGCACGGGCGATTTCCACCTTGCGCTGGTTGCCATAGCTGAGGTTGGTGGCAAGCGAATGCGCGTGTTCGGCAATGCCGATGTATTCCAGCAACGCCATGCCGGTTTCCCGCGCCTGTCGCTCAGCGCGGAAAAAGCGGCCGATGCGCAGCGCGGCTTCCAGAAACGAGTACGGGATAAAACGGTCAAGACCGATCAGTACGTTTTCCAGCACCGTCATCGATGGAAACAGGCGGATATTCTGGAAGGTACGAGCGATACCGCGGTTGACCACCTGATTGGGCTTCAGCCCGGACAGTGGCTGCCCATCTAGCCAGACGTTGCCGCTGCTCGGTTTATAGTTGGCGGTGATCACGTTGAACATCGTGGTTTTACCGGCACCGTTAGGGCCGATCAACCCAAAGATCTCCGCCGGATTGATCGTAAAGCCGACGCTATCGATGGCGCGCAGCCCGCCAAATTGCATGGTGACGCCCTCAACGCGTAATAACGGGTTATTTTCCATTCGCGCTTCTCCTGCGGATATCCCAGACTTCCTGCTTGCCTAACAACCCTTCACGGGCAAACAGCATGATCACCAGCAGCACCAGCGAGAACACCACCATGCGCAACCCCGGATGTGCGCCCAGATCCTGGCCGAACAGCGTTAGCGGTTGATCGAGGAAGCGCAGCCACTCGCCGCTGCCGATCACAATGATCGTGCCGAGAATGGCACCGGTGGTGCTGCCCAACCCGCCAAGCACGATGATGATCAGCAACTGGAAGGTCAGCATGAAGTCGAACAGATCCGGCGAGATGATGGTCAACAGCGACGCCAGCAGCCCGCCGCCGATGCCTTCGAAAAAGGCGCTGGTGGCGAAAGCGCAGGTCTTGATGCGAAAGGTGTTGATGCCCATCGCAATGGCGGCATCCTCGTCGTCACGTACCGCTTTCATGGCGCGGCCGTATTTGGAGTAGACCGCTTGCAGGATGAACAGCACCGCCGCCAACGCGATAAAACCGCACCAGTACAGAATGTGGCTGACTTGCGGGATCTCATTCAGGCCGATAGCGCCGTTGGTGAATTGTGGATTATTAATGGCGAAGATCTTGATGATGAAGCCAAACCCCAGCGTGACGATCGCCAGATAATCACCGCGCACCCGAAAGACCGGAAACGACAGGCATACCGCCACCACCGCCGCACACAGTCCGCTGATGACCAACGCAGGCAGGAATGACGCGTGTACCGCCAGAATTAACGGGCTGGGTGCCGTCATCTCAAACATGTCGGTTTTGGCGTCTGCACTCAGCAGCAGGAGTGCTGTGATGTAAGCGCCGATCGCCACAAAACCGTTCGGCTCCAGTGACAACTGTCCGGCGACGCCGTTAATCAGGTTATAACTGACTGCCAGAATCATAAAAATGAAGAGGTTACAGAAGATGCGCACGATGTAATCGTCAAACAACGCATCCAACCCGGCCAGCGCTAGCAGCGCCAACGCAAACACGGCAAGATACCCCAGCCACATTGCCGGGGAAGTCTGCGGCATTCTCATCAGAAACGGCTCCTTTCCAGTCGTTCATCGCCCATGATGCCCACAGGCCGAAACAGCAGCACCAGAATCAAAAACATAAAGGCAAAGGCGTCCTTGTAACCGCCCAACTCTGGAAACAGTGCCACCGCCACTACTTCGGTGAACCCAAGGATAAAACCGCCGAGTACCGCCCCGGTCACGCTGCCGATACCACCCAGCACCGCCGCTGCGAAGGCTTTCAGACCGATCAACACCCCCATCAATGGATCAATGGAAGGATAACTGATGGCGTAGAACACACCACCCAGCGCCGCCAGCGCGCTGCCGATCGCAAACACAAAAGCGATAACCCGATTCGCGTCGATGCCCATCAACCGCACAGTGTTAACATCAAACGCCACTGCGCGGATCGCCATTCCCTGCCGGGTGCGGTACAGAATGAGCAGGATCATCGCCAGCAGCATCAGTGTGATCAGCGGGACGATCCAGGCCACATTGGTGACAACAATCGCCCCCAGATTGATGGTCTGGTTGAAGAACGGCGGTGCCTCGAAGTAGCGTGGGCTGCCACCGAACACCACGTTGAACAGGTTTTCCAGAAAGAAGCTGACGCCGATGGCGGTAATCAGCATCGAGATTTTGGACGCCTGCCGTAGCGGGCGATAAGCGATTTGATCGATGGCGATCCCCAATAATGCAGCGATCAGAATGGCAACGATCACAGCTGCCCCGAAGGGCAGCCCAACAATGGTGGAACTGAGCAGGGCCATAAAAGCCCCGACCATCATGATATCGGCATGAGCAAAGTTGATCAGCCGCAGCACGCCATACACCATGGTGTAACCAATGGCGATCAACGCGTACATGCTACCCAGACTCATGCCATTGACCACTTGCTGCAAGAAAACGGCAAGATCCATCATGTCATCCTTAGCTGTAGCAATTACGGATTGATCACCGTTTTAAACACCATCTCGCCGCCCTTCACCTCGTTGATCACCGCCGGACGAATAGCGTCGCCGTCTTTCAGGGTCAGGGTGCCGGTGATCCCCGTGAAGTTGCTGGTGGCGCGGATCGCCTTGTTGACGCAAACGCGATCGTGCGGATCGCTACAGCTGTTCATGGCGTTGACGATCATCTTGTAGGCATCCGCCGTCATCGCTCCCCAGGTGTGGGTCGGTTCCTTGTATTTGGCGGTCCAGGCTTTGATGAACTTCTCGCCTTCCGGCGTCTGCTCCTTGGCGTTCGGCGAGTAGTAGTCGGTGGTCATCCAGCCTTCTACCGCGTCCTGTCCCATTTTGAAGAACACCGGGTCCGCCGCCAGACCGTCACCGCCGACTACCGGCACCTTCAGCCCGAGCTGCTTAGCCTGCACCGCAATCAGCGCGCCTTCGGTGTAGTAAATCGGCATGTAGATCATGTCCACATTGTGCGATTTGATGGTGGAGAGTTGGGCTTTGAAGTCCTTGCTGCCGCCAGGTGCCTGCACTTCAATCGGAATGGTGCCGCCGTTTTTCAAAAACTGGGTGCGGAACGATTTAGCCAACCCGACCGAATAGTCATTGCTGCTATCGAACATGATGGCGGCTTTCTTCGCTTTCAGGTCACGCGTTGCCAGATTAGCCCCCACCACGCCCTGAAAGCTGTCGGAGAAGCAGACGCGGCTGACGTACTCTTTACCTTTGGTTACCCGGTCGTTGGTGGCGGTCGGCGAGACGAGCGGCGTTTTGGTATCTTCCGCCATCTTGGTCATCGCCATCGTATTGGTGGAGGTTACCTCGCCGATCACCGCGTCCACCTTATCGCTGGACACCAGACGCTGCATGGCGTTGGCCGCTTCCACTTTGTCGCTCTTGTCGTCAATCACCACCAGCTTGATGGTGTCACCGTTTTTCAGTTTGGTATCGATGCCGTTAATCAGCTCCAGCCCTTTCAGGGACGGCTGACCGTAACCACTCAATGCACCGCTCAGGGGCAATACCACGCCAATCTTGATGTCATCTGCCCACGCCCCCACCGAAGCCAGTGAAGACGATACGGCTACCGCTGCAACAGTAAATCTGAAAAATTTGTTCTTCATGATCGCCTCTTCAAAAATAAGCATCACATTTCAGCGATGAAATGACGCTATATACAGGGTGATAAAAAGAAGATCTGTGTGACAGGATATCCAGGCTGTTCACCGGGGAAGAGGCAGCAATAAATATGCCAAATACACAAAAATAATTAATGTATTAATAATCAAAACGTAAAAGAAAAGAGGGTGTACGTAATTC
>NZ_JSYG01000006.1 GCF_000784735.1 Dickeya undicola
ACGATTTATCGCCACTGGCAACGGCCATTGGTAACTGATTTAGAGGAGTTAGTCTTGAAGTTGTGCGCCGATTAGGGCTAAACTGAAAGGACAAGTTTTGGTGACTGCGCTCCTCCAAGCCAGTTACCTTGGTTCGAAGAGTTGGTAGCTCTAAGAACCTTCGAAAAACCGCCCTGCAAGGCGGTTTTTTCGTTTACAGCGCCTGAGATTACGCGCAGCAGCAAAGGATCTCAAGAGGATCCTTGCATTGCTTGTACAAAATAATTACTTATAAGACGAAAAGTAACACGTATTGTTGAAAGAAAAAGGACTTCAATAAATGATACTAATGAGGATGGAATACGATAATAGGGCATTAACTGGAGGCAAAGCCATACTTCATGTTTATGGACTTGGTAAGTTTGACGTTCTAAGCGGAAGAGGAAGCTATATAAACAATCCAAATTGTACAAACATACCAGATCAAGGACCAATCCCAGTTGGACAATATTATATTGTAGACAGACCACCGAGCACGTTTGGGAATAAAATAAGAAATTTTGGCGCAGATTTATGGTTTGGTACAAATCATAATGAATGGTTTGGCCTATATAACTCAAAAACACTAAACGACCATGCCACAACCAATGGAGTCCGCCGTGGAAACTTTAGATTGCACCCATTAAGACCTGATGGTTCAGGTGAGTCATGGGGGTGTATAACATTCTTTAAAGTTAATGACTTCATCGTGGTCAGAAACGCTCTATTAAAAACCAGAAAAATTAAAGTTTCCGCCTCAAAAAATGGATTGATGGCTTACGGAAGAATAGATGTTATCGGAGAGTCTCACTTTGAAAAATGCAATAAATAAAATAATTAAACCATTGATTTATATATCAATATCAATTCTTATAACACGTTACACCCCTCCTGTAAGCTATGCAATAGGAACGATATCAGACCTCGCATATCAACTATTATCACCCAATGGCTTGGGGTTGGTAGATTACGCTCAAGAGTGGGGATCTGATAACGTCAGCTTTTTCACATCTCTATTTTTAATATTACTAATGGCATTCCTAATATCATTTATTTCAAACAAGATTCACTCTATATTTAAAAAGCCAATCGATAAATAATTGGCTTTTTTTTCAACTAACCCCAAATACTATATCCTGATGTACCAGCGACTTTATGTGACCAAGAAATAGTATTATATTTCAACATCACGTCTTCAAAAGGAATAGAGTCTATATTATTAATAGAGTGTGGGTATGTTGATGATACAGCCACAACCCTTGCACCAGTCAACTTCAACTCATAAAAAACTTCCAACTGCCCAGCTTGGTTAGTTCTATAAAAGTAGAACGTTGCTGTGAGTGACTCATTAGAAGTAACGGAAACGCCAAGTAATGGGGAAGACTTATCTATAGGCTTAGTGAGCTGTATTGGATGATGAGCAACATTATCCTCTCTAGTGATCGTATGATTCAGGCTTAAGACTTGTATTTGGTCCTCATGCCCACTCTGATAACGGTTTCCTATTGAATCAAGTGTAGAACACCCTGAGGATATCAATCCTTGCTGCTCGCCTTCTAACGTCAAATAAATAACATATGACATGACACTTTCCTTGTTAAAACAAATTATTGATTTAAAAACAAAAAACACATTTATTCTATATCAACTTTAGCACACATAGCTGGAGTATTATCTATACTTCTATAGCAGAGAATTACGTCCAATAAGCACATGACCCATAAAGCCCTCACTGCTAAACTCTCTTTGAAACACACTGGGAATCAGGAGCTACAGCTATGAGCAACAGCACCCATTATGAAAACGCCAACTTTCTGCGCGAACTGGCTGAGAGTCTGCCGCGTATTATACCTGGCGGTGCAGATAAGGCTGCATTGCTGCAACGACTGGCTAACGAAGAACTGGCACAAGCCGAGTATGACGAATGGATACGCGGCAAGGTAGCGGCAGCTCGTGCTGACACTCGACCACGCATGACCACCGAACAGGTGCGCCAGAGACTGCAAGCACGACATCATGAACTGAAAGAACAGCGTGATGCGGTATGAAATAGACTGGGCAGAGAACGCGGTGGAGGACGTAGCCGGGTTGTTTGAATATCTGGCCGAAAATGCCTCTATCTGGGACGCTAATTACGTGACGGAACGCATCTTGAACTCTACTGACAAACTGGCCGACTTCCCTCGATTGTATGAGTTGGATGAACGCTATGGTATTGGAGTTCGTCGCATCAGCCAGCTCGGCCAGCATGTGCTATACGAAGTGGATGATACTAAGCAACGAGTCACCATTCTGGCCGTTGTTGGTCAACGCCAAAACCCCCGCTCGATACGCTGAATAAGATAGGTCATTTACCATAACACCCGAATGTTGAACTCAATCAATTGAACAAAAAACATACACACAACCATGTGGTTACTTGTTTTTTATTAGCTTTACCCACACCTGCATTAAGCGGTGCTAGCAAAGCCCGTCGCATCATGCGAAACGAATAGATAAAAACAGGAAAAAACATGACTACACCTCAAATGGGACGACCGTTCAACTTCCCAGATCCACGCAATGTTACTGTTGGTAATCCAACCTTTTTAGCTTCACGAGATCTCGTAGTAAGCCTCTACAATCAATCAAATCCAGAAACTCCAGTAGCAAATTATTGCCAACGGGCAAAGGATTGGTTTATTGGTGAAGCGTTATCTATTGGCTGGTCAAATGCTTTAGAAACTGGAAATGGATTAGGCATTTTGCTGCACTTGCAACTGAATATTCCTCAGTTTCAGCCACAGGGTCAGCTCCCTCCAGAAGTCTGACTGTTACACGTAAAAAACCGCTACTATTGGCGGTTTTTTTTGCCTGCGGATCAGGCCAATTTACCATAACATCTGTTCACCGCACCGCCCCCGACGCCCTCCGCGTAGTTCGGGGGCCAAACCGTCAAAACCCGCCCGGTTCTCCCCCCAAAACCCCCACTATCCGGCCCGATAATTTTTCCACCATTGCATGATTATGCACGGTACAGGCGGGAGGCCGGTTTCATCCGGGATCAGCCGCCTGACGCCGGTTTTAATCCGTATTCCCACGCGATAACGCCTCACGGATGCACAGTTTACTGTGTGGCCGTGAGGCGTTGGACAAGCGCAGCGCGTCAGCCCATCACAGCGTTTTTTCGGTTATAATGGTCCCGCCGCCACACATGGCGGTCGGGTGTAGGAACCCGGCATTCACTACCATCAACAGCTACGCTCACGCAGCTGTTAGCTGAGTACGCCTATATGGTGGCTCTGGCTGGGCAGCCTTCGGGCTGGCCGGTTAGGTAGTGCCGGTATTCCTACCCCCGCCAGAGTCCACCACCAGAGCGTAGGAACTCCGGTGGTGGAAGTGCTAACCACTACCGGAAACCATGCCATGAATCTGTTCAATGACCTCAATCCCGACCTCGATGAACAGCTCGACCAGTGCTGTGCACTGGCCTACGCCCTCATCGAAATCTCCCATGACCAGGTGCGCGAAATCCTCGCCTTCCTTCTCGCCGAAAAGCTCCGCGATTTTTACCACGCCTACCATGAACCTGAACCGGAGACAGACAGCGCGGTCAGCCATGCCTGACCGGTGATCGAGGGTGCAGAATAACCGCTGTAAGGTGGGGTCAAGGGGAGGATTTTCCTCCCCTTGCAAGGCCCGATGTGCGACGTTGAGCGTAGCGAAATGTAGCAACATCGGGTAGCCTTGTTTATTCATTATTCGCCGGTAAATGGGGGTGCGATGAAGAAACGTGAAAACATGCTCCGGGTGCGGTTTTCTGACGACGAATTCAGCCAGTTGCAGGCGCTGGCCGACAGGTCAGGTTTCACCATGTCAGAACTCGTGCGCGACCACATCGGCAGGATGAACATCAGCCACAAAGCCGACGACCGCGAGCGCCTCATCCTGCTCAACCGCCTTAACGCCAACCTGAACATGATCGCCCGCTGGGTGAACACACATAAATCCGCCGCCTCGGCGGTTGAGGTGGTGTCTCACCTGATGGCCATCGAGCGCCACATTCGGGAGCTGACCCGGTGATAGTGGGTTTCAGTCGCCACGGTACCGGCGGCGGCAGTGGCCCCGTGGATTACATGATTGACCCGGACAGACCGGGCCGGGCGTCATCGCCCCCGGTCGTGCTGCGCGGCGCCCCGGATGCCACCCGGGATTTAATCGACGCGCTGACGTTCAGGTACCGCTACACGTCCGGTGTCCTGTCGTTCGCCCCCGGGGAAACCCTCCCGCCGGAGAGGGAGCAGGCCATCATGGACCGGTTCGAGCGCGTGGCGTTCGCCGGCATGGAGCCTGACCAGTACAACATCCTGTGGGTACGCCACAGCCATGCCGGCCATCACGAGCTGCACTTCGTCACGCCCCGCGTGGAACTGAGCACCGGGAAAAGCCTCAACATCCGCCCGCCCGGCGACCGGGCACGGCAGGCTTTTGACGACTTCCGCAGTGAAATCAATGCCCGCTACGGACTGGCTGACCCGGATGACCCGCAGCGGGCGCGCGATATTGCCCCCCCCGGCCATGAGCTGAAAATCGCCGCAGAAGCCATCAGACGCGGCGAAAAACCCGACGGGAACATACGGGAGCTGCTCGACCGGATATTGGCACAGCGGGCTGCTGAGGGGCTTATCAGCGACCGGCAGCAGTTACTGGAGCAGGTGGCCGAGCTGGGTCTGACCGTAACCCGGACAGGCAAGAATTACATCACCGTCGCCGAGCCGGAGAGCGGCCAGCGCTGGCGACTGAAAGGAGGACTCTATGAGCGAGACTTTGACCCTCGCCGAACGCTTGAAACAGCGGCAGCAGCAGGAGAACGAGACTATTCAAAACCTGACCCGGGAGCAGCTGATCGCTTTGCGCGACGGGTTGAACACCATATTGAGTACCGAGCTCAATACCATGCAGGCCGATATGCAACGCCAGATAGAAGCCATGTCATCGGAATTCAGCCGCCGCAAAAAAGACCTGCTCTGGAGTCTTATACGGAGCCGCATCCTGTTCCCGGCCCTGACAGCACTGACCGTCTTGGGCGTTATCTTGCTGAGCGGCTGGGGGCTGTCGGCATGGCAGGAGTCCCAAATCAGCCAGAACTGGCAGACGCTGCGACAGCAGAAACAGGCGCTCGACACGATGGCCGAGAAGGGAGGCAAAATTCAGTGGTCGACGTGCGCGAACGCCGGGGAGAAAGGGCGGCTTTGCCTGAAAATCGACGAGAGGCCGGGATCGTTCGGCGTGAACGGCGAAAATTACAAGATACCACTGGGGTACTGACCGATGACCGAGCTGGAAACCCATTTGCTCAACGCCTTGAAGCGGCTGGAGCAGCAATTCAACGCGCAACAGCACGCCTGCGAGAGCGCGCAGAACGCCTTGCAGGACATGTTCGAGCGTACTTTACAGGACAACGTGACGCTGCACAGGCAAGTCAGCTCCTTGAGCAGTCAGGTCAGCGAATTAACGCAGCAGCTCGGGCAGTTCAGGAGCCTCTACAGGCAGAACAGGACATAGCAGCACAACGCTATCACGCCCGTGCACAGCGGGAAAAAGAACGGGTACTGGAAAAACAAAAACAGTACCAGAAAGACGGCCCCAGCCTATAGCACCGGGACACAAGGCTAAACCGGAAAGTAACGTGCGAACGGGTTTCTATGTACGGGCAGGGTAAATTCCGCTTCCTCGCCTGTTCGCTCGCTACGCTCGGTCACAGGACTGCGGCGAGCGGTGGGGGTTAAAAGGACGGGATTCATGGATGCCAGGGAAAAAAAGCACAGCCCCCCCTTCCCCCCAGAGCCGGACAAGCCAACCGCGCTTTTCCAGAGGCTCCGCCCTCCTGACGAGCATCACAAAAAATGACGCTCAAGCCAGAAGTGGCGAAACCCGAC
>NZ_JSYG01000059.1 GCF_000784735.1 Dickeya undicola
CAGAATTACGTACACCCTCAAAGTTTCATGTACAGCTAACATAGCTACCACTGGGAGAATGAACGGATTTTCTTTCGTATTCAATGGTATTGCATTCAAAGCATCTCAACTTGGCAAAAAGTATTCTTGGGTAAATCTTCAAAAGCTCATCGACTACGAGCCTGAACGAGACAACTCACTACTACTTGATACCAGCACAGTTGCTACTGCTACTGCTACTG
>NZ_JSYG01000060.1 GCF_000784735.1 Dickeya undicola
TGGATCACCTCCTTACCGAGCTGAAGTGCCTGCGTGGTGTCCACACAGATTGTCTGATGAAGTAAACGAGCAGTAAAACCTTATAGGCTTGTAGCTCAGGTGGTTAGAGCGCACCCCTGATAAGGGTGAGGTCGGTGGTTCAAGTCCACTCAGGCCTACCACGTTTCTCCTGATACTGCGTTGTGAAATCGCTCGCATACCGAGGTGTGCGTCGTTATTGCGCGCCCTGTCTCAGCAGAGATTACGGGTAAAGGTTTACGTGTTGCATTCTATGGGGCTATAGCTCAGCTGGGAGAGCGCCTGCTTTGCACGCAGGAGGTCTGCGGTTCGATCCCGCATAGCTCCACCATTTACGAATGACTTCAGAGTATACTGGCGACAGTATGCTGCGAAGTATTCTGCTCTTTAACAATC
>NZ_JSYG01000061.1 GCF_000784735.1 Dickeya undicola
TTGTCTATAGAAAACCCCCAGCTAGGCTGGGGGTTCCGTAAAGCTTCCAGCTTTGGGGCGGATATAAAAACCCCTTTTGATTTGTTAAAACACCTTGCGGTCTGGCAACTGCAATGGTCAAACAAGAAATCAAAAGGGGGTCCCAATGGGGGACGAAAAGAGCTTAGCGCACACTCGCTGGAACTGTAAATATCACATAGTTTTCGCACCCAAATACCGAAGACAGGTCTTCTACGGTGAGAAACGGCGTGTAGTAGGGAGTATCTTAAGAAAGCTGTGTGAATGGAAAAATGTGCAGATTCTGGAAGCCGAGTGCTGTGCTGATCACATACATATGCTTGTGGAGATCCCGCCGAAGATGAGTGTATCGAGCTTCATGGGGTATCTGAAAGGCAAAAGCAGTCTGATGCTCTATGAACAATTTGGTGATCTGAAATTCAAATATAGGAACAGGGAGTTTTGGTGCCGAGGGTATTATGTAGATACGGTGGGTAAAAATACATCGAAGATCCGGGACTACATAAAGCACCAACTGGAGCAGGATAAACTGGGTGAACAGTTATCAATCCCGTATCCAGGTAGCCCGTTTACGGGCCGTAAGTAAAGAATTTGGATGCAAATGTCAGATTGCGATGCGCCTGTTAGGGCGCGGCTGGTAACAGAGCCTTATAGGCGCATATGAAAAACCTCCGGCTATGCCGGAGGATATTTATT
>NZ_JSYG01000062.1 GCF_000784735.1 Dickeya undicola
TGGATCACCTCCTTACCGAGTAGAAGTGCCTGCGTGGTGTCCACACAGATTGTCTGATGATAAGAAAGAGTCAAAAGCGTCTTGCGAAGCTGACAAGTGATGTCCCCTTCGTCTAGAGGCCCAGGACACCGCCCTTTCACGGCGGTAACAGGGGTTCGAATCCCCTAGGGGACGCCAATGACGGACAGTGGGTGAAAGACACGGTCAGGGTATTCCCGAGAATAACCTAAAGCTGATTAGCGATAGTCAGGTTTACGTTATTCTGCTCTTTAACAATC
>NZ_JSYG01000063.1 GCF_000784735.1 Dickeya undicola
ACTTTTTTGTGTTTTTTAGCTGCCTGGGCTTTCTGCTGAGCTTTTTTCTTCTCAACTTTTTTCACCGGTTTTTTGGTGGTGTCAGCTTTAGCTGCGGTAGTCGTTGTAGCAGTAGTGGCCGGAGCAGCTGCCGGAGCAGGCGTACCCGCTGCGAAAGCTACAGAGGACAGACCCAGAGCCGCACCTGCGATCATCACTAAAAATTTATTCATCGTAACTTCCTCATTATCCAGTTCACAATTCGAACCCCAGGGTGGGCCGATGACTGAAGAATAGGGGAACATACGCTAGCGATCTGTGAGTGTTTGGTTTCCGCGTGTAACGGTTTGTACAAGGTTTGCAGACGAAGAATTTGATGAGGGTTTGTGCTCGATAATTGGCCAGCGGAACAGGAAGCGTGCGCCGCCTAATGGGCTGCTGTCTACCTCGATTGTGCCGTTATAAGCGCGGACGATGGCATGAACAATCGCCAGCCCCAGGCCGCATCCACCGCTGCTATTTTCGATACCGGCTTCCAACCGGACGAAGGGGTCGAAGATATGAGCGCGGTCTTCTGGCGCAATGCCCGGCCCGTCATCCTCCACCTGTAGGTAGGCGGTATGCTGGTCGAGCGTTAGCCCTACCCGCAGGCGATGCTGACAGAAACGCAAGCCGTTATTGACCAGATTATTCAATACCCGCTCCATTAGGCGCAGGTCCACGTAACCGAAGTTATTATCACCGGTAACATCCAGCTCGATGTTTTTATCGTCGTTCACCAGCCGAAAATCCTCGATTCGCTTGTGCAGCCATTGCGACAGATCGATCTCTTCGAGATGCAGTGTCACCTGCGGACGGTCAAGGCGGGCGTAGGTCAGCAGTTCATCGATTAACGCTTCCAGTTGGCTGACATCACGGTTGATGGCTTCCTGCTCCTCGTCGGTCAGGTTGTCACTCATCGCCAGCCGGTAGCGTAGCCGGACCAGCGGTGTGCGCAGCTCATGGGCGATATTGTCGATAAGCTGTTTTTTGCTGGTAATCAATTGGTTGAGGCTGTCGGCCATGCGGTTGAAGGCCACGCCGAGGCGGAACAGGCTGGAGGTGTTATCAAAATGGGTTCGCTCTTCCAGGTGGCCGTCACCCAGCCGCTGCGCGGCACTTTCCAGTTGCAGCATCGCCTTCCAATGTGGGCGCATCCACAGGAATACCGGTAACGCCAGCGACAGGCCGATCAACGCCAGAAACAGCAGGTTGACCAGCCGAATTTCATGCAGGAAGAACAGATAAGGAATCGGGCCGACCGCCAGTACATAGTGACTACGGGGGATGCGCTGGATGAAGGTGTACTCGTCGTCCAGCACCACGATTTCCCCCTGAATCAGCCGTTGTTGCGCCTGTGTGCTGAGTCGGTATTTGCTGATTGGCTCAATGTGTAACTTGAATGACAGATTGAGGTCCAGCTGGTTGATGGTTTTGTGCCACTCCCGTGGTGGAATAGAACGTAGCTCGTTGCGGATCAGATACAACGAGCTTTTCATCAGGTCATCCATCGACTGGCGACCGGCACGTTCCGCCGTGACTTTGTACACCAGCCCTACCAGCAGGGTCATTACCAAAAAACTGGCAAACAGCAACAGAAAGAACTGAATAAACAGTTTTTTCATGGCGTCAGCGTCTCCCAGGCATTAGGGGCGAACAGATAGCCTTTGTTGCGGATGGTTTTGATACGCACCGGCTCCAGTGCGTTGTCGTACAACTTCTTACGCAGGCGCGAAATCGCGACGTCGATACTGCGGTCCATCCCGTCGTAACTGACGCCACGCAGCGATTTAAGCAGCGCTTCGCGGTCCATGATCTGCCCGGCATGGGTGGACAGCAGCCACAACAGGTCAAAATCCGACGTGGAAAGTGCGATGTTTTCATCCGCCAGCGTAACGTCTCGATTGACTGGGTCGATGCACAACAGGCCAAAATGCAATGATTTATGCACCTGAACCTGCGTTGTCACTGGCGCGCTTTTTTCCACCGGTGGCTGCGGCGCGGCGGCATACTGACGAAAATGCAGACGTAAACGCGCCAGTAGCACCGCTGGTGGTGTGGTTTTCAAAATGTAGTCATCGGCACCCATTTCCAGCGACAGAATGTGGTTCATGTCGCTGTCAAGCGAGGTGAGCAGTACGATGGGGCCGGTGTAGAGGGGGCGTAGTTCCCGGCAAATGGTCATACCATCTTTGCCTGGTAACATGATATCCAGCAACACCAGGTCGGGCTGTTGTTCTTCGATGAATGCCAGCGCGTTGTCGCCGCGTGACTCAATACGTACATCAATATCATGTTTGCCCAGATAGGCTGCGATCAACTTGCCAACTTCCGGATCATCTTCAATAAAAACAACTTTATACATGACATCCTACTCACAACAGAACGCGTATTATGGCTCATGCCGACACCGTCTGACGGCATGGGCGGCTACGACGTAAGCGTAGGGTGCGCTGGATCGCATTGCCAGCAGAAAAGTCCCTGCTTTTGCCTGGTAGCTCTACAATTATTAGAGATACTATACCTTATTAATCCTTTTTACGTTGTAATGGTTAACGTGAAATGGCGTGACGCCAACGGTCGGTTGACGGAAAGGAGAAAAAGGATGGAAGAGGCTCACTCCGGGCCTGCGGGCTCCTCTGAAAGAGAATGCGTGTGCATTGATTACACGGCGTATCTTGGTGCGTTGTGTCGCAAACGCTGGCGCTTTGTCGACGCGTTGTACGGCGTGATGCCGATTTTCGGCATGGTGACCAAGTCCCCCGTGGTTGCTGGTCGTGTTGGTAAAGATAAACTGCTGGAACTGGCGATGCAGGTACTGTCTACCCAGGCCAGCGATGAAACCAACCTTTCCCGTCTGATTACACTGGCGTACCAGCATGGGGTAACCGAGCTGGATATCCGGTTGCCTTATGCACTCTCCGGCGAACAGTTGCAGGCGATAGCGCAGGCATGTCGCGATCATCGGTTGACGTTAAGTCAGAATGCAGAATGCCTGACGGTACGTTCCGCCACATCGACGGCCCCATCCGGGCTGCTTTGCTGAACAGGTCTAAGGTGAACCGAATCGGACCCCGCATAACGCGGGATCCGCTGAAAGGTCAGGAGGCTAACTCGTCGGGAACGGGGGTGGTTTCCGCCAGCGCCTGCTCCAGCGTCGCGTAGAAACCCAGCCGGTTGGCGATCGGTGTGACGTTCGCCCGCGCCAGTGTTTTGAGCGGCTGGAACGGGATATCGGTAATGATCAACTGTTTTTCCGGTGGCAGCAATTCCACAAAATGGCGGAATGCATTAAGGCCGCCTGCATCCAGCACCGATACGGCATCCCATTGCAGGACGATCGTCGGGTAAGGCTGGGCACGTTCCATCAACTCACTAAACAGGCGCTCCGCGGCGGCAAAAAACAACGGGCCATTAACGCGCAGCACCAGCCGTTGGCCCGCCAGTGTGCCCGGCAGCTCGCTCAGTCGTGTCATGCGCGCCACATTGCCCATGAACAGCAACGACGCCAACACAATGCCGACCGTAATGGCGATGACCATATCGAACAGAACGGTTAATCCCATGCACAGCAGCAGTATGAGAATATCGTCACGCGGTGCATGGCGCAGCAGGTAGACAACCTTGTGCGCTTCACTCATGTTCCATGCCACCAGCAACAGCAGGGAAGCCATCGCCGACAGCGGCAAATAAGAGAGCCAGGGAGCCAGCACCAGCAAAGATAACAACACCAGCAAGGCATGAATCACCGCGGCGATCGGTGACGTCGCGCCAGCCCGCACGTTGGCCGCGGAGCGGGCGATCGCTGCCGTAGCCGTGATGCCACCGAAAAACGGTGCCACCATATTACCGATGCCCTGGCCGAGCAGTTCGCTACTGGGATGGTGTTTGCGCCCGGTCATGCCGTCGAGTACCACCGCGCATAACAGTGACTCGATGGCACCGAGCATCGCCATGGAAAACGCGGCGGGCAGTAGGTCAGACAGGCTTTTCCAGCTCAGCGTCATGGTGTGGCCGTCCGGCGCGGGAATGTTCCACGGCAGTAAAAACTGCGGCAGAATCGCCGGGATGCCCTGACCGTGGCTACCATCGGCCAGCAGGTAGCTGAAGCGTGATCCGATAGTGGCAACATCGATGTGAAAAAACGATGACAAGACGCCCATCACGGCCGTACCGGCCAGGAGTGCCGGAAGGTGACCCGGCAGGCGAATGCCCAACCTTGGCCAGATTATCAGCACCAGCAACGTCGTCGCGCCGATCAATGTATCGCCGATGTTCAGAGTCGGCATTGCCTGCGCCAGCGCCACCACTTTCTCTGCATAGTGCTCCGGCACCGTGGCCATGGTCAGCCCAAAAAAGTCTTTTACCTGCATGGTGGCGATGGTGATAGCAATACCGGACGTAAACCCAAGCGTTACCGGTAGTGGAATATATTCAATTAACCGCCCCAACCGACACAGGCCCATCAACAGCAAAAATACGCCGGAGAGTAGGGTGGCGACCAGTAGCCCGGAGATGCCGAACTGCTGGGATACGGGATGAAGAATAACCACAAATGCAGCGGTGGGGCCGGAAACGCTGTAGCGGGAACCGCCGCATAGCGCGATAACCAGCCCGGCAATCGCCGAGGTATAAAGTCCATACTGCGGGGGCACGCCACTGGCGATAGCCAGCGCCATCGCCAGCGGGATGGCGATGATCCCGACGGTAATCCCGGCAATAACATCATGAGTGAAACGCGACAGCGTGTAGGTTTCTCGCCAGCAAGCTTCAATCAGCGCGCTGAACGGTCTGATACCGTTAATTCGGTGTGATTTCATGGAAAACAAGAACCAAACAATGAAAAACAGGCGGGTCGACAGCGGCCCGTCACGGCCAGGGCGTGTGCCGCCTGCGGTGGTTGCCAGAGAAGCGAAAACAAAAAGCGCAGCCGTCGCGGTAGGACACAGTCCAAAGCCGATACCATACGCCTGTTTTTTGGCGTAGATCCAGCGGTAAATCAACGGAAAGGATTTTTTCAGGCAAGAAGAGAATATTGGTGTACCCATCACCGTATTGCCGGTATCACAGAAGACGATACCGGCGTGGCGATTACAGCATGATGGTCATCAGATACGCGGCGAACAGCGCCAGGTGTGCGCTGCCGTTGAGGACGTTGGTGCGGCCGGTGGAAAAGGAAATGTGGCACAGCACCAGTACTGACAGCATCACCACGATATGTGGCAGATCGAGCGCGAAATCCAGTGTGCGACCGGTGAGCGTGGCGATCAGCGTAACCGCGGGCACCGTCAGCGAAATGGTGGCTAACACTGACCCAAAAAACAGGTTCATGGCACGTTGTACCTGGTTGCGCAGTACGGCGGTGATAGCACCTAATCCTTCCGGTGACAAAATCAGCAGAGCCACCAGAAAACCGGTGAACTGAGACGGTGCGTTCATCGCCTCCAGTAATCCTTCCAATTGCGGCGAGTCCATCTTGGTCACACCGATTACCGCCACCAGATGCACCAGTAGCCAGATGGCGTGCCAGGCGGAACTGTGGGCCGAAGGTTTGCCGTGATGCGGGTCGTCGTCATCGCCGTCGTCTTCATGTTCGTAGACAAACAGGCTCTGGTGTGTCCGGGTTTGAATCAGCAGGAAAACACCGTACATCATGGCGGAAATCAGTGCGATGATAATGGATTGCGCAACGGAAAAGTTACCCTCTGGCAGAGCAGCAGGAAACACCAGCACCAGTATCGCCAATGGAAAGATAGCCATCAGATACTGTTTGATGCCGCCCAGATTGACATACTGGGTAGCGAATTTGCGGCCACCTAATAACAGGGCGAAGCCGACCAGACCGCCGCTGACGATCATAATGATGGAATAAAGGGTGTCGCGCATCAGTGTCGGCGCGGCATCGCCGGTCGCCATTAGTGCCGAAATCAGACTGACTTCCAGAATCACGACCGACAAACTGAGGATCAACGAGCCATAGGGCTCGCCCAGACGATGCGCCAGTACATCGGCGTGGCGCACCACGCTGAAGGCACTGGCAAGGATCCCTACCAATGCCAACAGGTTGATGCCAATCATGAACGGCAGGCTGCGAGTATCGCCCCACAATGTCAGCGTCAGCAGCGCCAGCAACGGAAAGATCAGTGTGTATTCATGGTGACGGGTTTTCACCGCGTCGGAGGATGTCGGCATGGTCGAGTCTCCTTATACCGTCTAAAGATAAGCGTTTTTATTGCATCCGAGGGGATTGACGCATTGGTGTGATGCTGCGCTGTTGCCCGGATGATTTTCCCTGCCTCTCCGACCGCTTCGGAGCCAAAAAATTGTTACTTAACACTGCGTATATCCTCGTTTTCAGGTTTTAACGAAGTGTTTCCATTATTTGATTTTTATATCATGAATAGTAAAGGAATTTGTGATTGTTGTTTACTGTTTTTATTGAGTTTTAACGAGATTTTTCTTTTTTAATGTCATTATTTTTGAGCTGAATGATATGAAAACAAGACAGGATTGCTATTTTTTCATGAGTGCCAGGGCGTGGCACAGTATGACACCAGAGCGAAACTGTTCGTGAATGTCTTCCGCACTATTGCATCGGGCTATTAGCAAAATTCTGATAAAGATTAGCGATATTTTGCCGTAGAAATAAACAATACCTGCGTTGATTACAGGGTTGATGATCGGCCAAAATAGACGAGGCGATGCAGCCGCGCAGTAAGAAACATTTAGTGAGGGCAGTGGGTAGTGTTGACGCGTGATTTTTTGCAGAAAGCAGATTGTAAAACCTCGTTTGGCCGTATTGATGATTCCCTGTTGCTGACCCCTCAGCAGCGAGCGGCGTCTCTGGCGTGTACGCTGGCTTCCCGCCCTGACCAAAGCCCGGTCTGGGTGTTCGGTTACGGCTCGCTGATGTGGAATCCGGTATTTGATGCCGAAGAAACTTGTGTGGCGACATTGAGTGGTTGGCATCGCACCTTTTGTTTGCGTCTGACGGCTGGTCGCGGCACCCATAGTCAGCCTGGCCGTATGCTGGGGCTGAAACCGGGTGGTGAAACCACCGGACTGGCCTACCGGCTGCCTGAAGCGACCTTGCGCGAAGAACTGGAACTGCTGTGGAAGCGTGAAATGCTGACCGGTTGTTACCGGCCGCTATGGTGCGAACTGCGCTGCCAAAGCGGTAAGCCGATCAGTGCACTGGTGTTTGTCACCGACCCCGAGCATCCGTTGCTGGAAACCGACACCTGCATACAGAGTATCGCGCCGCTGATTGCCCGCGCCAGCGGGCCGCTCGGCACCAATGCTCAGTACCTGTTCGCGCTGGAGCAAGAGTTGGAACATTACGGCATGGCGGATGAAAGCCTGAGCGCGCTAGCACAGCGGGTGCGGGAATTACAGCAGGGGCCCTCCGCCGGTCAGGCGTAGCATTAATCGTGCGCCTGATGGCGTCGCGTTATGAGGCTGAGGTTGTCTATACCCGTCCGGCGACAGTGATGATACCATGCTGGCAACGTGTCACGACCTGGGGTTGCCTTCCCGGCGACAAGGCCTTCGTCAATGAGTCCATTTTATCAACAGATATGGGGAACTGCGGCGCGTCCCGGTAAAGTGCTGGGTGGTTTCCTTTCATTGTGCCTGACGTTGTTGGGTCTGTTGCTTTTTACCTTCCTATTAGCCCATCTGGCACCGATCGATCAGGCGTTGCCTGTGGCGGGCGAACATGCCAGTGATGCCACCTACAGCCAGGTGCGTCAGCAATTGGGGCTGGACCAGCCGATGTGGCTGCAATTCTGGCATTATCTCTCCGCGTTATTGCAAGGCGATTTCGGCATCTCACGCACCACCGCGCAGCCCGTGCTGCAGGATTTATTGCGCACGTTTCCAGCCACCTTTGAACTGGCGACTTGTGCGATTGTGGTTGGGTTCAGTGGCGGTGTCACGCTGGCGCTGCTGTCAGCATTGAAACCTGGCGGAATGCTGGATTATCTGGTCCGAGGCATTACGTTGCTGGGTTATTCGGTGCCCGTGTTCTGGATCGGTCTGCTGAGTCTGCTGCTGTTTTATGCCGTGCTGCACTGGTCCGCAGGGCCGGGACGGTTCGATGATATCTATCAGTACTCGGCGGAGTTACCGACGGGTTTTGTTCTGCTGGGCGGCTGGAAAAGCGATTTGGCGATGCTGCGCAACGCGTTGGCGCATTTATGGCTACCGGCCTGCGTGCTGGGGTTTGTGTCGATGGCTAGCATCGCTCGCATGTTGCGTACCGCCATTCTGGAAGAGTGCGGCAAAGAGTACGTGACACTGGCCCGCGCGATGGGGGCCAGCCCGTTGCGTATTCTGTTTTTTCACATCCTGCCTAATATTCAGACGGTGATGGTAACGGTGCTGATGCTGTCTTACGCCAGCCTGCTGGAAGGCGCAATACTGGTGGAAACAGTATTCTCCTGGCCGGGCGTGGGGCGCTATTTGACCACCGCGCTGTTTGCGGCTGATATCCCGGCGGTGCTGGGGGCGACGTTGCTGATTGGCGTCTGCTTCATCCTGCTCAATACGCTGGCGGATGCGTTGATCTTTTTGCTGGACCCCCGAACACGATGAGGCGAGGACCGGCATACTCAAGCGACTGTCCGCCGCGTCGCTCATTGCGCCAGGCATCAGTGCTGAACAGCGTTAATATCTGCATGGTGATATTGGTGTTGTTGGTGCTGCTGGCACTGTTCGCCCCCTGGCTGGCACCGTTCGACCCCTATAGCCAAAATGTGATGCATCGTTTGCAGCCACCCGGTCCGGAACACTGGCTGGGGACCGACGGTTTCGGCCGTGACCTGCTTTCACGGGTGATTTATGGCACCCGCCCGGCGCTGATCATGGTGGCGTTGATTCTGGTGATCACCATTCCTATCGGGCTGCTGATAGGGGTAGGGGCCGGTTATCTCGGTGGTTGGGTCGATCGACTGCTGATGCGGCTTACCGACATCATGCTGGCACTGCCGGGACTGGTGATTGCGCTGGCGCTGGTGGCGGTGTTGGGGACGGGGCTGTTGCATGGCGCACTGGCATTGGCGTTGACCGCCTGGCCGCAGTTTGCCCGTCAGGCGCGGGCCGAAACCATGGCGCTGCGCAATAGCGAGTTTCTGGCAGCCGCCCGGATGCAGGGTATCAACGGATGGCGGCTGATGTACGGTCATGTACTGCCGCTGTGCCTTCCTGGCGCGCTGACACGGGCGGCCATGACACCAGGCAACATGATCCTGGCGGCAGCCGGGCTCGGGTTTCTTGGTGTGGGCGCGCCGCCGCCGATGGCGGAGTGGGGAGCGATGGTGGCGGAAGGCAGCAGCGTGATGCTTGAACAGTGGTGGGTCGCTACCATGCCAGGGTTGGCGATTTTCCTTACCAGCCTGACCTTTAATCTGCTGGGCAGCGCCTTGCGCGACAGACTGGACCCCCGCTATGACAAACGCTGAATCTTTGCTGCTTGAGGTCAAAAACCTGTCAATTCGGCGTCATGGTGGGAACCCACAAACGCTGGTACAACCGCTTTCATTCAGTATGCGGCGCGAACGGGTCGCGCTGGTTGGTGAATCTGGTGCAGGCAAGTCGCTGCTGGCCTGGGCGTTGATGGGGTTACTGCCGCCGGAGTGCCGAATGGAAGCTGACCGGCTTGAGCTGGTCGGGCAGGATTTGCTACAGCTTAGTCCGCGGCAATGGCGGCAATGGCGTGGTCGGCGTATGGCGATGGTGATGCAGGGGCCAAAGCACGCGCTCAATCCGATGCGCACCATCGGCTGGCAAATGGCGGAGCCGCTGCGGTTGCACACCAGCCTGTCGCGTGCTGAAAGGCGCGATCGGGTGCTGGAGAGCCTTAATGCGGTCGGTCTGGCGGCGTCTAGCGGGGTACTGACGTGCTACCCCCACCAGATTTCCGGCGGAATGGCGCAGCGGGTCATGCTGGCGATGGCGATGATCACCCGCCCGGATCTGTTGATTATCGATGAGCGTACTTTTGCACTGGACCGGGAAACACGCGTGCAGGTGCTGTCGTTGCTTGATCACCTGCTGACCGAACATCATATGGGGCTTTTGCTGATCAGCCATGATTTGCCGCTAGTAGTACACCATTGCACCCGGATACTGGTGATGCGGCAGGGGAAACTGGTGGATGAGCTGGCGGCCTCGCACCTGCCGGATGCGACACACCCATACACCCGCGCCTTGTGGCAGGCCCGGCCAGGCAAACATACCCACGGTCAGGTGCTGCCAACAGCCGTAGACAACGCGGAGGAGCCGCGTGATGCATGAACCTATAGCGGTGATGTTGCAACAAGTCAGTGTGGCCCATTGGCAGGGCTACCAGCGCCACGAAGTCGTACATAACGCCAGTTTCAACGTGGCACAAGGCGCGTGTTTTGGGCTGACTGGGCCATCCGGCAGCGGAAAATCCTCCCTATTATGGGCGCTCGCGGGGCTTAACCCTCACTGGTCGGGCAGTATGACGCTACTTGAACGGTCGGTAACGTCCGGTCGGCCATTCGATTCGCTGTTGCGGCGTCAGGTGCAAATGGTGTTTCAGGACCCTTACACGTCGTTGCACCCGCGCCACTGCCTGCGTAAAACCCTGAGTGATCCTCTGCGGCTGATGGGGATGACCGATATCGATGAACGGCTCTCGCAAGGGGCGGCGCAGGTTGGCCTGCCGTGTCGTTTACTGGATGACTACCCTCATCAACTGTCCGGTGGGCAACGCCAGCAAATGGCGCTGTTGCGCGCGCTGTTGCTGCGCCCTCAATTGCTGTTGCTGGACGAAGCAACATCGGCGCTGGACACGGTTGGGCAGGCACGCATCCTCAACCTGCTCAATCGTCAGCGTGAAACAGAAGAGCTGACCATTATCATGGTCAGTCATGACTGCAATGTGATGGCACACATGTGTGACCGCATGGTGTGGATACAGGAAGGGCGGCTGCAACCCCGCTGAGCAGAATTTTTCTGTGTTGCCGTCTGGCGGCGCAGGCGAATTTCTAGTAAACAGATCCTCGCGCTGATGCAGTGATCCCGAGGAATAGAAACGATGAAGGCATGGTTTGCCATTCTGCTGACGCTGACCCTGATGGCCAGCCCGCCGGTAAAGGCATTGACGCCGGATAATACGCTGGTGGTGGCGATCTCGCTGAGTGGCATCATCAGTTTTGATCCGGCGGAAAGTTTTGAAACTGTCAGCAATAGCTGTCTTGCCTCGCTTTATCAGGGGCTGGTGGCGAGTGATCGTAATCAACCGACCCAACTGAATCCTGACCTAGCGCTTGCCTGGCGCGAAGGGCGTGATGGACACAGCCTGATTTTTACCCTTGACCCCAACGCCGTCTTCGCTTCGGGTAACCCGGTGCTGGCCGATGACGTCATCTATTCACTGACCCGGGCGGTAAAACTCAATAAAACGCCGGTGTTCATTTTGAATGAACTGGGATGGGTGTCGACAAACATTGATGGGCAGTTCCGGAAAATCGACGATCATCAGTTGGAGTTACGCTGGAGTAGCGATATTGGCAGTGAGCTGGTTTTACGCTTGCTCTCGTCCAGTGTGGCGTTGATTGTCGACAGCAAACTGGTGGAAAGCCACCGCGACAACGGTGATTTTGGCAATCAGTGGCTGAGAAGCCGCTCGGCGGGCAGCGGCAGTTATCAGATTCGCCATTATCTGCCGCAGCAGGCATTGCTGCTGGAGAGCAACCCCTATGCGCGTCGCCAGCCCGGGCTGAGGCAGGTGATTTTGAAAGACGTCGCGGACCCGAGCGTGCGCCGTTTGCTGTTGCTACAGGGCGACGTCGATGTGGCCTACGATCTGGGGGCGGACCAGTTCAGCGCGCTGGAGAATCAGCCTGGCATCAATGTGAATCAGGCTTCCGGGGCGAAGATTTACTATCTGGGGTTCAACACCCGCAACAGTGCGGCACCGTTTTTGAGCCAACCTGCTTTCTGGCAGGCGGCGCGCTGGCTGGTCGACTATCAGGGCATTGCTAATCGTCTGCTGAAAAGGCAATTTCGGGTGCACCAGAATTTCCTGCCGCAGGGGTTTGACGGCGCAGCGTTGGAAAAACCGTTCCGGCTGGATGTCGCGAAAGCACGGGAAATACTACATGATGCGGGGATCGCGCCGGGCAGCCAGTTTACGCTGCTGGTCGCCAACCAGCCGCCCTATGTCGAGGTGGCGCAGGCGCTACAAGACAGTTTTGCTCGTGCCGATATCCGTATCGAGGTACAGACGGTGGTGGAGAGTGAGCTTTGGACGCGTATGCGACGCGGACGTTTTGAGGCGGTATTCACCTACTGGGGGCCGGACTACATTGACCCCAGCAGCAATGCCACTGCGTTCGCCCTCAATCAGCCCGATACCCCCGCTACGTTGGCAACCCGGTTGGGGTGGGTTATTCCAGAATTAAGCCGGTTGACCAACGCGGCTGCTGCTCAGCGCGACCCACAAATGCGGCGCGATATCTACCTGCAATTGCAGCAGGCGGTCAGGGACAATTCACCGTTCGTGGTGATGCTACAGGGCAACCGCCTGGTGGCGGTGCGCAATACGGTACTGAACGTTCGGCAGAGCATCGCCAATTCGATGCTCTATTTTGACGAGGTCATCAAAGTGAAAGCTGATATACCCGCCTCACCTTGAGGTACGCTACCAGCCTGACTGGGCCACGACGATTGATGGCGCATCAGGATGAGCTCGTCACGCGTTCAATCAGCAGGTTGGTGCTGACCGCACCAGCGATACACAGAGCCATGGGGATGAAGAAGTCATTGTTGATATGCGTCAGCTCCATGATCAACACCAGACTGGTCACCGGCATTTTCATTGAGGTCGCCAGAAACGCTGCCGCGCCTATCACCGCGTAGGCACCCGGCTGGTTGTGCGGGAAGAACCACGACCAGACACCGCCCAACGCCACCGCCAGCAGTGCGCCGTTGGCCAGACCCGGTGTTAGCAAGCCGCCTTGTGCGCCAGCGCGCAAACTGCTCCATTGCACCAGTACCTTCGCACCTAACAGCAGCAATGCCAGCATGACCGGCAACTGGCTGGTGAAGCTCAGTTCCGCTGGACCTTTGCCGTTACCCGCCAGCTGCGGCAGGATGGTCACCAACAACCCCAGCAGGATGAAGTTGAGCAGGTTGGTGATGATAATGTGGGCGTTTCTCGGTGACTGTTGCCGGGCGTGGCGGGTGAGGCGAACAAACCCGTAGGCGGCGACCCCGAATATCGGCCCGGAAAGTAGCGCCCAGACGGTTAAATCGTTGGACACGTTGAGCGGAAGCGTCAGGTGATACTGGTATTCATCACCCAGCCCGGTGCGTGCCACCAACGCCGCCAGCGAACAGGTCAGCAATGCTGCCAGGCTGGTCTTGATCTGTACTCGTGCCAGCAATACTTCAATCACAAACAGTGTACTGCCCAGCGGGACGTTATACACCGCCGCCAGCCCACCCCCTGCACCACAGGCGATCAGCAAACGGGTGTCATCTGGGGTCATGCGCAGCGCGCGACTGAGATGATTGGCAGCCAGTGCGCCCAGCTCCCGTGGCGCGACTTCCCGCCCCAGTGGTGAACCCAATGCGACAGTCACAATCTGCAGTAGCGAGTGAATAATGGTTTCTTTTACCGGCATATCCGGTTTTTCCGCTTGCAGCGCCGAGGGGATACTGACCAGTCGGCGGCCGTAGCGATATAACGTATACCACCCCAGCCCCGCTACCACGCCGCCTACCAGCAAAGCCACAAAGCGACGAACGGGATCCGCCGCCGACACGCCCTGTAAAAAGCTTTCTTCGCTGATGACATGGTCCAGACTGTAGCCGTAGGCCAGATGCTGAATGGCATGGAGCAATAGCGCCAGCAACATGCCGCCAAGGCCAGACAGCACGCCGGTTAGCGTGAGTGCGATGATAAAACGAATCGGTTGGGAAACACGTTGAGAAATAGTTTCGGACATACAGGCCCACGTCAGGTCTTGAAAGCAGCATTGCCGCATTATACTGGCTCTCTCTCAACCGTGGGTCACAACACCGCAGACGACGCTGACAAATTAGACGCTGACAAATAGTTGCGTAGCGGGAAGACGGAAATGCGTAAAAATAAGGGAGGAAACAATAAGAACCTATTGGGATAGGCTTTAAACCAGCAGCAATATTTATTTCCGGCTGATTAAATAACGTGGTCTATTCTTACTACTTCGGATTTTTAATTCGAATCGACGTGTAAGCAATAAATAAGAACCATTATTCCCGTCATCCTCCCGTTACTGGGGCATGGCTGCGCACCCGCCCCAGACCGGCTCAGGGCTGAAGGGCAATGCAGTGTATTGCCCTGTAACCCGAATGATCACGGGTATATACCCGTCATACTTCAAGTTGCAGGTGTGTTGGCTGCGTTACTCGGCCCATTTTCATGGGCCTCGCCCCTT
>NZ_JSYG01000064.1 GCF_000784735.1 Dickeya undicola
ATTTTAATTACACCCTCCCTAACGGTAGGGGCTTTAAATTCAGATAGTTTTTAATTTTTATTGTTGTATCTCTTTCCAGACACCATCGGAGTTCACTAATTTAACTGGTTTTGTTTGTTTCATATTGCTAATAGAAGCATCTACTATACAGTTGTAAACATTATTGGCTTCTTCGGAACAGCTAACTTTTTTAACATAATCGATTTTTAAAAGGTCTTTTTCTGACACTCTTGAATCAAAAGCTTTCATACTGGCATTTGTTTTATCTACAACACTCTTAAATGCATTGTAGATATCATCTTGACTGGGTTCGCTATTACATGCGGTTAATAGGAAAGTAGAAAGAATGATTGTAAGCATAGCATATGCTTTCATGTTTAATCCCTTTTGTAATAAATTAATGTTGGTGTGTGAAAACTGCTCTGTGTGCAAATTTCTCACGTAAATAAAATCTTAAAAAAATTGCTGAGGAAAAATAGATAACGACAGTTAATATAAAACTTTGACTGATAGCGAATATGAGGAAAGCAATCGCTAACAGCACAATTCCTATTAGTAAAGCAAGCCACGTTGAAACAACACCATAGTTAATTGTTGCGTGACAGCCAGTGCAGACACGGACACCAAATGGGCTTTCTTTGAAGCAAAATGGGCACTTTATAGTTTCGTTTTTCATAGCTATCCCAATCTGAAAGATTAAATGCTGTTTGTAGGGATTCTCGATGGCTGGCTGGCTAAAGTAAAATCACTTGTACCGATCGATGATTGTTACTTGATAGGCGTGGACTATCATAAATCAATTATCGATCTGTAATAACGATCAATTTTTGCTTGACTTAATCTAAATTAATAACCAATAGTTGAGTGTTTATCACAAATGACATTTTTAACTCACTGTATATAAACGAATTTCAATCGACTTGTTTAACGATTTCATTGCATGGATTTTTGATAAGGTCGTATGGGTTTTGTGAAGAATGCTCTTCCCATAGCTTCTGAGAAGCTCTATGAACCTTCTTATGAATGGAATCCAGCCACTAAGCCTGGAGTGTTTTTGCCGTTGTACAACATTTTTTTGAAGAATCTTTTCTACGATTCCGTTTCTTCTGTCTTCTCTGAGTCGAAGTTCGAGTTCAGCAATTTTTTCACTTATGCTTTCCCTTGGTATATCCGTTGCAGCAAAATCTTTTGCAGTAGCAGTAGCAGTAGC
>NZ_JSYG01000065.1 GCF_000784735.1 Dickeya undicola
AGTCGGCATCAAAAAAATGGAGTATGCCGATCCAGAACTGGCGGCTGGCAATGAGCCGTTTTATTATCGAGTTCGGTGATCGCCTGAGCGATCACCTTTAATACAGGGGCAGTTACACAGAATTACGTACACCCTCTTTAGCAACGATCTTTATAAGAATAAAATTTTTGTAATTCACTCGGATCTCTTTCAAGGATACCAATGTAATGCTCATATGATCTAATCAACTCAAGATAACCACATATAGCATTTATTCCAAAAGCATCCCTTAAATCGGCATATCCGCCTTTTTTCTCTGTAATGACACATCCCCAATCACTTGGCAACCTGTCATCAAGAACGTCAAAAAGATTTGAAGGCACCCACAAGGGAGCATCTCCATCAGGGCAGACGAGTAAGTCAGTTCGGAGTGGGTAGTACATCATTCCATAAACTGTATACTCCACACCTTTTTCTAAAGGAGAAAATTCCGTTTCGTCATTCTCCCCCATAACTCTCGCTTCATCAGGCAAGTCTTTTCCTGATTTTGAATTACATAAAACCAGCATTATTAAATTACCTATTTGAATTTAAAATCATCGACCTGATTCGTTTTCGTATTACGCACATAGTGTATTTCGACACCATTAATATTTTGTGCCATTTTCACCCATCCCTCCTCCTTAGGCCATCGCTTGTCTGTCATCGGGATTGGTAATTGACGACCCGCAGCGGGATTAGATAGGGCTTGATCCATTGCCAATTTTTCTTGTAAAGAATTTGCTTGTGTTCTACCAGTTGAGCCGAGTCCCAACGGTTTTTCAGATAAATACGCCAAGTCATCCTTATTCGGCCCATCAGGGATCGGCGTCGTGGTAGTGTTTCCGGCAGTTGATGGCGCTCCATCGGTATTTCCGGTATTCGTTACTCCCTGACCTTGCGACTGATTATTTCCTGTATGACTCGGTATTCCAGTTGGCTCCAGTTGCTGATTGCCACCTGTATTCGTTAGGGATTGCCCGGCACCATTCAGTTGATCCCCCCCCGTATGCGACGGCGCATACTTGTCCTGAAGTGAGCTGAGATATTTTGCAGTGATCTCGTTATTCCCTATCAGTTCCAGTGTGACGAGATGATCCAGTTCATCAGAGGTTATCTTGTCTGCAACCTCTTTGAGTGCCACACCGGCCAGACCGGCGATGCCTGCTTTCGCACCTATTTCCAGCAACTGTGAGGCAACCTTTGTCCTGCACGGTGACGCTATCGCACACCCCTCAAGCAATACCTTGCCCAGCGAGTTATTCTCCACCTCATTCTTGGCCGTGTTCGCAGCACTGCCAGCATCAATCAGGTTACCACCGGCTATACCGCCCACACCAGCGCCCGCTATCATTACCAGATTCGCCACCAGCTGTTTTTGCTCTGCCGACAGCGTCTCCGCTTTCGGGTACAGCGCCTGCGCAATCAGCCCGCTTGCCGCCGCCGCGGTGAAACCGCCCAATGCACCACTGGTCGCACTTCCTCCCTGTGTCCGTGCAAGAAACGCACCCAATACCGTATGCAACGCCACCCGCACCGGCTCGTTGCCATCGCTCACATCCTTCACCAGCTTCGCCAGATACGGTGCCGCCGCGCCGCTTACCGCACCACTCAGGTTTCCTCCCAGCCCTCCCGATAACGCGGCCGTCAGTGCAGTGCCCGCCGCCCAGTAGGCGCTTCCCGGCGCGTAACTTTCCCCCGCCTTCCTGACTTCCTCGCTGTTCTTTATTCGGCTTTCCATCTCACTGGCTGGCACCCCTTCCTGGGTCAGACGCTGCGCTGCCGCGGTGGCCGCCTCCCGCTTTTTATACTCCCCATACGCGCCCATCGCCTGCACACCCAGCGAGGTCATCTCTTTCTGGATAGCAAGACGGTCTTCCACCTCATTGCGCTTAAAACCATCCGCCACAGCCCCAAGCGTACCCAACGTATCTCGTCTGAGCTGCCCGATGTCCTGCGACTGTGTCGCATCATGGATTATAATCGTACCCGGTGCCACCGCAGAGCGGGTCGTTCCTGACACCTTACCGGTGCTTTGTAACAAACCGCCTACCGGCATACTATCCGTCGAAGCGACAAGGTTTATTCCTCGCCCCTGATAATTCGAAACATTGGCGATATCACGCCAGCCCAGCGTTCCTGTCTCCAGCCGGTTCTTCTCCGCACCCGCGTCCGAGGCCAGCACAGCTCCATCCAGTTGGGTATGTCCGCCAACCCGGATAGCAAACCCGTCTTCACCGGCTTTTATGCCACTCTGCTCCGTCACCGACGCATAACGGTTATTCAAAATCTGCTGGCTCAGGCTGGCATTACCCGACACCGTCTGCCCGGCACAAATAGGCGGAACACAAATGCTGATGTTGACGCCTGCACTGGTGTTTTTGCTGGCATAGGTGGCACTGTCCTGTACGCTGCTAATATGCAGATTTCCTCCCACATCCGCATTAACCCGCTCACCGGATACCACCGCACCCTCCAGTGTCGTATCATCACCGCTGCTCAGGTTTACCGCGCCTGCGGCCGTGACCCGCGACAACTGATAACTCTGACTGCTACCCGTTTCCTGACCTTTCTGCCCACTGGCGGACAGTTCAATAGTGAAGCCGTTCTGCGTGCCACCCAGACCAAACCCCACACCAGCACCAAACTGGCTACCGCTACTACTTCCGTTCACACTTTCCTGACTTTGCGCCGCCTTCAGCGTCAGCGCCCGGCCTGCCGACAGATCAACATTTTGCCCCCGGATATCTACGCCTGTCGCGCTAATGTCCTGAGCAGCTTTCACCTGCACATCCCCGTTGGCATACAGGGTACTGCCTTCACGGCTGACTTTATCTTGCTGCTGTACGCTGCGACTGCTACCACCCCCGGCACTAACCGTGACTTTGATCGCCGAGCCGTTCATTTGCGTGACTGTAGTTTTGGTTACCAGATTCAGCGCGGTCTGCGCGGCATAAATCGCACTTAACCTCGGGTCACGGTTGTCTTCCACTGACTGCGACAGCTTCTCAAGAGACTGTGCCGCACTCACTGCATAACCGGATAAGGCCGTTGTCACACCATATTGGCGACTTTGTTGTTCTCGTGTGCGATGCTCTGTATCCGCTGCCGGATCAAGCGTTACATTGCGACCGGACAGCAGCAAGGACTGACCAGCACGCAAGTCGGCACCAGCAATCGCCACATTCTCCCCAGCAGACACACGCACATTACCTTCACCGCTCTGTATATAGCTCCTCAGCACACTCTGCTGGCTGACATCATCCAGTGAATGATAGGTCGTTGACCTCCAGCCGACGGTTCCGCTGTATCCATCACCGCCTAAATCGCCAATCACACTGCGGTTGCCGCTGGTTTCATTGCGGGCGTGATTCTGCCCAGGGGTAATGACAACATTTCCGTTGTCGGCCTGCAGTACAACATCCCGGCCCCCTGTTATCGCACTGCCCGCGACACGGATATCCCCCGTCTGGCTGTTCAACGTCACCTTCTGACCACTGACAGTACTGGGTGTCTGGGCCTGAGTCTCCCCTGACTGCCTCTCCCAGGCACGTTCAGTGCCAAACGGCACCAGTCCAACACCGTGGTTAGGTCCACCGCCAATCTGACGAATAGCTGAACTAATACCGGGCGTGGCAAAACTGAATGATGTTCCATGACTGGAGGAATGCAATCCGGTTTCTTCGGCATCACTGGCACTCTGCAGCACGATATTACGCGCAGCATTGAGGAATACATCACCACCCGCATGAATCGCGCTGCCAGAGGCGACAATATCGCCGCTCAGCGCCTTTCCGGACGCATTCTGCTGACCGTTGCCGGCGGCACGTAATTGGATATTGCCTGCAGCAGTCAGTGCACTGCCGCTTTGGTAAACCCCCTGGATATGCTGTACAGACTGGCTCACCTGACGTCCGACCGAAATGGCCAGTTGCGGCACATCAAACACCATCGCCGCCATTTCACCGGCAAATAGTCTGGCTTTCTGTGTTACCCCGTCAACGTTGGCAATATCGCGTAAATTCTGATAGCTATCATACGGAGTGCCTTTTAGCGCAACACTTATCCCACTGCTTTTCGTTTCAAGCCGGGTGGTGATGTCACGGGTATCTATTCCGGGGGCAATGGCAATATTTTCAGCAATAACATTGATGTTCCCTGTCTGACGCCCATCCGTTGGTGTCTGACTGGCGGCAATAACGTCACTGCCAATAATGGCGACATTTCTCCCGGCCTGAATAACCACATTGCCATCTGATGCACCAACCACGCTGCGAGCGGCGCTCTGGCGGGTTTCCGCTCCATCATACCCGGCCTTACTGGACTGTGACCCGATGGTGAATCCCAGACCGCCGCTGCTCATCAAGCCGGATTTCTTTCTGGTCTGCTCCTCGTGATGCCACTGTTCCTCAATGCCTGCAACCAGGTTGACATCGTTACCGGCGTTCAGTGCAATAGACTTTTCTCCAGCAATAGCAGACGCCTGCAGGTTGATATCCTGCCCCGCCGTCAGCGCCACGCTCCCCCCCGACAGCAGCGTCCCCTTCTCCGTCGTCTGCGCCGTTTCACGCTGCGTGTGCGTGGTGGTCTTCGACAGGAACCCCTTCTTCACCGTCGTCTCTTCAAAAAAATCATGCCGGCTTTCCGTCGCCGACAGCAGGCTCAGGTCACGCCCCGCCTGCGCCGTCAGCTCGCCCGCCGTTTCCGCCTGCGCCCCCTGCAGCGTCAGGTCCTGACCCGCCCGCAGGCTCAGCCCCCCGCCCGCATTCAGCACCGTCCCCTGCTGCGTCACCGTCTGCTGCCAGTCCAGGTGCCGCTTCCACGCGTTCGAGCTGAACTGCTCCTGCTCAGCCGACAGCAGGCTCAGGTCCCGCCCCGCCGACAGCGCCAGGGTGCCTGCCGCGCTCAGCTGCGCCGCCGTGCCATTCAGATCACGCCCGGCATTCAGGCTCAGCGCGCCCCCGCTGGCAAGCGTGCTCTGCACCAGTCCCTGACGACGACGTTCGGTGGTAGCCCCGCCGCCCTCGCGCACCGTGTCCGTCACCGTGCCCAGCGCCTTCAGCTGGATGTCGTTGCCCGCCGCCAGACTCAGCGGCCCGCCCGCACTCAGCTGCGCCCCGTTCAGCGCGATATCGTGCCCCGCCTGCAGCGTCAGCCCGTTTTGTGCCGTTATCAGCCCGGCCTGGCCGATATCGGTATGGGTTAATCGTTCACGTCCATTTATGGATTCAAATTGCCACTGGCTGGTCGTCGTGGTGTTGACAATATCGCCGCTGACGCTGGCCAGTGTCACCTGACGGCCCTGAATGGTGGCGCTGCTGTTGGTCAGGTTACCCAGCGCCACCAGATTCAGCGCCCCGCCCGCGTTCAGCAGCCCGCCTTCGCGGTTGGTGACCTGCCCCCCGCTGGCGATGTTGAGCGCCGTCACCGCCGTCACCGTGCTGC
>NZ_JSYG01000066.1 GCF_000784735.1 Dickeya undicola
CGGGCGGGACGGTGGGGCTGACGACGCCGGTGCTGGACAACCGGGGCACGGTGAGCGGGCGGCAGGTCAGGTTACAGGCGGGGCAACTGAGCAACCGGGGCACACTGTCGGCGGACGCGGGGCTGGCGGTGCAGGCGACACGGGTGGACAACGGCGGGTCGCTGCTGTCTGGCGGCGGGCTGACGCTGGCGGCCGGGCAGACGGTGAACGGTGGCGTGCTGTCGGGTGGCGCGGTGACGCTGAGCGGTGATTTGCTGTGGAACGGCGGGGTCCTGCAGGGGCGGCAGTCGGTGGGAGTGAATGTACTGACCGGGTTCAGCCAGACGGCAGACGGCGCGCTGACCAGCGGCGGGACGGTCACGCTGTCATCGGGTGCGTTAGAGACGGCCGGTGCGTTATCGGCGCAGGGTCTGCACCTGCAGGCCGGGCAGTGGCGCAACACGGGGACGGTGAGCCTGGGCGGCGACGGGCAACTGACGCTGGATGCACTGGATAACCGCGGTATCCTGCTGTCGTCCGGCACCTGGGACATCACGGGCGGGCGGCTGGGTAACAGCGGCACGCTGCAGGGCAGCGGACTGGCGCTGCGGGGTGACACGCTGGACAACAGCGGCACGCTGCTGGGGGTGGACGCGCTGACGCTGACGCTGACGGCGGACGGGGCGCTGACCAATGGCGGGACCGGCAGACTGCTGACGCAGGGGGCGGCGGTGCTGCGGGCGGCAACAGTTACCAACGACGGCGAGTGGCAGGCGGGCAGCCTGCAGCTGACGGGGGACAGCCTGCGTAACGGTGGGCGGATACAGAGTGACGGTGACCTGGTGGTCACACTAGCGGACCGCGACCCGCCGGGCACCGCGCTCAGGGCGGTGCAGCCACTGGTGCCGGATGAGCAGGCCGCCCGGTCGGGCCGCCTGAGCAACACCGGCACGCTGGTCAGCGGCGGTGACAGCCGGATAACCGGCCGTCAACTGGAGAATCAGGGCACACTGGCGGCCGACGGTACGCTGTGGCTGACGGCCGACGACACCACCAACGGCGGCCGACTGGAAAGCCGTACCCTGCAACTGGTCGGTAACCAACTGAGCAATGGGGGCACGCTGCTGGCCGAGCAGGGCGGCGTGCTGAGCCTGACCGGTGCGCTGACGGTCGAGCAGCCGGGCCGCCTGCTGAGCAACGGCGACTGGCGGGTACAGGCGGGGGCGGTGAACAGTCAGGGGAGCTGGCAGGGGAACAACCTGTGGCTCACGGCAGACGGCCTCACCCTCGGCGGCACGCTGCTGGCGGCGAACGACGTCACGCTGACCCTGACGCAGGGTTACGATGGCGGCGCAGGCAGCCGGGTCGTGGGTAACGGGGGGGTGACGGTCACCGCCGACACGCTCACGCAACAGGGCGAGCTGGGTGGCGAGCGGCTGCACCTGACCACCGGCACGCTGACCAACGGCGGGCGACTGGTGGGGCTGTCACACCTGGACGTGACCAGCCGGGGGGCGCTGACCAATACCGCCGACGGGGCGCTGCTGGGCAACGGCGTGACCGGTATCACGGCTGCGGCGCTGGATAACGCGGGCGTGCTGCAGGGCGATGCGCTGACGCTGCAGGCCGGGACGGTGGACAACCGCGGGCGCATTCAGGGCACGGCAGCCCTGACGCTGGACGGGGTGTCGCGCTATACCGGCACCGACGGCAGCCAGCTGCTGAGCGGCGGCACGGCGACACTGGGCATTGATAACGCCGACAATGCCGGGCTGTGGCAGGCGGGTGCCCTGCGTTTTACCGGCACCACGCTGACCAACAGCGGCACACTGTACGGACGGGGCGGCCTGACACTGGACGCGGCCCGCCTGACCAACCGGGGGCAGATGGGCACGCAGGGCGAGGCGACGCTGCGCGGCCGGCAGTTTGACAACGGCGGGACGCTGACCGCATTAGGTGGGTTTACCGCACAATACGGTGACAGTGTCACCAATCAGCGCGACGGCCAGTTGCTGAGTGGCGGCACCGGCTACCTCACCACCGGCACGCTGGACAACCAGGGGCTGTGGCAGTCGGACCGGCTGGACCTGACGGCGGATACCCTGCACAACGCGGGCACGCTGCTGGGGGTGACCGACAGTGCGGTACAGCTTAGCGGTGACTACCGGGGCGAGGTCGGCAGCCGGTTGCTGGGTGACGGGGGCGTCAGCCTGCGCGCAGCTGCCGTCAGCAATGGCGGGCAGATACAGGGGCGTAACGGACTGACGGTACAGGGCGGCAGCCTGCTGAGCAACCTGAGCGGCGGCCAGCTGCTGTCGGGCGGTGCACTGACGCTGAACGCGGCACACCTGACCAATGCGGGCTGGGTACAGGGCACGGACCTGACGCTGGGGACGGCGCAACTGGACAACACCGGCACGCTGCAGACGCCGAACGGGCTGACGCTGCACCTGCCGCAGTGGAGCAACAGCGGGACGGTACAGGCCGGTCAACTGGACATCACCACCGACGGGCAGCTGGACAACCGGGGGACGCTGCTGGGGCTGACGCGGCTGGCACTGCAGGCGGCGGGTATCACCAACGGGGCCGGGGCGCGGCTGTACAGTGCGGGGGACCTGCAACTGCGTACCGGCACGCTGGCGCAGCATGGTCAGCTGGCGGCGCTGGGCAACCTGCGGGCGGATATCGGCAACCCGTTCACCCTGACGCAGACGCTGGCGGCGGGCGGACAGCTGACGCTGAACGTGACCGGCGACCTGGTGCAGGCGGGGACGCTGCAGGGCAACGGGGTGACGGTGAGCAGCACCGGTACGCTGACACAGCAGGGGCGCATCGTCGCGGGCACTGGCACCAGCACATTGTCGGCGGCGGCCATCAACCAGACGGCGAGCGGCAGTGTTCAGGGCGGCGGGCCGCTGAGCCTGCTGGCCACGGGCGGCATCACCAACCGGGGCTTTGTGGGGACGGCGGGTGACCTGCTGGTGCAGGCGGGCGGTCTGATAGACAACAGCAGCCTGCTGTACGGCGGGGGCAATCTGTGGCTGCTGTCGGATGCCCTCATCAACCGGTTCGGCAACATACTGGCGGGGAACAGCCTGTGGATACAGCGTGACGCGGCAGGCAACGCCAGCAGCAGCGTGCTGAACAGTTCGGGGACCATCGAAACGCAGCGTGGGGATATCACGGTACGCACCGGCACGCTGACCAACCAGCGCGAAGGGCTGACGGTGACGGAAGGGGAAAGTAAGACTGAAGCTGTGCCCGACTGGGTGGGCGGAGAACGTGTTGAGGTCCCTCTTACATGGTTTAAAGAAGGCGAGTTGGGTATAGCCGAATTTTATACGGGTTGTCTCAGGGGCGGGAAAGCCAGTGGTGCGAATTGTGAGTATTCCGCGGGTTATTTATTGGCACCTTTTTCTAGTGCAGCTATTCAGAAAGTACCGCTTGAAAGCAAGTCGATATCGGTATCAGCGCAAGGCGGTGAAGCGAGGATTAATTCGGCTAATGATGCATTAATTACTTCTAGTGTATTAACCAATGAAGCATCGGCCATTTATGCACGTAACAACATCGTCTTGTCTGGAAACAGTCTTAACAACACCACCTACCAGGCGGGTGATTTAAAACGATACCTTACATATCGATATGATAGTGTCGAGTTTGTTTATGGCACCTGGAGTTGGATTAATGATTTCGCTAATGATGATCAAAGTGCTTATGTGTGGGGTGGCAGTTCACCAATAACAAAGCAACTTGATTTGGCAGACAAGTTCGAAATACAAAACAAGCATTACTCTATCAATTATAAACCCGTCGGTGAACCAACCAGTGAGCTGATTAACGGCCAAACCTACGCCGCGACCATTCAGGCGGGCGGTGCGATCACCGCTAATTTCACCCAGAATATCAGCAACACCAGTCTGCAGCCGGGCAGCGGTGGCTTTATCCCGGCTATTGCCACCCCCACACTTCAGGGCGTGAGTGCGCCCGGTGCGGTGAGCGCGCAGGCCGAGCGGGGGCTGACCGGGGGCACCGCCGTCAGCGGCAGTGCGTTGCCGGGCTCGGGGAATGACGTGGCGCTGGCCGGTCAGGCGGGCGGCCTGACGGCCGATTACCGTGCCGTCACCCGTGATAACGCGGCGGCGTCCGGCGGGACGGCGGGCCAGGCGCGGGACGACCTGCAGGCGGCGCTGGCGGCACTGGGCAGCCCGTCACTGAGCGACTACCCGCTGCCCACCGGCCAGAACGGGCTGTTCGTGGCCGACACCAGCAGCGACAGCCGCTACCTGATACGCAGCAACCCGACGCTGAGCCAGC
>NZ_JSYG01000067.1 GCF_000784735.1 Dickeya undicola
TCGGCAGAGAAAACTTCCCGCAATAATCCCCCAGAATCAGTTAGACTATGCCTAACTGTTTACTGAGTATTGGCTACTATGACGAATTCTGTCACATCTCTAAAATCGTTTAATTCTTTCTCCTTATCGGTATTTGCAACAGAGGTTGTGGTTATCGAAAGTTCAAGTGAGTTGTTATCTGCATGGCAGCGTGCTCATCATAGTGGATTACCTGTCCTGATATTGGGGGAAGGGAGTAATGTGCTCTTTCTTGACGATTTTCAGGGCATAATACTTATCAATCGGCTCAAAGGGATTGAGATCAAAGAGACTGAATCTGAATGGATGCTTCATGTTGGGGCTGGGGAAAATTGGCATCATCTCGTGGAATATACACTGGAACGCCAGATTTCAGGTCTTGAAAATCTGGCCTTGATCCCAGGATGTGTCGGATCTGCGCCTATTCAGAATATCGGTGCTTACGGCATAGAACTGAGAAAGGTCTGCGCTTATGTCGAAATGCTAAATCTGAGAACGGGTGAGATAGTACGCCTGAGTACTGAAGAGTGCCAGTTTGGCTATCGGGATAGCGTTTTCAAACATGAATACCAGAATGGGTTTGCGATTATCTCTGTAGGATTACGTTTACCGAAAGAGTGGAAGCCAGTCCTGGAATATGGCGATCTTAGCCGTCTCGATCCCTCGGTCGTGACAGCAAAGCAAGTCTTTGACACCGTTTGTCAGATGAGACGGAGTAAATTACCTGATCCTGCGGTAATGGGTAATGCAGGCAGCTTCTTCAAAAACCCGGTTATTCCTGCGGCTATAGCTGAACATATTTTTGTTAGTCATCCCAATGCCCCTCACTATCCTCAACCGAATGGAGAGGTAAAACTTGCCGCAGGCTGGTTGATCGATCAGTGTGGTTTAAAAGGGCATCAAATTGGTCAGGCTGCAGTTCATGATAAGCAAGCTCTGGTTCTGGTAAATAAAGGTGATGCAACCAGTTGTGATCTGGTTAATTTGGCTCGTCATGTAAGAAATAAAGTTGCAGAACAATTCAATGTGTGGCTTGAGCCTGAGGTACGATTTATTTCCTCCCAGGGAGAGGTTAACGCAGTGGAGGTTTTAGCATGAAAGATTATACCGTCCCATTGAAGTTAATCTCTATCTTATCCGATGGCGAGTTTTATTCAGGTGAATATCTCGGTGAGCTAATGGGGATGAGCCGAGCCGCTATCAATAAACATATTCAGACCATCAGAGAGTGGGGGCTAGATGTTTTTACCGTAACAGGAAAAGGTTATGCACTTTCAGCCCCAATTCAACTGCTCGACGTAGAGAAGATTTGCTCGCAAATACAGAGTGGCAATATAGCTGTTTTACCTGTTATCGATTCTACCAACCAATATCTGCTAGATCGTCTTGATTCGGTATCGTCGGGAGATGTCTGTATTGCGGAATATCAGCAGGCAGGACGGGGGCGTCGTGGTAGAAAATGGTTTTCTCCCTTTGGGAGTAATCTTTATCTATCACTGTATTGGCGTCTGGATCAGGGGCCAGCTGCGGCCGTTGGTGTTAGTTTGGTCATCGGCATCATCATGGCAGAGGTCCTACACCATCTGGGAGCTGAAGGGGTCCGAGTCAAATGGCCGAATGACCTATATCTGAACGATAAAAAGCTGGCTGGTATTCTCGTTGAATTAAATGGACGTACAGGTGATGCAGCGCATTTGGTCATTGGTGCAGGTATTAATCTACGCATGAATTCATCAGGCTCGACTGTGATCGATCAGGACTGGATCAATTTGCAGGAGGCAGGGATTGATATTGATCGTAATCTGTTGGCTGTGAAGCTCGTTACCGAGTTACGTGTGGCATTGGCAATCTATGAGCAACAAGGCTTAGCCCCTTTTATTTCCCGGTGGAGAAATCTGGACAATTTTTATAACCGTGAAGTGAGGCTGATTGTTGGTAATAGGGAAATAAAAGGCATCAATAAAGGTATTGATAACCAAGGTGCATTATTGCTAGAGCAGAATGGGGATATTCAATCTTATATTGGCGGTGAAATCTCTCTGCGTGGATGGTAATAGGGGATGGTAATCCCCTCTATTTTTATTTTCTCAAGCGCACACATTCAACTGCATGATTTGCGCTTTTTGTCATGATAAGACTGGCTCGACCACGCGTTGGTAGTATGTTCTGCTTGAGGTTTAAGCCATTAATCTCGTTCCATAATTGCGATGCAATGTTAACAGCTTCTGTTTCCGCTAGTTTTGCATAATTGTGGAAATAAGAGTCGGGATTGGTAAATGCACCTTGTCTGAATTTCAGAAATCTATTGATATACCAGCTTTTTAGCAGTTCTTCCGGTGCATCGACATAGATGGAAAAATCCACAAAATCAGAGACAAAAACACGATGAGGGTCGTGGGGATAATCCATCCCACTTTGCAGCACGTTCAATCCTTCAAGAATTAAAATATCTGGCTGTTCTATGATTTTATTGCAATCAGGCACAATATCATAGGTCAGGTGGGAATAAGTTGGTGCCGTTACCCAAGGGACGCCAGATTTTATCTCAGAAACGAATTTTACCAGGCTATGCATATCATAGGACTGAGGAAACCCTTTCTTCTTCATCAGGTTTCTTTGCTGCAATATTTTATTGGGATGTAGGAAGCCGTCAGTGGTAATCAGCTCGACCTTGCGATGCTCCGGCCAACGGCTGAGTAATGCCTGTAGTACACGTGCGGTTGTGCTTTTCCCCACAGCAACACTGCCGGCAATCCCGATGATATAGGGAATTTTCTGCCCATCAGTTCCCAGAAATTGCTCAAGGACAGCCTGACGCCGTAAATTGGAACTGATATAAAAATTGAGTAGTCGAGATAATGGCAGATAAATTTCCGCGACTTCATCCAAAGACAGATCTTCGTTAATGCCTTTGAGCTTAATGATTTCATCTTCAGTCAAAGTCAATGGCACGGAGTCACGCAAGTTGGCCCATTGCTGGCGATTGAACTGAAGATAAGGCGTTGCGAAAGATTGCGCGTTATTAGTCATAAATGTATTTCTGCTTGACGCTACCGGTAGGGAAGGGAGGCAGCCAGGTTTCAGTGCATGAGACTGAGATACCGGGAAGCTGGACAGGCAACAGCCGCTGCATCCTTTCCTGATAAAATTATCGTCCAGCAGGCAGGTTACCACCATGAGGGTCAGGAAAAGAAGCAAAAATCTGTATCAGCCCTGATACCTGTGATACAGACATCAGCCAGGGATTAGCTGGCGAGGGAACGTTCTACTCGATTCACGATAAATAGCCGCTTATAGTAAATCGCTGTGGGATAGTAATAACCATCGGGAGAACTGGCATAATCGGGAAGTTCTCCCAGATAGCGATAGCCCTGAGCGCGATAAAAATGCTCGGCAGGCGAACCGGTTTGTGTATCGAGATAGAGCAAGCCGCGTCGATACTGTAATGCTGCCTGCTCCAATGTGGAGAGTAGAAGTTTTCCAATTCCCTGGCGTCGCAGGTTGCTATGAACCAGCAGCTTTTGTATTTCTGCACGGTTTTGTCCGTTTGATTTTTGGCATAGCTCAAGCTGAATACTGCCTATTACGCGATTATCATCGCGCGCAATCCATAACAGACGTTCTCCTTCGGCAACAGAAGGGCGTAGACTGTGAAAATAACTTTCGGCTTCTTCATGCGACAGTGGTGACTGGTAACCGACAGACGCCCCCTTTGACACAGCATTTACCAGTAAATCGGCTAACTCGTAGCGATAGACGGGAAGCGTAGAGACATTCAGTAATGCGATTTTCATGCTGTATCTCCTGCTGAAGTGAATTAAAGCGTGTCTCGTCCAATCGTGATGCAAGGAGTGTTCCATTCTCCAATAGAGATCTAAAAGTGCTAAAATGTGGAGTCTGGTGCTATGGCTGCCACAAAGGAGAGCATTATCACTTTTTGGGTGCAGATAGCCGTTGATGACAGCGACATAGGATTGAGACTTGAATGTATATGAATTATATGCACGAGTGCTTTTCACATGCTGTCTGGCGTTTATTTGCTCGAATGATTGACAGTAATGTGAAATAGTATCCTAATTTGTGCAAAATCTAAGCGATAGCGCGTTTTGAGCAATTTTTTTGTTGCATAGACCGGTCCCTCTGCCTAGAATGCGCAGCACTTGATGCCGGCTTAGCTCAGTAGGTAGAGCAACTGACTTGTAATCAGTAGGTCGCCAGTTCGATTCCGGCAGCCGGCACCATCAAGTACATACAATTAGGTGGGGTTCCCGAGCGGCCAAAGGGAGCAGACTGTAAATCTGCCGTCACAGACTTCGAAGGTTCGAATCCTTCCCCCACCACCAAATTCAAGTCGTAAAAGCGACTAAACCAATGTGATAAGTGACATCTGCCACGTTGGGGAAGGTGAGAACCTTCAAGAAAGTTCGAGTCGAGCAACGCGAGACAACGTGCGTAGCGCGGCCCGAAGGGTGAGGAGCGAAGCGACGAATAATCCTTCCCCCACCACCAAATTCAATCCTGGAGACAGGATGCAATCGATACGGTCTAGAATGTTGTAAAACCGGATCGAAAAAAAGCAAGGTATCAATTTAATTGTGCCTTGCTTTAATGTTCTACAGAGAAATCAGGTAGCCGAGTTCCAGGATGCGGGCATCGTATAATGGCTATTACCTCAGCCTTCCAAGCTGATGATGTGGGTTCGATTCCCACTGCCCGCTCCAATTAGATGTGCTGATATAGCTCAGTTGGTAGAGCGCACCCTTGGTAAGGGTGAGGTCGGCAGTTCGAATCTGCCTATCAGCACCACTTCTTTCTTTTCCTCCTGATTTTCTTTCTGTTAAAAGCTCAGCAAGTAATTGCTTGGTTGATGTGGTGATACCACCGATTTATCCGTGTCTTAGAGGGACAATCGATGTCTAAAGAAAAATTTGAACGTACAAAACCGCACGTTAACGTCGGTACTATCGGCCACGTTGACCATGGTAAAACAACGCTGACCGCTGCCATCACTACCGTTCT
>NZ_JSYG01000068.1 GCF_000784735.1 Dickeya undicola
TCGGCGTATAGGTCAGCGTCCCGTCCGGGTTGATCACCACCGTGCCGTTACCGGCGCTGGCGGCGGTCACGGTTAGCGGATTGCCATCCACATCGCTGTCATTCGCCAGCACATTGACGGTCACTGGCGTGTCTTCGTCAGTGGTCGCCGTATCGGCCCCGGCGACTGGCGCATCGTTTACGGCGGTGACGGTCACCGTCAGCGTGCCCATTGCCACGCCACCCGCGCCATCGCTCACCGTATAGGTCACCGTGTCGGTGCCATTGAAGTTGGCGTTCGGGGTGTAAGTCAGGGTGCCATCCGGGTTGATCACCACCGTGCCGTTACCGGCGCTGGCGGCGGTCAGCGTCAGCGGGTTGCCATCCACATCGCTGTCATTCGCCAGCACATTGACGGTCACTGGCGTGTCTTCATCGGTGGTCGCCGTATCGGCTCCAGCGACTGGCGCGTCATTTACGGCGGTGACGGTTACCGTCAGCGTGCC
>NZ_JSYG01000007.1 GCF_000784735.1 Dickeya undicola
TAGTTCGTAATGAATTAACTGTTGTCACTCTTCAAGACTTTTCACTAATTTTTTAGTGAAGTGTCCTGCGAGTGCCCACACAGATTGTCTGATTGATTGTTAAAGAGCAGTGCGACCGGCTTACAGCCTGCTGTCGCGAGGTGGCGTATACTACGCTTTCCTCATTCAGAGTCAACGACTTTTTTTCGTTTTATCTGCCTCACACCGCGCTGGCTCATCGCCGTTGCCGTGTCAGTGGAGGCGCATTATAGGGAGTTCCTCGCAGGCCGCAACCGGTATTTTTGATTAAATCGCGCGTTCGCTGCATTCCACAGCAAAAGGGCTGCTTATACCTAATTTTACACAGAGTTATCCACAAGCCAGGCATTTTTTGAAATTTGGCGAGCATCACGCAAACGTTTTCGCTACAATTCCTCCCTTGGTGAATGACGCCTATTCGTGAGCGCGTTAGCTGAATATCGGTGACTCAATCCGTATTTTTCTTTATATGACCGCCACTATTCACGTAACGCTCTTTAAAGTAAGAACCTAAGTCAGGGGATCAAACCATCATGCAACAACGTCGTCCTATCCGTCGTGCTTTGCTCAGCGTATCTGACAAAGCCGGTATCGTCGAATTCGCCCAGGCGCTGTCAAAACGAGGTATTGAGCTGCTCTCTACAGGCGGCACTGCACGTCTGCTGGCCGACGCTGGCCTGCCAGTGACAGAAGTCTCGGATTACACCGGTTTTCCGGAAATGATGGACGGACGCGTCAAAACTCTGCATCCCAAAGTGCATGGCGGCATTCTGGGCCGCCGTGGGCAGGATGACGCCATCATGACCCAACACCATATCCAGCCGATCGACATGGTGGTCGTGAATCTTTATCCGTTTGCCCAGACCGTCGCCAAAGCTGACTGCACGTTGGAAGACGCCGTAGAAAATATCGATATCGGCGGCCCGACCATGGTGCGTTCCGCGGCCAAGAACCACAACGACGTGGCTATCGTGGTTAAAAGCAGCGACTACACGGCTATCATCACCGAGATGGACGCCAACGAAGGTTCTCTGACTTACGAAACCCGTTTTGATCTGGCAATCAAAGCATTCGAACACACTGCCGCTTACGACAGCATGATCGCTAACTACTTTGGCAGTAAGGTTCCGGCCTATCACGGCGACACCACCCAGCCCTCCGGCCACTTCCCACGCACGCTGAACCTGAACTTCATTAAGAAGCAAGATATGCGTTACGGCGAGAACAGTCATCAGCAGGCGGCCTTCTATATAGAAGAGAAAGTCGCTGAAGCGTCGGTGGCTACCGCTCAGCAGTTGCAGGGCAAAGCGCTTTCCTACAACAACATCGCCGATACCGACGCCGCGCTGGAGTGCGTGAAAGAATTTGCCGAACCGGCCTGCGTGATCGTCAAACACGCCAACCCATGTGGTGTGGCGATTGGCAGCTCGATTCTGGACGCTTATGAGCGCGCCTACAAAACCGACCCGACATCGGCGTTCGGCGGCATCATCGCTTTTAACCGCGAACTGGACGAAGCCACCGCGCAAGCCATCATCAGCCGTCAGTTTGTTGAAGTGATCATTGCCCCTTCCGCCAGCGAAGCCGCGCTGAAAGTCACCGCCGCCAAGCAGAACGTACGTGTGCTGACTTGCGGCCAGTGGCAACAGCGTGCGCCGGGGCTGGATTTCAAACGCGTCAACGGCGGCCTGCTGGTGCAGGATCGCGATCTCGGCATGGTAGAAGCTGCCCAGTTGCGCGTGGTCACCGAGCGTCAGCCGACTGAAGCCGAACTGCGCGATGCGCTATTCTGCTGGAAAGTGGCGAAATTCGTTAAATCCAACGCCATTGTTTACGCACGCGACAATATGACCATCAGCATCGGTGCCGGTCAGATGAGCCGTGTTTACTCGGCCAAAATCGCCGGTATCAAGGCTGGTGACGAAGGTCTGGAGGTCAAAGGTTCCGTGATGGCGTCTGACGCATTCTTCCCGTTCCGGGATGGTATCGATGCAGCGGCGGCCGTAGGCATCACCTGCGTGATTCAACCGGGTGGCTCCATTCGCGATGATGAAGTCATCGCAGCCGCCAACGAACACGGCATCGCGATGCTGTTTACCGACATGCGCCACTTCCGTCACTAATCCGGAGTTATGACGATGAATATCTTGATTATTGGTAATGGTGGCCGCGAGCACGCGCTGGCCTGGAAAGCAGCTCAATCTCCACTGGCTGACAAGGTTTACGTCGCGCCGGGTAATGCCGGTACTGCGCTGGAACCGGCGTTGGAGAACGTGAACATCGCCGCGACCGACATCCCGGCGCTACTGGATTTCGCTCGCCAGAACGCCATCGGCCTGACCATCGTCGGCCCGGAAGCGCCGCTGGTGATTGGTGTGGTTGATGCTTTCCGCGCCGCAGGTCTGCAGATTTTCGGCCCAACGCAGGCGGCCGCTCAGTTGGAAGGCTCCAAAGCCTTTACCAAGGATTTCCTGGCTCGCCAGCACATCCCTACGGCGGAATACCAAAATTTCACCGACATCGAACCGGCACTGGCTTATATCCGCCGCAAAGGCGCGCCTATCGTCATCAAGGCGGATGGTCTGGCCGCCGGTAAAGGCGTGATTGTCGCTATGACGTTGGAAGAAGCGGAAAATGCAGCCACCGACATGCTGGCAGGTAATGCGTTTGGCGATGCTGGTCACCGTATCGTGGTCGAAGATTTTCTGGACGGCGAAGAAGCCAGCTTCATCGTGATGGTGGATGGTGAGCACGTGTTGCCGATGGCAACCAGCCAGGATCACAAACGTGTGGGCGACAAAGATACTGGCCCGAACACCGGCGGTATGGGGGCTTACTCCCCTGCACCGGTAGTGACGGATGCGGTTCACCAACGGGTCATGGAGCAGATCATTTGGCCAACCGTGCGCGGAATGGCGGCCGAGGGCAATGTGTATACCGGTTTCCTGTATGCGGGCCTGATGATTTCCCCAGACGGTCAACCGAAAGTAATCGAATTCAACTGCCGTTTCGGCGATCCGGAAACCCAGCCGATCATGTTGCGCCTGAAATCCGATCTGGTGGAGCTGTGTCTGGCGGCTTGCGAAGGCAAACTGGATGAGAAGACGTCTGACTGGGACTCTCGCCCGTCATTGGGCGTGGTGCTGGCAGCGGGCGGTTACCCAGCCGACTACCGTAACGGTGATGTAATTTCGGGCCTGCCAACGCAGGATGCGGTTGACGGCAAGGTGTTCCATGCTGGCACCAAGCTGAATGGCAACGACGTAGTGACCAACGGTGGGCGCGTCCTGTGCGTGACAGCACTGGGTCACAGCGTGGCCGAAGCGCAGCAACGCGCCTACGAGCTGGCTAAGCCGATCAGTTGGGAAGGCAGCTTCTGTCGCAGCGACATCGGCTATCGCGCCATCGCTCGCGAGCAGCAAGCCTGACAATACGCTCAGACTTACCAAGGGGTCATGCCTGACGGGCTGGCCCTTCTTTTCTTGTTTTACCGCTCATCGACATCCCTGATTACCACGCCTCGGCTGTAGGTTCCCAACGACAGAAATCCGTCTCCGCCACCTGCAACAATTGCGTGCCTTCCGGTGACGTTAGCCAGGCGACACTAAGCGGTCCGGCGGCACGTTCGGCTTGCTGTGCTATCCAGGCCAGCGAAGCACGGTCTAGTTCTGGACGCACCATTTTTCCGTCGCACGTGGTCACCTGCCCGGCATTCCAGCGCCCTTGTATCAGTGATACCTTGCCTGCGCGCAGGGAATCGCTCAGTTCTAGCAAGCGGCGGGCATCGAACTGAAACAACGCAATTTCGTCTTCCGACAATGACTCACGCCGGTCCGGCAGTTGACGCTGCATGTAACTGACGGTTCCCGCCTGATCAAAACGCAGCCTGACCTCTTCCCGCGACGATGCAGAGTTGGTCTGCTGGACCTCACGCAGCTCTCCCTGCTGGAAACGGTAACGAGTTATCCGGGCTTCTTTTCCTGATACGGGACTGAGCGCAGTCACCAATGTGGTGAGATGCTGCTGTGCGTCGTCTTTACGCCATAGCCGCACCACGCCGCGATCAGCCAGGTAGCCACTGGCATACACCGCAGGCGGCGGTGTCGACGAGCTACAGGCGCTCAACCAGCACACCAGCGCCGGAATGGCAAAGCGGATGTGCCGTCTGCACAAAAGCAAAAGGGGCGAAATCGCCCCTCTGCTTAAACCTTGTGTCAGCATTCGCTTATTTTACAGCGTCTTTCAATGCCTTACCGGACACAAACGCAGGCACGTTAGCGGCAGCAATTTTGATTTCTTTACCAGTCTGCGGGTTGCGGCCAGTGCGCTCGTTACGATGATTGACTTTGAAAGTACCAAAACCAACTAATTGTACTGCATCACCTTCTTTCAGAGACTCCGTGATCGCCGCCAGAGTAGCTTCCAGAGCAGCTTTAGCCTGGGTCTTGGAAAGGTCAGCTTTGTCAGCAATTACATCAATCAGTTGAGTCTTATTCATAAGTTATCCTTACAGTGTGTTTATCGCTTGCTAAGCATCGAGTGCGACGGATATGCCATCTCCCGTCATAACTTCGCGCCACAGGTGCATTGGCTTTCCTGTAACTCGAATTATTTAGGGTGTAGTAGCACTCTCCTGCATACACGCACCGACAGCCACTTTTATTACGCCCCCCAAATGTAGACCAGACAGGGTGCGGATGTGAAGCCTAAAGACAGGCCATTTCAGGCCTTAAATCACGTTTTATCGCGTTATTGATACAAATTTATCCCAATGTTACTCATTCCCACCTCGCGCAGGTCGGCGCGCAGGCCTTTTATCAGTTCGATGTCGCGCTCTTCACAGGCGGCCAGCAGGCGGAAAATCTCCCACTGGATGTCCCATTCTTCTTCAACGGCGGGCACAACCTTCAGCTCATCATCGGTCATTTCCCGACCCGCCTGCGTCATTTCCAGCATCGCTACGGTACGGATCGAAGTCTCGCTAATGGTGACCGCGTGTTCCAATGTCTCGCCACTTAAACGCGAATGCAGCAGCTCGCTCAGAGCAACGCAAGCGTCAATCGCAGGGTATACGCCATAAATGTCGTAATCGTCTGCGGCAGGAATCGCATCTTCCAGCTTTTCCAGCTGACTATCGAAATTGACCTTGGCGTCTTTGACCACCAGCGTTTCCCACACCAGATCCAGCATCCGCCGGTAAAGCTGCGCATCCCCAAAACCCGTTTGCTGACAAAACTCATGGTAGTTGGGATACATACGTTCACAAAGACAGGCCATAAAGGTGACATGTTGCCAACTTTCCAGCTTTTCCAGACGCAAATGAATGGGGTTACGTAACATTGTTCATCTCAATAATAATGGGCGGCAGTGTAACGAAAATCGCCGCACCGCCATATACCTGAATTCCTAAAGTTTCCTGCCCGGCATTATCCTACAAGCCGACCTGACGTTGCCAGCGCTGAAACGCCGGACGGTTGGACGCCACCGCATCTGCCCAGCGGGTCGGTTCCGGCAAACGATAGCCGTTCATGCAACGCGCAACCCACTGTAACGCGCTGTCCAGACCAACCCGATGACCAGTGGAGACGAACAGCGGATTGCAGCGTACCTTACTGCGCCAGACCCAGCCGATCTGCTCGTCCCGCTCCAGCAACGGCTGACAACTGCCCACCGCGTCCGCCAGCGGCGCAAACTGCCCGCACAGACGACGCTTGGCAACGCCAATGGTCGGCACGTTCACCAGCAAGCCAAAATGGCTGGCAACCCCCAGACGACGGGGATGAGACACACCGTGCCCGTCGACAAACAGTAAATCTGGTCGATGTTGCAGCTGTTCCCACGCCGCCAGCAAGGCCGGGTATTCACGAAACGACAGGAAACCGGGGATATAAGGCATGATAGTCGGAATCCGCGCAATCTGGTATTCCACCAGTTGTAGCGATGGATAGGCCAGTACGGCCAGCGCAGCACGCGTTACCGCGCCATCCTGCTCGAAGCCGACATCGGCACCGGCGATCAACGTCGGCTGCTCAAAAGGCATATCGTCATGACGAATCACCTGAGCTGCTTTATCTCGTTGTTCTTCGCGCAGTGCCTGCATATCCATCAGGCGAGGTCCTGATGATAGGGCACAGACAGACGGTGTACCGCTTCAACAAAGGCACCAGCGTGCTCCGGCGGCACATCCTGATGGATACCGTGCCCCAGGTTAAACACATGACCATTGCCGGTGCCGAACCCAGCCAAAATCGTGGCGACCTCCTGTTCGATGCGGGCAGGTGGCGCATACAGCATCGACGGGTCCATATTGCCCTGCAACGCGACCCGATCGCCAACGCGACGGCGCGCGTCAGCAATGTCGGTGGTCCAGTCCAGCCCCAACGCATCACACCCGGTATCCGCCATGGCTTCCAGCCATTGACCACCACCTTTGGTGAACAGCGTCACCGGCACCCGGCGACCGTCATTTTCACGCAGCAGACCATCGACAATCTTGTGCATGTAGTGCAACGAGAATTCACGGTAGTCCGCCCCGCTCAATGCCCCGCCCCAGGTGTCGAAAATCATCACCGCCTGCGCCCCGGCCCGAATCTGGGCGTTAAGATAGAGCGTCACGCTGTCCGCCAGTTTGTCCAGCAACAGATGCAACGTGCGAGGTTCGGTGAACATCATCTTCTTGATCACGGTAAAGGCTTTACTGCTGCCACCTTCTACCATGTACGTCGCCAGTGTCCACGGGCTGCCGGAAAAACCGATCAGCGGCACCGCGCCCGCCAGATTACGGCGAATCGTCCTCACCGCGTTCATTACGTAGCCAAGCTCCAGCTCCGGGTCCGGCACGGGCAGTTTTTCCACATCGGCATGACAGGTAACCGGCGAGGTAAACCGCGGCCCCTCACCGGCTTCAAAATACAACCCCAGCCCCATCGCATCGGGGATGGTGAGAATATCGGAGAATAGAATGGCCGCATCCAGGTCGTAGCGTCGCAACGGTTGTAACGTGACTTCGCAGGCCAGCTCGGCATTCTTGCACAGCGACATGAAATCACCGGCTTGTGCACGCGTCGCGCGGTATTCCGGCAGGTAGCGCCCCGCCTGACGCATCATCCATACCGGAGTCACATCCACTGGCTGGCGCAACAGCGCTCGCAAATAGCGATCGTTTTTCAGATCAGTCATGGTCTTTTCCTTGTAACGCCTGTTCCAGGCATAATTGTCGCCGTCAGCCCCGGCATCCCGGCCATGGAGCCGGATAAATCAGTGATCGGCCTCGCGGCACAATACCACCGTGTCTTCAATCAGACGCCGGGCTACCGTACCCGGCGGCGGCAATTCCGGCAAGCGATCATACCGGAACCAGGCGGCATCCCGCAGTTCGGACGGGTCAGCTTTTACCTCGCCCCCGTCGTAGTCGGCCATGAACGCCATCATCAGCGAATGCGGGAACGGCCAGGGCTGGGAACTGACGTAACGCAGGTTCCGGATGCGGATATTGCTCTCTTCCATTACTTCCCGCGCGGCCGCCTGCTCCAGGGTTTCCCCCACTTCGACAAAACCGGCCAGCGTGGTGTACATGTTGCCTTTGTGGCGCAGGTGCTGCGCCAGCAGAATCTCGCTGTCGCGGCGAATCGCCACGATCACGCAGGGGGCAATCTGCGGGTAGTAACGCTCTTTGCAGTGAGCGCACAGGCAAGCCAATTCGGTGGTGCTGACCGACATTTCATGGCCGCAGTAACCGCAAAAGTGGTGCGAACGATAGAACTCCGCCAGTTGCACCGCGCGGCCCGCCAGTTGAAACAACCCGGCATCCTGATCCAAGAGTTGGCGTACCGATCCCATCTCGCCCGCGTGTTCCTGTAACACTAGCCAGACGGGTTCCCCCTGCCACTCACCAACCTGACGGGCGGATCGTTGTTGCAAACGCCACTGTGCCGCCGTTCCTCGCGGCAAGTTTCCCTGCGGCAGCCAAATCTGATGCTGGTGATACACCACCCACCAACCGGTTTCATTACCTTGCAGCGTCAATTCCATCTCTATATGCCCCGCTTATTACCCGATTTGGCATTTTACGACTATGGTTATAAATAATGACACGACTAACTGTCATCATCCTACCGATACCCGGAGTCAACCATGCTGAAGCAATTACAACGCCTGACGGAGCACGTTGGCGGCAATTACGCCTTGATTGATCAGTGGTTGCTGGCCCGCAAACATCTTTTGCTGGCCTATTACCACTTGCTCAGCATTCAGACAGGGAAAATACCGGAAGCACGGACGCTGGATGAATTTTGCCATCATCTGGTCGGCTATCTGTCCGTCGGTCATTTCCACGTCTACGAGCGTATGTTGCAGGAAAACATCATGCACAACGACAGAAAGCTAACGCAGGCATCGCATTTTGATGTCGCGCTGCGTAGCAACACCCAGCAAGTCATGGATATTTACGACAGCCATCTGGCGTTTTTCATCGAGCCCGTCGACAGCCAGGAATTTCACCAGGCATTATCCGGCGTGGGTGAAGCATTAGCAATGCGCTTCACCCTGGAAGACAGCCTGATCCGACTGATGTTCGATCATTGACGACATACCGTCATAGCGCATAGAGTGTCAGAGTTTTAGTCCGCCCCGTGAAGGGGCGATATCTTGTCGGAGTGCCCAACACGCCTGATGGCGCGTGGGCTGAGACCGTTAATTCGGGATCCGCGGAACCTGATCAGGTTAATACCTGCGAAGGGAACAAGAGTAATTACATTGCCAGCCCCTGGCGCAACACACACGTTGTCGCCGCAGCCGCAAGATCCGGCATCACCTGATTGCCGTTGCCAGCGGGCCAGCATCCAGCCATTACTCCCTCCGAGCTCCAGACAAGCAATTTTTCCTTTAATCAACAGGAACTTGCTATGTCTACAGAACCAACCCAGTCTACAGAACAGAACGTTTCCGGAGAAAAGAAGCCCTCCGGTCGCCGTGAACAACGCGCCGCCGCTCAGCAGTTTATCGACACGCTGCGCGGGTCGACCTTTCCCAACTCGCAACGTATTTATCTGACCGGTTCACAACCGACCATCCGCGTGCCGATGCGGGAAATCCAGCTGAGTCCGACGCTGGTCGGCGGCAGCCGCGACAATCCGCGCTACGAAGCCAACGAAGCAGTGCCGGTGTATGACACCGCGGGGCCGTATGGCGACCCGGCGATCACCCCGGATGTACACCGTGGGCTGGGTAAACTGCGCGCCGACTGGATTGCCGGGCGCGACGACACTGAAGCCTTACCAAAAGCCAGCTCCGGCTTTACCCAACAACGGCTGGCGGATATCGGCCTCGACCATCTGCGTTTTGAACATCTGCCGCAGCCTAAGCGCGCCAAAGCCGGTCGCCGCGTGACCCAGTTGCACTACGCTCGTCAGGGCATCATCACACCGGAGATGGAATTCATCGCCATCCGCGAAAACATGGGGCGCGAGCGCGTGCGCGGCGAGGTGCTGCGCCAGCAGCATCCAGGCCACAGCTTCGGCGCGCTACTGCCGGATGACATCACGCCGGAATTCGTGCGTCAGGAAGTAGCCGCCGGACGCGCCATCATCCCCGCCAACATCAACCACCCTGAATCAGAACCGATGATCATCGGCCGCAATTTTCTGGTGAAGGTGAATGCCAATATCGGCAACTCTGCTGTGACCTCATCGATCGAAGAAGAAGTGGAAAAACTGGTGTGGGCCACCCGCTGGGGCGCGGACACAGTGATGGACCTGTCCACCGGGCGCTATATCCATGAAACCCGTGAGTGGATTCTGCGCAACAGCCCGGTGCCGATCGGCACGGTGCCGATCTATCAGGCGCTGGAAAAGGTCAACGGCATCGCGGAAAACCTGACCTGGGAAGGGTTCCGCGACACCCTGCTGGAGCAAGCGGAACAAGGAGTGGATTATTTCACCATCCACGCCGGTGTGTTGCTGCGCTATGTACCGATGACCGCCAAACGCCTGACCGGCATTGTGTCACGCGGCGGCTCGATTATGGCCAAGTGGTGCCTGTCGCACCATCAGGAAAACTTCCTGTACCAGCATTTCCGTGAAATTTGCGAAATCTGTGCCGCCTATGATGTCGCGCTGTCGCTCGGCGACGGCCTGCGCCCCGGCTCCATTCAGGATGCCAACGACCAAGCGCAGTTCGCCGAACTGCACACGCTGGGCGAACTGACCAAAATCGCCTGGGAATACGACGTGCAGGTGATGATCGAAGGCCCCGGCCATGTGCCGATGCAGATGATCCGCCGCAACATGACCGAAGAGCTGGAACACTGCCACGAAGCGCCGTTTTATACGTTAGGCCCGCTCACCACCGATATCGCACCGGGTTACGACCACTTCACCTCCGGCATCGGCGCGGCGATGATAGGCTGGTTCGGCTGCGCCATGCTGTGCTACGTCACCCCGAAAGAGCACCTGGGGTTGCCGAACAAAAACGACGTCAAACAAGGGTTGATCGCCTATAAAATTGCCGCTCACGCCGCCGATCTGGCGAAAGGTCACCCCGGCGCGCAGATCCGCGACAACGCCATGTCCAAAGCGCGTTTTGAATTCCGCTGGGAGGACCAGTTCAATCTGGCTTTAGACCCGGAAACCGCCCGCGCCTACCACGACGAAACCCTGCCGCAGGAGTCCGGCAAGGTGGCGCATTTCTGCTCGATGTGCGGACCGAAATTCTGTTCGATGAAGATAACCCAGGAAGTGCGCGATTACGCCGCCCGTCAGGAAGCACAGGCCCAACCGGTGGATGTCGGCATGGCACAAATGTCGGCCGAATTCCGCGCCCGCGGCAGTGAGCTGTACCACACCACCACCAGCCTGCCGCAGGAAGAACGCTAATGAACGGCGTTTTTCCCGCGACTGACGCCCGGCTGGGGCTGTATCCGGTGGTGGACAGCGTAGAGTGGATCGAACGCCTGCTGGCCGTTGGCGTCCGAACCATCCAATTACGCATTAAAGACCAGCCCGAAGAGCAAGCTGAACCCGACATTATCCGGGCGATCGCGCTCGGCCGCCGCTATCAGGCTCGTCTGTTTATCAACGACTACTGGCAACTGGCGGTGAAGCATCGGGCCTACGGCGTACACCTTGGGCAGGAGGATCTCGACACCGCCGACCTGAACGCGATTCGCGCCGCCGGGCTGCGGCTGGGCGTTTCCACCCATGACGACGCCGAACTGGCGCGCGCCGTCGCTATCTCGCCGTCTTATATTGCGCTGGGCCATATCTTCCCCACCCAAACCAAAGCGATGCCGTCCGCACCGCAAGGGCTAACCGAGCTGGCTCGCCATATCCGCGCGCTGGACGGGCGCTTTCCCACCGTCGCCATCGGCGGCATCAGCATTGACCGGGCGCCGGCGGTGCTGGAAACCGGGGTCAGCAGCATTGCCGTGGTCAGCGCCATCACGCAAGCGGCGGATTGGCGCGCCGCCACCGCGACGCTGCTGCGACTGATTGAAGGACGGGAGGCGTAACATGCTCGACGATCAGGCCTTTATGCGTTACAGCCGCCAGTTACTGCTGGAAGACATCGGTCAGGAAGGGCAGCAGAAGCTGGCGGAGGCCAGGGTGCTGCTGGTCGGGCTGGGTGGGCTTGGCTCACCAGCAGCGCTCTATCTGGCGGCAGCCGGTGTCGGCACGCTGCTATTGGCGGACCACGACACCCTGCACATCTCCAATCTGCAACGTCAGATTCTCTACCGCAACGCCGACCTATCACACCCTAAGGCCGTGTTGGCCCGTCACGCGCTGGAAGCCGTCAATCCGCTGGTGAAAACCGTGGCCCTGACCACCCGGCTGGCAGGCGAGTCACTTGAGAACGCGGTGACGCAAGCCGATCTGGTGCTGGACTGCTGCGACAACATGGCGACCCGCCACGCGGTCAACGCCGCCTGCGTCGCGGCGCAAAAACCGCTGATCAGCGCCAGCGCCGTCGGCTTTAGCGGCCAGTTGCTGGTGTTGACGCCGCCCTGGCAGCACGGCTGCTATGCCTGCCTCTACCCAGATGCCACGGAGCCGCAACGCAACTGCCGCACCGCCGGTGTTCTCGGCCCGGTGGTCGGTGTGATGGGGACGTTGCAGGCGCTGGAAGCGATCAAGCTGCTGTGTGGTTTGCCCTCACCGCTGGACGGCAAACTGCGGCTGTTCGATGCACGCCAGCAGCAATGGACCACGCTGCAACTGACGCGCTCGCCCACCTGCCCGGTATGCGGAGAGCAGGCATGAAAATCAGGCTTAACGACGAGGTTATCGAACTACAGAGCGAGCTAACCGTGGCGCAGTTGCTCAGCCAGTTGAACCGGCTACAGCCCGGTACGGCGCTGGCTATCAATCAAACCATCATCCCGCGTGATGCCTGGACGCAACACCCGCTGCGCGACGGTGATGACATTTTGCTGTTTCAGGCAATCGCAGGAGGTTGAAATGCTGAAGATTGCAGATACCACTTTTACTTCCCGGTTATTAACCGGAACCGGAAAATTCGCCAACGCACAACTGATGCAAGACGCCCTGCGCGCGTCGGGTTCACAACTGGTCACGCTGGCGATGAAGCGCGTGGATTTGAAAGGCGGCAGCGACGCCATTCTGGCACCACTGCGCGAGCTGGGTGTCCACCTGTTGCCAAATACCTCTGGTGCTAAAACCGCCGAGGAGGCGGTGTTCGCCGCCCGACTAGCGCGCGAAGCGCTGGGCACACATTGGGTGAAACTGGAAATCCACCCAGACATGAAATACCTGCTGCCCGATGCGGTGGAAACCCTGAAAGCGGCCGAACAGTTGGTGAAAGACGGCTTTGTGGTACTACCTTACTGCGGTGCCGACCCGGTGCTGTGCAAACGACTGGAAGACGTCGGCTGCGCCGCGGTGATGCCGTTGGGCGCGCCCATTGGCTCCAATCAGGGGCTGCAAACGCGCGATTTTCTGCGCATCATCATCGAGCAGGCACGGATTCCCGTGGTGGTGGATGCGGGTATCGGCGCGCCCAGCCACGCGGCGGAAGCGATTGAATTGGGCGCGGATGCGGTTCTGGTCAACACCGCTATCGCCGTGGCGCGCGACCCGGTGCAGATGGCGCTCGCTTTCCGGCTGGCGGTAGACGCTGGCGCTATCGCCCACCAAGCCGGGTTGGGCAGCCGCCAGCGCATCGCCAGCGCCACCAGTCCGCTCACCGGCTTTCTACACCCTGCGGAGGCCGCTAGCTGATGGACATCCACGATCAATCGCCATCATTTGAACAGCGCTGGCAACAGTTGGAATGGCATGACCTGACCTTGCGTATCAACAGTAAGACCGACGCCGACGTAGAGCGGGCGCTATGCGCTGATCGGCCGACGCGCGAGGACATGATGGCGCTGCTGTCGCCCGCTGCCAGCCGCTGGCTGGAACCGCTGGCGCAGCGAGCACAGCAACTAACGCGCCAGCGCTTCGGCAATACCGTCGGCTTCTATGTACCGTTGTATCTCTCCAACCTGTGCGCCAACGACTGCACCTACTGCGGTTTTTCCATGAGCAATCATCTCAAGCGCAAGACACTGGACGAGCAGGAAATCCGGCGTGAGTGCGAAGCGATCAAAGCGCTGGGGTTCGATCACCTGCTGCTGGTGACCGGCGAGCATCAACGCAAGGTTGGAATGGATTACTTTCGCCAGATGCTGCCGCTGATCCGCCCGCAGTTCAGTTCGCTGATGATGGAAGTGCAGCCGCTGTCGCAGGCGGAGTACACCGAGTTGAAAACCCTCGGGCTGGATGGCGTGATGGTGTACCAGGAAACCTATCATCCGGCGACCTACGCCCGCCACCACCTGCGCGGTCACAAGCAGGACTTCGCCTGGCGGCTGGCAACCCCGGACAGGCTAGGCCGCGCCGGGATCGACAAAATCGGGCTGGGGGCGCTAATTGGGCTGTCCGACAGCTGGCGTACTGACTGTTATATGGTGGCCGAACACCTGCTGTATTTGCAGCAGACTTACTGGCAGAGCCGCTATTCGGTGTCGTTCCCACGCCTGCGCCCCTGCGCGGGTGGCATCGAACCCGCTTCGCTGATGGATGAAGCGCAACTGATGCAGGTGATCTGCGCCTTCCGGCTGCTGGCACCCGATGTAGAACTGTCGCTATCGACGCGCGAATCGCCCCATTTTCGCGACCACATGATCCCGATAGCCATCAATAATGTCAGCGCGTTTTCCAAAACCCAACCGGGCGGCTACGCTGACGATCATCCGGAACTGGAGCAATTCACCCCGCACGACGACCGCCGCCCGGAAGCCGTGGCCGCGGCGCTCAGCCGTGCCGGGCTACAACCGGTGTGGAAAGACTGGGATGGTTATCTGGGCAGAGCGGTAACGGGCTAACATCAGACAGGATCGCCGCCACATCGGCGATCCCTCTCATGTCATCGTTCTGTCGGCAGGAAAGATCAGGCGGAAAGTGATCCGCCCGATCGTCTCATCAATAGGATCACAGCTGACGGTGACCTCACCGCCATGCAACGTCATGATCGCCCGCACAATCGACAACCCCAGACCGCTGGAGTCACTGCTTGCACTACGGGTGGCGTCCGCGCGATAAAAACGGTCGAATAGCCGCGCCAGTTGCGCAGGCGGCAATACCGGCCCCATATTGGTCACCTCGACTATCACCTGTTCAGAAGCCGTGGTGGCACGCAACCGCACCGGGCTGTCAGCTTTGGCATAACGCACCGCGTTAGCGACCAGATTGCTCAGCGCACGCTGAAACAATAGCGCATCACCCGTCAGCGTGGCATTGCCTTCGCACAGTAATTCGATACCGCGCTCATCTGCCAGCATCTCGAAATAATCCGCGACCCGATGCAATTCGGTTGCCGTCTCGATCCGTATGCGGTCCAGCACGGGTTGTTCATGGTCGGCACGCGCCAGAAACAGGATGTTCTCCACCATGCGCGATATCCGCTCCAGTTCGGCGATGTTATCCGACAATAGTGTTTCATACTCTTCTACACTGCGCGGCTGATACAGCGCCACCTGACAATGCCCCATCAGTGCGCCAATCGGCGTGCGGATTTCGTGCGCCAGATCGGCAGAAAACTGGGTTAAGCGCAGATAGCCCTCGGTCAGGCGGTCCAACATGGCGTTAAAGGCACGAATCAGTTGCCGCACTTCTTGCGGCGCGTCCGTTTCACTCACCCTTGCCGACAACGTATGCGGTGTAATCGCCGACGCCTGTGCCGTCACGCGCCACAACGGCGATAAACCGCGGCGCAGCACCAGATACCCCAGGCCGCCAATCAGCACAAACGCGATCACCACGGCACCCACCACACGCCACAGGTAGCTTTCCAGCATTTTCTGTTCGTTGAACATCACGTGCGCTGCGGCAATCTGTAGTATCTGTCCGTCATTCAGCCGCACCAGCGCGGCTATCGCCCGCAGCGGCACACCCTGTGCCGTCACACCGCTGCGTACCGCATCGGTTTGTAGCAGCGCATCTACTGCGATCGGGGGAATGTCTGGCAGAACAATGTGCGCCGGGTTGACGTTAATCAGCGGCTTCTGCCCCGGCAGGGAAAACAGCAACACATCCTGCTCACTGCCCAGCATGTTTTCAAACATGCCAGTATTCGCCGCGAGCATTGGCAAGGTGAAATTCTTACTCAGCAAATGGCGGTAATACTCTACCCGGCCAGTCACTTGCAGATCGCTGCGCCGATACATTTCCTGACGCAGCGCACCGTACAGGTAACCACCCACCAGGCTGACTACCAGCGCGGCCGTCAGCGCAAACAGCAGGCTGCAACGCACCGTCAGCGACGTTGCGCGCCAGCGTTGAAGCCAGCCACTCATGAACGCGGCTCGCATACATAGCCGATACCACGCACGGTATGGATCAATTTGATATCGAACGGCTTGTCGATCTTGGCACGCAGACGTTTCACCGCCACATCGACCACGTTGGTATCACTATCAAAATTCATGTCCCATACCTGCGAAGCAATCAACGTGCGAGACAACACCTCGCCTTCGCGCCGAACCAGCAAATGCAACAGCATGAACTCCTTGTTAGTCAGCGGGATAACGACCTCTTGTCGCGTGGCTTTACGCCGCAGCACATCCAATTGCAAATCCGCCACCGCGTAGTGGTCTGCCTCGCGCACCACGCCGCGACGCAACAGCGTGCGCACACGCAGCACCAGTTCAGTAAAAGAGAACGGTTTAATCAGGTAGTCGTCCGCCCCCAGCTCCAGCCCGTGAATGCGGTCGTGCAACTGATCGCGCGCCGTCAGAAACAGCACCGGTACATCGCTTTTCTTGCGCAGCATCTCAAGGATCTGCCAGCCATTCAGCCCCGGCAGCATCACATCCAGAATAATGGCGTCATAACCGTACTCCAGCGCATTGAATAACCCATCGGTGCCGTTGCGCACCAGGTCAACCGCATATCCCGCTTCAGTCAGCCCTTTTTTCAGGTAATCCCCGGTGCCGACGTCATCTTCAATCACCAGAATCCGCATGGTTATCGCTCTCGCTGTACTGGCGGCATCGCTGCCGAAACATGGCTTTATCTTAGCAACTCTCCCCGGCCGACTTGATGACATTAATGTCATCATACGGTCATGCTGACGACCAGAAACGCTCGCCATGATGAGCAAACGCCAACTCAGGGAAAATCATCATGACAACACATCGTTTTGCCGGGCTATTGCTTTCGTCTTTACTGCTTTGCAGCCACGGAGCCAGTGCTGCTGAGGCACCAGCCAAACCGCAAGCGCCGATCCGTGGCACCATTACGGCGGTATCGGACACACAGTTGCAACTGACCGACCGTAAGGGACAGAAAATCGATGCGGTGTTAACCGCCGAAACCCGCGTGATGAGTATCACCAAGGCTGAGCCGGGCGATATCAAACCCGATAGTTTTATCGGCACGGCCGCTATCCCTCAACCAGATGGAACACTCAAGGCACTCGAAGTACACGTATTCGATGCGAGCCTGCGCGGCACCGGCGAAGGCTTTCGTCCGTGGGAGTCCGCTGACGGAAAAAGCGGCACCATGACTAATGGCACCGTCGGCAAGCTGGTCAACAGCCACGGCCGGACACTGACCGTCACGTATAACGGTGGGCAGAAAACCGTAATCGTGCCGGATGACGTACCGATTGTCAGCATCGCACCGGGTGATCGCAGCCTGTTAAAACCAGGTGCACACATTGTGTTGTTCTCCAGACTGGATGATCAGGGCAAACGTGTCGCCCTTGCGGTTTCCGCGGGTAAAAATGGCACCGTTCCCCCCATGTAACTGGAGGCCGTTATGCCGTCATCTCGCCACTCGATACATGCCTGGCCGGTCAGGCTCACCCACTGGGTCAACCTGCTGGCGATGACCGCTATGTTCATGAGCGGCTGGGAAATCTACAACGCCTCACCGCTGTTTGATTTCCGTTTTCCCCAGTCCATGACGTTAGGCGGCTGGCTGGGTGGTGCTATCGGCTGGCATTTGGCGGTGATGTGGCTGCTGGTAGGTAACGGCGTGCTGTACGTGCTGTGGAGTCTAGCTAGCGGCCACTGGCGGCAACGCTGGTTGCCGCTCACGCCAGCGTCGCTCTGGCACGCTATCCGGCTGACACTGACCTTTCGTCTGCGACATGAGTCCCACCAGTACAACGCCATCCAAAAGCTGATGTATTTCGGTGTCATCGCGCTGGGCGTACTGCTGGTGCTGTCTGGGCTGGCTATCTGGAAGCCGGTCCAGTTGCAGTGGCTGACCACGCTGTTGGGCGGTTTCGCTACCGCTCGTTACGTGCATTTCTTTGCCATGAGCGCAATCGGCCTGTTTGTGGTGATCCACGTGATGATGGTGCTAATCATCCCACGCACGCTATGGACGATGCTGACCGGAGGCAAACATGAGTGATCAATCACCTCGCCGCACGCCGCTGATACTGGAACCAGACCAGAAAAAACAGCTGGTAAATCTGGAACGCCGCCTGATGCTGCGCTCCGGGCTGACGCTCGGTGCCGTAGCGATGCTGACTGGCTGCAACATGCAGGACGGCGACAGCGTTGATAACGTGTTGTGGGCGATGTCGCGCTGGAACGACCGGGTACAGGCATGGCTGTTCAGCGGGCAGCGGCTGGCTCCCAGCTATCGCCCAGACCAGATAACCCAGCCATTTCCGTTTAACGCTTTTTACCCAGAATACAATGTGCCGGAGATCGATCTGGACAGTTATCGTCTGGAGGTTTCCGGCAAGGTGGAGAAAAAGGGAATCTGGACACTGGAGCAACTGCGCCAGCTACCGCAGGAAACACAGATTACCCGGCTTATCTGCATCGAAGGCTGGAGCGCTATCGGCCAGTGGCGCGGCATCCCACTACGCCTTTTTCTACAGCATATCGGCGCTGACCTCACCGCCCGCTATGTTGGCTTCAAATGCGCTGACCGTTATTACTCCAGCATCGATATGGCAACCGCCCTGCACCCGCAAACCATTCTGGCGCTGGAATTCGGCGATCAGGCATTACCCGCCGACTACGGCTACCCGCTACGACTGCGCGTCCCGACCAAACTCGGCTTCAAAAACGCCAAACACATCGCAGCACTGTTCGTCAGCGACACCAACCCCGGCGGCTACTGGGAAGATCAGGGGTATAACTGGTTTAGTGGTATTTGAATGGTAGTTTGCTAAGTTGTCGCTTCATGCACGCCTGTAGCCAGCGCACGTTCAACGGCAGCGCCGATGGTCGCCACCGCCTGCTCGATTTTGGTGGTCATCGGCATGGCGCAGCTCATGCGAATCCCATGACGGTACTTACCTGACGCGGAAAACAACGCGCCTTCTGCGATATGAATCTGACTCTCCTTTAACTGCTGACACAGTTGTACACCATCAAAACTTTCGGGCATTTCCACCCAGAGTACGAAGCCACCTTTGGGGCGACTGACACAGATAGTTTCTGGGAAATAGCGGCGCACCCAGCAGGAAAATAGCTCCAGATTGCGCTGATAAATACCACGCATACGGCGAACATGCGGCTGGTAATACCCTTGCTGAATAAATTCCGCCACGGCCAGTTGTGTACAAACGGTGCTCGACCCGGTACTGGTGTACTTCATATGCAACACCCGATCACGATACCGCCCCGGCACCACCCAACCAACACGCAACCCCGGTGCCAGCGTTTTAGAAAACGAACTGCACAGCAGCACCCGACCGTCGAGATCCATCGACTTCAGTGTGGTCGGCCTCGGGTATTCGTAAGCCAATTCGCCATACACATCATCTTCAATGATGGCAATGTCATAGCGCTGTGCCAACGTCATCAGCGCTCGCTTACGGTGCGGCGGCATAATGAAACCCAGCGGGTTATTGCAATGCGGCACCACCAGCACGGCTTTAATCGGCCACTGCTCCAGAGCCAGTTCCAGTGCTTCCAGGCTAATGCCATTGGTGAAATCTGTAGGAATCTCAATGACTTTTAGATCAAGGCCACACAGTATTTGCAAAATACCGTGAAAAACAGGGGACTCGACGGCAACGATATCCCCTGGGTTCGCCACCGCGCGAATCGCCACTGCCAGCGCCTCCGTCGCGCCACTGGTCACGACAATATCTTCCGCCAACAGCTGGCAACCGCTGTCGACCATTAATCGGGCGATCTGTTCGCGTAACAACGGTGTTCCCGCCAGTTGGTCATACATGAACGAGGACGGATCCTGCCGCTGCCCCACGCGCTGCAACTGCTTCCATAACGGTTTCAGCGTGTTCTGCGTCAGATCCGGCTGGCTGCTTCCGAAGGAAATCAGATTGGGATCCTGCCGGGCCTGTACCAACTCCAGTACCGCCCCCCATTTTTTCACTTCAACCGGACGCTGTACCGGCCGCGACATCGCCGGAATGGGCGGCGACGCTTTGTGGGTACGCACAAAATAACCGGAGCGAGGATACGGCACGATCAATTGCTGCTGCTCCAGCAGGTAGTAGGCCTGTTGTACGGTACTGATACTGACGCCATGCTCCTGACTGAGTGAGCGTACCGACGGCAGCCGCTCCCCGCCCTGATACAGCCCTTGTTCGATACGCTGGGCTAGCAGCGTTGCAAGATGTTGGTAGCGTGTCATCTGTATCCTCCATTACCCCATGAAAAACAAAAACCAGTACAGATAGTCGAATAATTTCACCATTCAGACGGTATAGCATCCATTCTGTATTGAAGAGAAATAGATTTTTTGAATCTGTATTCAAATCACGGACAGACGCATGATAAAGGCACAGCACAACCTGAGGAGATTCATCATGAGCATACCGCGTCGCATCCGCCGGATTCCCCAACCATGCAACTGGCTATCAGCGCTGTATCAGGCGTGGTTGCGTCATCGGGCGCAATCCGCCACCCGCAAACTGTTGTGGAACATGAGCGACGAGCGGTTAAAAGATATTGGGCTGGCCCGTGGCGACATCGAGCGGCAGTATACCTCAGACTACCGCGACGACACGCTCAGACACCGCTAGCCTCGGACAGCCACTGTTCTAACGTCAAGCCCAGCGTCTGCAACGCCCGTTGGATGGTATCGGTGAACGGCGCGGCATAGTTCAGCCGCAAACAGTGGCGATACTTGCCGGTGGCTGAGAATATCGCGCCCGGTGCCACACGGATTTTCTCCCGTCGCAGCGCGTCGTTCAGGCAAGCAGCGTTACACTCGCCAGGCAGTTCGATCCACAGCCAAAACCCACCCTGCGGACGACTAACGCAGATGCCGCTCGGAAAGTAATACCTCACCCAGCAGGCGAACACGTCCAGATTACGCTGGTAACGGGCGCGCATACGCCTCAGATGCGGCTGATAAGCCCCTTGCTGGATGAATTCCGTCAGTGCCCGTTGGATGTGCATCGCCGTCGAACCAGTACTGATGTATTTGAGATGCAGCACGCGATCGAGATAACGACCCGGCGCTATCCAGCCCACCCGCAGGCCAGGTGCCAACGTCTTGGAAAACGAACTGCACAGCAGCACGCGGCCATCGGTATCCAGCGATTTGACGGTGATGGGACGAGGATAGCCATAAGCCAGCTCGCCGTAGATATCGTCCTCGATGATAGCGATATCGAAACGACGTGCCAGCGCCACCAGCGCCCTCTTGCGTTCATCCGGCATAATAAAGCCCAGCGGATTGTTGCAGTTAGGCACCGTCAGCACCGCTTTAATCGGCCACTGCTCCAACGCCAGCTCCAGCGCTTCCAGGCTCAGACCCGACACCGCGTCGGTGGGAATTTCGATCGCCTTGACGCCAAATCCCTGCAGCATCTGCATCACACCGAAAAAATTGGGCGACTCCACCGCCACAATATCACCGGGCTGGCACACAGCGCGAATCGCTATCGACAGCGATTCCTGACATCCCGATGTCACCACAATTTCTTCAGCGCCGAGCTGGCTGCCGCCGTCCAACATCAATCGGGCAATCTGCTCGCGCAATTCCGGCAGGCCGGGCAGGCTGTCGTACCCCAACATCGACAAATCATATTGTTTGCCGCAGTGAGCAATAGCGTGTAGCAACGGTTTGAGCGTCGGTTGTGTGATGTCAGGCATTCCGCCATCCAGCGACAATACATCTGGTGCCCGCCTCTTGTTGGCTATCGCCAGCACCGATTCCCATTGCATAAACTCCACCGGTTGCTGTATCGGGCGCGTCAGCGCTGGCACTGGCGGCATCGCCTTGCGCGGTGAAACGAAATAACCAGAGCGGGACAGCGGCATAATCAACCGCTTAGCCTCCAGTACATAGTAAGCCTGCTGTACCGTACCGATGCTGACACCATGCTCACGGCTCAGCGTCCGCACCGACGGCAACCGTTCTCCGCTCTGATACAGTCCTGCTTCGATACGTTGGGCCAGCAGGTCGGCCAAGTGTTGATAGCGTGTCATATAGCCTCTTTTTACATGCAGCTCAAGTGCCCGAACAGGTACAGATTGGCTGAAAAAACGCTATTCAGATCGTCTGGTAAGCCGTTCTGTATAACCAAACTCGCTATTTTCTGAGGCTGTATTATCGACCTCAGTTTTTCCATCCTATGGTCATGAGCAATAACGGAGGGAAAGATCATGGTGCAGTGGAAAATACCCGTTTGGCCGTCGCTGCGGCGACGCTGGCGAGTATGGCGGGAACGCCAGGCAGCGCTTCGCACCTTAAACAACCTCAGCAATGACCGCCTGGAGGATATCGGGCTGACCCGACAGGATGTCGATCGGATGCGGTAGTCGTTGTCGTGGAGAACGGGAAAAAATTGCGAGCCGTCTTACAGTGGTCAGCAACTGTTGCCCTCCGGTGCCATTTTACGGCGTGACGCTACGCAAAGCGGTGCATCAGCGATCGTCAATGCAACCGGAGAAGATTATGGTGACAGCGTCGGCAAGGGAGCCGACCGGAGCGGCACTCTCTCTCCCGCCGCTGCGCTCGCCACTTCGCCGATGCCGACAGGTATCGGCCCTTCCTATTCGGTGGGATAACCCGGCATCGCCCATACTGACGGCCAATCGCCCGGCTGCCCGCCGTTGCATTCTGGCTGATAGTTGTAGGCCACAAGCTGGAAAGTCTTACCGTCAAATACCCACTGCGCGCTTTCTCCGCAATCGGCAATGCCGCGTCCTTTCGCCGAGTGATACAACATGCCGCTTTCCGGGTCATAATCCGCTTCGGTAAACCAACGGATTTTTTCCTCACGGCTGTCCGCCGGGCGAATAGGTCTTGGCAATTCCAGCAACTGTGCGGCCTGCGGGTTATTACGCGGAGTGACAAACAGCATACTGGAGGACTGATAAGCCCCCATGCCGCAGTTGAGCATCACCAGCGCCAGCTCGTTGGTCAGCGGCTCGGCTTCACTCAACTGGCGAGCCTCTTTGCTCAGCCCGCAGTCTTCTTCTTCCAGCAAGGCTTTTTTGGCACTGATCACACCATTAATCAGCGTCTTCTCATTAGCCAGCGGCGGTGGTTGGGTGTAAGCCGGGGTGATTTCCTGCCCCATCGGAACCGGGGGCACCTGAGCAACCTCACCGTTGCCAACCTGCAATAATGCGCTGAGGTTATTCAAACGCCCCTGACGTTCATCCGCCAGCAATAACGCCGCATTCAGTCCGTTAAGCGAGATCGATTCTTCCTGATTATTACCTTGACCACCGCTGTGCTCCGCTAGCGACAGTCGTTTGGCATTTTTGGCCGCCAGCACAAACTGCTGGATCACATCCAACTGATCAGTATGGACGTAGAACGCGCCTTCTTCTTCATCCGTTTGCCAGGCTGGCTGAGCCAGCGGAAAGCGAACACCATCCAGATACAGCGCCTGACGTTTATCGGCCAGATCGAAGTCCAATGAGATTTTGCCCTGAGCACCCGCTTCACGCTTTAGCGTCACACGCAGGTACGGATCATTGTTCCTGATGTCGCAGTCATTCAGGTTATTGCAGGTAATCTGCCAGTGCCGGAACACCTTCTGCACCGGCGTCGGGTAACCGGAAGGCATCTCACCAGCACTAAACGCGCTGCCGGACAGCAAAACCAGAATGACGCCTGAAAGCGTTGTCGTGAATCGCATCGGACATTCCTTATGAAACTTCCATGCTGATGTTATAGCGCAATTATGTCTTTTCCCCGCCACTAAAAAAACGCTGAAAGCGTTTTTTAACGTCACCTGTGACGGCCCGTAGGGTGAGTTCCGCCGCCAGGTGGAACGAATCATAAAACGCTGAAAGCGTTTTTTAACGTCGCCTGTGACGGCCCGTAGGGTGAGGTCCGCAGTAGACCATTTTTAAACAGTCACCGTCGTCAATAAAAGATCTGCATGTGAAATAAGAATATAAAAAAAACCGCACCTTATCGCTAAGGTACGGTTTTTTATTATCGGTGAAACTGACGGTTATTCGTCGTCGCTGCTGCCAAAGCCTGCGTTCAACAGTTCAGCCAGGTTAGCAGATGCTTCATCCGCGCTCACCTGAGCCACTGCCGGGACTTCGCCAGCCTGACGGCGGCGCATACGATCCTGGTGGTACGCATAACCTGTACCGGCCGGGATCAGACGACCCACGATAACGTTCTCTTTCAGACCGCGCAGTTCGTCGCGTTTGCCCGCAACTGCTGCTTCCGTCAACACGCGTGTCGTTTCCTGGAACGATGCAGCAGAGATGAAGGATTCGGTTGCCAGAGATGCCTTGGTGATACCCAGCAGGTCACGGTGGTACGTAGCCGGGATCTTGCCATCCGCTTCCAACTGACGGTTAGCGATCTTGATGCGCGACACTTCTGCCTGCTCGCCTTCCAGGAACTCGGAACTACCCGCGCTGGCAATAGTCCCTTTACGCAACATCTGACGAACGATAACCTCGATGTGTTTATCGTTAATCTTCACGCCCTGCAGTCGGTAAACTTCCTGCACTTCGTTCACGATGTAACGGGTTACCGCGTGTACGCCGCGCAGACGCAGGATGTCATGCGGAGATTCCGGACCGTCGGAAATCACGTCGCCGCGTTCCACACGTTCACCTTCGAACACGTTGAGCTGACGCCACTTCGGAATCATCTCTTCATATGCATCGCTGCCATCAACCGGAGAAATCACCAGACGACGTTTGCCTTTGGTTTCTTTACCGAAGGATACCACGCCACTGATTTCCGCCAGGATCGCCGGCTCTTTCGGACGACGGGCTTCGAACAGGTCGGCTACGCGCGGCAGACCACCGGTAATATCCTTAGTACCGCCGGATTCCTGCGGGATACGCGCCAGGGTATCACCCGCGCCGATCTGAGCACCGTCTTCCAGCTGAACAATCGCTTTGCCTGGCAGGAAGTACTGCGCAGGCATGTCGGTGCCCGGAATCAGTACGTCGTCGCCGTTGGCGTCAACGATTTTCAGCGCCGGACGCAGATCTTTACCACCACCGGTACGTTCCGCACTGTCCAGAACCACGATGGAGGACAAACCGGTCAGTTCGTCGGTCTGACGAGTAATCGTCTGGCCGTCGATCATATCGGTAAAGCGAATGCTACCGCCTACTTCGGTAATAACCGGCATGGTATGCGGGTCCCAGTTCGCTACGGTATCGCCACCGTTAACTTCTGAGCCATCGCCTTTGCCCATTACCGCACCGTAAGGCACTTTATAGCTTTCTTTGGTACGTCCGAATTCGTCGATCAGTTTCAGCTCGGTGTTACGCGAGGTGATAACCAGCTTGCCTGCACCGTTCTTAACGAACTTGGCGTTGCTCAGTTTCAGGCTACCTTTGTTCTTCACCTGAATGCTGGATTCAGCGGCCGCACGCGATGCCGCACCACCGATGTGGAACGTACGCATCGTCAGCTGAGTACCCGGTTCACCGATGGACTGTGCTGCGATAACCCCGATGGCCTCACCTTTGTTGATGATGTGACCACGTGCCAGGTCGCGACCGTAGCACTTGGCGCACACACCGAAGTCGGTTTCACAACCTACTACGGAGCGTACTTTCACCGCATCGACTGAGTTTTCTTCCAGCAGGTCACACCATTTCTCGTTCAGCAACGTATTGCGCGGAACCAGAATGTCTGCGGTGCCCGGTTTCAGCACGTCTTCAGCCGTTACACGGCCCAGTACGCGCTCACGCAGCGGCTCTTTCACGTCGCCGCCTTCGATAACCGGCGTCATCATGATGCCTTCGTGCGTACCGCAATCGTCCTCGGTCACCACCAGGTCCTGCGCCACGTCAACCAGACGACGGGTCAGGTAACCGGAGTTCGCGGTCTTCAACGCGGTATCCGCCAGACCTTTACGCGCACCGTGGGTGGAGATGAAGTACTGGAGTACGTTCAGACCTTCACGGAAGTTCGCGGTGATCGGCGTTTCGATGATGGAGCCGTCCGGCTTCGCCATCAGACCACGCATCCCCGCCAGCTGACGAATCTGTGCCGCAGAACCACGCGCACCGGAGTCGGCCATCATAAAGATGCTGTTAAAGGAAACCTGTTTCTCTTCTTCGCCGTTACGGTTGATAACGGTTTCAGTAGAGAGGTTTTCCATCATCGCCTTAGCCACACGTTCGTTCGCAGCAGCCCAGATGTCGATGACTTTGTTGTAACGTTCGCCCGCGGTGACCAGACCAGACTGGAACTGCTCCTGGATTTCGGCCACTTCGGCTTCCGCTTCGCTGATGATTTCCACTTTCTTCGCCGGAATGACCATATCGTCGATACCAACGGAAGAACCGGAACGCGCCGCGTAAGCAAAGCCGGTGTACATGATCTGGTCGGCGAAAATAACCGTCGGCTTCAGACCCAGTACGCGGTAGCAGGTGTTCAACATCTTGGAGATCGCTTTCTTACCCAGCGCCTGGTTGACGATGGAGTAAGGCAGACCTTTCGGCACGATCATCCACAGGATAGAACGACCCACGGTGGTGTCGATCAGGCTGGTTTTCTGCGTCCACTCGCCCTGCGCATTCTTCTGGTGCTCGGTAATACGCACCTTCACGCGAGCGTGCAGCGAAGCCAGGCCAGCACGATAGATACGCTCAGCTTCTTTCGGACCGGTCAGCACCATGCCTTCGCCTTTGGCGTTAACACAGTCACGGGTCATGTAGTACAGACCCAACACCACGTCCTGAGACGGAACGATGATCGGCTCACCGTTCGCTGGCGACAGAATGTTGTTGGTGGACATCATCAGCGCACGCGCTTCCAACTGGGCTTCCAGCGTCAGCGGTACGTGAACAGCCATCTGGTCACCGTCGAAGTCGGCGTTATACGCCGCACACACCAGCGGGTGCAGCTGAATAGCTTTACCTTCGATCAATACCGGTTCGAATGCCTGAATACCCAGACGGTGCAGGGTCGGCGCACGGTTCAGCAGTACCGGGTGTTCGCGGATGACTTCATCCAGGATATCCCATACCACGGCTTCTTCACGCTCAACCATTTTCTTGGCGGCTTTGATGGTGGTAGCAAGACCACGCAGTTCCAGCTTGCCGTAGATGAACGGTTTGAACAGTTCCAGCGCCATTTTCTTCGGCAGACCGCACTGGTGCAGACGCAGGTACGGACCAACGGTAATAACGGAACGACCGGAGTAGTCCACGCGTTTACCCAGCAGGTTCTGACGGAAACGACCCTGCTTACCTTTGATCATGTCAGCCAGCGATTTCAGCGGACGCTTGTTGGAACCGGTGATCGCACGACCGCGACGGCCGTTATCCAGCAGCGCATCCACCGCTTCCTGCAACATACGTTTTTCGTTACGTACGATGATGTCTGGCGCAGCCAGATCCAGCAGGCGTTTCAAACGGTTGTTACGGTTGATCACGCGACGGTACAGATCGTTCAGATCGGAGGTCGCGAAACGACCACCGTCCAGCGGAACCAGCGGACGCAAATCCGGTGGCAGTACCGGCAGCACGGTTAGGATCATCCACTCCGGCTTGTTACCGGACTGCACAAACGCTTCCAGCAGCTTGATACGCTTGGTCAGCTTCTTACGTTTGGTTTCGGAGTTGGTTTCGTTCAGCTCTTCACGCAGCTGCTCGCATTCCTGCTCCAGATCCATGTTTTTCAGCAGAGCCTGGATCGCTTCGGCACCCATCTTGGCGTCGAATTCGTCACCGAACTCTTCCAGCGCGTCCAGATACTGCTCTTCAGTCAGGATCTGGCGGCGTTCCAGGTTGGTCATCCCACCTTCGATAACGACGTAAGATTCGAAGTACAGTACACGCTCGATATCGCGCAGCGGCATATCCAGCAGCAGGCCGATACGAGACGGCAGGGATTTCAGGAACCAGATGTGAGCCGTCGGAGACGCCAGCTCGATGTGGCCCATGCGCTCACGACGCACTTTGGTCTGGGTCACTTCAACGCCGCACTTCTCACAAATCACGCCACGGTGTTTCAGGCGCTTGTACTTACCGCACAAGCACTCGTAGTCTTTTACCGGCCCAAAAATACGGGCACAGAACAAACCGTCACGTTCTGGTTTGAACGTACGGTAGTTGATGGTTTCTGGCTTTTTAACTTCACCAAAAGACCAGGAACGGATCATGTCTGGCGAGGCCAGAGCAATTTTGATCGCATCAAACTCTTCGGTTTTAGTTTGCGCTTTCAGAAACTTTAATAAGTCTTTCACGGATTGGCTCCTGTCGGAGTTAGACCTGTCAGACACCTGAACCATGCCGTTAAAAACACAGCTCAGGTGCCCCTGTAACGAATGCTCGCAGCGCTATCGGGCTGGGATTACTCTTCTTCCAGCTCGATGTTGATACCTAGGGAGCGGATTTCTTTCAACAGTACGTTGAAGGATTCCGGCATTCCTGGTTCCATCCGGTGATCGCCATCCACGATGTTTTTATACATCTTGGTACGGCCGTTCACGTCATCGGATTTCACCGTCAACATTTCCTGCAGGGTATAGGCTGCGCCGTAAGCTTCCAGCGCCCACACTTCCATCTCACCGAAGCGCTGACCACCGAACTGCGCCTTACCACCCAGCGGCTGCTGGGTAACCAGGCTGTACGAGCCGGTAGAACGGGCGTGCATCTTGTCATCCACCAAGTGGTTCAGTTTCAGCATGTACATGTAGCCCACGGTAACCGGACGCTCGAACTGCTCGCCAGTACGGCCGTCGAACAGACGAATCTGACCAGAAGTCGGCAGATCGCCGAGTTTCAGCAACTCTTTGATCTCGTTTTCTTTGGCACCGTCGAACACCGGCGTGGCGATCGGCATACCTTTCTTCAGATTTTCTGCCAGACGCAGCACTTCTTCATCACTGAAGGTGTTCAGGTCGACTTTCTGGCGCACGTCGTTACCCAGGTCATAAGCTCTCTGGATAAACTCGCGCAGCTTGGCCACTTCCTGCTGCTGCTTGAGCATGGCGTTGATCTTGTCGCCGATGCCTTTGGCAGCCATACCCAGGTGGGTTTCCAGAATCTGACCGATGTTCATACGTGACGGTACGCCCAGCGGGTTCAGTACGATATCGACCGGCGTGCCGTTCTCGTCGTAAGGCATATCCTCGATCGGGTTGATCTTGGAGATAACACCCTTGTTACCGTGACGGCCTGCCATCTTGTCACCCGGCTGGATCTGACGCTTAACGGCCAGATACACTTTGACGATCTTCAGCACGCCCGGTGCCAGATCATCACCCTGGGTGATTTTGCGGCGTTTGGCTTCGAGTTTTTTCTCGAATTCGTGTTTCAGTTCGTCATACTGTTCAGCCAACTGCTCCAGCTGGTTCTGCTTCTCTTCGTCGGTCAGACCCAGTTCCAGCCAACGCTCACGCGGCAGCTTGTCCAGTTTGTCGGCTTCAACGCCACCGGCAACCAGCACATCATGGATACGGGCAAACAGACCGGCTTCCAGAATCTGCAGTTCTTCAGTCAGGTCTTTCTTCGCCTGCTTGAGCTGCATTTCTTCGATTTCCAGCGCACGTTTGTCTTTTTCCACGCCATCGCGGGTAAAGACCTGCACGTCGATAACCGTACCGGAAACACCGTTCGGCACACGCAGAGAAGAGTCTTTAACGTCAGACGCTTTCTCACCAAAGATGGCGCGCAGCAGTTTCTCTTCTGGTGTCAGCTGGGTTTCGCCTTTCGGCGTCACTTTACCGACCAGAATATCGCCGCCAGTCACTTCAGCACCGATGTAAACGATGCCGGATTCATCCAGCTTGGAGAGCGCTGCTTCACCCACGTTCGGGATATCGGCAGTAATCTCTTCAGGCCCCAGCTTGGTGTCACGGGACACGCACGCCAGTTCCTGGATATGGATGGTGGTAAAGCGGTCTTCCTGCACCACACGCTCGGAAACGAGGATGGAGTCTTCGAAGTTGTAACCGTTCCAGGGCATGAACGCGACGCGCATGTTCTGACCCAGCGCCAGTTCACCCAGATCGGTAGACGGGCCGTCGGCCAGCACATCGCCGCGCTCAACTGGTTCGCCCAGCGACACGCACGGCATCTGGTTGATGCAGGTGTTCTGGTTAGAACGGGTGTACTTGGTCAGGTTGTAGATATCGATGCCAGCTTCGCCCGGATACATCTCATCTTCGTTAACTTTGATAACGATACGGGACGCATCCACGTACTGGACCAGACCACCACGTTTAGCTACGGCAGTTACCCCGGAGTCAACCGCAACAGCGCGTTCCATACCGGTGCCCACCAGCGGCTTGTCAGCACGCAGGGTCGGAACCGCCTGACGTTGCATGTTCGCACCCATCAGGGCGCGGTTGGCGTCATCGTGCTCCAGGAACGGAATCAGGGACGCACCCACGGATACAACCTGCTGGGTGGAAACGTCCATGTAGTCAACCTGATCGCGGCTGAACAAGCTGGATTCGCCCTTGCTACGGCAGGTAACCAGCTCCTCGATGAAGTGACCTTCGTCATCCAGGTTGGTGTTCGCCTGAGCAATAACGTAGTTGCCTTCTTCAATCGCTGACAGGTAATGGATCTCGTCGGTCACCACGCCATCGCGTACACGGCGATACGGGGTTTCCAGGAAGCCGTACTCGTTGGTCTGTGCGTACACAGACAGCGAGTTGATCAGACCGATGTTCGGACCTTCTGGCGTTTCGATAGGACATACACGGCCGTAATGGGTCGGGTGTACGTCTCGAACTTCAAAGCCAGCGCGCTCACGGGTCAGACCGCCTGGGCCCAATGCGGAAATACGGCGTTTGTGCGTAATTTCGGACAGCGGGTTGTTCTGGTCCATAAACTGAGACAGCTGGCTGGAACCGAAGAACTCTTTCACCGCAGCGGAAATCGGCTTGGCGTTGATCATGTCCTGCGGCATCAGCGTATCCAGATCGCCCAGAGACAGACGCTCTTTCACCGCACGTTCAACACGCACCAGACCGACGCGGAACTGGTTTTCCGCCATTTCGCCCACGGAACGGATACGACGGTTGCCCAGATGGTCGATATCGTCGACTTCGCCCTTACCGTTACGGATATCGATGAGTTTTTTCATCACATCGATAATGTCCGCTTTGCTCAGAATCCCGGAACCTTCGATTTCTTCGCGCAGCAGAGAACGGTTGAACTTCATACGACCAACTGCGGACAGATCGTAACGATCCTCGGAGAAGAACAGATTCTCGAACAGCGTCTCGGCTGCTTCACGTGTCGGCGGCTCGCCCGGACGCATCATGCGGTAGATTTCGACCAGCGCACTCAGGCGATCGTTGGTCGGGTCGACACGCAGAGTCTCGGACATGTACGGACCGTGGTCCAGATCATTGGTGAACAGCGTGTCGAGACGCTTATGACCCGCCTGGCTCAGTTTAGCCAGCAGATCCAGCGACAGTTCCATGTTCGCCATCGCGATCACTTCACCGGTGCTTTCATCCACGTAATCTTTAGCCAGCACTTTACCGGCGATGTATTCGACCGGTACTTCAATGCGTTCGATGCCGTCTTTTTCCAACTGACGAATATGGCGCGCGGTGATGCGGCGGCCTTTCTCAACGTAGACTTTACCGTCAGCTTCGATGTCGAACGACGCGGTTTCGCCACGCAGACGTTCCGGCACCAGCTCCATCTGCAGCTTGTTATTGTGGATTTCGTACACCACTTTATCGAAGAACAGATCCAGAATTTCTTCGGTGGAGTAGCTCAACGCACGCAGAATGATGGTCGCAGGCAATTTACGGCGACGATCGATACGGACAAACAGATTGTCTTTCGGGTCGAATTCAAAATCCAGCCAGGAACCACGGTAAGGAATGATACGTGCGTTATACAGCACCTTACCGGAAGAGTGGGTTTTACCCTTATCGCTGTCGAAGAAGACGCCTGGGCTACGATGCAGCTGCGAAACGATAACACGCTCAGTACCATTGATAACAAAAGTACCGTTGTCGGTCATGAGCGGGATTTCGCCCATGTACACTTCTTGTTCTTTGATGTCTTTAACGGTGCCTTCCGGCGCTTCGCGCTCGTAGATCACCAGACGCAGTTTCACGCGCAGCGGCGCGGAGAAGGTAACACCGCGGATTTGACATTCCTGAACGTCAAATACCGGCTCACCCAGACGATAACTCACGTACTGCAGTTCGGAATTACCGCTGTAACTTGCGATAGGAAATACGGAACGGAATGCAGCTTCCAGACCGTACTGGCCTTCCGGATCTTGCTCGATAAACTTCTGGAACGAGTCAAGCTGGATAGAAAGGAGATAAGGCACATCCAGTACTTGCGGACGTTTGCCAAAATCCTTACGAATACGTTTTTTCTCGGTATAGGAGTAAACCATAGGGTTCCTCAGCTCGCTGACAAGTCGACCCACTTTGTCCGCCCTGAAAAGGACGGTTCATGCAACACCATTTATGTCGATCGGAAAGTGGAACACATTCCGCAATACCTGTTTCTATCACTCTTAAATCATTTCATTGCGCTTTACACAGAACAGGTGCTCTGGCGCAGTATATTAAGTCGTCGATAGAAACAAGCATTGATGGGAAACCAGCAGTCAAACAGTGTGAAACACTACCGGCACCCTACAGCGCAAAAAGGCTGGTGACCAAAAAGTCACCAGCCATCAGCCTGATTTCTCAGGCTGCAACCGGAAGGGTTGGCTTATTTAACTTCAACTTCAGCGCCAGCTTCTTCCAGAGATTTTTTCAGAGCTTCAGCGTCATCTTTGCTCACGCCTTCTTTCAGAGCGGCCGGAGCAGACTCAACCAGGTCTTTTGCTTCTTTCAGACCCAGGCCAGTTGCGCCACGAACTGCTTTGATAACGGCAACTTTGTTAGCGCCAGCAGCTTTCAGGATAACGTCGAACTCAGTTTTCTCTTCAGCAGCTTCAACCGGGCCAGCAGCAACAGCTACAGCAGCGGCAGCAGAAACGCCGAATTTTTCTTCCATTGCAGAGATCAGCTCAACAACGTCCATTACAGACATAGCCGCTACTGCTTCAATGATTTGATCTTTAGTGATAGACATGACAATTGTTCCTAACAATCAGAAAAAGTTTATACGTTAGCAAATGCGATAACAGGAAAAGTGCGATTAAGCAGCTTCTTTCTGATCGCGAACAGCAGCCAGAGTGCGGACCAGTTTGCCAGCAGAGGCTTCTTTCATGGTCGCCATCAGGCGTGCAATTGCTTCTTCGTAAGTCGGCAGCGTTGCCAGACGGTCAATTTGAGCCGCCGGAATCAACTCACCTTCAAAGGCCGCAGCTTTAACCTCAAATTTTGCATTCGCTTTCGCGAACTCTTTGAACAGACGAGCAGCAGCGCCCGGGTGCTCCATAGAGTATGCAATCAGGGTCGGACCAACAAACGTGTCTTTCAGGCATTCGAACTGAGTGCCTTCAACGACGCGGCGCAGCAGGGTGTTACGAACAACACGCATGTATACGCCAGCTTCACGACCTGCTTTACGCAGTTCAGTCATTTTATCTACGGTAACGCCACGGGAATCCGCAACTACCGCAGACAGCGCGCCTTTGGCCACTTCGCTGACTTCAGCAACAATCGCTTGTTTGTCTTGAAGATTTAATGCCATTAGCTTTTGCTCCTGGATTTAGCCGGAGAAAATCTCCGGAACTCACTTCACCTGTCGCCAAAACGGAGACAGGCGCTGAAACACGGTGAGCAGAATCCAGCAGGACTATTCTTTAAAAAAGAATAAAAATGTTCTTTAGGCTCTGTCACCGTCTACGCAGGAAAATTAAGTTCCCTTATCCTAAGGATATTGAAACACCTGCGGTCTTGGACGGAGGCCTGGATTAGGCCAGGCTCCAACCGAAAAATCGTCTCTTGTTCATTTACAGAACAACGGGCGTAAGATTATAAAGAAATCCCTCGCCCGGGTAAAGAGGAACAAAAGCTATCAGTTTGCGACTGCGTTCAGACCACTCTGATCGATGGCAACACCAGCACCCATAGTGGTGGAGATGCTAACTTTCTTGATGTACACGCCTTTCGCCTGAGCAGGTTTGGCTTTTTTCAGCGCAACCAGCAGAGCTTCCAGGTTTTCTTTCAGTTTGTCAGCATCGAAATCAACCTTACCGATAGTGGTATGGATGATACCGTTCTTGTCGTTACGGTAACGAACCTGACCGGCTTTGGCGTTTTTCACAGCTTCAGCAACGTTCGGGGTTACAGTACCCACTTTCGGGTTCGGCATCAGGCCGCGCGGCCCCAGGATCTGGCCCAGTTGACCAACAACGCGCATTGCATCCGGAGAAGCAATAACTACGTCGAAGTTCATCTCGCCTTTCTTGATCTGGTCAGCCAGGTCATCCATACCTACCAGGTCAGCACCGGCAGCTTTAGCTGCTTCAGCGTTGGCACCCTGAGTAAATACAGCGACACGAACAGTACGGCCAGTACCGTGCGGCAGTACAGTCGCGCCACGAACGTTCTGGTCAGATTTACGTGCGTCGATGCCCAGGTTTACGGCAACGTCAACACTTTCAACAAATTTAGCAGTGGCCAGCTCTTTCAGCAGGGCAACGGCTTCGTTGATGTCATACTGTTTGGTTACATCAACTTTTTCACGGATCACGCGCATGCGCTTGGTCAGCTTAGCCATTTCTTAGTCCTCCACTACCAGGCCCATGGAACGAGCAGTACCTTCAATGGAACGCGCCATGGCTTCCACGTCAGCACCTGTCATGTCCGCCGCTTTGGTCTGGGCAATTTCCAGAACCTGAGCACGGGTCACTTTACCCACTTTGTCTTTGTTCGGCTTACCGGAACCAGACTTGATACCAGCCGCTTTTTTCAGCAGTACAGATGCTGGCGGAGTTTTGGTAACGAAGGTGAAGGAACGGTCAGAGTAAACAGTGATAACAACCGGAATCGGCAGACCTTTTTCCAGGCTTTCTGTTTTAGCGTTGAATGCCTTACAGAATTCCATGATGTTAACACCCTGCTGACCCAGAGCCGGACCAACTGGCGGACTCGGGTTAGCCATACCAGCTGCAACCTGCAGCTTGACATAGGCTTGTACTTTCTTGGCCATTTAGCTTTCCTCTAATGGGTAATAACGCTTCATGAAGAAGCTCCCCGCGATTTATAAACATGTTATGCGTCTTAATGACACATAAAACAAAGGCGCGAAATTGTAGGTCAATTTCGCGCCGGATACAAGTATCGAATGTAGGCAGTGATCAGCCTTTTTCAACCTGGCTGAAATCCAGCTCGACAGGGGTCGCTCGGCCAAAGATGGAGACAGAAACCTTCAGGCGGCTTTTCTCGTAATCGACTTCTTCCACCACACCATTGAAATCGGCAAACGGCCCATCGTTGACGCGCACCATTTCGCCCGGTTCGAACAGTGTTTTCGGCCGCGGCTTGTCGCCCACCTGCTGCAGGCGGTTCATGATAGCGTCTACTTCTTTATCGCTGATCGGCGCAGGGCGATCAGACGTTCCGCCAATGAATCCCATAACGCGTGGTACGCTACGGACCAAGTGCCAGCTGGCATCGTCCATCACCATCTGTACCAGTACATAACCTGGGAAAAATTTACGCTCGCTTTTGCGGCGCTGGCCACCACGAATTTCAACCACTTCTTCAGTCGGCACCATTACTTCGCCAAAGTGGTCTTCCATGTTATGGAGCTTAATATGTTCACGCAGAGACTGTGCTACGCGACCTTCAAAGCCAGAAAACGCCTGAACGACGTACCAACGTTTCTTTGGAGCTTCAGACATCTTAGAACCTCAGGCCAGTAATAAACGATACCAGACGCACCAGAATGCCATCCAGTCCCCACAGAATCAGCGACATAACGGCAGTTACAGCAGCAACGATCAGTGTGGTGTGCAATGTTTCCTGCCGGGTCGGCCAGATCACCTTGCGAACTTCGGTCCGGGCTTCACGCGCAAACAAAACCGTTGCTTTGCCTTTCGTTGTCAGCAATGCCACGCCGCCCGCCGCAGCGATTAAAATAACTACAGCTAATGCGCGCAGCGGCAAACTGAATTCACGGTAGTAGTAATTGCCTACAATTGCCGCGATCAGTAATACTGCAACGACCAGCCATTTCAGCGCCTCAAGACCACGCCCGCTCTCCTGAGCTTCGGTATTCGCACTCATAAACCAACCTGTCACTAGATTCAGACAAATAATTTTGCCCCGCCGTAAGGGCAAACCAGACCGGAAAGTATTCTAAAATCGAGCAATCCGGGACTCACACCGCTTACACAGAGCCTATCTCACCAATGATTATACTGCACAATCGCTGATGAGATAGGTTCTACGACAACAGCGTAGAAAAAGGGCATCAAATGATGCCCTTTTACCGCATGTTGCGTCAAATTTTATCAGCAATTAAGCGATAACTTTGGCAACCACGCCGGCGCCTACAGTACGGCCGCCTTCACGGATAGCGAAACGCAGACCGTCGTCCATCGCGATCGGCGCGATCAGGTTTACGACCATCTTGATGTTGTCGCCCGGCATAACCATTTCCACGCCTTCCGGCAGTTCGATGGTGCCAGTCACGTCAGTTGTACGGAAGTAGAACTGCGGACGGTAGCCTTTGAAGAACGGAGTATGACG
>NZ_JSYG01000069.1 GCF_000784735.1 Dickeya undicola
CCGGAAGAGTACGGTCAGTTCGCCGAAAAGCTGGTGAAACGCGGTTACAAGGCCATCAAGCTGCACACCTGGATGCCGCCGGTGTCGTTCGCGCCCAGCCCGAAAATGGACGTCAACGCCTGTGCGGCGGTGCGTGAGGCGGTGGGGCCGGATATCAGCCTGATGCTGGACGGCTACCACTGGTACAGCCGCAGCGAGGCGCTGTATATCGGCCGTGAACTGCAAAAACTGAACTTCACCTGGTTCGAAGAGCCGATGGAAGAGCAGAGCATGGCGTCCTACAGCTGGCTGAACAAGAATCTGGACATTGACGTCATCGGGCCGGAAAGCCTGGGTGGGAAATACTTCAGCCGCGCCGACTGGGTGAAAGAAGGTGCCTGCGACATTCTGCGTGCCGGGGTGCAGGGCGTGGGCGGGATTACGCCGTGCCTCAAGGTAGCCCATCTGGC
>NZ_JSYG01000070.1 GCF_000784735.1 Dickeya undicola
AAAATCGCCGATATCGTCGGCATTCCGTTGCCCTGGCCGCAGGCAACGCCGCCTGCTGGCTGGCTCAAATGCAATGGTCAGGCTTTCGACAAAAACGCCTTCCCGAAACTGGCACAGGTCTACCCTGGCGGCGTCCTGCCGGATCTACGTGGCGAATTTATTCGTGGCTGGGATGATGGACGTGGGGTGGATGTTGCCCGTGAATTATTAAGCTGGCAAAAAGGAACGCTAACCGTTTCAGATCCCAACTTAACTTCAGTAAATGTGGGAGCACTGATACATGGTAATAACGATAGCGCTAATACATATAAATCTATGGGGTTTGATATTGTCAACAAAGGCGATTATGCCATGCTACGAGCCGCTATAAATGTGGAGACGGTGGGCGCACAAGATTTGGATTCAAATGGTTGGCAGTTTGGGTATGGAGCTACCCGCCCGCGCAATATCGCCTTTAACTACATCGTCAGAGCAGCCTGACGGCCGGAATTATTCCCAGCGTTTTCTGACCGGGATAAACCACTACGCGGTGAGGAGACTCACCGCGTTTTTACACTGTGACCAGCAAGGTGATATTTCACCGTACTCTGGTTATAGTAGGTAGGTGGTTTGGGTAAACGCGAGTGACATGATGAATACTGATGAAAAAACGCTATTTCTGAATGCCATGGATGATGTCAAACCGCTAAAGCCGTCCTCAACTGTCGTTCACCTGAAGTCCCCTTTCCCGAATGTGACGCCTCATCGTGTGCAAGAACCCGAGCTGGATAATTTCCTGATTACTGGATTTCTGGATCTGGTTTCGTATGACACCCCATTGGAATTCAAAAGAGAAGGCATCCAGCAAGGGGTGGTGGACAAATTACGTCAGGGAAAGTATTCGCTGGATGCCAGCCTCAACCTGCTGCGTCAGCCGGTCGAAACCTGTCGGCAGAACCTGTTTGCGTTCATGTTGCAGGCGCAACGGGACAACTTGCGTAATTTACTGATTATTCATGGTAAGGGGCGTTATGAAAAATCACACGCCAATGTGGTACGCAATTACCTGTTCCGCTGGCTACAGCAGTTTGATTCCGTGCAAGCCTTTTGCGTGGCTCAGCCGTTTCACGGTGGCAGCGGTGCCTGTTATGTGTCGCTGAAAAAATCGGCGCAGGCCCGACAGGATAACCGCGAAAGACACGCCAAGCGCAGTCGTTAATCTTTCCTCCGAAGCAAAAGAAAACGCCCGAGTAACCGGGCGTTGGCGTATTAGTAACTGAGTTCTGCGACGGCAGGCCGGTTATAACCGAACTGGCCTTTGGCGAGAATCATCAGCGACGTCAACAGTGCAGGGATCGCCAGAATAGTAAACATGGTTGTCAGTCCCCATCCCATGCTAACCACTTGCGCACCGGCAAACGCACTCATGATGGCCCCCATTCGGCCAACACCATGCATCCAACCAGACCCGGTAGCGCGAGCTTCCGTCGGGTAATAACGGGCAGAAAGCGCATTCATACCGGTGTTAGCACCGTTGAGGCAGAAACCACTACTGAATGCCACCAGCCCCAGCAGTACAAAATAAGCGTGTGTGATGCCGATCATTGCCGTGGCGATGCCACCAACTGCATAAATTACCCCAAGTGCCAGATGAGGGTTAACACGGTCCATCAGCCAACCGGCGAACAGTGAGCCGAACGTGCCACCCGCCTGATATAAGGCAGTAATAATGGTGGCTTCGGTCACGCTCATCCCCGCTTCTTTGATAACGGTCGGTAACCAACTGCCCAGCAGGTATACCATGAACAAACCGAAGAAATAGCCACCCCACAGCATAAAGCTGCCAAAGCGGTAAGAACGAGACAGTACCAGTTGAACGGCAAATGCAGGTGTCTTTTCTACCACAGGCATGGCGAACTGACTGTCGGCCTGACAAACACCCGGCGCAATTTTATCCACGATCTGATGAATCTGGCGCGAATTCGCTCGCTTGCTGACCAGGAACCGCACCGACTCCGGCAGCTTCATCAGCAAAAATGGCACCAGCAGCAGCGGCAAAATGCCGCCCATCAGCAGCACAGAATGCCAGCCCCATTGAGGAATCATCCATGAGGCCGCAAATCCACCACTGGCAGCACCGAAACTAAAACCGCAAAAAACCACGGTAATGATGAAGGAGCGTTTTTTCTCCGGTGCAAATTCCGCCACCAGCGTACCGACGTTCGGCATCGCCGCCCCCAGACCTAAACCGGTCAGAAAGCGGAACAGCACCATGTGTTGTGGTGTTTGAGAAAATGCGGTTAACAAGGTCCACAACCCAAACAAAAATACGCTGGCGATGATGATCGTTTTACGACCACGCCAGTCCGCCAACGGCCCGGAAACCATCGCCCCTACCGCCAGGCCGATCAGCGCCGCGCTAATTACCACAGCCAGTTCTGCGTTGCCGATTCCCCAGGCTGCTTTCAACGAAGGGGCAATAAACCCCATGATGGCGATGTCCATACCATCAAGGGCAATAATGCAAAAACACAGGAAGATGATCAGTTTCTGGTAAGCGCCAAGCGGGCGCTGATTAATCAGCTGGCGTACGTCAATCGCGGTGGAACCTGTCACGCTTTTTCTCCAACAATACCGCACAAATGTTCAAAATGGCTTACACTGTAAACAATTATTTCCGATAGGGAAATATAATGGCGGGAAAAAATTTCAGATGCAGGATAAATAAAAGCGGTACACCGTAATTGGGGCACCGCTGGATAAAAAATGAGAATCAGCTTAGTAAGCGGCTAGGACAGATGAATAATCCATAACTGGCTGGTTGCCCCATCCTTCTGCAAGATCCTCGGCGCCAGTTACACCAGACGTCAGGCAGCCCTCACGATGTAGCTAAAGGCGATGTTGCGCGGGCGTGTACCGCCAGCAATAAAATAGGGATTGTTGTTTAGTGGGCGATGAGTATTCGTATCGACAGTTCTCTGATTACTATTTCCTGTATAAGCATATCCATTTATGGCGTAAGAATAACCTTTTAATGCTGGCCCGTAATCAGCATCTACGATCGTATCGGTTTGCATTGATTGATTAAATTCAGCAATTGTCGCTGTGTTAGCAGTGGAGCCTTCAACAACTAATAATTGTGCTGCATCAGGGCCGATGTTAGCAGTGGTGAGGGATGGTGCCTGTCGTGATAACAATCCTCGCCCCGCATCCACCCCACGTCCATCATCCCAGCCACGAATAAACTCACCACGTAGATCCGGTAGGACGCCGCCGGGGTAGACCTGTGCCAATTTCGGGAAGGCGTTTTTGTCGAAGGCCTGGCCATTGCATTTGAGCCAGCCAGCAGGCGGTGTTGCCTGCGGCCAGGGCAGCGGGATACCGACGATATCGGCGATTTT
>NZ_JSYG01000071.1 GCF_000784735.1 Dickeya undicola
TGGGGGTTTTCTATAGACAATAAAAAAAGGGTGCCGAAGCACCCTTTTCTTCATTCCAGCTATCAGCAATTAAGCGATAACTTTGGCAACCACGCCGGCGCCTACAGTACGGCCGCCTTCACGGATAGCGAAACGCAGACCGTCGTCCATCGCGATCGGCGCGATCAGGTTTACGACCATCTTGATGTTGTCGCCCGGCATAACCATTTCCACGCCTTCCGGCAGTTCGATGGTGCCAGTCACGTCAGTTGTACGGAAGTAGAACTGCGGACGGTAGCCTTTGAAGAACGGAGTATGACGACCGCCTTCATCTTTGCTCAGGATATACACTTCAGATTCGAACTGAGTGTGCGGCTTGATTGAGCCCGGTTTAGCCAGAACCTGACCACGCTCAACTTCATCACGCTTAGTACCACGCAGCAGAACACCAACGTTCTCACCCGCACGGCCTTCGTCCAGCAGTTTGCGGAACATTTCAACACCAGTACAGGTGGTTTTCGTGGTGTCTTTGATACCCACGATCTCAACTTCTTCACCTACTTTGATGATGCCACGCTCTACACGACCGGTGACTACAGTACCACGGCCAGAGATGGAGAATACGTCTTCGATCGGCAGCAGGAACGGCTTGTCAATCGCACGCTCCGGTTCCGGAATGTAGCTGTCCAGCGCTTCCGCCAGTTCGATGATTTTCGCTTCCCACTCAGCTTCGCCTTCCAGCGCTTTCAGCGCGGAACCACGGATAACCGGCGTGTCGTCGCCCGGGAAGTCGTACTGAGACAGCAGCTCACGCACTTCCATCTCAACCAGTTCCAGCAGCTCTTCGTCATCAACCATGTCGCATTTGTTCAGGAACACGATGATGTACGGAACGCCTACCTGACGACCCAGCAGGATGTGCTCACGAGTCTGCGGCATCGGGCCGTCAGTCGCAGCAACTACCAGGATCGCGCCGTCCATCTGGGCAGCACCGGTGATCATGTTTTTCACGTAGTCGGCGTGTCCCGGGCAGTCAACGTGCGCGTAGTGACGAGTCGGGGTATCGTATTCAACGTGAGAAGTGTTGATGGTGATACCACGCGCTTTTTCTTCCGGCGCGTTGTCGATCTGGTCGAATGCACGAGCCTGACCACCGTAGGTTTTTGCCAGAACGGTAGTGATGGCAGC
>NZ_JSYG01000072.1 GCF_000784735.1 Dickeya undicola
CGCTAATGAAATGGACACCTCCCCATATTGGCTTCAGTGAACCATGCTGTAAGTGCAAACCAACAGCAAAATGAAGAGGTGTCCCATGGAACAAATTATCGGAATTGACCTGGCAAAGCGAGTTTTTCAGGTTCATATCGTTTCTGCACAAGGCGAGAAAAAAGCGAACAAAATGCTCACTCGTGAAAAGCTGATGGCTTTTATTGCTCAGCAACCCTCGTCCAGAATTGTGATGGAAGCGTGCGGGAGTGCCAATTACTGGTCCCGCCAGTTTAAGACATTCGGGCATGACGTCAGACAAATCAGCCCGCAGTATGTGTCGCCCTTCAGAATGGGAAATAAGAACGACAAAAATGACGCCACCGCTATTGTCGAGGCTGACAGTCGTCCGGGAATGCGCTATGTACCAGAAAAAAGTCTTGAGCAGCAGGATATTCAGTGTATTCACCGGGTTCGCCAGCGGTTGATGAAAAACAGAACGGCGCTGATTAATCAGATTAGGGGACTGGGTCTGGAATACGGTATTGCGATACCGGAAGGTGCACACAAAATCATGACCTGTCTGCCCGATTATCTGGAAGACGCGGAGAATGAACTTACCGCTCTCAGCCGACAACTGTTTCACGAAATATGGCTGGAATTGCAGGACTGCCAGCAACGTATCAAAACGCTGGATGTACGCCTGGAGCAGATAAGTACACAGAACGAGGATACAGCCCGGCTGGTAAATATACCGGGTATCGGGCCACTGGGGGCATCAGCACTGACGATAGCGCTGGGTGACAGCAGAAGTTTTAATAATGGCCGACATTTTGCCAGTTATCTGGGATTGGTGCCCGGAGAGCACAGCAGCGGCGGTAAACCCAGACTTTTGGGAATAACGAAGCGTGGCGATGGTTATCTGCGCGGCTTGCTTATCCATGGTGCCCGTTCCGTGGTTTATCGTACGGTTAACCTCCCGGATGAGCGGTGTAGCGCCCTCCAGAGATGGCTGAAGGGTATTATTGTTCGCGGCGGCGTGAATAAAGCTGTAGTGGCGCTGGCGAACAAAAATGCCCGGGTGGCCTGGGCATTGGTCAACCAGAGAACAGAGTATAGGAATCAGTAACAATCTGATTTATAAGAAGTCCAAAGCGTTGATGTACTGACAGGTAGAACCGACTCTCTGTCAACCTGGCAAATAGCTCGGCCACAGCAGGCCACGGCGTTAATGAGGCCAGAGAGTACGGATGTTCATCAGGGCTCACGAAGCCGGATATATGTGTGTGACTACGTTGTCAGAAAAAATCAGCCCATGCTTGCACTGGGTCGGTGTCCATATAAGCTATTTAG
>NZ_JSYG01000073.1 GCF_000784735.1 Dickeya undicola
CACCGCCGTCACCGTGCTGCCCCGGTTGTCGATATCCCCGCCCGCATTCAGGCTGACACTGTTGGCCACGATGCGGCTGCCCTGCAGGTTGGTTTTATCCGCCTGCGCCAGATACAGCTTCGGCGCCAGCACCGTCTGTCCGCCCACCGTGATGTTCTCCCACCACACCAGGCTGTGGCTCAGCCCCGCCACCTGCTCCGGCGTCAGGCTCACCCCCAGCTGCAGGTTCAGCCGGCTTTTCTCCGCCGCCGCGTTGTCCATCAGCTGCTGCATCTGCGCCAGCTCCGAGCCCACCCCGTTCAGGTAGCGCTGCCCGGTCTGGCTCAGCACCGCGTTGCTGATATAGCGGGTGTCGAACGCCGCGTCGCCCAGAAAACGGTAGTCGTGCTCCGCGTCCAGATTCAGTTTGCCCAGCAGGTAGGACGACCCCAGCACCTGCGTCGGGTCGGTCAGCGTCTGGCTGCGCTCCACCGGCACCGTGGTGCCCGGCGTCTGGCCCAGCAGGCCGCGCAGGTCGCCAAACAGGCCGTTGTCCACCTGGCCGAGCTGGCTCAGCGTCGGGTTG
>NZ_JSYG01000074.1 GCF_000784735.1 Dickeya undicola
CGCATCAGCCGCTGAGGTTCAGCCACACGGCGTCGGGGTATGAGCAGCGGCGCAGCAACGGCGAAGGGTTTGCGCTGGGGCAGGAGTGGAGCGCCACCGGGCTGCTGTCGCGTCAGGCGCTGGAGGGGGTGAGCGGTGTTCTGGAGCGGTGTTACCAGTACGACGTGCTGGACCGGGTGACGGGTATCCGCGACAGTCACTGGGGCGAGCAGGCGTTGCGGCTCAATGGCGTGGGGCAGGTGACGGCGGAGCGTCGTGAGCAGGGCAGGCAGAAGCAGGCGCGGCTGTTCGGCTACGACAGCGAGCAGAACCTGTGCGAGGTGTCGGCCATCGTGCCGGACGGGGCGGGCAGGCTGTCGACAAAAAACGCGGCGGTGCAGTCGTCGTCGGGTTACGATGCGGCGGGCCGGGTGACACAGCGCGGC
>NZ_JSYG01000075.1 GCF_000784735.1 Dickeya undicola
CGCTGTCCAATCTGGACGCCCGGCTGCGCACCGAAGTGCGCGACGGCATCATGGCGCTGCACCGGCAGTTAAAAACCAGCACGGTTTACGTCACCCACGACCAAACCGAAGCCATGTCGATGGCAGACCGCATCGTGGTAATGAACAACGGCGAAGTCCAGCAGGTTGGTACGCCGGAGCAGTTGTATGCCTTCCCAACTAACCGCTTCGTGGCGGGTTTCATCGGTTCGCCCGCC
>NZ_JSYG01000076.1 GCF_000784735.1 Dickeya undicola
TGTCCATATAAGCTATTTAGAGATGTTTCTGAGCATAGCGGTGGCTGCTCCCTTGCTCATCATCGTGGGCGTAATATCTATTCCCTCAGCAATGACATCGATAGGGTAGGATCATCTAAGCCAAGACGCGATTATTTTCTATTGATACGATATTTGAGATACCAGAGACGTGAACCGCCGGGATTAATCAACAGGTACAGACCGTGAGAATCGGAAACTTTGTAGGGTTTTGCTGATGGTTTTAAGTTGCGGATTTTTGAGTCGTTAAGAGACATGTGGGAGTCACTCCGTCATCGAACTAACCTGACCCCAAATCTGACCACCAAATTCTCCCGATGCAGAGGGAAAACTGAAAATGCATCGGGAAGATATTTCACGCTATCACGCTGAATGAAAAACAAAAAGCAGATGCCTTTCGACATCTGCTTTTTTAAATTTGGCTCCTCTGACTGGACTCGAACCAGTGACATACGGATTAACAGTCCGCCGTTCTACCGACTGAACTACAGAGGAATCGCTTGAACGGGGCGCATCTTATCCGTGGTGCCTGTAAGCTGTCAACGGGCAAAACCGACATTCTGCGCTGACTGCTTGGCTTCTGTACAATCCGTAGGATTCCGCGTCATTTTGATGACAAATCAGCCTGTGGATGGCTTGCTTGCCAGTGCTGCAAACGTTCCAACGGGTTTTGGCGGTAAAAACCACTAAAGTGTTGGTATACCGTTGGGAAGCGCTCCGCCAGCAGGTCAGGCGCGCTGAAGAAGTATTCGGAGAGTACAGCAAAGCATTCCGCCGGGTCGGTCGCGGCGTAAGGGTCCATGCTGGCAGCGTCTTCGCCCACCAGCTCTATTTCCTCGCGCAGTGCCTCCATCGCGTGATGCAGCATCTGCTCCCAGCGTGCTACATCACGCAGCGGCATGGAAGGAACGCCTGACGGTCGCTCATTGCCGCGGCTATCCAGTTTGTGCGCAACTTCGTGGATAATCAGGTTGAACCCGGAAAGATCGAACGAATCTTGAATCTCCAGCCAGTTCAGTACGATTGGTCCCTGATCCCAGCTCTGACCCGATTGTACGCTGGGGCCACTATGCACCAGACCGAATTCATCCATCCATTCGCCATTGACCATAAACGGTTCAGGGTGGATCAGTACGTCATGGAAGCCGTCAAGCCATTCGATACCTAGCTCCAGCACCGGGAGCGCAAACAAAAGCGCGATGCGCTGTGCCATTAGCTCCGTCAGCGCCAGCCCCTGCAACGGCACCAAACGTTTCTGGCGCAGAACCTGCCTGGCCAGCATGACGATGCGCTGACGTTCAGTCTCTACCAGCGGCGTTAGCAGCGGGATAGACAGTGCCTGCTGCCAGTCCGAAAAAGCGTCAGGGGTAGGGGATTTCCATTGCCACTTCATCATGGTGTTGCTCGCTAAGTCATCACTTGAATTCAAAGGCGTCGGTTTATTGTTGTTAACATGCCATAAAACAGGGCATTATAGGCACCACTTTTACGGAGAGATGCCGGAGCGGCTGAACGGACCGGTCTCGAAAACCGGAGTAGGGGCAACTCTACCGGGGGTTCAAATCCCCCTCTCTCCGCCACTTAACACTCTTCAGTCCCTCTCTAGACATCCATTTCCTTCCGGATAAGCAGTTGTCAGTTGCTCTCGAATGCCGATGGCACAGCCTAACATCTAATTGCATGATATTTTTGGCGGAAGTGTCATGAAATCACCATTTTTACATCAGAAATTATCACCGTGATTTCTTTCCTTTTTTGTCGCTCCTCGACTTTGTTGAATAAATC
>NZ_JSYG01000077.1 GCF_000784735.1 Dickeya undicola
CAATTTTAATTACACCCTCATCGCCTTTGCCAGTAACTGGCTAATATGTAAGCTAAACCTGAATCTTCATTCTGTCAAGACCACCAGAATGACCACCAATTTAGCTCGGACTGAACATACAACGAGTTAGCTTTTTAATCTTTACTACCCTATATATTTCTTTGCAAAACTAGCTAACTCTTTCGCTCTAACGGGTTCCCAGCCGTTATTGACTGCGAACTGCCTGATCTCTTCTTCTGTTGCTCTGAATCCTTGCTTTTTTAGGCTGGTAAAAATTCGTTTTGCCATGTCTTTATCCGATGGATGACTAAGTCCTGTTGACATATTGATGCAACGACCTAGGCGTAGAATTTCGTCCCCAATGGAGGGTAATAGCTGTGCTTTTTGCACTTCCCAGGTCGATGGGCCGACTATTTCAGGTGCCCATGTGGATAACCAGCGTTTACCTTCGACCTCTGACCAGGGTAAGAAAACGATGCTATTGACGTTTCGAGCACTATCAACAATATCCATGTCTTTATCAGTTAGATATGTCGCTAACACAATGTCATGGTTGCCATGTACAGAAAAGTTTTTAGGAATATTAAAATCCAACTGAATGTTGTTACCCAAATCGACCTTTTGGTCTTTTAGTAAAGCCTTTGCTGCTTGCTCGCCGAGAAATGTTGCAATATCAGAGTGAGAAAATGTTCCTTTTGCAGGGAACAACAATGTGATTCGCTGCAGTCCTGCATCTTTGCATAGATGATAGGTTTTGCTTATGGCTAGCTTTATATTGTTCTGACTTGAACCGTTGTTCTCTATCAAAAATCTGGATACTGACATAAAAACTCCTTTTACTAAATGTTAAGGGGGAGCTCAACGTTTTGGGCTAGAGCGTAATATTTTTGTTTAATTGTAATGAATACTAAAAATGTGTCATCTTAAACATCGTCACCGTCTTTTTCTGGCTCATCTTTAATTACTGGTAGGGCCTCAAGTTGTGATTTGAGTTGTTCGTCTAACTGAGTGGCAAATGAAAGAAATGCGGCAAGATTTCTTTGCCGTGTTTCCAGAACTCGCCGTTGCGCACTGCTGGGATGAGTTGTGTTTGCTGGGTTCCCACGTAATTGAAAAATACGAAATTCAATTAGATCAATGTCGTCGTCTAATCCAGCTTTTTGTGCCAGTTCCACCCATTCTTGAGATTTATCAATAGAATTTTCTGCGGCTAAAGAGAGGCAATAATCAATCAGGATTTTTGAAGACGAATCGATATTTTCGGCCACTTTTAACCATTTCTGAGTTTCCGTAGATTCCTTTTCTCTATTCGTTAGCCCTGGGTGGGGAAAGAAGTATCTCGGCTGTTGGTTTTCAGGATCAAGACTTTCTAAAGCCCTTAGGATGGGTTCTAGCTCTTTAAATGGCTTATTGCCAAATGGTAATTCGTAGCGGTTAGCCCAGAAGGCCCAAACTGAGCCCCTGATCGACTTTGTTGAATAAATC
>NZ_JSYG01000008.1 GCF_000784735.1 Dickeya undicola
GTTTTCTATAGACAAAAAAACCCGGCCGAAGCCGGGTTTTTCAGATCCACTAAAATTATTTAATTTTAGCTTCTTTGTACACGACGTGCTGACGAACAACTGGATCGAATTTTTTCAGTTCCAGTTTTTCCGGCATCGTACGTTTGTTCTTCGTAGTGGTATAGTAGTGACCAGTACCAGCAGAAGAAACCAGCTTGATCTTCTCGCGAACACCTTTAGCCATGATTCAGTTCCTTAATACTTTTCACCACGGGCACGCAGATCGGCCAGAACCGCTTCGATACCCTTTTTATCGATAACACGCATACCTTTAGCAGATACGCGCAGCGTTACAAAACGCTTTTCACCTTCAACCCAAAAACGATGGGAATGCAGGTTTGGCAGAAAACGGCGTTTAGTCGCATTCATTGCGTGGGAACGGTTATTACCGGTCACCGGACGCTTGCCAGTAACTTGGCAGACTCGGGACATGTCTATTCTCCAAAAATCAAATCAGCTCGAGCTTCGTAGAAGGTGTTGGCCGCCTCGTCAGGCTCTAGAGCCCATCTCAGCAACTTCACTGAAAAGAAGACTCTGTCATCAGGGTAAACCTGCTGAGATAGGCTCTTAACGCCACACCCAAGATTCTCAAAGGTGGCGTAGTATACGCTCTGAAGCGTATGCGCTCAAGTCCCGAACAACTAAAGATCCCATAGGATCGCGGAAATATCTTTCAAATCCACCCTCGCTCGGCAAAAGAAACGTACTCACCACGCCCAATAACCAGGTGGTCGAGCACACGAATTTCCAGCAACTGGCAGGCCTGCACAATTTTTCCAGTGATGGATCGGTCGGCCTGACTGGGCTCCGCACGGCCAGATGGATGGTTATGTGCCAAAATCAACGCAGCGGCATTGGCTTTAAGCGCCTCACGCACAATTTCACGCGGATGCACCTCCACACTGCTGATCGTGCCAGCGAACATTTCCTGATGACGAATCACCCGATGCTGGTTATCCAGAAACATCACCAGAAAAATTTCTCGTTCATGATGCGCCAGCAGCAATTGCAAGTACTGCTGCGTCACTTCCGGATTGAGCATGGCGTCCTCCCGTGCCAGATGGGAAGCGAACAGCCGCCGGGCCAGTTCTGCTACCGCCTGCAACTGTGTGTATTTGGACACGCCCACGCCCCGTACGGTACAAAAGGTATCCTTGTCCGTCATCATGAGCTGATACAACGACCCAAACTGCACCAGCAAACTTTCCGCCAGTTGCATCACGTGCGTACCCGCAGCCCCGGTCCGCAGAAAGATCGCCAACAGTTCCGCATCGCTCAACGCCCCAGCACCCAGCGCCATCAGTTTTTCACGCGGCGCACACCCGTCATTCCATGCCATTGCCACTCTCCTTGCCGAACGGTGGCTTATCATCCCATGCACCCGACAAAGGGACGACAGGCCGATGTACGGGTTGCGAAGCGTTCCGCAATTTTCTCTGCATCAGGAAATGCGATACCTAACATTCCTCGACCTGCGGCACCTTATGATAAAATACAGCTTCTTTTCGGCTGACAAACGGATATAGCGATGACAGATTCTTCCAGTCTGCGCGGGCTTTCCGGCACGTTGCTTGTGGAAAAACAGCTTGCAGGAAAACATATCGTACTGGGTATCAGCGGCGGTATCGCCGCCTACAAATGCCCGGAACTGGTTCGACGCCTGCGCGACAGAGGTGCTGAGATACGCGTAGTGATGACGCCTGCAGCCAGCGCCTTTATCACGCCTTTGACGCTGCAGGCGGTGTCCGGCCATCCGGTATCGACCGACCTGCTGGATCCCGCCGCCGAGGCCGCTATGGGCCATATCGAGCTGGGAAAATGGGCTGATCTGGTGATTCTGGCCCCCGCCTCGGCAGACCTGATCGCCCGGATGGCGGCAGGCATGGCTAACGATCTGCTGACGACAGTCTGTCTGGCGACGGCAGCACCTATCGCCATTGCACCGGCCATGAACCAGCAGATGTACCGTGCCGCCGCCACACAGCACAATCTGGGCGTACTGGCTGCCCGCGGCACCTTGATCTGGGGTCCGGACAGCGGCAGTCAGGCCTGTGGCGATGTCGGCCCCGGCCGGATGATTGATCCGTTAGAAATTGTGGCGAGCGCCGACGCGCACTTCTCTCATGTCAATGATCTGCAACACCTCAGTGTTATGGTTACGGCAGGGCCGACGCGTGAAGCGCTGGATCCGGTGCGCTTCATCAGCAATCACAGTTCCGGGAAAATGGGATTTGCTATCGCCGCCGCCGCCGCCGCGCGCGGAGCTCGCGTGACACTGGTAGCAGGCCCGGTTAATTTACCAACACCGGATAACGTCACCCGTATTGATGTCATCAGCGCACAGGAAATGCATCAGGCCGTGATGCGTGAAGCGCCGCAGCAGAATATCGTGGTAGGGTGCGCCGCCGTGGCGGACTACCGGGCTCAGGCAATCGCCGATGAAAAGATCAAAAAGCAGGGTGATGAAATCAGTGTCACTTTGGTCAAAAATCCGGATATCATCGCCGATGTGGCCGCCATGAGCGAAAACCGGCCTTATGTTGTCGGGTTTGCTGCCGAAACCAGTAATGTGGAAGAATACGCGCGCCAGAAACTGGCCCGCAAACAGCTGGACCTGATTTGCGCGAATGATGTATCCCTTTCCGATCAAGGGTTTAATTCGGAAAACAATGCATTGCATCTTTTCTGGCCGGGCGGGGATAAGCGCCTGCCGCATGGCAGCAAACACCTGCTGGGCCAACAGTTAATCGACGAGATTGTCAGCCGCTATGATGAAAAAAATCGACGTAAAAATTCTTGATGCGCGTATCGGGCAACAGTTCCCGTTGCCAACTTATGCAACGCCGGGGTCTGCCGGGCTGGACCTGCGTGCCTGTCTGGACAGCGCGGTGGAACTGGCTGCGGGTGCAACCACGCTGGTGCCGACCGGTCTGGCTATCCACATCGGCGACCCGTCACTGGCGGCAGTAATCCTGCCTCGTTCGGGCCTCGGCCACAAACATGGTGTAGTACTGGGCAATCTGGTGGGCCTGATCGATTCCGACTATCAGGGCCAACTGATGGTGTCAGTCTGGAACCGCAGCAGCCAGTCTTTCACCATCGAACCCGGTGAGCGCATTGCCCAGATGGTATTCGTGCCGGTGGTACAGGCCGAATTCAATCTGGTTAACGATTTTGTCGACAGCGAACGAGGAGAGGGTGGTTTCGGCCATTCCGGCCGTCACTAATACACCACATCCCTGCCTCCCAGGAAAACTATAAAGCCACAGCGTGAATGCGACTGTGGCGCTATCTGGTGTTTGTCCGTCACATTTTTATCAAGGGTCTTTTCTGACATGGCAGAGAAAGAAAATACGAAAAGGAATCGCCGCGAAGAAATTCTGCAGGCGCTCGCGCAAATGCTGGAATCCAGCGACGGCAGCCAACGCATTACTACCGCCAAGCTGGCCGCTACTGTTGGTGTTTCGGAAGCAGCACTTTACCGGCACTTTCCCAGCAAAACGCGCATGTTTGACAGCCTGATCGAATTTATTGAAGACAGCCTGACCACTCGCATCAACCTGATTTTGCAGGATGAAAAAGACACCTTTAACCGGCTGCGGCTCATTTTGTTGCTGATTCTCGGCTTCGCGGAGAAAAACCCCGGCCTGACACGCATTCTCACCGGCCATGCATTGATGTTCGAGCAAGATCGATTACAGGGTCGTATCAACCAGCTGTTTGACCGAATCGAATCACAGCTACGCCAGGTGCTGCGCGAGCATAAGCTGCGCGGTGGCGAAGCGTTCCGCCATGACGAAACGCTGCTGGCCAGCCAGTTGCTGGCGTTCTGCGAAGGGATGCTGTCGCGTTTTACCCGCTCCGAGTTTCGTACCCTGCCCACGCAGGATTTCGACACCCGCTGGCCGCTGCTGGCTGCCCAGCTTCAATAACCGCACTGCGTGGCACATCGCCACGCCGCTTTCCACACCCTGAACGTTACACGCCGAACTGCGCACGATAGGCTTTCACCGCCTCCAGATGCCCGGCCATCTCCGGTTTCTCAGCCAGATAGGTAATCAGATCACCCAGAGTGATGATCGACGTAACCTTGCACTGGTAGTCGCGTTCCACTTCCTGAATAGCAGACAGCTCACCGCGACCGCGCTCCTGACGGTCCAGCGCGATCAGCACGCCCGCCAGCGTCGCCCCCTGCGCGGCGATAATCTCCATCGACTCACGAATGGCAGTGCCAGCGGTAATCACATCGTCCACCAGCATAATGCGGCCTTTCAACGGGCTGCCGACCAGGTTGCCACCTTCACCGTGATCCTTGGCTTCTTTACGGTTGAAGCAGTACGGCACATCGCGGTCGTGGTGCTCCGCCAGCGCCACCGCCGTAGTAGTAGCAATCGGAATGCCCTTGTAGGCAGGCCCGAACAAGACGTCGAATTCGACAGCGGCATCCACCAGCGCTTCGGCATAAAAGCGCCCCAGCAACGCCAGATCTCGCCCGGTGTTAAACAGCCCGGCATTAAAGAAATAGGGACTGATACGTCCAGATTTCAGGGTAAATTCACCGAACTTCAATACCTGTTTGCTGAGTGCGAATTCGATAAACTGGCGCTGGTAGGCTTTCATGACTTCCTCTCCTGTAACGACGGCGAATGGCGGGCACCCCACCACCCTGATGGCATAGCATAAAAAAATGATGGCACAAAAAAGCGACCACTGGGGTCGCTTTAAAAAATCAGTCGGCCAGTGCGGCCTTCTGCGCGTTGACAATATCTTCGATGCCCCGGCGCGCCAGCGCCAGCAACGACAACAACTCATCGTGGCTAAACGGTTCGCCCTCGGCGGTGCCCTGCACCTCGATCATACGGCCGTCTTCGGTCATCACCACGTTCATGTCGGTTTCCGCCGCGGAGTCTTCCACGTATTCCAGGTCGCACACCGCTTCACCGTTGACGATCCCGACCGATACCGCTGCCACCATGCCTTTCAGCGGGCTGGTTTTCAGCTTGCCGCTTGCCACCATGCCATTCAGTGCGTCAGCCAATGCCACACAGGCACCGGTGATGGACGCGGTGCGGGTGCCGCCATCGGCCTGCAACACATCGCAATCCAATGTAATAGTGTATTCACCCAGTTTGTTCAGATCGACCGCGGCACGCAGTGAACGCGCGATCAGGCGCTGGATTTCTAACGTGCGACCGCCCTGCTTACCTTTCGCTGCTTCACGGGCGTTACGGCTATGGGTAGAACGCGGCAGCATACCGTATTCTGCGGTAATCCAGCCTTGTCCCTGACCTTTCAGAAAACGCGGCACCCCTTCTTCCACCGTGGCATTACACAGCACCTTGGTATCGCCAAACTCAACCAGTACCGATCCTTCAGCATGTTTGGTGTAGTGGCGGGTTAATGTGAGAGGGCGAATTTGCTGGGCATTTCGGCCTGTTGGGCGCATGGCTCATCTCCGGGCAGGTTCATTAAATTGGCGCGCATTATACGGCCTTCCCCCGGCCCTGCCTACCGCCAGTCACGATTAAAAATTCATCAATTTTTTTCCGTTGCTCTCCGCCTCATTGCTGGAGAGCAACCACCCGGCCATGTAGAATGCGGGCATTGTCTATCTGCTGGCCGTTAATGCCCATGAGTGACCCAGCCTCTTCACCGACTTCACCGACGGTGCCCAACAAGAAAATCCCCTGGCAGCAGCAGGGAACAACGCCGGATTACCGCTTTTCGCTGGCTAACGAGCGCACATTTCTGGCCTGGATTCGTACCGCGCTGGCGTTTCTGGCCGGTGCCATCGCCATTGACCAATTTGCGCCTACGTTGGGGTCACCCGCTATCCGGGCAGGGGTTGCCGCATTTCTGGCTCTGGTAGCCGCGTTGCTGGCGTGGATGGCCTATCGACGCTGGGTCGACAATGAGCGGGCAATGCGTACCGGGCAAGCGCTGCCGTATACCCGTCTGTTGATTATCATCGCCAGTGGCGTGAGCGCCATTTCTGTCGCACTGGCCCTGATTATCCTGCTGTTGTAGCCACCATGACCCTCTCTGTCGATAACCCACCACGCGATCCGGGCTTGCAGCCGGAACGCACGCGGCTTGCCTGGTCGCGGACCGCGTTTGTGCTGTTGGTCAATAGCGTACTGCTGTTGAAAACCGGCTCGATGAAAAGCCAGCCGCTGATGCTGGTTATCGGGCTGTTGCTGCTGCTGATGACACTGATTACCTATATTTGGTCACGCCTGCGGTTGCGAACTCTGCTGCGCAGCGGCTCCCCCTGTACCCGGCAATCAGTGTGGATGATGCGACTACTGATGCTGACAGTAATAGTAACCGCACTGAGCCTGCTACTCCGGCTGGCGGTCTTCTACACGTAATCCAGAAGCGCTTTCCTGCCGATGTAAAAGATTTTGATCTACCTGTTTTGGCATAACCCACTGGTATACCCTGCCGACATATAAATACAATATTCTTTATATAACAATTAGTTAATCAATTAATACCCTATAACATCAGGTTATACCCATCCCATAAACAAGCATTCGTCAGAAAAAAAGCATCGTGAAATAGTCTTAGACATCACCTTTATGCAACGACTATGCAACCACGGATAAGACATTATGCTGATTCCACAACCTTACCTGCTTTTTCTTGGCGACGTGACCGACCCGCTGGCGGTGAAAACGGCGCGCGGCATTCATACCTGGCGCCCCGAGCAGTGCGTAGGGCAGTTGCGCCTGCCAGGCAGCACGGTATCGCTGGGACTGGATGACCTGGATATTCCATCTGCCGTGGCGCGCGGTGCCAAAACGCTGGTGCTGGGCACCGCCAACGCGGGAGGGTTTCTGCCTCCACACTGGCTGGATACCGTGCGAGCCGCTATCGAAGCCGGTATGAACGTCGCCAACGGCCTGCACCAACGGCTGACTGACGTCCCCGGTTTACAGGCGCTGGCAGAACAGCATCAGGTACAGCTGTTTGATATTCGCCACCTGCGCCCGGAACTGACCGTCGGCAGCGGCAAAAAACGCAGCGGCAAACGTGTGCTGACCGTCGGCACCGACTGCTCGGTCGGGAAGATGTACACCTCGCTGGCGCTGGAATCCGCCATGCGCGCGCAGGGTCTGAAAGCCGATTTTCGCGCCACCGGCCAGACCGGTGTGCTGGTGGCTGGTGACGGTATCGCCATTGACGCGGTGATCGCCGACTTCATCGCCGGTGCGGCGGAAGCGCTGTCTCCAGCCAACGACGATGACCACTGGGATATTGTCGAAGGCCAGGGATCGCTGTTTCACCCGTCCTATGCCGGGGTCACCACTGGCCTTATTCACGGCGCACAGCCGCACTGGCTGGTGATGTGCCACGAAATGGGTCGCCCGCACATGCGCCATCTGCCCCATCAGCCGATGGTGGAACTGGACGACTGTGTAGACGCCAACCTGCGCGCCGCCCGCGTCACCAATCCGGACGTGCAACTGGCCGGTTTCGCCATCAACACCTCCAACTATGGCGAACAGGAAGCCCGCGATTACTGCCGGGGTTTAAGCGAACGCTTTGGCGTGCCAGCCACCGACCCGATCCGCTTCGGTATCGATGACATCGCGACGCTGCTGAAAACCCGAGGGTAAGCCCATGCGACAGATGCAAATCGAAACCGTCGAACTGCCGCTGGCTCGTCCTTTCGCCATCTCTCGCGGCACCCGCACCGCGGTCACGGTGGTGCGCGTTACGCTTGAAGAGCGTGGCTTTATCGGCCGGGGGGAATGCACCCCCACTGCGCACTATCAGGAAACCGCCGACAGCGTGACCCGCCAGTTGGAAACCGTGCGTCAGGCGGTGGAAAACGGCATCGACCTGGAAGCATTGCAACAACTGTTGCCGCCGGGCTCCGCCCGCAACGCGCTGGACTGTGCGTTATGGCGGCTGAACGCCGCGCTTGCCAGACAGACACTGTGGCAGCACCTCGCCATTGCGCCGCCGCAGTCGATCATCACCGCCGAGACACTGAGCCTCGACAGCGTGGAAAACATGGCGAACGCCGCCAAAGACGCGGTGTCGCGCGGCGCGTTGTTGCTGAAAATCAAGCTCGACCAGGAACAGATTCTGGAAAAAGTGGCGGCGATTCGTCAGTCCGCCCCCAACGTGACACTGATTGTGGACGCCAATGAAGCCTGGGGTGGACTGGCGCTGGAACCGTTGTTGCGCCAGCTTGCCGCGCATCGCATCGCGATGGTGGAGCAGCCCTTACCCGCCGGGCAGGACAGCGCGCTGGCAACGTTTGAACACGCCATTCCGGTGTGCGCCGACGAAAGCTGCCATCACCGTGGCGATATCGCTGGCCTGCGTGACCGCTACGACATGATCAACATCAAGCTGGACAAATGCGGCGGGCTGACCGAAGCGCTGGCGATGGTGGCACAAGCACGCCAGCACGACATGCGCATCATGGTGGGCTGTATGCTCGGTTCCTCGCTGGCGATGGAAGCAGCCATGCCGGTGGCGCTGGCCGCTGAGCACGTGGATCTGGATGGCCCGATCTGGCTGGCGGCGGACAGTTCGCCATACCTGACGTATAACCTCGGCCGCATCTGGCTGTGACAAAACCTACCGGAGTGACGATGACGGATACCACCCTAACCGCAATCCCTGCTGCAACCGCGTCCGACCTGGCGCCGCAACCGGTGCTGGAGATCGATGACCTGAGCGTGAGCTTCAGCGGCCGCTCCGGCACCCATCTGGCGCTAAAAGGCGTCTCTTTCAGCCTCAACAAAGGGGAAGTGGTAGCCGTGGTCGGCGAGAGTGGCTCCGGCAAGTCGGTCACCTCTCTGACCGTCATGGGGCTGTTGGCCGCCTCCGCCCGTATTGAACGCGGCGGCATCCGTTTTACCGCCCGCGACGGACGCCACCACGACCTGCTGACCATGAAAGAGGATGCCCGCCGCACGTTACGTGGCCGCGATATGGCGATGATCTTTCAGGAGCCAATGACCTCGCTCAACCCGGTGCTGAAAGTGGGTGACCAGCTCACCGAAGCGCTGCTGGATCACCAGATGTGCGACGCGGCCAGCGCCGACAGCAAGGCGCGCGAGTTGCTGCGCAAGGTGCGCATCGCCGACATCGACCGGGTGATGAACAGTTACCCGCACTCGCTGTCCGGCGGGATGCGGCAGCGGGTGATGATAGCCCAGGCGCTGGCCTGTGACCCGCAATTGCTGATCGCCGACGAGCCTACCACCGCGCTGGATGTGACGGTGCAGGCGCGCATCCTGCAAATCCTGCGTGACCTGCAACGCCAGAGCAACATGTCGGTACTGTTCATCACCCACGACATGGGCGTGGTGGCAGAAATCGCCGACCGCGTGGTGGTGATGTACCGTGGCGAGGTAGTGGAGCAGGGAACGGTAGATGCCATTTTCAACCGCCCGCAGCACGACTACACCAAAGCGTTACTGGCAGCGGTGCCGCGACTGGGTGACATGCGCGACAGCGCCTGGCCCCGCCGTTTCCCGCTGCTGGGGCAGCAAAGCGCCGCCCCGGAACCGGACCATACCACCGCACGTTATGACGCGCCGCCGCTGCTCGATATTCGTGGCCTGAAAGTCTATTACCCGATACGCAGCGGCATTCTCTCCTCCGTCACCCACCGGGTCCATGCGGTGGAGCAGATCGACTTCGCCGTGTGGCCGGGCGAAACGCTGGCGATTGTCGGCGAATCCGGCTGCGGCAAATCCACCACCGGGCGGGCCTTGCTGCGTCTGGTAGAAAGCCAGACCGACAGCCTGCTGTTCGACGGGCAGGAAATCGCCAGCCTGCGCGACCGCGACTTCCTGCCGCTGCGCTGCAAAATGCAGATGGTGTTTCAAGACCCGTATGCCTCGCTCAACCCGCGCCTGACCGTCGGTTTCACCATCGCCGAGCCGCTGCTGCTGCACGGGCTGGTGAAATCGCTGGAAGACGCCACGCCGCAGGTGCAGGCGCTGCTGAAAAGCGTCGGCCTGCAACCGGAACACGCTCAACGCTATCCGCACGAATTTTCCGGCGGTCAGCGCCAGCGTATCGCCATCGCCCGCGCGATGGCGCTGCAACCGCAGGTGATCATCGCCGACGAGGCGGTATCCGCGCTGGATGTGTCGATTCAGGCGCAGGTGGTCAACCTGATGATGGATTTGCAGCAGAAAACCGGTGTGTCGTGGATTTTCATCTCCCACGACATGGCGGTGGTGGAGCGCATCGCCAACCGCGTGGCGGTGATGTACCTCGGTCAGATCGTGGAAATCGGCCCACGCCAGTCGGTATTCAACAACCCACAGCATCCATACACCCGACGCCTGCTGGCTTCGGTGCCGATCGCCGACCCTGGCCGCCGCTATGCGCGCGAGCTGGACGACAGCGAAATCCCCTCGCCGCTGCGCAAAGCGAACGAGGTGGTGGAGAAAGCCCGTTACCGCGAAGTTGCCCCGCACCACTGGGTGAGCGAAGCCGGGTTCGTGCAGCAGTAAACCGTTGTCAGTTTGACAGTAATAAACAGCAGTACCGTCCAACACCAGGGACACCTCACGTCACCGTGAGCGATAACAAACCGTCATACACGAACGGTTAATTAAACCAAAAAAACAAAAAGTTAATAAAAGCAGCAATCACAACCAGCAACACACACCATTTACAGGAGACACCATGAAACCGTTACTATCCGCAGTAACTTCACGCCGTTCCGCTGTCGCTCTTGGGCTGTCATTGTGTCTGGCCGCTGCGGCTCAGGCACAGGATCTGCGCATTTCTATGTATGCCGATATCACCGGGCTGGACCCGCACGATACCTCGGACACCCTGAGCTACTCCATCCAGAGCGGGATCTTCGAGCGTCTGTTCCAGTTCGACAACCAGATGAAACTGGTGCCGAAGCTGGCTACTGGCTACACCGGTAACGCCGATGCTACCGAATTCACTATTACCCTGCGCGAAGGCGTCACCTTCCAGGACGGTACGCCGTTCAACGCTGATGCGGTAAAAGCTAACCTCGACCGTCTGGCCGACCAGACCAAAGGGCTCAAGCGCAACAGCCTGTTCAATATGATCAAGAGTGTCACCGTGCTGTCGCCGACACAGGTGAAGATCGAGCTGAACAAATCTTTCGGTGCCTTTATCAACACGCTGGCTCACCCCTCGGCAGTGATGCACAGCCCGGCAGCGCTGAAACAATACCCGGACGAAACCCAGCTGCGCGTGCACCCGGTCGGCACCGGCCCGTTCAAGTTCTCCGAATGGCAGCAGGGTAAAGACGTCAAGCTGGTGAAATACGACAACTACTGGCAGAAAGGCTGGCCAAAAGTCGACAGCGTGACCTTCTACCCGTCGCCGGAAGACGCCACCCGCGTCGCGGCGCTGAAATCTGGCCAGTCTGACGCCATCTACCCGCTGCCGTCCGATCTGGTAAAAACCGTTGAAGACGACGCCAAGTTGGCTATCCAGCGCGACCCGAGCATCTATCTGTACTACATGGCAATCAACACTCAGCACGCGCCGCTGAACGACGTGCGTGTACGTCAGGCGTTGAACTACGCCATCAACCGTACCATCTGGCTGAAAGTCGGCTTTGCCGGTATGGGCTTGCCCGCCGCGTCCGCCATGGCACCGCGTGTCCAGTTCTTCACCAGCCAGAGCGAGCCGAACTACAGCTATAGCCCGGCCAAAGCCAAAGAACTGCTGAAAGAAGCCGGTTATGAGAAAGGGCTGGAGCTGAAACTGTGGACCACCAACACCACCGCCGCAGTACGTAGCGCCCAGTTCTTCAAACAACAACTGGAGCAGGTTGGTATCAAGGCAACCGTCACCCCGATGGACTCCGGCGCGCGCAACGAAAAACTGTGGGGCGTGAAAGACCCGAAACAGGCCGAGTTTGACCTGTACTACGGCGGCTGGTCGCCGTCCACCGGCGATGCCGACTGGGCGCTGCGTCCGTTGTTCGCGACAGAATCCTGGGTGCCGAAAGCCTACAACGTCTCTTACTACAGCAACCCGGACGTGGACAAAGCCATCATGGCCGGTCTGGCGACGGCAGATAACGACAAGCGCGCCGCCGCTTACGCCGATGCACAGAAGCTGATCTGGAAAGACGCTCCGGTGGTATTCCTGGGTGTACCGGACAACCTGGTGGGCAAAGTGAAAAATCTGTCCGGCGTTTACATGCTGGCTGACGGTTCGCTGGTCTTCGATCAGGCTGAGTTCAAGTAATCACACAGGGGATCGCCATGTTTGCTTATATCGTCCGACGTTTGCTGGAAATGATCCCGGTGTTGCTGGTGATCTCCCTGTTGGTGTTCGGTTTTATCAAGCTGTTACCGGGTGACCCGGCGCGGATCTACGCCGGCCCCGACGCCCCCATCGAGGCGGTGGAAGCCGCCCGTGAGCGTCTGGGGTTGAACGATCCGTTGCCGCAGCAGTACCTCAACTGGCTGGATGGGCTGGTGCATGGCGATCTCGGCATCACCTACCGCACCCAGCAGCCGGTGCTGACGGTCATCCAGAAAAGTTTTATGCCGACGCTGTGGCTGGCACTGGCCGGTTTCGTCTGGTCGGTGATCCTCGGCCTGCTGATCGGCGTATTTGCCGCGCTCAAACGAGGCAAGTGGCAGGACTGGTCGCTGATGAGTCTGGCGGTGGGCGGTATCTCGATGCCGCCGTTCTGGCTCGGCCTGCTGCTGATCCAGTTCGTCGCCATGCCGTTCGGCCTATTTTCAGTCAGCGGCTACAACAAGCCGACCGACATTATCCTGCCCGCGCTGACGCTGGGCGCGTCGGTGGCCGCCGTGATGGCGCGCTTTACCCGCTCTGCCTTTCTGGAAGTGATGCAGGAAGATTATGTCCGCACCGCCCGCGCCAAAGGGCTGCGCCAGCGGTTGATCGTCTGGAAGCACGTGATGCGCAACGCACTGATTCCGGTCATCACCATGCTCGGGTTGCAGTTTGGTTTTCTGCTGGGCGGCTCCATTGTGGTGGAAAGCGTGTTCAACTGGCCGGGGCTCGGCTGGCTGCTGATCGAATCCATCAAGACGCAGGATCAGCCGGTGATTCAGGCGCTGGTGATGCTGTTCGTGTTTGAATTTATCCTGATTAACCTGCTGGTTGACCTGCTGTACGCGGTAGTGAACCCGGCTATTCGCCTACGTTAGGAGCTGCGATGAACACTTCTCAAGAGCCGACCGTGGCGACCCCATCCGCCCTGAACGACAACGCGATTCGCTCACCGTGGCGCGATTTTCTCCATGCGTTCATCCGTAACCCGATGGCGCTGGCTTCCGGCGGTTTCGTCCTGCTGCTGGTCCTGGTGGCGGTGTTCGCTCCGTTACTGGCCCCCTGGAGCCCGATGGACCCGGATTGGATGGCGCTCGGTGCGGCACCGTCCACCAGCCACTGGATGGGCACCGACGATCTGGGCCGCGACGTGATGAGCCGCATTATTTACGGCGCGCGCATTTCACTCTACATCGGCATCGTCTCGGTCACGCTCGGTATGCTGGTGGGCATCGCCCTCGGTTTGCTGGCGGGCTATTATGGCCGTTGGATAGACATGCTGATCATGCGTGGCTGCGACGTACTGTTCGCCTTTCCCGGTATGCTGCTGGCGATCGCAGTGGTGGCGATCCTCGGCCCTGGCCTGAATAACGTGATTATTGCGGTGGCGGTGTTCAGCGTGCCGGTGTTCGCCCGTATCGTGCGCGCCTCCACGTTGTCACTCAAACAAGCGGCCTACGTTGAAGCGGTGCGGTGCGCCGGTGCGCCAGACCGGGTGATTCTGCTGCGTCATATTCTGCCGGGCACGCTGTCGAACGTAATTGTTTATTTCACCATGCGTATCGGCACCAGTATCCTGACCGCCGCAGGTCTGAGTTTCATCGGCCTGGGGCCAGAACCGGACGTCCCTGAATGGGGCAACATTCTGGCGATGAGCCGCAGCATGATGATGGCAGGACAGTGGCACGTCAGCGTATTCCCTGGTCTGGCTATCTTCTTCACCGTGCTGGCGTTCAACCTGCTGGGTGACGCGTTGCGCGATACGCTGGACCCGAAACTGAAAAGCTGAGCAAACACACCATGACACCTTATCAACAGGCGCGGCTGGCACCACTACTGCAACGCTGGCGCTCGGAACGGCAACTCGGCACGCCGCGTATGCCACCCGGCCCGTACAATCGCCTGAGCGACGTGCCTGGCGTGCGGGTCGGCCACCATACGCTGGCACAGGGTGAGATTCAGACCGGCGTGACCGCCATCGTGCCAAACAACGATAACCTGTTTACACAACCGTTACCCTGCGGTGCTGCGGTACTCAATGGCTTCGCCAAACCGGTGGGGCTGGTACAAATTGAAGAGCTGGGGCGATTGCAAACACCTATCCTGCTAAGCAACACCCTGTCGGTCGGCACGTTGTTTACCACGTTGGTACGCGACGCCATTGGCCGCAATCCGGAACTGGGCCGTAGCCTGCCGACCGTTAACCCGCTGGCGCTGGAGTGCAACGACGGCTGGCTCAACGATATTCAGGCGCTGGCAATAAGCGAAGAGATGGCGTACATGGCGCTGGATAACGCCACGGCCGATTTCGCCCGCGGCAGCGTCGGTGCCGGGCGCGGCATGAGCTGCTTTGCGCTCAAAGGCGGCATCGGCACCGCCTCCCGGCTGATTCCGGAACTGAACGCCACCCTCGGCGTACTGGTGCTGGCCAATTTCGGCACCCTCTCCGCCCTGACGCTGGACGGCGTACAGGTCGGCGAGGCGATCGCGCCGCTGCTGCCGGAACTGGCCCCTCAGCGCGATGCCGGTTCCATCATCATTATTATGGCTACCGACGCCGCGCTGGATGCCCGCCAGTTGACGCGCATCGCCCGTCGCGCTGGTGCCGGGCTGGGGCGGCTCGGCAGCTACTGGGGGCACGGTTCCGGCGATATCGCGGTAGCCTTTTCCACCCAACCCACACCGCAGCCACCGGAAGACGCGCAACTGGAGCCGCTACTGAATGCCGCGGCCGACGCCACCGAACACGCGGTGCTGGATGCCCTGTTGCAGGCAGAAGCCGTCACCGGTTTTCGCGGCCACCATCGCCCGGCCCTGACTCAGGTACTGGACCGTCTGGCACAAGATTTCGCATAACCGCCTGAGAACAGGCGATAAGGACGCTGACATGAAAGTATTTATTTCTGCGGATATCGAAGGCATCGCGGGCGTGATGCGCCCGGAACAGTGCAGCCCCGGCACACCGGAATACCAGATAGCCCGCGGGTTGATGGAACAGGAAGTGAACGCCGCCATTGAAGGCGCGTTCGCCGGTGGTGCCAGCGAGGTGGTGGTGGCCGACAGTCATGCCGCTATGACCAACCTGCGCGCTGAGAACATCGACCCGCGCGCCCGTCTGGTACAGGGCAAACCACGCGGCTTGTCGATGGTAGAGGGTTTACAGCAGCAACAGTTCGATGGCCTGATGTTCATCGGCTACCACAGCGCCGCCGGAGAACACGGCGTGCTGGCCCACACCATCAACGGCCGGGCGTTTTATCGGGTGCGCATCAACGGCGAAGTGATGGGCGAAAGCGATATCTACGCCGCTGCGGGTGCCGAACTGAACACGCCGCTGTGGCTGGTGAGCGGCGACGATACGCTGCAAACCTGGATCAATCGTTACTACCCGGCGGCGGACTACGCCTACGTCAAACGCGCCATTTCCCAGACGGCAGCGGAGTCGCTGAGTCCGGAAGCGGCGCGCAACGCCATCCGGCTGGCGGCAACCCAGGCGGTGCAAAAAGCGCATAAAGAAACCACGACTCGCCTGCAACCACCGTATGAACTGGAGCTGATGGTCGCCAAACCGGTGCTGGCAGACCTGTTCTGCCTGATTCCGGGTGTCGTGCGCAAAGACGCGATCACCGTGGGCTATCAATCCCCGACCATCGCGCCGATCGTCAGCCTGCTGGGAGCATTTTCCTATCTGGCGACCACGCAAAACTAAGCGCTCAGTGCATTAAAGGAAGAAAAGATGAAACCAGTCATTGTGATTCACGGCGGCGCAGGCGCGTTAAGCCGCACAGCGATGGACAGCGAAAAAGAACAGCGCTATCGCGCTGCGTTGCAGGCCATTGTGAACTGCGGGCAGGAAATTCTGGCCGCCAACGGCAGCGCGCTGGATGCGGTCACCGAAGCGGTACGAATGCTGGAAGAGTGCCCGCTATTCAACGCGGGGAAAGGGGCGGTATTTACCCATCTCGGCACCCACGAACTGGACGCCAGCATCATGGACGGCCGTTCGCTGGAAGCCGGTGCCATCGCCGGTGTTAACCACATCCGCAACCCAATTTTAGCCGCTCGCGCGGTGCTGGAACGCAGCCCACACGTGATGTTTACCGCCGACGGTGCCGAAACCTTTGCCCGCGAACAAGGGCTGGAGATGGTCGAACCGGACTTCTTCTCCACCGACGAGCGTTACCAGCAGTTGCTGAAAGCGCAGGCAGGCGACAGCAAGATCCTGCTGGATCACGATGGTGAACGTCAGGCGCAGGGCGCCGATCCGCTCGATCCGGATCGCAAATTCGGCACCGTTGGCGCGGTAGCGCTGGATGCCGCTGGTAATCTGGCGGCGGCGACCTCCACCGGCGGCATGACCAACAAACGTGCCGGGCGTGTCGGCGACTCGCCGATCATCGGCGCAGGCTGCTACGCCAACAACCGCACCGTCGCCGTCTCCTGCACCGGCACTGGCGAAGTGTTCATGCGCACCGTCGCCGCTTACGACGTCTCGGCGTTGATGGAATACGGCAACCTGCCGCTGTCGCAGGCCGCTAATAAAGTCGTGATGGACAAAGTGCTGGCGCTGGGTGGCAGCGGCGGGCTGATCGCCGTCGACCATCAGGGCAACATCGCGCTGCCGTTCAACAGCGAAGGCATGTACCGCGGTTACGGCTACGTCGGCGAAGACGCGGTCGTGGGGATTTATCGGGATTAATCGCCCTGCCGATGAATAACACCAGAAAGGAGAATCTACTTTCCTTTCTGGTGCCAGTAGATGAATAACCCCACCTCACCCGCGCTGATACCGTACCACCCGGCTACGATTAAGCAGTAGCGTCAGATAGCCGTCTTGTAGCAGCAGCGAGAAGCGTTTTTCCCACGGGCCGTCCTGTACTGTGGCGAGCACGCGGCCGTTGCCGAGCGATTGCAAAGAACCGGCGATCGCCGCCGGGCCGAGCCCCATCACGATACTCTCGCCGTCAATCACCAGTTCGCTACGGGTATCCGGCCAAAACCAGCGGCCTTGCAGTTGCGCCACGCTGTTGTCGGCCTCCACTGGCAGAAAGCGGCACGACGCATGACCGATTTCCCCTTCGATCGCCATGCCGTGCTGCCGCAGCTTCATCGGCAGATGGCTGGACAGCGACACCGCCACACCCGGCTCCTCACTGCGATACAGCGTTTCGGTCGCGCCCAACCAACAGGCACCCGGACCTTTCACCTCCAGCCAGTGGCCGCCCTGCTCCGCCGCGTACAGCCCCGGCGTCAGGTCGTGGCCGCGCGTCGGCAGCGGCTGGTCCAGCAAGGCGGACATCACCCGCAACACGCTGTCGTAGGTGGCGACATCTTCCCGGTTAGCGACCAGCGCGACCCCAACCTGCGATATCGGGTCGAGCAGGAAATAGCTCTTATAACCCGCGTGAGAGCCGCCATGCCCCACCAGCAACGCATCGCCGATGCGGCTGTGTGCCACACCCAGCCCGTAACCGGTGACACGCCCGTCGCTCAGGTAACGCGGCTGAGACAGGCGCACCAGCACGCCTTCGCCCGGCCCCTGATTCATCAGCACCGACTGCAACCAGACCGTTAAATCGTGCACACTGCCGGTGACGCAACCGGATGTAGACAGGTGCAGCCCGGCGCAGGATAACTGCCAGCCCAGCGGCGATAGCCAGTAGCCCGGCACCAGTCCGGGCACGATATCAAACCAGGTTTCCGGCGCACTGAGCGTGATGCTCAGCGGCTGGTTGATGTGCTCACGCAGTAAGTCGGCAAAATAAATGTCTTTGGCTTTCAGCGCTTCCTCCACCAGCCGATAGCCGGTGTTGGTGTAGGAGATCTCGCTGCCTGCCGGGTAATTCAGATTGCCGTTGTCCGCCAGAAACGCCAGCAGGCTATCGGCCGAAGTGGCGTTGTACACCGACAACCCCAGTAGCGACAGGCTTTCACGCACATCCGGCAGGCCGGAGGTCATGTCCAGCGCCTGCCCGACCGTCACCTTGCCGTTCTCACCGGTCAGTTGCGGCAGATGCCGACTGAGCGGGTCGGTCAGCGCCAGCTGCGAGCTGGCGGCCCCGGTCACCAGCGAGGCAAACAGATGCTTGGTGACCGAGGCGAAGCGCACCACGCTCTGAGTAGTGAACGGTGTTTGCTGCGCCAGATCGGCCAGCCCGCCACAGCAGGCAGCACGGATCTGCTCACCGTCGAACAAGGTGATGGCACCGCCCGGCTGGCCGGGCTGATTCCAGGACTGGGTAATTGCACGCGCCTCATCGATGGCGCGCTGCCAGTGTAACGTCATGCCGGTTCCTCCAGCGTCATGCTTAAATCATACAGTTCCGCCGTGTGCGGGTGATGCAGGTTACGCGCCCGCAAGTCCTCCACGCTGAGCTGTTCCACCATCTCGCCATGCTGCATCACACCGACGCGCTGACACAGATGGGACACCACCGCCAGATTATGGCTGACCATGATGTAAGTCAGCCTACGTGTCTGGCGCAGGTCTGTCAGCAAGTTGAGGATTTCCGCCTGCACCGACACATCCAGCGCCGAGGTCGGCTCATCCAGCAGCAGCACTTCCGGCTCGGCGATCAGCGCGCGGGCAATCGCCACCCGCTGACGCTGGCCGCCGGAGAGTTGATGGGGAAAACGGAAACGCGCCGCGGCGGGCAAGCCCACCTCTTCCAGCGCACGGGTAATACGCTGCTCAGCACGATCGAAGCGGTGCACCAACAGCGGCTCATGCAGAATGCGATCGATAGTCTGGCGCGGATGCAGCGATCCATACGGATCCTGAAACACCATCTGCACCTGGCGGAAAAAGCTGCGATCCCGGCGCGCCAGTTGAGCCATGCCACCAAACTCGATACGCCCTCGCCACTGGGTATTTAACCCGGCCAGCGCGCGCAAAATGGTGGACTTGCCGGAGCCGCTTTCGCCGACCATACCGAAACTGTCACCACTTTCCAGTGCGAAGGACACCCCTTTCACCACCTCGACACCACCGAAGGCGATACGCAGGTTTTCTACGTTAATCATGCACACCACCCCTCATGCGTTTCTCCAGGCCGGGTCACGCTGCAACACCGGCAGTCGATCGCGCGGATGTTTCAACGACGGCAGGCAGGCCAGCAACCCTTGGGTATACGGATGCTGCGCCTGTAACAGTTCGCTGGCCGTAAGCATCTCGACGATCCGCCCGGCGTACATCACCGCCACCCGATCGCAGAAATGCGACACCAGCGGCAGATCGTGACTGATCAGGATCAATCCCATGCCGCGCTGCGACACCAGATCGTCTATCAGGCACAGGATCTCCGCCTGCACCGTGGCGTCCAACGCCGACGTCGGTTCATCGGCGATCAGCAATTCCGGGTCGGGTGCCAGCATCATGGCGATCATCACCCGCTGCCCCATGCCGCCCGACACTTCGTGCGGATAGCTCGTCGCCACCCGCTGAGGGTCACGAATACGCACCTGATCCAGCAGGTCAATGGCGGCGTCCATCGCCGCACGGCGGCTACCGCCCTTGTGCTCACGCCAGGCTTCCGCCACCTGCTGACCGATGGTCATCACCGGGTTCAGTGAGTACTTCGGGTCTTGCAGGATAAAGCCGACCCGCTTACCGCGGATCTGGCGTAACGTTTTTTCGCTGGCACCGCGCAGGTCAATGCCGTCAAAACTCAGTTTGTCGGCCTGAATACGGGCGCTGCCCGGCAGCAACTGCATCAGGCTACGGGCGGTCAGCGACTTGCCGGAACCGCTTTCGCCGACGATGGCAAACTTCTCCTTGCCGACACTGAAGCTGACGCCACGCACTGCCTCAAACGTTTCCGTTCGATTGGCGAACGCGATACGAAGGTTCTCAATTTCCACCAGCATTTAGCGCTCCTTCGGGTCCAGCAGATCACGCAGGCCATCACCGAGAAAATTGAAGGCCAGCGAGGTGAGGAAAATGGCGATACAGGGCACCAGCGGCACCCACCAGGCGTTGAACAGGAAACGGCGCGCGGTGGCGATCATGGTGCCCCATTCCGGCGACGGCGGCTGCGCGCCCATGCCGAGGAAACCCAGGCTGGCGGCGGTGATGATGATGGAGCTCATGTCCAGCGTCACCCGCACAATCAGGCTCGGCACGCACAGCGGCATGATGTGGCGCAGAATAATACGCAGCGGCGCGGCACCGGTCAGTCGGCAGGCGGCGATAAAATCGGTGTGGCGAAACTGCAATGTCTCCGCCCGCGCCAGCCGCGCATACGGCGGCCAGGCGGTGAGCGCGATCGCCAGGATGGCGCTTTCCACCCCCGGTTTCAGCGCCGCCACAAACGCCAGCGCCAGCACCAGCCGCGGAAACGCCAGAAAGATATCGGTCAGCCTCATCAGGATTTTATCCAGCCAACCACCGGCGTAACCGGCGATACAACCGACCAGCAGACCGATCGGCGCGGTCAGTGCCACCACCGCGAGTACCATGCCCAGCGTGGTGCGACCGCCATATAAAATACGGCTGAATACATCACGCCCCAGCTCATCCGTCCCCAGCCAGTGCGCCGCAGACGGTGCCGCCAGCCGGTTGGACAAGTTCTGAAAACCAGGGTCGTAGGGCGTCAGCCAGGGCGCGGCCAGCGACAACAGCATGACAGCAACGATGATGATCAACCCCAGCATCGCCATCGGATTGGTGCGAAACCCCAACCACAGGCGGTAACGCTGCCCCCACACCGCCTGACGGCGTGTGCTGGGCGTTTCGTCGAGCAACCAGGCTCGTGAGACAAGAAAACTCATGTTACGCGGGGATCCAAAAGTCGATAGAGAATGTCAGCCAGCAGGTTCAGCAGCACGTAGGTCGCGCCCACCAGCAATGTCGCGCCCACCACCGGGTTCATGTCCGCATTGAGCAGCGCGGTAGTGAGGTACTGACCCAATCCCGGCCAGGAAAAGACGTTTTCCGTCACCACCGCACCCTCCAGCAGCCCGGCGTAGGTCAGCGCCAGCACCGTCACCAGTTGCACCGCCACCGTGGGGAAAGCGTGCCGCCAGACCACCCGGCGGGACGATAACCCTTTGGCGCGGGCGGTGATCACGAACTCGCCACCGAGCGCATTGAGCATAAAAGTGCGAGTCATGCGGGTGATGTAGGCCATACTGAAATACGCCAGAATCAGCACCGGCTGCACCATGTGTGCCAGCGCATCGCGCAACGCGTCATAGTCGCCCGCCAGCAGCGAGTCCACCGTCAGCAACCCGGTGACGTGCGGCACCATATCCTGAAAGATGATGTCCTGCCGCCCCGGCCCCGGCGCAATGCCCAGCACTGCATAAAAAATCAGCAGGCTCAGCAGCGCCAGCACGAACACCGGCAGCGAATGCCCAGCCAGACAAATCACGCGGATGGTTTGATCCACCCAGCTTCCTTGTCGCACCGCCGCCCACACCCCGAGCGGAATGCCAACCAACGCCGCAACGATAATCGCCGCAGTCGCCAGTTCCAGCGTGGCGGGGAAGTAGCGGGCGATGTCGGTGGTCACCGGATTGGAGGTCAGTACCGAGCGGCCCAGATCGCCGTGCAGCAGTTGGTTCAGGTAGTGGCCGTACTGCATCCACAGGGGCTGATCCAGCCCCATTTCCTGACGTACCCGCTCCACCACCGCCTGGGGCGCATTATCCCCAACGGCGGCGAGCACCGGGTCGGTCGGCATGATACGACCGATGAAGAAGGTCAGCACCGATAACCCCAGCAGGGTCAGCAACAGGCTGCCGAGCGTACTGCAAAAACGAGTCAGTATCTGCATCAGGCTTTCTTCACCTGCTGGTAAGGCACTTTGCTCAATACCGTCATGGTGACGCCGCTGAGGTTCTTACGGCAGGCCAGCGTTTTCTCATCCTGCATCATCAGCGTGAACGGGCTTTGTTCGCGATGGTTGCGTTGCAGGGTTTCGTACAGCGCGATGCGTTTGGCCGGGTCCTGCTCATGCAGCGCCTGTTCGGTCAACTGGTTGAACTTTTCATCCGACCAGCCGCAACGCCAGGCCAGCGTGCGGTTGCGGGCGCTATCGCTGTTGTCGGTGTTGACGCAGAAAGCTTCGGCGTTGGAGTTCGGGTCAAAGTAGTCGGCCCCCCACGCTGTCAACGCCAGTTGCTGCTGGCGGGCGCGCATCTTGGTCAGCACCTGACGGTTTTCCGCCGCGATCAGCTTCACCTTGATGCCGATGGCACCGAGCTGAGTCTGGATCGCCTGCGCGATATCCGGGTACGGCTGGGCGGAGTAATGATCCAGCGTGATCTCAAAGCCATCTGGATAACCGGCATCTTTCAACAGCGCTTTGGCTTTGGCGACATCCAGATGGAACGGGGTGTCGTCCAGCGCCGCTGGAAAACCGCCCGGCAGGAAGCTCTGATGCACCTTGTGCGTCAGCGGCAAAATGTTTTTCTGGATGCTGTCGTAGTCCAGCGCCCACTTGATAGCCTGCCACACCTGCGGTTTTTTCAGGAATTCGTTGGCGGTATTGCAGGACAGCAGCATCACGCTGGCGATGCTCTGGCGCACCAGATGGTAGTTGCTGTCGTTCACCAACGGACGAATCTGCTCGGTGGTCAGGTTGCGGGCGATATCCACGTCCCCTTTCTGCAGCATCAGCAACTGGGCGGACGGGTCAACAATGTGTTTGAGCAGGACGCGCTTAAAGGCGTTGTCTGCCGGGAAGTGATCGTTCTTCTGCAGGATGATGCTTTCGCTGGCTTTCCAGCTCACCAGCGAGAACGGGCCGGAACCGGCGCTGTTCTGTTTCAGCCACTGGTTGCCCAGGTCGTTGTTCTGCTGGTTAGCCAGCGCGGCCTTTTTCTGCACGATGCTGCCCACCGGCGCGGACAGGCAGTACAACAGGAAGGTTTCCGCCGCCGGTTTATCCAGGCTTATCACCAGCGTTTTTTCATCCGGCGCGGTGATGTGCTGCTCTACGTTGTCTTTGGTAAAGCCGAACTGGTTGATGATGAACGCCGGGCTCTTGTCCAGCTTGACCGCGCGTTGTAACGAGAAGGCGGCATCATCGGCGGTCACCGCTGAACCATCAGCGAATTTGGCTTTCGGATTGAGGTGGAAGGTGAAGGTTTTGCTGTCGTTGCCTACTTCCCAGCTGACGGCCAGATCGCCAATCACCTCTTTCGGATTGGCCGGGTTTGGCATCACCAGGCGCTGGTATAGGTTGCCGATGATTTCGGTGCCCACCGCCTCAAACCCTTCCTGCGGGTCGAGACTGGTCATGTTATCGAGCTGCATCGCCATCACCAGCATGGACGGCGGCGTATCAGCAAACGCGGTGTTCAGATTGAGCCAGGACAGGAAAGGCACGGTAGCGCAACCGGCAAGAAAACGTCTTCTGGTGACCATTAATCCCCCAAGTGTCTGATTTTAAAGTAAAATAAAATATATTTTTTCTATCTGCGGCTTGACAGATATCACAGGCACTGGCTTAAATGGTGGCGCGGTGAACAAAATTTCTCCGCCTGAATGACCTGCACCAGTAGGGTGCAGCCAAGGTTCCATTTCAGAAAATCCTTTTCTTTCAATCCAGTATCGGTACTTTCTTCCATGTCAGATTCGCCCATGTCAGACAAGCCGCTTGTACATACTCTCCCTGTCTTCGATGGCCACAACGACGTGCTGTCACGCCTGTGGCGACTTCATCGTGATAATCCGACCGATGCCTTTCTGAACGGGCCGTCGCAGGGTCATATTGACCTGCCCCGGATCCGGCAGGGTGGATTCGCTGGCGGCCTGTTCGCCACCTACGTTCCCTCGAACCGAAACGATGCAACATCCATACCAGATGGCAACGTTTCATTAACCACGCCATCGATGGCGCAGGCACGCGACGTCAGCTTCTGGATGCTCGCTACCCTGCTGCGCCTTGAAGCAGCATCCGCCGGGCAACTGCGGGTGTGCCGCAGTGTGGCCGATATCCGCCGCTGCATGGCAGACGGCGTGGTGGCGGCGGTGATGCACATCGAAGGTGCCGAGATGCTGGATGCCGACCTCGACCTGCTGGATATTCTCTACGCCGCCGGGCTACGCAGCCTGGGGCCACTGTGGAGTCGGCCGAATATTTTCGGTCAAGGGGTGCCGTTCCGTTTCCCTTCCTCGCCCGACACCGGCGACGGCCTGACCGACGCCGGGCTGCGGCTGGTGCGTGCCTGCAACGCTAAACGTATTCTGGTGGACCTCTCCCACATGGATGAAAAAGGCTTCTGGCAGACGGCGGACGTTTCCGACGCGCCGCTGGTAGCCAGCCACTCCAATGCCCACGCACTGTGCGCCCAGTCGCGTAACCTCACCGATAACCAACTGGCGGCGATCCGTGAGCGCGACGGCTTTGTCGGCGTCAATTTCGGGACCGCTTTCCTGCGCGCCGACGGCCAGAAAGACCCGTCCGCCACGGTGCAGGAGATCGTGCGTCACGTGGAATATCTGCTGGAAAAACTGGGTGAAAATGGCGTCGGCTTCGGTTCCGATCTGGACGGCACCACCATCCCTGGCGACCTGAAGGATGTAGCGGGTTTCCCCATTTTGGTGCAAGCATTGGCCGATCGCGGCTACTCACGCACCCTGTTGGAGAAAATCTGTTACGACAATTGGTTGCGGGTGCTGGAAGCCACCTGGGGCGAATAGCCAACGGGCGCGGCCTGCCGCTATCTGGCCACGTTTTTCAGTAACATGGCGTGAATCTTGCTTGTTTCTGTGTTGGATCGTGCTCCACCGGGCCGGTCGGGCACACCTCACACAACAGGACTCAGGTTATGCGTTTACGCCACATCGAAGTCTTTCAGGCGATCGTTCAGGCTGGCACTATCAGCGGCGCGGCGCGGTTACTCAACGTTTCCCAGCCCAACGTCAGCCGGGTGCTGAATCACGCCGAACAGCAACTGGGTTTCGCGCTGTTCGAACGCCGTTCGCAAGGATTGGTGCCAACGGTAGAAGGGCAGCAGTTAATGCCGGAGATCGAGCGGCTTTACAGCCAATTACAGACGATTTCCCGCCTGACGGAACAAATCCGCAAAGGCCAGCACGAAACGGTGCGCCTCGGTGCGGCGCACGCTTTTGGTCAGATGATCGTCGCCCCGGCGATGGTAGAGTTTCAGCAGCAGGTGCCGCTGGTGAACATGGAGCTGGTTACCGAGCATTTCAGTACCCTGTGCCAGAATATTCAGCAACATCAGCTCGACCTGGCGCTGGTATTCGGCCAGCAGGTGCCGCCGGATTTGCTGGCCGAGCCGCTGTGCCAGTCGCGCATGGTAGCGATTCTGCCGAAAGACAGCCCGCAGCAAGGGCCGGTATCGCTGGAATGGTTGTGCCACAACAACCTGCTGATGATGCAACAACAAGACCCACTGGGTCAGGTGGTGCACCGCGCGCTGCGCGATCGTCGCCTTAAACCAGCGGCTTCGCTGTACATCAAGACCTACTCGGTGATCGCCGATATGGTGCTGGCGGGCGGCGGCACCGGCATCGTCGACCTGTTCACCGCGCGCCGCTATGCCGATCAGCTCAAAATCGTGCCCATCAGCCAACCGCTGCCGTTTGAGGTGATGCTGATCAGCCGCCGCGACATCCCGCAATCCCGCGAGATCCTGCAACTCAAACAGGTGCTGAAAAGCAAGTGCCGCGAACTCGCCAGCCAGTGCCTGCCGCTGTTGGAAGCGGCATAACCACCACCATACGCTTTCGGCCATCGCGTGGTTTGGCCGGAAGCCTTGATGTGTCAATCCGTTACCGCTGTCGCTTTTAGCCGGTCGCCCGTTATAATTACCCCATCACTTCTTAACAGGTATGCACCGATGATTCGTAGCATGACCGCTTACGCCCGGCGAGAAATCAAGGGTGACTGGGGCAGCGCCGCCTGGGAGCTTCGTTCCGTAAACCAGCGTTATCTGGAAACCTACATCCGTTTACCCGAGCAGTTCCGAAGCCTGGAGCCGGTAATCCGCGAACGCATCCGTAACCGCCTGACCCGCGGCAAAATCGAGTGCGGCCTGCGTTTTGAGCTGGACCCGCGCGCGCAAGGGCAACTCATCCTCAACGAGCAGCTAGCCAAACAGCTGGTCACGGCGGCGAACTGGGTGAAAATGCAGAGCGACGAAGGCGAGGTCAACCCGCTCGACATCCTGCGCTGGCCGGGGGTAATGTCGGCACAGGAGCAAGATCTGGACGCCATCAGCACCGAACTGATGCAGGCGCTGGAAGCCGCGCTGGACGACTTCATCCTCGCCCGCGAAAGCGAAGGCAACGCGCTCAAGACGCTGATTGAACAGCGGCTGGTGGGCGTCAGCGCCGAAGTCGCCAAGGTTCGCGCCCACATGCCGAACATTCTGCAATGGCAGCGGGAAAAACTGCAAAGCAAGCTGGATGAAGCGCAGGTGCAGCTCGACGGCAACCGGCTGGAGCAGGAACTGGTGCTGCTCGCGCAGCGCATCGACGTAGCCGAAGAACTCGACCGGCTGGAAGCCCACGTGCGGGAAACCTACAAAATCCTCAACAAGCAGGAAGCCGTCGGCCGCCGTCTGGACTTCATGATGCAGGAATTCAACCGCGAATCGAACACACTGGGTTCCAAATCCATCAACGCCGACGTCACCGCCTCCGCCATCGAACTGAAAGTGCTGATTGAGCAAATGCGGGAGCAGATTCAGAACATTGAGTAATATCTCAGACGATCTCACCTTGTCTCACCCAAGCTAAGACCACCTCTAATAGCCCGTTAATACGGGCTATATCTTTATCATCTTGTCTCATCATGTATCACTACAGCGCATGTTTAGCGTGTACTTAACTATGTACATAATGACTTTTATGGCATCATGATTATGTACACACAGCACATAAGCAGAGTCATATATGGCAAAAATGACAGACATACAAATCAAGGCATGGATCAGAGCTGACGAACGCTTCGAAGCAAGGTCAGATGGCAATGGTTTATCTCTTTGTTTTCCAAAGAAATATGCTGCTCCATTCTGGCGTTTTCGCTATCGTTTCTCTGGAAAACAGCGGGTAATGGGTATCGGTTCCTATGCTGAACTCTCACTAGCAAAAGCGCGAGAGACCGCCAAAGAACTCTCTGCACGTGTAGCATTGGGTTATGACGTTGCCGGAGAGAAGCAAGAACGGAAAGCTGACGCCCTCAAAAAAATAGAGTCTGAAAAACATGCACTTCGGGTATCCCAATTAGCCAGCGAATATTTTGAACGCCAGATACTTAAACGCTGGAAGCACCCCGACATACTGCGCCGCCGAATCGAAAAAGATATAAATCCAAACATAGGCAACCTGCGAATAGAGGACGTTCGCCCCTATCATATTGATGATATGTTGCAAAAGATCCTTCAACGAGGTGCGCCTACCGTTGCCAATGACGTCCTCAGATGGACTCGACGGATCTTTGATTATGGAATCAAGCGGCACATGCTGGCTGCTAATCCAGCAAGTGCATTTGACATCTCTGATGCCGGAGGACAAGAACAAAGCCGTGAACGCTGGTTAAGCCGAGAAGAGCTGGTACAGCTTTTTCAGGTAATGCCTTTGACCAAAGGGTTTTCCCGTCAAAATGAACTAACAATGAAGCTCATTTTAGCCCTATGCTGCCGTAAGATGGAATTGTGTGGTGCCAGATGGTCAGAATTTGATCTGGATGAAGGCGTCTGGCATTTACCTGCTGAGCGCGTTAAAAACGGTGATGGGATTGATATCCCGCTGGCTGTACCCGTTGTTGGCTGGATTAAAGAATTAAAAATCATGTCCGGCAACAGTGAATGGGTTCTCCCAGCAAGAAAAATGCAACACCGCATGATTCCTCATATTCAGGAAAGTACATTACCAGTAGCGTTGGCTAAAATAAGATCAAATATGCCAGATGTGCCAAATTTCACGATTCATGATTTTCGGCGAACAGCCCGCTCCCATTTAGCTGCGCTGGGGGTAGATCCGGTGATAGCAGAACGCTGCTTAAATCATAAAATCAAAGGCGTTGAAGGCATATATAATCGCTATCAATACTTTGAAGAACGTAAGCAAGCTTTGACTGTATGGGCTGAGCTACTTACAACATTGGAAAAGGGTAATAATTACAACGTAGAACCAATAAGAAAAGAAATAGCGTAATATTTTAATCTATTAATATTTACTTTAGCCTGATTAGTTTCAGGCTAAAGTACTCTTTCATTTTTTATATGTGCCGTTTATAGAGCCTATAGATGTTACACTACAGTGTTTATCACAATCCTTCGAGATAACCTGCATGGCTCCATTATCTAATTCACTAATCAACACAACACACATGCTTGACTGGTCACTATAAACCCAACGGTTACGTTGCCCTTTACGTGCATCAATAAGTGTTAATTCACCTCCTATTTCACATACTCCCGATGTAGTGCCAAGTGAAGAATTAATACTAAAGGTAGTGTGGTTTTTGCTTTGATACAAAGAGAGTGTTCCATTTATTTTTTTAAAATCACTCGCTTTGGCTGAAAAACACAAAATCAGCAGTGGTAGAGCCGTCAAAATTTTCATATCTGCATCTATATATAAGATTAATATTTAACACCATTCTTATTAAATACAACAAAAGCGACTGAATAATATGAGTTAAATACCAGCCCCTCCTCTTCTATATTCTCAGCCGCAATAAGTCCTTTTTCATTTATAACACCCTTCAAGAAAAACTCATTCCCCTCTTGATAGAGTGCAAATCCAGCTGAAGGACGGCCAGCAAGTTTTACTTTGAAACCTATATAATTATTATACTTAACAACTTTAACCGACTGAAGATTTGGAAGGTCGTAAAAAACAGAGATAAACTGTTTCAGATTTGAGAAAAATAAAAAATTATCATTCAAACTTGCGCGAACATAAACATTAGAGTTGAGTTGATTTTCTGTAAGTCCCAAATTTGATATTTCATTACTGTATTTTTCAGACAAGTGTTTTAATACATCATCATTTGTCACTCCATCTTGCTGAGTTGACACTGAACTTACTGTTTCCTGTAAATGGATATTATTAGGAGAGGAATAAACAATGTTACAAGAAAAAAATAAAGATATACTTAACATTTTAGCGACAGATGATTTTTTCATATTTCACTCATTTAAGATAGGTTATTAGAAAAAACTGTTACTTGCTAGATTAATGGAGCAAGAACAAATTTCAGTTAAGTCCCTTTATGGCGGTTGAAAGAAAGAAAAATGGATTTCCTTGAGATCAAAGCATCCATAAAGGAGTAAAGATCAGTTTATAATCCATTATTGATGTTCATGCAAGAGTAAAACACCCGCAAAATGTCATTTATAGACATATACGTTAGAAATGAGGCGGGAAAATGGCGAAGCTTTCATCTGAATCTACAGACAAGTTGGTAGGGCAACGTATCCAGAGGCGCAGAAAAGAACTTGGCATGACTGCACAGCAATTAGCAGAATACGCCGATATATCACAGCAACAACTTTCACGTTATGAAAGAGGAGCCAATAAAATCAATGTTGCTCATTTAGTAAATATTGCAATTAAAATGAACACACCAATCAGTTGGTTTTTTATCGACTGCTTTGATGAGAACTCCTCTGATAATAACGAGCAACCAGTATTTGTTCCAGTGAAAGATGCTGATCTAAAAAATAGATTTGAACAAGTTTGGCCACGTTTAACACATGAACAACGCCGGGTTTTAATAATATTTCTGGATGAATACACATAATTAATCTATCTTTCAAGAAGCTTTTTGGACATAAATATGGCAACGTCATGAAAGCTCCTTATTCTAATTCCATAACATCTATATCATTTCGAGTTAGTTGATTAAAAATCACTCTTTAAAATCCATTCTAACGTCGTAAAAAGAATCACTATTTTTATAATAGTATTGCTGAGAGCAGCAAAAGAAAGCTGTTCTCAAGATCTACAAAACCCACCTTTTTCGATCAGTAGGCGCGAAACTTTTCACATGGAAAACCTGAAATTTTCCGCCGCTGAACTTTTTTGAAACCCAGAAATTCCAGAATTTTTCGGCGTTTGAAACTTTCGAAACTTTCGGAACTTTCGAACATGCCGCTCATTAAACACCATGTAATTCAATATGTTACAAGAATTTCACTCATACAATCTGCAAATCTGTAAATCGTAAAAGTATCAATCCGATGCGCTTTTTTGTGGATTCAAACGATGCCGAATAAACGTCTAATCAAGGTTAAAACTGTTCTGGAACTATGTGCGATTTCTCGTGCAACGCTCTATCGACAAATCGAAGCAGGTGCGTTTCCTCGACAAGTTAGCCTAACCGGAGCACGCGCAGTTGCATGGCGAGAAGAGGAGGTTTTGGAATGGATAGCAAGTCGTCAGTTAGTAGAAGCAATATGAACTAATCCTTTCAGAGTTCTCTTAGCTTTATCTAGTTCCCTCTAATAGCACGCTATATACCACCTATATCCCACCTATATAAAATCCTATGTATAGAGGTGCACTCAAATTCACGATCCATTTATAAATGGAAAGGCATTGTACGGAAAATTATATGCTTTTAAACATGAAAAACATTGAAACGAGGCTTTCTATTAGTGCAGGAAATAGTTTTCACAATCATGAATTAAAGATAAGAATAGACAAAGCCACTCTTGTAAGTAGTTTCTCTACTGAGGATGAAAAAATTAAAATACACTCTGCACTCAAAAACTGCAATAAACTCCCAAACGATAAATACGCCATAACTCACACAAAACTAAAGGAAGGTCATCCATATAAGAAAGCAATCAACATATTTAGTAGAGAAGAGATTCCAAGTTTGATATTGCACATCGCATATGTTCCTGTAAATAATAACACTGGAAGTATAAGATTTGATTTTCGGCCACAACATGTTAGTGATAATGAATTTAAAGAATTTATAAAATGGATGAAATCACAATTCGGAAAGGCCATTATTAAAACCATACGCAGATCTTGGATTACACAAATAGATGTGGCATTGGACATTTATGATTGTAAACTTAAAGACTATTTGTGGTCATTAAAAAATTCAGGTGCATCTCAATACTTTCATCACAAAAATGGATTGCCCGGATTAAGGTTAGGAAGTACAAGGTCAAAAATAAGTATACTTTGTTATGAAAAAATATACATGCAAAGGAATCTTTTTAATTCCTTTAAAACAGAAAGTGAGTATTTGGATCTTAACAAGAATTACAGAAATCTATTAAGAATTGAAGCTCGCGTCAAACCAAAGAAAAAATTAAGAAGTAAAAAAGAAAAAGCACTTTTACTAAAAGAAATATCATCTATGGAGAACCCATTCTTACGATTAATGATTTATAACAATCAGATGCAAGAAGAACTCATAAAAAAGAACTATCTTAAATATAAAATGAAGACTCAAAATGTAGCTATCATTAAAAATAAAATGAAAAAAAGCGTAAAACTTTCTCGCCATTGTCTCGCAGTGATTGAGAGAAACGCAATTGACTTGATCGATCAAGATAAGTTATGGGAAAAATGGCTATTATGTATCAACAAATTAACATATATCATAAATAAAAAATAACGTATATCAACTTACTTTTGGTCTGCGGGACTTATTAGCTTTATTATAATCACAATTTACAATGTGGTTTGAACGTTAAGATCATACTTGCCTCAAAAGGATTATTTAAAAACTCTAATTTTCAATCTTTATTAAAAAGAAAAACTAATAGTAGTTCTTTCTGGATACATCCAGAAAGAACTACTTTATAGTATATCCTGATAATAATATATCTTCTAGCTGTAAAACTTAAGGTGTAGCATCTTGTTTCGCGACCTCTGATAAGAATTTCTTAGCGACCATATCTTCATATTTCCTATGGCTATCAAGATATTGTACATCAATATGATTTTTATATTTAGTATTAAACTTAAATGCTTCACCAGTGATTTCATCTTTTCTTTCATCTGTAGGCATGAAGAATTTATTATATCTTCTTGGGGCAACACCTTCGAAGTCTGAAAAAATTACTTTCGAGTGATCCTCAGATTTTGTAATCGAGTCATCGTGAAGATCTAATGCAAGACTTTTATCGAATGGTTCGATATATATAACTTTCTTAATACCAGAGGATACAATATGCCTTGCACAGTTATGACAAGGATAAGTTGTGGTAAAAAGAATTTTACCTTTTGCCCCTTCGGTCGACTTTCTTGCCATTGTTGTAATGACATCCATCTCTGCATGGATAGATCTTGAATACTCCATAATGGATGAAATGTTACTACCTTTATAAATGGCCTCAGTAATATTAGGTGTTATGGCCTCTAACCTTCTCAAGATTAGCTCCATTGATGGATCTGAGCCTAATGAGGACTTAATTTCCTTTAGAAGGATATCATGTATTTTATTTTTAATTTTTAACTTGCTTGATACGTTATAACACTTTCCACTTTTATGCACACAACGATGATCTTTTTCACCATCATCACTGACATAAAGCCCACCGCCAGCTTTGGGAACGTCATTTTTGCCTATGGCGAGAAGGTTTCCTTCATCATCAAAGAGAGCGGCTCCGACTTGCCTTGATAAACATGCTGATTGTAATGATGCTGAAAATGCTGCGTACATACCCTTTTCATTTATAGTCGGGGTCAGACCATTTTTTCCGTGTATAAGTCCAAAAAATCTATCAATTTTATTTTCAAGGCCTTTTTTCTGACTTTGGTTGTTTTTAACAAAAAAATCAGAGGTAAGTATTGCCTGACTTGTCCTTTGCCCATAATCATCATCTGACTTATCATCAACATTCATGATTAAAGGAATGTCATTTTTCGTGACACCATCTTCTCTTAAGTTTCTAATCCTATGCTCTTGATCTCTTAAAATTCCCATTAAATAGAAATTATGTTGATAAATAACCCTGAATAACTCAATCTCCTCAGGCCGCTTCAATTGATCAATAATATATAAAGTAGCTTCAGAAGTGCTGGATGATTTGTTTTTATCAGCATTTATAGCAGCGATTGCCGCTTCAGATAAAAGCTCATTTCTCTTGAAATTTCTTCTTAATCCATTAGCTAATTTTTGCATAGCTAAATGCCGAACAATGCTATTATCAAGATGTTGCTCAATTAAGATCTTTTCGAAGTAAAGGGGATCTTGCATTAAATCGCTAATCCTAATGTGGACAACTCTATACCCCCAAGTTTCGGCTACCTCTTTTATAACATCGACAACAGTTTTGATTCCACATCCTGCAAATCCGCACAAACCTAAAAAAATGTCAGTAGATTGACGACCTTCAATAGTTTTCATTGAAGATGTATTATCATTAGCATCAATAGCTTTATTTATTTTTAATTTTCTTGCTGTGCTAGTCATATAATTACCTAATCAAAAATAATTTCTTTAGTGAGAATTTTTTTGAAAGCTTCAAGAGTCTCTCTTTTATCTAATTCCATCCGTAAATCATAAATATTGTCGTTATGTCTACTGACATAAGCGATCTCCACACAAGTCTGGTCGTTAGTAGCCTCTCTATCTTCACACCCTTCTACTATCAAATTTTTGTATGACATTGATAAACCTCACTTTTCGTAACTCAACAACATCAATCCATAAATTTTAGCACAACTTTTTCTTGTGCATCACTCAAAAATCAGGTTTTGTGAGTTGATTTACAATGATTAATGTTAATAACTTCACGCACTAAAAGTAACTGATCATTGATAGCCGAGAGAGTATGTTATATTTTTATCAATATCTTCATTAAATATATTTATCAACCATCATTGGAAAAATAAAAACGTTATTTTTTAGAGATAAATAACCTGGTACCATCTCATTATATAATTAATAGACTTAGCTACTCATAGATATTGCTTATTCTAGTTTCCCACGTTAATTAGTGTAATAATCTTGTGCAAACTACTCCCATTGTCACAACCATTCAAGCCAAAGCATTTACGCGAAATGCTGAATATATTTAGATATATTAATCAATAATAGAAGGGGATATCGGCAATTACTGTTAATGGTTATTTAAACTGATTGCTTTCAACTTAGGTGATAAGCTCTACATCTTGTTAAAAGAAAGCATACTGCAGGCTTAATATTTTTAAATTGTATTGCTGACAATTTATCAATACAGTGACGTCTATTTTTGGTACAGGATGCCGACTAGAAGAGTTATGATTCCGCACATAGCTGTTTCAGGCCAAATCACATTAATGATTGTTTCATACAACTAAAAAAAGCCCCATCTTAAGGGGCATTTATCAAAACCTGAATGGAACAACCACATCATCATAAATATCAGAGGCAGTTTCCTTATACTCCATCCCTGTTACACTCGCCAACAATACAGGTTTTACACCTAATTTATCGGCCATCATTTTAAATGTTACACCTAAGTGCTCTTTCATAACAATGATGCTTTCTTTCAGTATATGAGGCTCTTCCATTTCAAGAATATCATCAAGCTTCTCTTGTCGTGACTGCCTAGTTTGGCTGAACCAGACATTAGCACTTCTGTACTGCTGTGCATTTATAAATCCTAAAAAGTGAGCTCTAAAGATTATTGCCTTTGCACTCACCTTCCATCTAACTTTTAGATCGTATATTTTTTTCCAATTAAAAGAACCATCAAAATTTAAACAGGCTGGAAATTCACTGGCAAATGACTTCCTCGGGAATAGAAATGCACTAGCAAACGCATCAGCCTCCCTTTCCGTTTGTTTACAACCTGTTTCAATGCCATCGTGCATAACTAAATGGCCACATTCGTGGGCCAAATCAAATCTCATTCTGCAAACACTTTCCTTTGCAGTATTCCTTATTATTATTGGATATTTTCTGTTTACAGATAGAGCATCGACTTTATCAGAAACACCATCGAAACAAGTAACAATAGCCCCTTGATTTTCCAGCACGTTAACCATATTGTCGATCGGAGCATCAGCAGATAAATTCCATCTGACACGGGCCCCCTCAGCAATTTTTTCAATAATGGGGGGGGTCAGTTCAGTAATCTTTGTATTATCGATTAAGTTAAATCCATTTTGAGGCATATCCAAATGCTCATGCAACTCAACTACTAGTTGCTCAAGCACCGTGCTATATGCTTGCACACGCTCTTTTACTCCTACTGGAGTTGTTTGTCTCTTCCGGAAATGACATTGCTCCGGTTTTACATCTCCAGACATAGGCATACCAAAAAAGCCAGGAGATACATTAAGGTACTCTGCCAAAGCGTTTCTGACATCCATTGAAGGAGCCCTTGCATCGCTTTCATATTGGTGTATACCCTGTCTGGAAACAGATACTGCATCACCAAGCTCTTGAAGAGTTACCCCTTTGAGTAAACGAGCCAGCCTTAATCTTTCACCATAGAAATCTAAATACATACCTTACTGACCATTATCTTCGCCATCATTCTCTGCTTTTTTGTCTTTCTTTTTGACAGAGACTGACGCTTTCTTCGTTTCAACTGGCTGAGGCAATTCACTCATGGCAGGGCCAAAAGCAACAACCCGCTCATCAAGAGGAATTTCCCAACACGAAATCTGCTGACCTTCAAGGAAACCGACAAATGTTACGCGCTCAACGTATCGCATTTCATCCAATTCGATAGCAAAAAACCAGAGTACAGCAGCAACATCACCGACTTCTGGCTCAAGGCATGACATTTGCCTTAACGCTTCAATTGAAGGAATTAATCTTCTTTCTTCTGGACAACTCGGTTTACCTCTGTATAGCCTCACAGGAACTGATTGAATCGAAAAGGTAAATCGTCCGTCAGGTTTCACAATTCCTAACCAAGGCCAATTTTTTCCATCCTTTACCGCACGAATGATACGTGAACGCGAACACTCGTATGCCCTCATACCGGTACTACGGGCAGTATCACCAATCTCGTCATCATGCCGATCAATCACATCATCCCTGACATCTCTTATCAGAGATGCTAGCTGTTTTAATCGATCAGCGGTGAGTACGGAGTTAAGTTCCCAAGGTTGCATCATCAGAAAAGGTTCCTCTTTTACAGAGCAGGTATATAGGGTTGAGGCCAGAAGATGTGACAAGCAAATAATCTTGCACTTATGGTGATTTGTCAAGCAACGACAAAAAAGTAAAATCAATAGTGAATTGTCAATATCAACTCATAACCTCTCACCCCCAACATCTGTGTACTTAAGAGTGTACTTAATCATCCACATCAATTCATAAAACACATATAAATCATAATATTAATGATACACTCAACATTCAGATCCATTCTCTATTAATTTCAGTCTTTCTTTTTTATATCATGCCCTGATTTATCAGGGCTTTTTATTTTTAAGTTACGTTACACGGCACTCTCTTATCAGCTGAGTGGGGGAGTTAACTGGTAAATAGCGCGTTGTAATACTTAACATTCTGAATATTGGTGCGGGATAGCATCAAGATTGATGTGATAATCTAAATATGGCTATCATAATATTATTTTTTAATACTGAGGTTGTCGGCTGTGGAAAAAGAGCTTGAAGATTATATAAATGATGTACTGGGAGTTTGCAGCTCTCGGGCAGTTTTTGTGATAAATCATATCGTTAAATATGGATCCATAAACTCTGAGCAAATCAGAAATGCTGGTTTTGTCCATGGCGCTCGTGCTGTTGGTGATGTACGAGACAATGGTGTTCCATTAGTGACTCGTAATATTAAGAGCTCGGATTATAGAACCATAGCTGAGTATACATTTGGCCCCGCATCAGATATTAAAAAGCACAAATTTGGGGGTAGAATAAATTTCCCGACCTCTTTAAAAGGTAAACTCATAGAGCGTGATGGCCTATTTTGTGCCATATCGAAACAACCTCTTCCCGCTGATGAGTTACAAATAGACCATAGAGTTCCATACTATATCTCCGGGGATATTGCTGGAGAGCGAGATCCAGATGATTTTATGCTCCTATCAAAATCATTACAGAGATCTAAATCTTGGGATTGCGAACATTGTGATAATCTAAAAGTGCATTTTGATATACGACATTGCAAAAATTGTTATTGGGCATCTCCTGATAATTATACACATGTTGCAATGCGTTCCCAGAGAAATATAAATATAACCTGGGAAAGAGAGGAAGTTAAAGACTTCGATAAACTCAATGAGGACAGCATGAAGACTGGCTACTCTCCTCAGGAAATAATTAAAGCGCTCATCCACAGATATTACAATAATTAGGCGAACATTTTAAACTGGATGTTTCCCCTGTCACCAGACATGCTCTTCTCGATTAGAGCAGGGGATAAATATAGGGATTCAATAGTCATATCATCTCTACCTAAAAGCGTTGCTTGACTTGATCTGCCAGCTTGAATCCCTATTCTTGTAAGCCCTAAATCCATTGGCAGCTCATTGCCATAAGCCCTGTTTCCACAGGTTCCATCAAATGATAAAAGATAAGGAATCCCACGCTGATTAAGCTTATCAAGCCCATCGAGTAAACTTTCCATATCTAACAAGTATGCATACCGTGGGTCTTTCTTATTACTTGTACCTTGCCAAGGTGGATCCATATAGACTACATCATTAGATGTCGCATCTTCGAGTGTCTTCATAAAATCACCTGCACGAAATTCAACCTTTCCAGCCAATAATCGAGATGCTGCATCCGCTTCGTTTCTTACACGATCTGGCTTTGTTCCTAATCTCCGATTATCCGGAGATTGATTGAATTCTCCTTGTGCATTAAATCTGATAGCATTCTTTACACAGCGAGCGACTAAATAAAGAAACTTAACAGGATCGTTATCGATATTAAATTGGTTGCGTATCTTAGAAAAAAACATCTTAGGATCATTAAGCTGATCAATCCATAGGCTCTCATAAGCGTTAGCAACTTTATCAGGGGAATCAATGATAGCCTTCCACAGATCAATTAGCGGTTCGTATTTGTCACCAATGACATAGCCGTTTGCAATTTCCTGACTTGCCGCAGATAGGGTAATTGCAGCCGAACCGGCAAAAGGTTCGAAAAGCCGTCCATCCACATTAAAGTCAATATTATTTAATATGTCTCCTGCTATTTTTCTTTTACTTCCCTGGTAAGGAATCACGTGAGGCACTCTCATGTTATATAGCCTTTTTATTTACTGAGTAATATTGAGTGCCGCCACGCTTATTTACTATAAACATAGGCTCCTGACCTTTTTCTTTTCTTCTTTTTTCACGTCGATAAACTATCGAATATAGTGATTTCTCTGGGGTTTTCCCTGTTAGATTCGTATCATCAATGGCATTAATTGCCTCGACTATCTCGGTCAAATTAAGAGGCTGAGTGGCAGACTCTAAAACCTGGATCATAAGTTGCTCATTACGACTCATATTTCTGTCCCAAGGCATATCCAAACCATCTTGCTTGACTATAGCAACAAAGTAGCATGCAATTGCATGCTACGTCTACCCTCTAGCTTGCCGGAAAAGGTCTTGTAGCAGACAGCGGTTTTGGCGTTAGCAAGAGCCCCAGCCCATACCGCAATCATCTGGCATGATGTGCGGATAAAGCGTATGTTACCGTCTGCATTCAGGAAGAAACCGTTTACGATCAGGCCGATCGCGCTGACGGTGCAAAGGAGAACAGGATGGACACGCGTTATCCGATACGGAAAGCGGATGGAAAGGATTACGACAGTCTGGATACGTTACTGAACGTCTTGCGGAATGAACCAGACGGCTGGTGGCTGGCGAGCAGTAACCGACAGTGGCATGGCGGCCTCCATATCAGCCGCCGTAGCGCCCTGGAATCAGTGTTGACCGCGGCGAACGCCGACAGAGCGATTCCACTTCAGTGTATCGCCAGCGGGGAGGTGGCGGCATGGCGCATCAATACAAACTACTGCACCGCACCGTATGACAAATATCAGCTGCGCTATTCCAGCACGTTTCTGCTGGTGCGTTCGAAACATCAACCGGATCCGGACGACCAGAGCACCTGGTTGACGTTTTACTCGTTGTACATGCACCTCGCCCCCGTTTCTGCTTACCCAACGCTGACGAATTGTTATCGTGTTAAACCCAATATCAATAAATTATCGACAAGCGAATACAACGGCCGGGAAATCAGCGGGCAAAAATTGCCTAAAACGGAAAATATCACACTCAAAGAAAATGATTTACTGGTGGTTTCAAAACAGGAAACATTCAAATCAGGGCACGAAAATGCCAACGGTGTTTTCGGGCTGGCGCAACGCCTGAAAGATGGGAGTGTGAGTGACAAAAAATTCTGGGTTTCCCTGGAGGATCGATTTGTCGAGCCGATTCCCCCTCACCATCACCGTATGCCGGAATGGATGCTTAAAGCAGTTGAGCATGGGGAATATGATGCTGTGGTCATCCCCGAAGAGAAATTGACGATCAACGCCGGAGACGCGATCGGCTTTTTAGCAGAAGATAACGCCCCCGCCAGGTCAGGTTCTGGTGGTGTGGATATAGACTTTTATTCGCACATTGAAGTCATCAGCGTCGATACCAATATGCCCGGTTTTCTCTCTAATCCTAAGCAGATTAAAACCGGCCGAGCTTTTGTGAAGATAAAAGCCGGAATGCCATTGTATCAGAAATCAGGTGAAGGTGACGCAACAACATTTACGCCAACAAATACCGTGACCCAAAATACGGATGACGGAAGAATTCTGCCTCGTGATAAAGCCAGCCCGATAGAAGCGCAGGGAATAACATGGTTTCAAATTGCGCAGGATAACTGGGTGAAAGGCCAGGATGTGGACATGTTGAGCCAACACGATTTGTCTGAACTGGGTTTTATTACGCTGGAAGAAGCCTCGACGGATGATTTCGGTTCTCTGTTAAAAGAAAATTTTCTCAAAGGCATTTTTGACTGGGTATCAAAATCCCTGCGGGGAGATACCGAGTTCGAAGGCCAACAGGGTTCAGAGACGTATAAAAAGCTGGTGAAAGTCATAGACCAGAACAATGACGGGAATTTATCACAGTACGAATTGGCTGCGTTTGAAAAACGTATCTTCGAGAATTTACATTCCGGAGAAAATAACGTACCAGACCTGGTGCGTCGGCTAATAGTTAAACATGATAGCGAATGGTTTGGCGACAGCAAACATAAACACTGGCAATCTTTCCTTAACAGTAACAGTTACCCCGAAATGATGCCATATCTGAAAAAGTGGCGGGATGATATGGCGTGGATGAGTGAGGTTCCCGAGTTTACATCGGGCAAACCGGTTTGGCATTTTCATCCGGTGGAGTTTTTGGATACTATCGCTACAAGAAATCAATGTGCCTGTGGACGAGATATTACATTAAATGAGTTATCTGCCATGGCACCTCAAGCTCAAAAAGAAACGTTGGAAAATTATATAAAAACATTCAATGATGGGTTCAAAAAATATGGAATCAACACATGTAGAGAGAAAGCCCATTTTCTGGCACAAGTATGCCATGAGAGTGGCGGTCTTATATATACGAAAGAAAGAGATGGTGATAGAAAAAGTTATGCGCCATGGTTTGGCAGAGGGCTGATTCAGTTAACTCACGAAGATACATATACCAGCTATGGCCAACACGTGGGGGAGGATTTTGTTTCAAGATCAAGCGCTAGGGAAAGGCTCACTGAATATCCTCACTGTGTTATTTCCGCATTCTGGTTTTATTGCATTTATAAAAAAGTGAAAGAAGCCGCGAAAAAAGATGATTTAAATATGATAACAGCTAGAATTAATGGTGGATTTAATGGATATATAGACAGATTACAATATTTCGAAAAAATCGTTTCCATTTTAGGTGCGAGTCATCTTAGTTACCTAGAAACAAATGGCACATTCTCTTTTGAAGAAAGTGCCATCTACAACTATCGCGTATATGCATACAGCTGGGGACGCTATCATGATCCATTCAGCGCTGAAAATGGAACCCCAAAAGACAAAACCGAGGCATTAAAAGCTTACAGGCGCGCATTGTCTCTTTATGAAAACTCAAATGAAAAGAGAATAATCTCTGAAATTAGAAGTAGAATTCAAAGATTGGAATAGGCTGAATCTTATTAAGCCACCAATTCAATTATAGAGGTGGCTATTACATTATTATTTAATCTCGAAAGGGTATTTTTCTTCTCTATTAATTTCAACCTTCACTTTTGATTTATCCTCAAAAGCTGGCCATGAATAATACTTAGTTACTAATTCCCACTCGTAATATTCCTTTCCTATATCGTGATATTTTATAGACAACACGCTCCAGCTTTCGTCATAGCAATGTGATTTTTTCTTATAATCATCTTCTTTAAAACATGCTTTTATACTTTCTTTTGATGAGAATGGAATATTGGAGAATGCCACTTTATATGAATTATCATCGTTAAGCATGAGGAAGTCAGCATAGTTATCTTCTTTCCCTCCACCAGAATAACTTGTTTCCCATTTATAAACCAAAGCTAACGACAGCTTGTTCTTGTTGATGGGATATATAGCAGGATAAATAACAATGCCAGCTGGAGATAATATGTCATCACTGTTGTCTTTTTTTTCATTACTATGATGATAACCCCTGAATGACCATTCACCATTGATTTTATATGAATTACCATTCTTTATTATTTTTATGATCTGTGGTGACCTATCAATAAGATAGTAAGCATTACTATTTTTTTCTCCTTTCCATACTTCAGCCGAGTCATTGTTGCACTTCCCGTTTAAATATAAACAAATACTATTATACTCACTATCTTTTTTATTGACCTTGCTTAACGGGGTAGGTTTAATATCATGAATTAGTTCTTCCGCGATTGAGTTACAGGACATTAAAATAAATATTACCATTATGAGTTTTTTCATAGAAATTCCATTTATTAAGTCCAACTTGAATATAGAAACATAGAGTATGATAGCTGATTATCGAAATCATTTACAACAATCAATTTTCGATTGTAAGCATATTACATCAGATAGACGTTATCTATACACCATGTAATCTACATTTTTTGATTAAAAATTTTTATTAACATAGTATCATTTATTATATAAATTAATTTCCATACTTACACCGTAACCATAGTAACCAACCATTAAAAATCTAGATTTATCATCTGAATGGGAATATAATACCACCAAGGAATAACATAATTCCCCATGGGAATCTATAGGTAATTAAAGCAGAAACAAAAATGCATAAATACCACATCATAATAATCTTGTTACTTATATATTCCAGTATATTTTATTTTTTTTGATAGGGAAATGAATTAATGCTAATAAATCAACAAGGCATCATAATTAAATGCCAAACCCTACCCGCCCACTTGTTTATTATAATTTTATTTATACCATTTATTACCTGGTCATCAGAGATCGTTCACGGCCCCTTTACGTTAGGAAAAAATTCAGAAATAATTTTCATTGAAGAAGATAAAAATAATGTTGTGTTATTACAGAAAAATAAATATAGAGAATATGCTATAGATACTTATGAAACTGAAGGTAGTAAAGCACACATAGAAACCGTCTTCTTTATAAATTTAGAAAGTGTAATGAATATTATAGTTCTTGTTTCATGGAAACAATATCATCCCAGCCTTGGGATTGATGGGGTATTATATGAAATCAAAGGTTATAGCTATATCAATGGTATACTGAAAGTTAACGAAAGCCTATTAAAAGATAATAACCTATCAGGTTTTGATGGGGTTAAAAATGATAGTCACTTTGTATATAAATACAAAAATGCCGAGACAATAAAGGAATACTTGAAGAAAACACATTAGAAATTAAAATATAATCTATCATGGGAATATACAAGATGATTTATAACATAAATAAAAGAAGCAGAGAATGATAAAATCATTGCTATCAAAAATTTCATTGAAGACAATCCAGAAAAAGAAAAATTCATTATAGAACTGAGGAAGTCATGAGATTTAACAATTGAGGAAAAATGTCATTTTGAGACTTTTGAACCTAAAGAAACTGACGCAGAAATAGCTGAAGTAGACAACTATCTCGCCAGAAATCACCTGGATGAAATAATTTGACGATATACTTCCATAACATATCGACAAGGAACGAAGATACCTAGCCTGCGCTAGTATAGATGTACTCATTTTCAGTGAAAATTAATTATGAAAATAAAATTTCTATGTTTGATATCTACATTAATAAGCCATGCAGCAATAGCTGACGAGTCTAAAATCACTTACGGCTATGATAAAATTAAAGGAGAAATTTATGCGATTAGTGGAGCAGAAAAGGGATTCTTTAGTTTTGAAGAAGACTATACAGGTAACCCCGCGGTTTCGTTTGGAACCTTTAACAATCAACCATCAATTATTGTTTCAGCAAGTTCTTTACATGACTATATCGCGTATATGACATTGCAATTTAAAAATGGTAAATTTTATACAGACTGCCTATATATTGATATAAAGAGTAAACAAAACGGTATTGCTTCGAAAGAAGGCTTGTGCGGGTTAAATACGCCGGTCTCAGATGATTACATGGATCTTATTGAAAAAGAGATTAATGATGTATCAAATAATATTGATACGGTAGATACATCTTATTTTTTAAATGGAAAAACAACTTACATCCCATTAATTCTCTTTCGTGGGAAAGATAGTTTAATTTATAAGATTTATAAAAATAAAAGCGCCATGCTAAGCGATGATTATCAAATATTACTCGCAGACAAGAACGGGCAATGTCGTTCATACAGTAAAAATACGTGGCTGGAATATAACACTAAATCCGTAGACAATGCTCATATCAAAGCAGAAATAAATAACGATGGCAAAATATCATTAAAACCCATCATGGTAGATGATGGGAAAATATCTAACGATTGTGAAAAGTACACAACATTTAAGATAAAATCAGAAAAGTCTTTTTTCTACGATGAAAATCAAAACCCCAAAAAGTCTTATCTGATAAAAGGGGATGACATTACTTTACTTTCAATTCAAGATGATGATAAATGGTGTCAAGTCAGATACATTTCAGAAAAAAACAAAAAGACAGAGGGTAATATGCTTTGCTCAGCCTTAACATTGTAGAATGTTACACGTCGATAAGAATAATTAACAAGCCATAAGGAGAATAAGATGAAATCATCCATGTCAAAGAGAACCATTTTAGCCTTATTCTTTCTCACTTCATTCAAAATATTTGCAAATGAAAATCTATGCAGTAAGGATTATTGTGATGGTTTTACAGTTCCAGATAATATCAAAACCATAATTAACAATGGTTATGGAAAGACAACATCAGCAATAATTCTTGGAGAAAAATATCTGATTGCAACAACAAATAGTGATATTAATAAGTGCTCATTGATCTTTTTAATAAAAGATAATGAGATAAAGGAAACGCCTGTTCTTCCAGAAAAGAATCCAATATGTAATTACTCTATCAATAAAAACAATGTGATTAGCTCATGGAAGGATGAAGGAAAATGGAATGAAGATATTTATCAGGTATCAGGTGAGAAATGGACGCTAATGTTTCGTGATACATGCGTAGGTTGCGGAATAGTTAAGCGCACCTATTTTAAAGAAGGTGTAGCTACCGAAACAGTGCTGCTAAAAGATGAGAGTACTTATACGGAAAGAACGCCAGTTTTTGGCACAGTATCGGTAGATAAAGCCGTATTGTTAAACTCCCCAAAAATGACAGACCGGAAAAATTCATACCTGATTGCTGGCGATCATTTTAAGCTGCTAGACATGAATGACAACGGCGAATTTTATAAAATAAGCTATCAAATGAAATCAGGTAAGTACTTAACTGCATGGATTAACTCTGATGATTTCTCATTAGATGAGCAGTAACCTGATATTATCCACCGACGCCAGTTTGGCTATAATTATATACAACCATTTTCTATATGGATGACAATCTGACAGCCCTGATGCCACAGGTATCAGGGCTTTATTTAATCAACTATCGACTCCATTGAGGTGGAGAGGTCATATCTTGCATGATATCTGAAAACGAGATCAGCGGATCGCGCCTTTTTACCGCCGCTTCCACACAATGTTGTACTGGAGATTGATAGGGCGTATCACCAATAATTACATTGCTGCTGCCTGATACAATCAGTCCACCACAGTCAATGTCATCACCAATCCGTGCAGCAGATTTCCCATTAATCAATACGGTAGCCGACCCTGCCGATATTTTTCTACCATGCACGCCATGAGGTGCCTGGGGACAAGTGCATCCGTGCATCTGAACCGTATCACCAACCCGTGCTGCCGGTAGGCCATTAATCAATACGTCAGAACTGCCTTCTATTATCGGGGTATCTGGAAAGCATTCATGTCCGCTTCCAATATCATTTAAGCGAGCCGCTCCTGGCATACTCCTCTCCTTAACTTCATTTGGTTGACGCGTTTAACATCTAAATTACGGAATAATACTTCGGTTCGGCCATAATATTCCCTTTAGTGACGCAATCAAATATTTCCTGTCTGATTATTTCAAAAAAACACATACGACTAATTATTATATTTCCGTACCAAATTATTATTATTATATTCAGCAATAAATTTACCGCGCATTGAGCTGAAATAAAAAAACCGGGCACAAGCCCGGTGAAAAGAGGTATCAAGACAGACACAAAGGGAGGGTTATCAATGATGTCAGGGATGAGAGAGGGATACACTCCCCTGCCTCATTGATTAATTTTATTTGAACAGAATCGCGTTACCGTGCAGCGTGTCATCACCCTGAACAGACGTGATCTGAAATGTTTTTGCACCAGCGGCATCCGCTTTGGCGGCCAGTTTAGCCTGCAGGCTATCCAGCGTGTTGGCACTGGCGGAAACGCTGCCGATTTCCTGACCCTGCGGGTACTGGATTTCCGTTGCAGCAAAAGCGCCAACAGACAATGTGCTCAGTGCGATAGCAGTAAAGACAGTTTTCATATTCATGATGACTTCCTTTTTTACGTTCTCGTTGTTGATGGTGTTCGTAAATGACAAGTCAATTATCACCATAGTTACTATACCTCATTTCACAAAAAGTGCGATCCATATCACACTCTTATGTCAGGAATATGAAAAAACAAAATATTCAATGAATTAGCTGTTCTTACTTTCACGAAATTTTTAGCGTGGGCCAGTAAACCGAGTATCAAGAAGACATCGATTCAACCAACTTGTCCAACGGATGCAGTAAGACCATTGATGAAGGAAATCAGCGAAACACGTATAGGTGTACCGAGTGCGTATGCAAGAGGAGTAAAACGCCACACGCGCCAGCTGTCAGGCCAAACACGTGTGACGAAGAGGCCAAATCTCGTCAGGAAACCGTCATCGGTGCCGTCTTATCAGGGATGACTCCACATAGACGGATAACTGTCACCATTGCCATTCACAGCGACGACCCGGTAGTAATAGCCGCCACTCGGTACTGTTGAACTGTCGCTGTAGGCGTTGGCGGTAACGGTGGCGACTGTCTGATAGTCACCGTTTTCACTGGCGGCACGCAGTATTTTGTAACGCTCGGCACCGGATGCCGCCGTCCAGGATAGCCCGGTTACATCGTTGCTGCGCTGTGCTTTCAGGTATAGCGGCGTGCTGGGCACCGGTTTGGCATCACGGGTTCCATCCAGATAGAGCACCACGCTGGCACGCGGGCCCACGGTCACATCACCCGATTGCGTTCGCTGTAACACCAGGTCTTCCGCCGCGTTGAAGCCAATCGGCGTTTTCAGCACATAACTGTTGCTGACGCTGGCGTTAATCCCCATCAGATAGTGGCCGAAGCGCAAGGCGTAAAAGTCAGCCTTACCCCGGAACGGATCGTCACTGGATGCCCCGGTCGGCACCGGCCCCAGCGGCAGCAGCTCTCCGGCATAAGCGTTGTTCGGCGGATTAGGCGGCGTGTATGGAGTCTTCTCCGGCATGTCGATCAGGTTGGGTCGCGCATACACCGCGGTGGATCGGAAGATCGGCGTGGTTTCCAGTATGCCGTATTGGTCATAGCCGGAAGTGCTAAAGTGGAAGCGAGCCAGACCGTTGATGCCCGTTCCGGCCTTAGCCTCCCAGTAAGCGCTCAACCACAGGCGCTCGTCTCCTTTTTTTATCGCGGCGATAGCGTTCTCTTCATCCACCCAGGCAAAGTCAGGCTGTCCGTCGGACATCGGCAGACGTACACCACTGTCGCTCGCCGTTTTAACCGTCCGATAATCGGCAAACACGTCCAATGCCTCAAACGCAGTGTCTGCCCCAGCCAGATTGGCGAAGAACTGGTTATCGTCCAACATTTGCTTCGCGTAACCAATAAGCGTCGCGTCTTTGCTGGCAGCAGCAACGCGCAACGCCTTGGCACGTTCATTGGTATTCACCGCATCTGCATAGGCGATATAACCGGCAAAGTTACCGTCGCTTTCATGTGCACCGCGCCAGGCCAGCAGGCCAATCGCTTCCATCGAACGGTAGTTGGTGCCATTGCTGATCTCAATCGCCGGGCGGCGGAACGGCGCACGCGCTTTAGTCATTTTCACCATCTGCGTGCGGAAATCTTCATTACCGGTAACCCGATAAAACTCGGCAAGATACGACTGCACTTCGCCGTAACCTGCGCCAACATAGCCCCACTCACGGGTTTGGCCTTTATCGGTAACCTGATAATAGTTGCTGCCAAACGGTTTCCAGCCACCATCATCCGGCAAGCCATTGCCATTACTGTCCGCCTTATCATCACCGCTCCAGGGTAAGAGCCCAACGGCTTCCTTGATATAGCGCTGCGCGGTTTCCTCCGGGAAAGCGCGCGAATCTTTCAACACCAACATCCCTTTGTTGGCGAAATAGATACTGGTATTGGCAATCAGGCTCTGGTTGCTCAACCTAAGGCGATTTTGCAATCGGCCGTATTCACGGCTGGCAAACAGCATATCGGCCCAGGCAGCGCGGCGCGTTTTCGTGCCAGCAGTACCATAGCTGACAGAGGCGTTGAGAATATCGCCAGTCAGCTTATCTCGCAGGTAATAGATCGCCTGCCCTTGCGAGCCAAAACTCCCGCCCCAGTTTTTCACTGTATTGTTGTCGTCATAGTATTGCGCGGCATAAGCATCCAGCGCGGCGACAACCTGGCTCACTACCGCCGGGTTCTGATAACTGTTCAGTTCCGCAACGGAATACGCACGGGCGAGATAGCGCAAATCACCGCCAGAGAGATTCGCCGTTGTCGGTGCCTTGCCAAGCAGGCTGGTGATTCGGTTATTGATGGCGACGCGGAACGAGCCGTTCACGCCCAGAATTTCATCGCCTGGAGAAGAACGGGTAGTAACCGTCGGCGCACTGCCCTGACTTTCGCCTGAAACGTCGAGGAACGGATCAACATGGGTATAAGCCCGGTAAATTCCACGACTCGGCACGTTCATCGCGTATTGATACGGATTGCTGGCATCCGGCCCGCCACTGCCGAATGGATAGAGACGGCCAGTGGAAACGATTTTCAGGGTAACGGTGCCGCTGCCTTTGGTCATTGAGTAAGGCAGTAAGGTGGTCGAATAGAAGAAGCGCCCAGGCAACGGTTTATTCCAGTGAGCAACGCTGAGCGGCGCGTAGTCGCCTTCGTGACGGTAGCCAACCTGATATTCCACGCCATCCTTGATGATGTACAGATAAAGGCGGCCGGTATCATAGTTGCCGTCATCCTCACCCCATAGCTTGACGGAAACGTAGTTACGGCGCAGTGGGTCCACCTTGAGTTTAAAAGTCAGGCTACCGCCATACACGCCTGCGGTGCTGAGCGGCAGTAATCTGCGGGCCGATTCGCCCAGCCCGCCAGAGAGGGTTTGGCTGTTGCTCTCGATCACGCTATGGCTTTTCTCCGACGCATTATCGCCAAACGAAACCTGATCAATCGTCCCCGCCACCTTCGCGGCGGCCGATGACGAAGCCGCTTCTGAACCCGAACTTTCCGCGGCAGCGGCCACATGGCTTGCCGTTGTCACCGCCAGCACCAGCGCAACCCGCCACGCCAGCCTGAACGTTGTGTTTTTCTGCATATGTCAGTCCCTTTTTTCAGTTTGTTATCATCCGTGTAGCCATATCAGATGGCAGTGACGGAACCTACATCATTACCACACTATTATTTCCATTAATTCATCATAGCTTCTCGTCACTATTGATACTTTTTTTGTATCGTCTTCCCGCGCATCATCTAAATACCCCCGACTGCCTTCCATCAGATGGAAACAGCAAGCCAGAAAATCAGGATTGCGGCGCATCTATTCCCCTTGTCTGACGACTATCGATATTGATGGCAGTGGCACCCACCAATTAATTTTATCGATTCGACCTGTGCGAAAAACACCGACCAGACGGCCCATAGCACTCGATCACATCAGACCACCTGTCGGTCCAGTCGGCTTTATCACAGCCAAAAGAGGGGGGGTTAAGCGGTGGCCAGATACCGCAGAGAGGATAGAAATGGAAATAATATGTCAACTAATGAAAATAAAATTTCCTTAAACGAACGTAAATAATCACGCTAGCAAAGTAAGCGGTAAAAACGTTAACATATATCCCCACCAGGTGAGTCTTGCGTAAAAAGACATAAAAGTGATGACAGGGGGAAATATGTTAGAAATATTTGATGTGAGTTTTAGCTTAATGTCAAATAACAAGCTGGATGAGGTGTTTACACTACGCAAAGAGACATTTAAGGACCGTCTGGACTGGACCGTCAACTGTATTAACGGGATGGAATTTGACGAGTACGATAATGAACACACGACCTACTTGTTAGGCGTAAAGGAAGGGAAAATAATTTGCAGTGTCAGATTTATAGAAATGAAATACCCCAACATGATTACTGGCACGTTTTTCTCTTATTTCGACAGACTGAATCTTCCCGAAGGAAATTACATTGAATCCAGCCGGTTCTTCGTTGACCGTGATCGTGTGAGAAATTTGATTGGCACCCGTAACCCAGCTTGCCTGACATTATTTCTTGCCATGATCAATTACGCCAGAAAATGCCATTATGACGGAATACTCACGATTGTCAGCCACCCGATGCTGACCTTGTTAAAACGTTCAGGCTGGCGCATTTCCATCATTCAGCAAGGTTTGTCAGAAAAACAGGAGAAGATTTATCTGCTGCACCTGCCGACAGACGATGAGAGCCGATACGCGCTGATAGAACGCATTACACAGATGACAAATGCCGAATCCGAGCAGCTTAAGACCTTGCCTTTGCTGGTCCCACTGGCTTGATCAGATTCATTTCAACGCCAAGCCTGATCGCATGTTTGGCATTTAGTACACCCAGCTTTTTCACAACGTTGCCGATATGAAATTTTACTGTACTGGTCGTGATACCAAGAATAAGTGCAATCTCCTGGTAGGTTTTCCCCATGCTTGCCCAGTAGAGAATTTCATTTTCTCTTTGTGAGAAAATATCGGCTTCCTGAGATTTATTATTATTCCTATTTCTACTCATCTCTCGGTACAGAGAGGTGAGTTTCTCATGCGCCGAAATCAACAACATCTGCAGTTTATCTTGATTATTCTGAATAATCTCTTCCAGCTCTTCACTGCGATGTTCTTCAATCATAAAAGACAACGCAGCTAAATTGTTGGCCGGGTCGTGCAATACAAAGGTATAGCCATTAACAATGTCGTATTCTTTGGAGAGGTTGAATATTCTGGAAAATTTCAACTTTGAACTGATCACCAGATCATCATCCCAGGAAAAAGGGGAAATTTTGTTGATGGCGGTCAGAATGACCGGGTCAATATGCTGATAGTTGTTATTTTTGTAAATATCAACCCATTCCGTCGGATAGTTGGAGATGATCACAACATCCGTCGGTTTCTTCTTGTTCATGATTAAATAGGCGTACTTGGGGTCGCCGTAGCTTTTCAACTTTCTGTCGAGATAGTTTTGTATTGTGCTATTGATGAAGTCAACGTTAGAGAATGATATAGACATCCAACTCTCCCAAAATCGCGTGCGACAGCTCAGCCTGACCATAACGGCACGAAAGTATAGTATCAACCTATACCTAAGTCTAACTATCTTTCCCGGTACAAAATCCTTAGAATTTTCAAAAAATAACATCAAGCACAAAAATAAAAACATCTGATCCGTTTTAAAGATCGGAAAGCCAAATTGGCGCACACCAGGGAAATATCTGTTAGTTTATTAATTCTATGCCCTAAATAATTCGAGTTGCGGGAAGGCAGCAACCCAGTGAATCACCGACCGCTGGCAGAGTCAGTAGCGGGGATGAATGAAGGCGGCCACCTATCTGTAATCCGGAGAATAGCAGGCAATAACGCTATATTGTTAGCCCTTCTCTCTCTTGTTATCCCGCAAGGTTCACAGGAGAGAGAAAGGTCATTTTTCTCCTTTCTTGATTTTCATTTTCTCGCTGTATCCCGGTATTACCCCGATTATCCCTTCTGCCTGTTGATGCCTGACGAAATACCCAACCGCCTCCTGTTATATCCCGCACATGCTCTTAGCAGAATATCGCTCATGGAAACATTCGGACAAAAAACGCGATAACGTAGCTATCAGAATAAATTATGCCGATTTTACCGCCGATCTGACGACATTAATCCGTTCACATCAGCGAGCGTGCAATTTCAAACAAAACGCCTGAATAACGCTGGTTATACTCCCGTCAACGAGACAGATAAGGGGAGTAGAATGGATTATCCGGTAATAACTCATCATGATGATGACACCTTGCATACCCTCCTGCGTGACAAACTCACCGCGATTGGCGTCGATCAAGGCCGTATCGCCGAGATCTTTCAGGGAGCCCCCCTGTTCGGCGAAGAAGGACGACTGGACTCCATCAACATCGTCACCCTGATTGCCGTACTCAGCGACCATTGTGAAGCGGTCTACAACCTGAGCGGCGATCTGTTCGACCTGACGAACGACCGTGTTTTTGATGCCTTCCAGAATCTAACCAGTCTGACGCGCTTCCTGCGTGAGCGGCTTTATCATGGCTGACCCCACCCATCCCGTTGCCCGTTCCGAGGCGGATTCGCTATTCGCCAACGGCTATATAGAAGAGGTGCCTGTCGCCGATATTGCCGAGCGCATCGGTACGCCTTTCTATGTTTATAGCGTCCGCCAGCTGCGCGACCAGTTCCAACAACTCCGCCAGCGACTGCCAACCGGAACCGCGATTTACTATTCTCTGAAAGCCAATCCCAATCTTTCGGTGGTTAACGTGTTGGCGGAACAGGGCGCGGGGTGTGAGGTCTGTTCGCCTGCCGAGTTGAAAACCGCGCTGGCGGCGGGTGTTTCGCCGCAGCATATTCTGTATGTCGGGCCAGGCAAGTCCCTGCCTGCGCTGAAACTCGCCATTGATTGTGGCATCCGGGCGGTTGTGGTGGAATCGGTAGCGGAGCTGGATAACCTCAATCAGCTGGCTGCACAGGCCAATACCGTGCAGACAGTGGCGCTGCGCATCAATCCGGATTTCAGCAGCGAGCACGCCCGGCTGGTGATGAGCGGTAAACCCACCCAGTTCGGCATGACGCTGGATACCCTGCATACCGTGCTGACCAGCCTGCACCGCTGGCCTTCGGTTTCCCTGCGCGGTTTTCATATTTATCTGGGCACCCGGATCCTCAATGCCCAGTCTATCGCCGACAACACCCGGAATATCCTGCAATTGGCGCTAAATCTGCGCGACACGCACCAGCTAACGCTGGATTTTGTCGATGTTGGCGGCGGTTTCGGCGTCCCCTATTTTGCGAAGGAAACACCGTTGAATCTGCCCGCGCTGGGCGAAGCCATTACGGCAATCGTGGCGGACTTTCGCCGCCAGGCCGCCACCACGCAGGTCATCATCGAACTGGGGCGTTATCTGGTGGCGGAAGCCGGCCTGTTCGTCACCAGGGTCAATACCCTGAAAACCGCCGGTGGGAAAACGTTCGCCATCTGCGATGGCGGCGCTAACTGTCACAGTGCGGCGGCCGGTTTGAACAGCATGTTGCGCAAAAATTTCCCGCTGTGGCGGCTGGGCGACAATCGGGAGCGGCCGTTGCAGCCGTATCAGGTTAGCGGACCGCTTTGCACGCCCACCGATCTGCTGGGTGACAATGTGCTGCTGCCGACGCTGGCGGTCGATGATCTGATCGGCATCACCCACTCCGGTGCTTACGGGCTGACCGCATCACCAGGCGCGTTCCTTAGCTTCGGCTACCCGGCAGAAGTAATGGTGGACGGCCGTCGCCTCACCCTGATTCGCCAGCCGGAAACCACAGAACAACTGCTGGCCCGGCAACAGCCGGTCGAGATCTGCCGCGGGGATACGCCATGACGTTGTGTATCCAGCCGGATGACCTGGTATGGCGCGCTTTTGCGTCCGAAAGCGAGGCTACATTACTGGCTCCGCATCCCAGCCAGGCACTGATGGCGGATTACCTGCGTGCTTTTTTCCGCTCCCACGATGAAATGCAGGAGCCAGACGACGATCAGCTAACCCACTGGCTCAACAACCGTCATACGTTTACCGCGATGATGCAGGCGCTGCTGCCTGAATTGCAGGCACGTCATGCGTTACAACAGCTTGATCTGGTGATGTTTGCCCACTGGACGCCGGACAGCGAACTCGGCTGCGCGGTATCCAACGCGTTGATCCACGCTTGTGACGCCCGGCACGCGTTCGGGCTATCGGTGTCAGAGCGCGGGTTGGCGGCACCGCTGTTTGCGCTGAGCGCTATCGACGACTATCTGACCAGTGATGAAAACCGGCGCGAAGCGTTGCTGATGATCGCCGATCAGGATGTCGCGCCTTATTCCAGCGAACGACTGGCGCGGTTATGCCCCCAAAAGAACTGTTGCCTGATACGAATAGAAAAACGCCCGCCCCATCAAGCCAGTGGGCTGGTATTTGAAGGGTATTATCGCCAGCCTTACACCGAAAACGGTGACACTATCGACACCATGCGGCAATTGCTTTCGCGCCTGCCCACGGCAGACCAGCTAACACTGCTGAGCAACCCGCCGCTGGCGGCGGCGTTGCAGGACGCATTCCCCGAGCATCAGACTGCGGCCGTGGCGGAGTCGTTACTGTGCGCCGCCCCGTTCGTCTACCTGAAACACCATGCGCAGCCGGGTCGGCGTTATCTGCTGGTGGTGCCGGAATCACGTCACCTTACCGCCGCTGCATTGCACTACCAACCTTGCCACGACGGGCCATTCACCCGCCCTTCCCGTACCTGATAAGGATGCTCCATGACCAACATTACCCACCTGACCACCTGGCTTGACCGGGCAGCCAAAGAAGCCGCCAACAAAACTGCGGTCATCGACACCGACCGAGAGATCAGCTGGTTTATGCTGCGCTTGCAGGCCCGACAATTGGCGGACCACCTGCATGAAAACGGGGTAGAAAAAGGCGACCGGGTGATCGTCTGTATGCCGAATTCTCTGACGTTCATACTCTATTTCTGGGCGTTGCAGTATCTGGGGGCGATCTTTATTCCACTGAATCCGGATACCAAAGCCAGCAAGCTGAGCTGGCTGGTAGACAATGCCGGTTGTCGGCTGCTGATTGCCGATCAGGTCCTGAAAGAGGAAATCGACATCGCTCAGGCTAGTGAGCACTGGCAACACTACAATCGCCACACCCGCGTCTGCTTCAGCAACGATGTGGCGGCGATGCTGGCAGAAGAACCGTACCGCATCTCCGTTGAACACGACCGGCAGATGGCGGGTATCGACCTCGATCTGGCCTGCATCATCTACACATCCGGCTCTACCGGCCATCCCAAGGGGGTGATGCTTAGCCGACGCAACATGATTACCGCCGCCGATTCGGTGGCCAGTTACCTGCAACTGCGCGGTGACGACCGCATCATGTCGATGATCCCGATGAGTTTCGATTACGGCTTGTATCAGGTGATCATGTCGGCGCTGGCGCAGTGTACGCTTATTGTGGAGGCGGATTTCCGGCGTCCGCTACTGTCGTTGCAGCGTATGGTCACCCTGCGCGCCACCGTATTGCCGATCGTGCCGACCATGCTGCGACTGATTGCGCCGCTGGCGTCCCGTTATAACTTCAACACCATCCGCACCGTGACCAACACCGCCGCGGCGCTGCATATTGGTGATATCGATCAGTTGCACACCATCTTTCCGCAGGCGCGCGTCTACTCGATGTACGGGCTGACCGAATGCCATCGCTGCACCTACCTGCCGCCAGAATACCTCGCCACCCATCCGCAGAGCGTCGGTATCGCGATTCCCAATACCGAACTCTGGGTGGTGGACGACAATGGCCAGCGCCATACCCGTAACGCCACCGGCGAACTGGTGATCCGCGGTGCGACCGTGATGTGCGGCTACTGGCGTAACGAAGAAAAAAGCGCCGAAAAACTGCGCCCTGGCCTGCTGCCAGGCGAGCGGGTGCTGTATACCGGCGATATCTGTCGGCTGGATGAACAGGGGTTGCTCTACTTTGTCGCCCGTCAGGACGAGATGCTGAAAAGCTGTGGCGAAAAAGTCTCGCCAAAAGAGGTAGAAACGGTACTCAATCGCCATCCACAGGTGGTACAGGCGGTGGTGCTCGGCGTGCCACACCCGATCTATGGCGACGAAATCATCGCCTGCGTGGTGACCCGTGGCGATCTCAACGAGAAGGCGCTATTACGCTGGAGCAAAACCCAGATGGAGTCACACATGGTGCCACGCCGCTTCCGGCTGATGTCACAACTGCCACTGAACCAGAACGGTAAAATCAACCGCTCATTGTTGCAGGAACAACTGGCAGCGGACGCAACGGCTCAGGGTTGTCCACAACCCGGTCTGATGGAGTAACACCGATGTCATTCAATACAGATTACGCACCCCAAACCGGCTACCGCCCGGATTTTTACTACCAGAAGATCGTCACGGCGATTGGTATGGTGCTGGAAACCGACGATCTGTCGGAACTGCATCCACACACCGATCTGGAGCGGGATTTAGGGTTCGAAAGCGGCATCTTCATCGAACTGATGATGTATCTGGAAGAGATGATCGAAGGTTTGTCTATCGACCCGGTAACGCTGGACAGCCAGCAGATCAGTACCATTGACTCGCTCGGCCGCTTCATTCACTCACAGCTGGAGCACCACATCCCTTGTGCATGATCGCGTCGTGGCAATACCTGACCACCGTGTTCGCCCGCTTTAACGGCGTGCGCACCGCTGCCTGCCATCACACCGAAGGCGACCTGAGCTACCACCAGCTTTATCAGAGTGCGCTGGCGCTGGCGGCACAGTTGCAGGCTCAGCATGAAGCCAGTGGGCATCGTCAGCGTTCCCCCGTGTTGATCTACGGCCACAAGCACGCATCCTGCCTGATCGCCTGGTGGGCCTGCCTGCTGACCGGTCATCCGGCCGTACCGGTTGAAACTGACAATACCGTCGAGCGCCTGCGCTTTATCGCCGACAGTATTCAGGCCAGCCAGCTGCTTAACACCACCGGTCAGGCGGCACCTGATATCGGTATTCCCACGCTGGCGGTTTCAACGGCATTATGCGATGCGCCCGCCACTCCGTTGGACGAGCACTGCCGCCGGATGGGGCAGGCGTTCGGCCGCGACGCAATCGGGGGCGTGGCCTACATTATGTTTTCCTCCGGCACCACCGGTGCTCCTAAAGGCATCCGGGTGAGCTACACCAATCTGGCGCATTTTGTTCGTTGGGCGGCAGACGCATTTCCCGCCCCCGGCCCGATCAGCGGCAACATTCGCTACTGCTTCGACGTTTCCCAATATGAGTTGTGGCTGGCATGGCATTATCTTCAGCCGCTTTCGGTGCTGGACTACCGCGATTTCATTAATACCCGCAAAATGATCGCCCGTCATGCCGACGCCGGGGTACAAACCTGGGTCAGCACGCCATCACTGACCCGTAATTATCTGAGAGATCGGGAATTTCGGCAGGACAACCTGCCGCAGCTGAATACCTTTATCTTTTGCGGTGAAGTGCTGACAAAAGAGCTCGTCAGCGCACTGTGGCAGGCATTTCCCGGCTGTCGCATCGTTAATACCTACGGCCCGACGGAGTGCACCGTCGCGGTCACCGCCTGCGATATTACGCCTGACATGCTGGATGACGACGCACCGCTGCCGCTCGGCTATGTACGCCCCGGCGTCGCGCTGCACATCAACGCCCCGGAGAACAGCGAACGCGGAGAAATCATCATCACCGGCCCGGCGGTCAGCGAAGGCTACCTGAACGCGCCCCCGGTCCAGCAGGCACGTTTCGTCGTCGAGCCAGACGGTACTCGCCGTTACCGCACAGGTGACATCGGTTCGCTGCGAAATAACCTGCTCTATTTTCATGGGCGGGAAGACAGCGAACTCAAAATTCAGGGCTACCGTATCATCCTCAGCGACATCGAAAACGCGCTGCGGGAACACCCGCAGGTACAGGACGCGATCGTCACTCCCTGGCTGTTACACGGCACCCCTCAGGGACTACAGGCGTTTATCCTGTCCAGCCAGAGGGATATTCTCCCGGCGCTGGCGGCTTATCTGCGCCGCTATTTCCCACTCTATATGGTGCCCAAATTCTGGTATCCGGTGGACGATGCTTCGCTCAACCACAACAGCAAGCTGGATCGCCATCACATCACCCGGCAGGCGCTCGACAAAGGCAAACGTTATGTTTTCGTCAGTTCTTAATCCGATTCAGACACAGATGCGGGAAAACCCGCAGCATCTTGCTCTCGTCAACGACAGCGGCAGCTATACCTTTGCGCAACTGGGAGGCCGGGTGGAAGGCATTCGTCAGGTGCTACGCCAACACACGCCGCGTTGTGTAATGATTTACGGCCACAAACAGGTAGACGCCGCTGCCGCCATGCTAGCCTGCGCGTTTGAAGCCATTCCCTTCACTTTCGTCGATATCGCCAACCCGTCCGCCCGTATCGAGCGTATCGCGGCGATGGTGCAGGCCGAGTTGGTACTGTTGACGTGTGAACCACGTACCACATTTCCCGCATTGTCAGTACCGATTATCTCCACGACCAGTCTGGCAGACGGTAGCCCTCTACTCCCGGCAGTCATACCGACGCCAGAACAACTCTTTTATATCCTGACCACCTCCGGCAGCACCGGCGAGCCGAAGGGGGTGAAAATCAGTTATGGGAACTACGGCGCGCTCGCGCACTGGGCACTGCCGCTGCTGCACGAGTCAGGCTGCGGCGTACACGTTAATCACGCCTGCCTGTCGTTCGATCTGGGTATCATGGATGTTTTCCTGACACTGGCGGCAGGCAAAACGCTGGCGATGCTGGACCACATCAACAATATTCGTCCGCGCAAAAACCTGTCGTTACTGACACAGCCAACGCTTCGGATCGACAGTTGGTTTTCTACACCGGGCTTTCTTGACCTGATGTGCTCGGATGCCTGGTTCTGTCAGCAAACCCTGCCCGACCTGAGATATATCGCTATCGGCGGAGAAGCGCTGTTGCCCTCTCTGGTGCAGACGCTTCACCAACGTTTTCCACAGGCAACCCTGCTGCATTGCTATGGCCCGACCGAAGCGGCTTGTATGACGCACGCGGCCCGCATAACGCCGGACAATCTGCCTGCCGTGCCACCCCTGCCGCTCGGCCCAGCTTGCGGCGACAACAGCGTGATAATTGTGGATGAAGGCGGTGAACCACTGCCCGCTAGAACATCGGGCGAAATTGTACTTCTCGGGCCGCAAATCAGCCCCGGTTACCAGCCAGAACCAGACCCACGCAATCACTTGTTCAACTGGCGACAAGGACAACGTTGCTACCACACCGGCGATCTCGGCTACCTCGACGCGCAAGGTAACCTGTTTGTGAAAGGCCGCAACGACGGGCAGATCAAATGGCAGGGAAACCGGATAGAAATCGGCGAAATTGAAACCGTAACCAACCAGTTGGTTGGCGTACAGCAAGCCATTATCCTTGTCGAGAAGCAGGATAACCGGGTAACGGAGCTGGTGCTGTTCGTACATCTGTCACCCGACACCAACGAGCGACGCGACAGCCTGCGCCGCGAGCTGGCGCAGCGGCTACCCGCTTATATGGTGCCACGTATCATTCGGTTCACCGGCCCATTTCCGCTGACACTGCATGGCAAAACCGATCGCCAGGCGCTGATGCGGCAATTCGAAACCGACACAAAAAACGCACCGCATTATGCGTCGCCAAATTAGCGGTACGACCTGCAAGCAGGCATAAAAAAAAACCTCTGTCGCCGGTAGTCTGATACAAACGGTATTGACGGGGGAAAAGTCATGAAATTCAGCCATGTTGGATACATCGTCAGAAATAGTGATACCACTATTGCGGCAATGGCGACTTTTTTCCCGCATATCATCGTGCACCGCAAAAAAGTCAGCGCGCAGCAGATCTACGTCACCTTCATGAACACCGCTCACCACGATATGCAGATAGAACTGGTGGAGCCACTACCGGAAAATCGGCTGCTGAGTGGCATGTTGAACAAAGAAAACAAAGACTGCCTGCCCTACCATATCTGCTTTGAAGTGGATGATTTCGATAAAAAATATCAGCAGTTACGTGGCGATGGCTGGCTGGCGCTAACGCGCCCGTTTCATGCCTATCCACAGGGGCCGCTGGCCAGCCACTTGTATAAACCGGAGGCGGGCATCATGGAGATCATGTCCGGCAGCACCAGTCTGATCGCACAAGGAGAAACCGCGTGAATGATTACGACCCTTTCCTTGAGCCGCTGAAACGCCTGATTGAAGATACCTTGCCCGAAGGGCGCCATCTGGGTGGGCAAATAGATATCGCCCCAGAGAAAGCACGGCTTACTGCGCAATATTCGCTGGCACCGATGCTCAATACGCTAGGCGTACCGGCCGACTATCGGCCGACCTGCTGGCTGGAGGACGATGGTGTCGCCCTGCGAGCGCTGCCGTTGCCGCTACGGTGCGAAGCTTACGAATCCTTTGGTTACATTGACCCCAACGTGCTGTTTGCCGCACCGGGGCCCGGCATGGCGGCGCTGGTGGTAGAAAATATGGGCAGCCAGGAACAGCGGGATGCGTTCTTCTCCCAGTTCAGCCGCGAGCTGACCTGGAGCTGCTTTGCCATGACCGAGCCGGAAGTGGGCAGCGATGCACAACAAATCCAGACCAGCGCCGTTAAGGTAGACGGCGGCTGGCTGATCAACGGCGAGAAGTATCTGATCGGTAATGGTGTCATCGCCGATACCGGCGTGCTGTTTGCTCGCACCGCATCCGGCCCGCTCGGCATCAATGTGTTCACCTTTTCGCCACGCCATCAGAATGGCGTATTCGCCGAACGTATCCCGATCAACGGCGTACCGGGTTGTAACGTGTCACATCTGAGGTTTCAGGATCTGTTTGTACCGGACAGCGCGCTACTGGGGCAACATCTCAGACCGACCGAACGTTTTGCCCGTTCCGCGATGGTCACCTTCGACTCACTGCGCCCTTGCGTCGGCGCGATTGCGCTCGGCGTCGCCCGTTCCGCACTCGACCTCGCCCTGCAACAACGCTGGGCCACACCCCGCGCCGCCTGGTTGCTGAAAGCCCGCCGACAGTTGCAGGCGGCCATGTCGCAAGCCCGCATGGTCTGCACGCGTTTCGAGCAAGGGGAAACCTGTGGACGCGACGCCGGACTGGCGAAAATCACCGCCACCCGAGTGGCCGAACAGGTGGTCATGTCGGTCATTCATCATGCGCCACCCGCCGCGCTGGGCGAATATCCGCGTCTGGCAAAAGCCTGGCGTGACGTAAAAGCCTTTGAGTACACCGAAGGCACTACCTTTATCCACCTGATTAACCACGGTTATCGGGGGGCGTAGCATGGCATACCCAGCGCGGCTCCCCGTTAGCCGTTCAATAGTGCAGGAAACCGGCAGTCTGGCGGTGGAAACGCGGGCTACACCGTTAACAGCGGAACAACATGCTCTGCTGTCTCCCTGGTTTGTCCTCAACCACGCCGACCCCACGATGCCCTGGTTTCTGCATGAACCCGTCCACAGTGACGAGTTCGGCCTGCATGACACCAACGTTATTGCGCTCTGCCGCCATTTTTGCGCCAATCATGCCAACAGCGTCCTGCTCTACGAGTATTACGGCGCACCGCTCCAGTTCCGCACGCCGTTGTTGCAAAGCCTGCTCTATGCCGCGCCAGGTTTTCATCACAGTCTGGGGATCAAGGCGCAAGGGCGGATACAGGCCGAGCGTGATTTGGCCGGTACGTTGCTGGACCACGATGGTGCCGTGCTCTATCTGAGCGATCCGCTGCGTCGCATCAGCCCATGCGCCGATGCGGAACCGGTTGTCTACCGTTACTGTCGGCTGTACCCACGCTAGCCCGTCGCGCCGCACCATGACACCCGCCATATCATGACGCCGGATACAGGGTTCACCTTTTTTCACCCCGCTAACCGCCAGGAGTGCGCGTGTGCTAGGACACATTGAGGCGATAGAAGTCGCGTTTCCACCCGAAGTACAGTCACTGGACGAGATTGCACAGGAAGTCGGCCTGACCCGGCTTGATGTCCGTATGTTCGACCGTTTTTACGGGTTACGTCGTTTTCACGGCGGCCCCGGCACACTGGATGAACTGCTAACGCCGGTTGTCGACCAGATGCAGCACAACCAGCCGCAGGCTTTCGCCGCCATCAGCCATGTTGTGCACTGCCATACCGTCCCTTGTGTACGAGTGTTTGAAACCGTAAGCCAGACGCCATCCTGGCTGGCGCGTTTTTCACCCCAGACCGAGTTCGCCAGCCTGACCATGGGCCACTGCGCCACCCCGCTCACCGCGGCAGAATGGTTGCTGAAGCAACTGTCGCCCGACAGCTTCGGCCTGATACTGATCGGCGAAAAAGCCTTTCACCCCAAAGTCAGGCTGATCAAAGACACGACCTTGATGGGCGAAGCCGCCTGTGCCGTGTTGTTGAGCCGTCAGGGTAACGGCCCGACAATCCTCAGCCGTTATACCGGTCAGGATGGGCGCTTCAGTATTCAAAAAGGCACCGACGAGCACGAAGCCTCCGACTTTGGCCAGCATTATATTGATTTTACTTGCCAACACCTGCAGGCAGCACTGGACAAAGCGGGCATAACCATTGATTGTATTGACTGGATCGCCCCCCATAACGTCAATCTCTCATCGTGGCATCGTCTGGCGCAGTTAATGAATTTTCCACGGGAGAAAATCTTTCTGGAAAACGTCCCGCGCTATGGTCATTGCTTTGGTGCCGACCCGTTTATCAACCTGCGCCAATTGCAGCAACAACAACGGCTGCGTAAAGGCGATATCGTGCTGCTGGTCAGCGTGGGGCTGGGCGCAACCTACTCATCGTTACTGATCAAGATCTAACCAAAACGCAATATCGGGCAATACACCACGGTTATTCCCGATAAGGTACATAATTATCGTGCGAATGGTATTTTTTGCGACTCGACTAACAGGACAGAACATGAAGGCTCTTACGTTCAGTAATGTATTAAAAGAATTGGATGCACTGGGCGAAAAATTACGGCAGGCGGCCAGTCAGGTAGAATCCGATCGTAGCCTGGCGTTATCCTGTCTTGAGGATGAGTTGCTTTATACCATCGCCTACATTGGCATTCCGCCCGAGTTCATTCCGTTCCGAGGCTGGGACTATCAGGCTTGCCACTATAGCGATCACATCGACATGCTGGAGTACCTTAGCCGCTTTGATGCCAGTGGCCTGATGATGTTGCCCGGTGCGTCACTGTCGGCGCGAGCGGTCACGGTGTTGGGCACACCGGAGCAACAGGCATTTTTCTTCTCCCGTTTTAACCAGCCGCCCTGCTGGGCGTTTTTTGCCGTCACCGAGCCAGAAGTCGGCTCCGATACGCAATCGATCGCGTCCTCGCTGACGCCTGTCGATAGCGGCTACGTGCTGAATGCCCGCAAGAAATTTATCGGTGGGGGTCAACTGGCGTCCGTCGGGCTGGTTTTCGCCCGCGAAGGCAACCGCCAGCGACTGGTGATGGTGGAGCCGCAGCAGGCCAGCGCGCATATGACGATCACGCCGCTTGAGCAGTTCGGGCTACAAGGTTCTAACCTGACGGAGATCGAGATCAACGGGTTACCGATCACACCGGATCGCATTCTGGGCTATGACCGCAAAGGACTGAATCAGGGACTGGCTGCGCTGGGAGAAGTGTTTGAGCGCCATCGCCCGATGGTCAGCGCGATGGCACTCGGCACCGCCTACGGGCTGCTGCGCGTGCTGGACGACACCACGTTAGACGCAGAACAACAACGCTGGCGCACCCAGCAGTGGCGCACTTACCATCTGTTGCGACAGCAGCTGTCGGACATCGCCGCGCGCTACCAGTCCGGCCAACCACAATACTACACCACCAGTCAGTTGAAACGGCGCTGCACCCTGTTCGTGGAAACGGTGGCGCACCGTATGCCGCATCTGCTGGGCGAGCAGGCATGGTTGGAAGACGCACCGTTACGTCGCCGTTGTCGCGACGCGCTGGCATTCGAATACATGGAAGGCACCGCCAATATTCATCTGATGAACAGTTTCCGTTGCTACACGGCCAGGGGAGGCGTCTGTGCCCACGTATCTTGACCCTCGGTCGATACTGCACCGCCGCTTTGCGTCGCCCGCCAGTATGCCGCGGCAGGCGATCAGCCCGGCGCAGGAATATTACTGGCACAGCTACGCCACCCGGTTCTTCGACAGCAATGGTCTTGACTGGCATGAGCGGATGGCCAACCTGCAATGCAGCAGCCGGACCAGCGACCTGACATCGTTCATCAGCATGATCGGTCAGTTGCTGCCCGTTTATCGGGCCAGAAACGATCTGTCGCATATCGACAGCGTGCTGATGGCACACTGGACACCGGATTTACATCTGGGCAGTTCAGTGATCAATTATGTGATCGAATCGCTCAGGCTACCGGCCTGTCTGGCACTGACCATCAGTGATCGCGGGCCGGATGCGGCACTATTCGCGCTCTCCAGCATCGCCAACTGTCAGCAGGACGACGACCATGACTCGCTGTTGTTGATCGCCGACCAGAGCAGCCTGCCGTATCACTCTACTCTGCTTGAATCACTCGCGCCGGAAAACAACGCCTGCCTGTTTTCCGTCAGTTGCCATGAGCAGCCGCTGCGCTATCAGGGTTTCTGTCGCCATCCTCAGCCCGCGGCCGACGCCACCCTGGCGCAAACCGTCGCCCAGTTATGCCAACGCTTTGCGCTGCGGCAAGACCGCTTATGCGTGGTGGCGGAACCACTGCTGCTGGCGGCACTGCCACCGACACTGACCGGTATCGCCACCAATCCACACCTGGTGTGCGCCGCGCCGTTTGTGGCGCTGGCGGAACATTACCAGCCTGGCTGCGACTACCTACTGCTGGTTCATTATCAGGACAAGCTCAGCGCCGTCGCATTGCAGGGGGTGGAATCATGCCGGGAGTAGCGTCATAGTGCGCCTGACCCGCTTTGTAACCTGGGTGCCGGAGCAGAGACTAAACGCCAGTGAGATTATTCGCGCCGCAGGTGCCAGTGCATCAGAAGCGCGGGTTTTTTCGCAACTGTTTGGCTTTCAACAGGTGGCGGCACTGGATAGCGATGTGCCGCTGGCCTCGGTGTTCCAGCGGCTGCTCAGCGAACTACAGCGTCAGTCGCCGCACCCCGAGCATCCGGCTGACGTGCTGATCTACGCCCACGGTATGCCGGTGCAGGCGGCGGAGCGGCACCCCTGGCTGGCTCAACTTGGTCGTGAACATCCGTTCATTCGCGATAACGCCCCCTGCTACGAACTCGACCAGCAAAACTGCGCCACGCTATTCTGGGCGCTGTCGCTAGCTCAACGGCTGCTGTTGCAATCGCGGGTGAAGCGGGTGGTTATCATTGCCGGTGATACCTTTGCAGCTTACCCGGTACAAGAACGTTATGTGCCGGGGTGTTCGCTTGCTGGTGATGCCTTCGCGGCACTGTTGCTGGAAGCGGAGCCTGGAGGGTTGCAACTGGAGTCGGTCTTCATGGCACAACGCGCCGAGTTCCACGAGGGATTATTTGGCAGCATCGAGGCGCTGAAAGCGTTCTATCTGGCCCATGACGATATGGTTAACACAGCCCTGCAAGGCGCGCTTCCCAGACAAAGCAGCACAGAGCGACGCCAATTGTACCTGTTGCCACACAACGTCAATCGGTTAAGTTGGCTCAATTATTCCCGTCGTCATCAACATCCACTGGAAAACATTGCACTGGGTCTGATGCCGGATATCGGCCACTGCTACACCGTCGACCCACTGCTGTTGCTACCCGCTGCGTTACCGGCCATTCAGTCCGGCAAGCCCCACGTCATGCTGTCCGTCGGCCTCGGGGCCTGGATCGGCAGTTGTCGAATCCGATACGCTGACGCGCCGTTCTGACCCGCCACAGCCTTGCCGCACTATTTAGCCGCATTTATCAGAATAGTTCTCAATTTCAGACAAAAATGGATAATTCCGCTATGCATAATAGTCATCAGGGAAAGCTTTCGCTGGCGTGCTGGCGATAAGAGACAGGGATGTAACTGAACCGCCCCGCCTGAACAACGGATGAATGATCAGACGGGTATCGGCCAGACAAGGATAAGCTGGCCGCGGGTTCCCTCCTGATACAGGACGTCAGGCTGACATAGCAGGGATAGCAACGGAAAAGGGAGAGAGGAATGAAGGCGTTACTTTATTCCACGCTGGCGCTGCTGCCATTGATGGCGGCCTGTTCTCCGGCGGATCAGCAAAACCTGGATGTGCCCTCCTTTACGACATTGGATGTCAGCCGTGGCCTGAGCGTCACTTTGGTTTGCGGTAATGGATACCGCGTGGAGGCCAGCGCCAGACAGGATGTTCTGGAGAAGCTGGTCATCCGCCCTCAGGGGCAGAGTCTGGTCATCGAAAACCATTCCAGCGATGACAATATCCTGCGTGATCACAGCGCGGCGATCACTGTCGTTGTCAGTGCGCCGATTAATGCGGTCAAGGCACAGTCAGGCGTCAAAATGACCGTTCCCGCCTGCGCGGTTTCGCCCGATACATTCAGCGTCGACGGCAGTATGGGCACGGAGATCAATGTCGCGGGCAATACACGTCAGCTCGACCTATCACTGGCGATGGGTTCCTCCTTCAATACCCATGAAGCGATTTTTTCAGCGCGAGAAGCTGTTGTGAATATCGCCATGGGTGTAGACGCACGGTTATGCCACGTGCAGCAACTGAGTGGAACCGTCACCACCGGTGCCAGAGTCCGGGTCGCACCGGATACGCTGGTTCATACCAACAACGGCTTAGCCAGCCTGATAGACCATCACGGCTGCTGAGGCGGTGTGCTGTTTCCCGGCGCGTCGTCTTGCAGTATCAGCACACGCCACGCCTCCGGCACCACCGATTTTGCGGGGAACAGGCAGTAGCTGAGCGCAACCGGCGGCGCTCCCATAATCCACGCCTCATCCAGCCAGCTATCGCTACTCTGCCCATCATCCACCACCTGTAGCCTTCCCTGACCGTCGGCCAGACAACTAAACGACGCCAGCGATTTACGCAGCCCCAGACCCAACGCCTTGATATAGGCTTCTTTGCGGCTCCACAAACAGGTGAACGCAGGCAGGAATTGCGTGTCATCAAACGCATCCAGCCAGCGGACTTCATCAGGGTGAAAAAAACGTCTGGCTATCGACCGCTTACGACTCGCCTGACCCTGGCAGCTTTCCACATCCACGCCCACTGGGCTGTGGCGCGCAAAAGCAAAGGCAAAGGCACTATGGGTATGCGACAGGTTGAACTGAATGGTTGGGTGCTGTGGTAAAAACGGTTTGCCATGCGGGGTACGCTCAAAGCGTAACGCTGTCGCCTCCTGCTGACACAGCGGGGCGAGCAGATGACGCAACACGCCCTCCGCCAACTGGCGAGGTGGCAATACCGCATCCGGCGACACACCACAGGCCTGACGGGCCTGGGTGACAATTACCGGGCTTGCCAGCTGCGCACGCGGCACCACAATACAGTGGGGATACGGCCATGTTCTCGCCGTCAGGTCATCCCAGTGGCAGGAAGATATTGACGACACAGCCTTCTGCATCCTTACGGTTCTCCAGCGTCAGGTGCCCGTCATGACCTTCGACAATCTGCCGACACAAAATCAGCCCGATGCCGCTGCCATGCGTTTTGGTGGTATAAAACGGCACGAACAGGTTTTCGATATTCGCCACCCCTTTGCCTTGATCGATAATCTCGATATGCAGTTGCCGGGCAATCACTTTCCAGCGCAGCACGATCTCACCCTCACCGGGCTCCATCGCTTCATCCGCGTTTTTCAGTAAGTTGATAAACATCTGCTGCATTTGATTAGCATCGACCATTACCTGCTGCGGCGCATCCCCGGAAAAGACCAGTTTGCGTTGTGGAAACAGCATCGCCATTTGCATCATCAGCCCGGCGATATCACATCGCTGCTTATTGGCCGATGGCAGGCGGTTCAACTGGCGATAACTGCCGACAAAGGTAATCAGTTCGCGGGCGCGATTATTGATAATCTCCATACCGTTGACCAAATCCGGTGCCGCCTGATGCTGGTTATCCTTACGAAACACCTGCAACAGCGTCTGGCTGATGGAAGCAATTGGTGTCAACGAGTTATTGATTTCATGGCTGATCACCCGTAGCAGGTTCTGCCAGGTTTTTTGTTCCTCGTTACGCAGCAGCTTGCTCACGTCGCTGATGAATAACAGATGGTTTTGCCGACCGTCTTCGATAAAGGAATCGTGACGAATCTGGAACATGCCCCGTGTGCCGGGAAAACGCCAGTCGACCGGCTCAGCATTGGACGGTTGTTGCAGCAGCCCTTCCAGTCCAAACTCCGCTGCCGGTTGTCCCACCAGCAGTGATAGCGGTTTGTTGACCAGCGCTGCCGCCGCGTCGTTGCACCAGATGATGCGTCGCTCCGCGTCCAGCGCGAACACGCTGATATTGATATTGGAGATCACCTTGTGCAGCACATAATAGGTTTCTTTTTGCTGCTGACGGCTGCGCGCCATCGTGCCGGAGAGCTGGTTAATCTGACGGATCAGGTTATCAAACGCGCCTTTATCCTTGGTCACACCGCGCAGGCTGAAGTTCTCCTGCTCCAGCGCTTCCAGCAGATTGGAGACAACGTGGATCTTGCCGTTCAGTCGCTCGGAGAAAGTAAAGCTGCTGTACACCAGGCACAGAAAAATGATGAATACCGTCAGTACCTTCAGGTACACCGACTGGTCGGGAAACAGCCATAGCAGGAAATAACCCAGCAAGCCGGCAATCGCTGCGACATTGAATGACAACAGGTGAGGCGGCTCAAAGGAGGAATCGAGTTTACTCATGGTTAATCTTGTATTTTTCCAGTCGTCGATAAAACGCACTACGGCTCAGCCCCAGCGAATGGGCAGCCTTGATGGCATTGCCTTCAAACTTCGCCATGCGCTGACAAAGCAGGCGTTCTTCAATATCGGCCAGCGTCGCCTCAGACGCCACCCACTCCGGCTCGGCTTTCGCCGCTTTTTGCGGCGCGCCAGGCAGTGACGGAAAAATATCGTCACTGTTCAACCGGGACGCCCCGCACAGCAACACCGCCCGCTCCAGCAAATGACTCAGTTCGCGGATGTTACCCGGCCAATGGTATCCCGATAACGCCGCCTGTCCGGACTGGCTGAGTCCCGGTGCCGATTTGTTGTATTTTCTGGCGTAACGGTCAATGAAGTTCAATGCCAGTGGCATGATATCCTGCTGTCGTTCTACCAGTGACGGTACGCGTAGCTCAATGGTGTTAAGACGGTAATAGAGATCCTGACGAAACGTTCCTTCCGCCACTCTGATACCCAGTTCAGCGTTGGTGGCGGCAATAATACGGCAATTGGTTTTCAGCGTACGGGACGAGCCAACCCGCTCAAAACAGCGTTCTTCCAGAATACGCAACAATTTACTCTGCTGGGTCATCGGCAAATTGCCGATTTCATCCAGAAACAGCGTCCCTTTGTCCGCCAACTCAAAGCGCCCGACGCGGCTTTCCCGTGCGTCGGTAAACGCACCTTTCACATGGCCGAACATCTCGCTTTCAAACAGGTTTTCGTTAATGCACCCCATGTTTACCGACACCATGTTCTCGTCACGGCGCGGAGAAAGCTGGTGAATCACCCGAGCCAGCAGGCTTTTACCGGTGCCATTTTCACCCAAGATCAGAATATTGGTTTCGGTTGCGGCTACCTGCTCCACGATCCGCATCAATTGCTTCATTGGCGCGGATTCCACCACCCACTCGCCATTAAAATTGTCTTCCAGTTCCAGCTTTAGCAGTTTGTTTTCTTCTTTCAATCGCTTGCCGGAACGCTGGCTGAGGCTAAAGGAAATCTGCTGGCGAATCACATTCAGCAACCGTTCGTTGTCCCAGGGTTTCTGAATAAAATCTACCGCGCCCGCCCGCATGGCGCTCACCGCGATATCGACACTCCCCCAGCCGGTCATCGCCACCACCGGCAGGTATTCGTCGTAACGCTTTATCTCTTCCAACAACACCAGCCCTTCCTGCCCGGACGTGGTATCCCGTTGATAGTTCATATCCATCAGGATCAAATCAAAGTCATGCTGGGACAACTGAACGGGCACTTGCTCAACGGCAGAAGCGAGTGTGACCTGATAGCCCTCCATAGACAGTAACATCTGCAGGCTGGCTAGAATATGTGCGTCATCATCAACAATCAGGATATGTTGCTTATCCGCCATATGGGTCCTTATCACGCGGGTTCATACTGGGTTTTATACTGATGGGCCGCTCGGCAGGGAACACGTCCCCCTTACAGCATAATCGATTCGTGGTAACTATTAACGGCTCAGTTACCGGAAACTGGAGCGTCAGAGGATATCCTGCCACGAGCGCCAACATGGACGCCACAGGCAGAATACCGTCACGCCGGATTATTCGTAACGTATCGCATCGCCCGGCTTCATCATGATGACACGCCGGGATGGAATCCAGGTTGCGAGCGCGACGATGATAACGATAAACAAGGCCACCCCGCCAAACAACGGTATGAAGCCACCGCCACCGTCACCATATACCCTGTTAATTTTGGGCGCAGCGAAAATCGCCAATGGCAACCCGAGGACCAAACCAGCAAACAACTGCCGAAGTCCAGAGAACATGAGCATACTCAACAATCGGGTAGGTGTTGCGCCCAGCGCCTGTCGAATACCAATTTCCTGGGTACGCTGGTTAATCGCGTGCTGTGTCACACCATAAATACCGCTAGCCGCCAGCACCATGGCAGCGGCACCAAACAGTAGAAACAAATTGGTGACAAACTGCACGCCAACCGTATTACGAGCCAGTTGATCGCTCAACGTCTGTGGTTGGGTACTTTCTATTACCGGCCCTAACTCATTGAGCATATTAAACAGCGGTTTTGAAAACCGCTGCGGCTGAGGTGCCTTAAGCATGATAGTCAACGATGGATTGACTTGCCGGAGCTGCATTAAGGAACGATACACCGTTGGACGCGTTTTGAACTCGCTGAACGGCCGCCCATGAATGATATGTGAAACAACGCCCACCACGGTAAACCAACGGTAGTCATTGCCGTCCCGAAAGCGTAGCCGCTTGCCAACCACCGTTTTTTCATGCGGCCAGTACTTCTTGATAAACGAATCGCTCACCACAGCAACTGGCAACGTGGTATCGATATCGCTGTCAGCGAACTCCCGCCCATTCAATAACTTCACCCCCATCGCCGTCAGACTGCCAGGCATTACTCGCACGTCGTTCACCAGCGAATAGGACAAGGCGTCTTGCCCATCGTGTTCCATATTTTCCGTCACCACTTGATGAGGAAAGGTGAATTGGCCCGGCGCGCTGGAGGTAAGGCCGCTGGCTTGCACACCGGGGATAGTATTCACCTGCTCAAGCAGTTTGAGATAAAATTTTCGGCGGCTACCGTCATCGGGGTAACTATCCTGGTCGACATTGATTTTCGCCACCAGAAAATGATCGATAGGTACGCCGTAGTCAGCCTTAGTGGCGCGCATCACCAGAAATAATAGCAAGACACTGATACACAAGATTGAACAGGACAGCGCTACTTCGATGATTACCAGCGTCCGGCTGAAGCGACCGGTTTTACGCCCCTGATCGCTGTTAACACCGTCACGCAAAGCGTAAGCAAACTTACCGTTAGCGATTTTCCACGCTGGTAATGCACTGGTGACAAACGATGTGGCGAGAATCAGGATGACAGCATCCAAAATCACGCTGCCGTCCAGTGACAGGTGCCACCAAACCGGCACCTTGTTGGGTACAAATTTAGGGAAGATATAGTTGGTAATATCCAACCCCCACGATGCGAGCAGCACACCGATGACGCCTGCGGTAGTGCTGATGATCAAACTTTCCCACAACATCTGCATCACCAACCTTGATGTCGGTGAACCCAGCGCCATGCGAATGGCTATTTCCCGAGTACGCTGATTGGAGCGCGCCAACAGCAGGTTGCCTACATTAAAACAGGCAAGTAGCAGGATAAACCCCACTGCGGACAGCATGACAAAGAAGGTCTGCGCGGTTTCTTCTCCGGTAAAATTCTCCTGAAAGGACAACACATTCGCCGAAATACCTTTATTAACCTTAGGATACTGACGCGCTACTTCCTGCATCAGACCATCGAGCTCGCGGCTAGCAGCAGCAGTCTTCCCTCCTTTCAGTAACCGTCCGAACACAAACACTTCCGGTGCCAGTTCCCGGTTAGGAAAGAGTTTGGGGTCAAGACGCGAGGGGAGCCACAGATCATGATAGAAAGGGAAGGCAAATCCCTTCGGCATCACGCCGACCACTCGGGTGGTGGTGCCGTTTACCTTGACGGTTTGATTAAGAATATCACCGCGACCATTAAAATAACTTTGCCACAACAGATAGCTGATTACCGCTACCGGTTCAGCACCAGGCTGCATATCCTGCTGATTGAACGCTCGACCGAGAAAAGGAGAAACACCGGTATAACTAAACATATCCGGCGTGTTGTACACCGCGATATACCGAACCGATTTCTCGTCATCTTTCAGGTCAGCGTATTCTGCATAAAAATAGCTGATATCTGTCAGTTTCGTCGCTTTTTGCCGGATGAGTTCATAGTCCAGAAAGTTCAACCCTGAATCATTCAGGCCTTCGCCGTCCACATTCGGCGTCACCATCACCATACCTTCCCCCTTCGGATACGGCAGGGTTTTGTACATGATGGTATTGATAACGGAATACATATACAGCGCCAGCCCCAGTCCGCAGGCCATCACAGTAATGGTCAGCACACTGAATCCAGGGCTTTTGAGCAGCAAGCGCAGAGCGTAACGGATATCGAACCATACATTCATTGTGTTATACCGCCTGACGCAATTGTCCGTTTTCGCCATCAGCCACCACCTGCCCGTCGGACAAGACGACCGTGCGCTGGGCACGCATGGCGGAACGCGGGTCATGGGTAACGATACAGATGGTCGCGCCGTCCTGATGCAGTTCATCCAGAATATTCATCACCGCTTCGGCGTTGGCAGAATCCAGGTTTCCGGTCGGTTCATCCGCCAGCAGCAACGACGGCTTGCCGACAATGGCTCGCGCGACCGCCACCCGCTGTTGCTGACCGCCGGAAAGCTGTGACGGGTAATGACGCACCCGATGCGACATATTGACTTTTTCCAGCGCCTGAATGACTCGCGCTTTCTGCTCCGAACGCGACAGGTCATTACGGTAAGTGAGCGGTAGCGCAACGTTTTCCGCGATGGTCAGGTCGCTTATCAGATTAAATGACTGAAAGATAAAGCCGATTTCCCGGTTGCGCAGCCGCGCCATCTCCCGACGACCGATCCGCTCAACATCCGTGCCGTTCAGCCGGTAGCGCCCTTCCGTTGGCGTATCCAGCAACCCCATGATGGACAACAGGGTCGATTTCCCACAACCGGACGGTCCCGCGATAGAGACGTATTCTCCCGAGTGAATAGAAAGGTTTATCTTGCTAAGGGCATGAGTTTCAATTTCATCGGTAAGAAAGATTTTATGCACATTATCAAGCTGAACCAGCACCGTCATGGGAAATCCTCAGTGTATAAATAGAGTCAGCCTTCCTGAGGCCGAGGGTATCTTACAGGCTGCAGGCCACTCACTTTTATCTCTGGTTTTAAAAATGTGTCCAAAATACCTCCATCTGTCCATGATGACGCCCTTTTCCTTCTCCTGAGCGGCGATCCATGCCGTTTCCCATTTATCCACGTCGGCAGGTTGTGTTCGGTCTGCGTGAACGCCAGTGCCTCTAAATAGCAGCACAAATCATACCAATTACATTCTGATCACGGCCAATGCCACGCGCACCGGGCTTCCCGCGCCCCTGCCGCACATCGAGCACGGCATGTCGCTACCCCGCTCGTGGAGCGGTAGCGCATCCGAATTGTCATTTGCGAGACGAAAAATCCCATGTTTGGTACGACTCAATCCCATAAATGGGACGAGTTACAGGTAGATGTAAGTATTTCCCTTGTAAAACAAATAATAACGATATGGCACACAATTTGCCTTAGACAGATCGCACATCTGACCAAAGGACAATAATTAACCACTGACTTCACCGCTGTAAGGATTTTTTGGATTTAGCCAGACCAGACACGGGGAATCTATTTTTTTGGGATGACACCATGAGCTTACAGAACACCTACGCCCATACGCTGGATAATGATATTTTCAACAACAACCTGATTCAGGATATGTACCGCCGTCACCCTAATTTGAGAAAAACGCTCGCAGCCAATAATAAAGCAACCAGCCTGGCGGGAATTATTGACTATATCATCGACAACATCGGTAACAATATTACGCTGGAAGATCTTGAAGACGTCAGCGGTAAATCAAAATTTGATATTTGCCGTCTTTTCAATCAGGTCTACAACATTACGCCGATGCGCTGGATTTGGCGTGTACGCCTGACGCTGGCAAAAGAGATCATTCATATTTCGCCCAACTGGTCGCTCACCGATATTTGCTATGCCTGCGGCTTTTCTTCGCTACCACACTTTTCCCGTTGCTTTACCAAGACCTACAACATTCCTCCATTGAAGTACCGCAAAGCGGTGTCACTGGAACGGGAAAACGAGCAACCACGTACCCTGCAAAATATGAGCTTCGATATTATTTTCGGCAAACAGCGTCATCTGTTCTCACGGCACGTACTGCTGGATAATATCCAGAACCTCTGCAATTAATTAATCCCAGATAGCCCGCCATCCGTGACGGCGGGCTCGTTTGATGCCCCCGCAACGCGCTGCAATATCCTGTCCATGTTAATGCCACCGGCATCGGACCACGCCGCCGCCGCACCATCACCCCTTATCGACTGTTGAGTGAGTGGCGATATCCGCCTTTCAGTTCCCACTGTGGCGTCAGATAAAAACGATAAAATGCGCTGATGCACCAGAGGGCTGCGTAAAATCCCCAAATGCCCCAACCCGCGGGTATAGAACACCTCGCTACGGGCAAATGCCCGGTGGATCGCATCCGCCACCTCCGGATGGACACGAACATCCTGCCAGTCGTGGCAAATCAGCGCCGGGCAATCGAGCGTGCGGTAAAGCGCTTCACCGACCTGATCGGGATGAAAACCAAAGCGCTGTGCATAAATCGCTTTCATGGGTGCCGCCAGCGATGCCGACACCGACGCCCCCGCCAGAAACCGGTCGATCATCTTGCCGAAATTGTCCGGACTTGCCAGTAGCACCAGCCGCTCCGCCGCCAGCCCCTGAGCCAATGCCAGGCTACACACCAGACCGCCGCTGGAATGCCCAACCACCGCACAGAACGGGCCGTAGCGCTGCCCCAGCCGGATAAGCAGGCTGGCCAGTTCATAGTTGGACACCCGCGTTCCCTCAGACAACCCGTGCGCCAGCAAATCCGGCATCACCACGCTGTACCCTTGCGCTTTTAACGCCTCGCACAGCGGCCGAAACATGATGCCGCGGCCTTCCCAGCCATGCACCAGTAAGACGGTTTTTGTCGGCGTATCCGCAGGCGGCGGCACCCAGCGAAACACATACACATTCTGATGCTGAAAGCAGACCGTCTCCTGCTGAAAACCAGCCAGATATTCATGGTCCATCTGCTTGTAAGAGATATAACGTGTGGTTTCAAATAGATGCAGTAGATAGCGCGCCGCCAGATGCAGGGAACAGCACTTCAGCAACCACAAATCCGCCAGACGCAGCACGCGGCACAGCCGGGTGTAATGTGTTTCCGGCTTGATCCGTACTTTAAGCAACAGCGACGGGCGACGCCCAAGCTTCACCAGCACGCGGTAATAGTGGTACTGGACGTGCGTCGCCAGCCACATCAAGGGGTAACACAGGCTATACAGCAGCATCCCGTTCTCCCAGTGCGTTGACCAGCAATCGATACTCACGCAGGAATACCACAGCGTACAGCAGGCTAAAGGCGACCATTAGGCTGGCGATCGCCTGCACGTCGTTAAGGAAGCGATGCGCGGTCAGGGCCACCACCACCATCAGCAGTTCCAGTATCAGTGTGAAAATCAGCACCCGCTTTCCCCGCTCCATCTGTTCCAGCAGCGTTTGCAACGCCGCCACCAGCGAGGTGAGGAAGAACGTCGGCAGCAACAGCAACAGCAGCATCTGGCTGGATTGCCGGATCGCCTCGTCATTGGAAAACCCGGCCAGAATATCGTCGCGCACCCAGCATACCCCTGCGGTCAACGCCAGATAGGCCAGCACGATAAGCCAGACGCCATTGTTCAACAGGCTTGCCAGCAGCGGCGCGGCATGAGTTTTGAGGCGCTGGTTCAGCAAAATGGCGATGGCGGAACCGGTCGCCACCGCCGGAATGATGAAGAAAGCGCGTAGCTTTATCACGATCAGGAACGCTGGCAAGAATCCCGCCCCCAGCGCAGCCACCAGCGGGAAAATCACCATCGAACTCAGGAACACCACCAACATGGAAAAGCCTACCGGCAACCCGGCATTGGTCAGTAACGCCAGCAGTCGCGGCACGAATGCCTGTGGCCGCTCATCCGGCACCGGTGTAGCGACTCGGCGCAGCGCTCGTACCGCCAACGGCAGCAGTACCAACGCCGGAACGCTGTTTGCCAGTAACACGGCATCAAAACCACGCTGGTAGACGTGGAACCCCAGGTAACAGCCTGCCGCATTCAGCAGCACATAACCGCACATCAGCGTCATAGCCGACACGGTTCGTCCCTGCCCGCGTAGCGCCGCATTGCACATTTCCAACGCCAGAAAAGGCGTCATCGACAACAGATAGCCGGGCGCGGCGCTCTGCATCCACGCCGGATCAGGGCTGTTCATCCAGCCGGACAGCGGTACAGCCAGCATCCGGCACAACAGCGCCGCCAGCGCCGTCGTCAGCACGCCTATCCCTCCGAGCCACAGCGTACTGTGCCAGATGCGCTGTCGTGGCCAGTCATGACGGGAACGGGCGCTGAACACCTGATTCGTGATCGCCAGGCATTCCAGAATAGCGATAAACAGGAAATTGAACGGCTGCAAGAAAGAGAGCGTCAACAACGTCTGGCTTTCGGTGCCGTTGCCCAGAATAGCAATTTGCATATTCTGAGACAGCGACACCACCACTGCGGTCACCATCATCGGCCAGGCCAATGCCATGATCTGCCGCATATCCCCACTGGCAGCCGGGGCAGCTCTGGACATCACACGCGAGATCAGGCTCATCATCCCTACCTTTTTTCCGTATTCAGGCTGCGGCCAGACAGCTCGCTTTGCCATAGACGCTGTAGAGCATCATGGAGAAATAGGACAGGCTATGGGTATTCCCCAGCAGGAAACCGTGTCCACCCATCATTTTTTCCGCTTCATTGTTAAGCTGGGTGATCTGGTAGTGATCATCTTCCAGACCGGCCAGGTCACCGTCCTGCAAACGCTGATACTGTTGCTCCAGCAACAGCGCTGCCTTACCGGCCACGTCGGCGAAACTGGCTTTAATTAACTGATGGCGGGTGGTTTTGGTGCCAAAGCTGTTACGGCTGGACAAATGCTGCCAGCTCATCGACTGAATACGGGCTAGCACCCCCAAACGAGCGGCGCACACCAGTATCGGGAAACTGGCCGGTAGCACCAGGGTATCCGTACCGCGCACCACATCCAGACCGAGGTGGTTCAGTACCCGGTCAAACAAGCGCTGTGGCTGGTCGGCGTCAGGCTGGTTGCTGATTTCCTGAATCTGATACCCAATCGGATGAACGTACTGCGCCGCTCCCGCCGACGCTTGCAGCAGGCAGGCCAGCGCATCAGACAACGGCTGCTCCCGAAAAGCGTCCCAGACCTGCTTGACGCGTTCAACTGACATGCCGCACCTCCTGCAACACATTGGCGTTCAGCCAGTTAATCAGGCTGCCCACCGTGGTGAAGGCATCCATGTTGATTTGGTCAGGATCGAACAGCAGCCCGTCGATGTTATCTTCAAGCGTCAGCAAAAATTGCACAAACATCACCGAGTCCAGGTCGAGGTCATGATCAAAATCCGTTTTTTCATTGATCTTGATGTCGTCATTCTCCATGACTTCGCGTAACGCCTGTTGAATAGTGATTAATAGCGCAGACATGTCTGTCTCCTGTTTAGATATCAATTTGCTGTATCAGCGCGCAGGAAAGCGTGACCCCCATTCCCATCGAAAAACAAAAATAGTTTTTCGCGCGACCGGTTGTAGTTTTCATTAATGAAGAAAAATTAAATAAAACGTCTGAGCAATACAGATGACCATAGTCAGAAACCTGCTGACTGAATAAGCGATCGCCCATATTCAAACGCTGTGCTATCTGACGTAATAACGGCAAATTAAGATTGCAGGGAACAAAATAGTCCATCTCATCCATGCCGATACCGCTGTCCCTGACGGCATCGACAATAAACCGGCACAATTCATCCAGCAGGCAACTATTCAAGTCGGCTTTTTCCTGCCGGGTCATATTGCTCGGATTGTTATAAAAACGGCTCAAATGCCGGACCGCGGTAAACGTCACCTGCCACGGGCTGTTCGCCGCATTGAAGAGTGCCGCCACCGGCAACTCTCCCTGTACACCGACCGTGAAGCGGTTGATCTCAGGGTGAAACGCCTTCTCCCCCGTCAATAACAGCACCGGCGTATTCCGACGCACAGCGCTGTGCCGCACCAGATGTAACGCCGACAACGCGCTGGCGCAGTGATTCAGACTCAGCGTCGTGACGTCCCAGTGCATCAACCGCTGGCGCTGCAAGATGTCATCCAGCCAGGGGCGGTCAAAGAAGGTGTTATGTGTCTGCGTTCTGGCATAGATCAGCAGCCCTTCCTGTGAAGGCAGCGTCGGCCAGCGCGCCATTACCCCCGCCACCACCGACTCCAGCATCGCCTGATGACTGTCGGCACGCATCGGCACCGTCTTTAGCTGATACAGCTTTTCCATCATGCGACGCTGCCCTTCCCGCAGCTGATGCGAATCCCCCAATTCTCCCAGGGGAAAACGCCGGATACGCTCCGGCGCTTCATGATGAATATCATTAAGGCAAAACATGCTGGTCTGTGATGAAGTTTGCACGGCTACCGTCCCCATGTCGCACAAACGCTCATGACGCTAATTAATAATGAAGCTATGTCGCCGCGACACCGTTCATGACCCCCGATCGAACACCGTCAATCTACGGATACTTTGCCAACAAACGCGTTTTGTTTTTATCCGCAATTGCCGTTGCCCCGCTTTCAGCACGCTTTTATCTCGAAAGTGGGATTAATGCGCTAAAAAATGGGATTTTGTCGGCAAAACAGCGGAAAAGTCGGTTTGATCATGGGACCATGCAGAAAAGCGCGCGGGAGGCTCCCCGCGCGCGTGATGCTAACCGCCTTACCCCACCAGACTGGAAGGTGACTGCTGGTCATGAATGACTCGCGTCAGTTCAGCGATCCCCGGTGTTTTCAGCATACTGTAGTGGTCCGCCATCAGCTCCAGCACCGTGGGCGGTAAAGCGGAGAACCCGCCGTGATTCTCGATGAACGCGTAATCGTCACCTTGCGCCTTGATGATGGTGACCGGCGCGTTCAGTTGCCGCTGCTGTAGCTCGCTGAAGGTGTAGGAGAACTCGAAGGTTTGCGCCACAATGCGGGTGATCCGTCGTACCAGCCCGTCATCCAGCGCCGGATTGATCCCGGTGATAAAGGCCACAAAGCTCTCCTCGTCGCGCACCGTCTCCAGGCAGCGCGCCAGCGCCGGGTCGGTAATGCTGCCGATAAAGACCGAGAACAGGATGGTCAGATAACCGGGATTATCAAAATCGGCCGTGCGGCTCATCGCGGCTACGCGCTCATCGCGCAGCTTCGGCGAGCCGGGCGCCAGCAGATACAGATTCTCCACCACCTCGCCCGCCTGCTCCAGTTGCCAGGCGGTTTCGAACGCGACGCGCGCGCCGAAAGAGTAGCCCCACAGCGTATATGGCCCGTGCGGCTGGTGCTGGCGAATCAGTTCAATATCTCTGGCCGCCATCTCGCCGATGGTGGCATAAGGCGTCTCGCCCGGATTGATGCCATGCGCCTGAATACCAAAGAACGGTCGTTCCGCCCCCAGTTGTCGCGCCAGTAACCGCAAATTCATGCAGTAGCCGCCCAGCCCCGGCCAGCAGTAGATCGGTGCCTGACGCCCTTTGGGCTGCAACTGAACCAGACGGGATACCGGCTCCTGACGCGCGCGGCTCAGCCATACCGCCAGTTTTTCAACCGTGGGTGCCTGAAACAGCACCTGCAACGGCAGGCTGGCGTTCAGCGTCGCGTTCAACTCATTGATCAGGCTGACAGCGATCAGCGAATTACCGCCCGATTCGAAGAAATTGTCGTCCACCGACACCTCTTCGCGTTTCAGTTTCGCCTGCCAGACCGCCATGATCTGATGCTCCAGCGGGGTTCGGGGCGCGACCATCGTTTTGTGCTTCAACTCGACATTGATATTCGCCAACGCTTTCATGTCGATTTTGCCGTTTACCGTCAGCGGCATTTCGTCAAGAATCAGCACCTTGTTCGGCATCATGTAATCCGGCATGAACGTCGCCAAATCGTCACGAATCATCTCCGCCGGTCCTTTCATGTGTACGGTGTCTTCCCTCATCCCCTCACTGTATTTCTGCTCGTCACTGATGCGCCCGCCAATAAAGAAATAATACGGCCCGGTACGATGGCCGAGAATGTGCCAGAAGCGGCGGGCAGCAGGCAGATCGTTGCCGGTTTCCGAGCTGTAGCCGGAAGACATCAGCCCGACATTCAGGTGATTCATCTGCAGGCGTTGCAGTTTACGCCCCACATGCACGTAGCCTGCCCAGCCTTCGGTCCGGCTGGCGATACTGATGCCAAACGACGAGCGCTCATACACCGCCTGGTTGATGGCGATAACATGTTTCTTATCAATGACGTCATCGGCAATGTGCTGCAAATCGCCGCGCACGTAGCGATAAGTCCCCACCGGCAGATCGGCGATCGTCGTACCCGCAGTCTGCACATAAATATCCAGGTCGTGGTCCACCGGCAGACCCAGCCCGCACAGCACATCGCAGGCTCCCAGATAATCATCGTCCGGATTCATCGCCAGCGGTGCCGGGTCCAGCGTTGCGGTGTCGCACAGCGTTACGCCCAACCCATAATCCGGCAGGATGTTATCCAACATGCCAATGATGTGCCCCATCTCCATTTGCAGCACTTCCCGAATGTTGTTTTTGTAGATGGGTTCGATGGCGCTCTTCTTGCCGACAAAGTGCAACCGCAGGCTACCCGGCGTCACCGAAACCTGCTCGCTGACCCGAACCAACTGGTGATGCACCGGCTGGTAGTAATAATGTCCCGCGGCCAGCCCGGCCACGGCGTTCAGTTCCAGAAACACCTGGGTGGCGTACAGCGCGCCCGGTGAAGCGTAGGTATATTTGGGCAACAGCCGCTCGGTACTGGTGAACTGGCCCAGATAACGCAGCCAATGCCCCAGTTCCTCCAGCGTCAGGGAATCTGGCTGGCGGGACATGCCCGCCAGGGGAGGTTCATGCAACAACGAGAGAATGTCGTTACGCCCGACGGCACCACCGTCGTAAAACCGATAGGTTTTGCGAGCAAACGCGGTGAGGCGCTGCTTTTCATCCGGCTGTTTACCCGGCAAATCGAGGGTATACGGCTGGCTGGCGGCCGGGAATTCCCGGCATCCTTTATTGGCCAGTTGCATCATCACCTGCGCCTTATCGGCTTTGGACTGATGATGCGAGCCGTGATTGCCCTGATCCATCAGCGCCGCTTCGCGGGCATTCAGTTCAATAAACGAAATCAGGTTCTGATAGCCGGTGAACGGGTCGTTCCTGACGATAACTGCCGCCGATTTCACCCAGTCATGGGTTTCGATCGCCGAGCGGATCTCATCCAGCTCGACGCGATAACCGCGCAGCTTAACCTGATTGTCGGCACGACCGGCGTACTGAACCGTGCCATCGTGATTCCAACTGGCTAAATCGCCGGTCCGGTATAAGCGCCGCCCGGAATCCACTGGTGCAAACGGGTCGATAATGAAACGCTCGGCGGTCAGATCATCACGATTCAGATAGCCTCTCGCCACCCCATCACCACCGATGTACAGCTCGCCGATTTGCCCGACGGCCACCGGCGTCAGGCAGTTATCCAGAATGTAATAGCGGGTATTCGCCACCGGTGCGCCGATGGACAACGTATCCGGCCCTTGCTGCACGCTGGCGGGATCGACCCGGAAAGCGGAGCTGTTAATCGTGCATTCAGTCGGGCCGTACAAATTAATAAGTTCGCAATCGGGCAAGGTTTCCAGACACGCCTGCGCCAGGTGCTTTTGCAGCGCTTCACCGCCGCTGAAAATTTGCCTTAACGCCGGGCAGTCCGTCAGACGCTCGGTATCCAGCAGCGCCTGTAACAATGTCGGCACGCACTGCAACGTCGTCACCTGATACGCTGCCAGCATATCCACCAGTTGTTCCGGGTTCCGGTACACGCCCGGCTCCCCCATCACCACCCGGCAACCGCAGGCGGGCGACAGCATTTCCCACTGCGCCGCATCAAAGCTCATCGGCGTTTTCTGCAGAATCACCGTCTCGTCATTCAACCCAATCGTTTGTGCCAGCCAGTTCATCTGATTCAGCACGCTATGATGTTCAATCATCACGCCTTTCGGCTTGCCGGTACTGCCGGAGGTATAAATCACGTAGGCCAGATGGTGCGGTGCAATATCATTCGTCGGCGCGTCGGGCAGAGGCTGCGCGTGCTGGCGCATAAACGCATCCACATCGTCCGGCGTCACCACCTGAATTCCCGGCGGTGACAGCGCCAGCAGCTGATCACGCAAGTGAGGCTGGGTAACGATGATACGGGTTTGGCTGTTCTCCAGCATATAAGCCAACCGATCTTCCGGGTACTCCGGCGACAACGGCAGATAGGCATTACCGGACAACAGGATCCCCCAGGCACCGGTCATGAGCTCCAGCGATGGCTCGACAAACAATCCCACGCAATGCCCGCGCGCCGTCTCCAGCGCATTCAGGTAATGCGCCAGCGCACCCGCCTGCTGGTAAAGCTGCCGGTAACTCAACGACTGCTCGCGAAACACCACGGCGGTCTGTTCCGGATGACGTTGCGCCCGGTTTTTCAGCTTTGCGACAACGGTCGTTTCACCCTCCCACATGTGGTCGGTTTGGTTAAACGTGTGTAGCACGCGTTGGCGTTCGACATCATCAATCAACACAATGTCACGCAACGTTTCCAGGCCGTTTTTTGCCGCGCATGTCGTTATCTGATGCCATACTTCAGGGAGCTTTTGCATTTGTGCCACACTGAAACGCGCCGGATTAAACCGCAGCGTTAACACAAGCGCGTCGTCGTGGCTGACGATATGACCTGCCAGCGCCCGAACCGGTTCGTTTTCCGCAGGTGGTTGCCAGGATATTTCCAGATCAAACAGCTCGTGGAGCGCATGTTGCGTACCCAGCTTCAGCACGCTAACACCCGCGTCATTTTTCTGACAAATACCGTTCGGTGTCATCCAGGCTATTATTTCACGCGTAAAATCAGCAATCGGCATAGCGTTATTAAGCCGAATATTCAGTGGAAGAACACCTTGGCGAATATATTCACTATCTTTCCATGAATCTATTTCCTGAAAGTGCAAATGAAAACCGACGAGCATTTCTTCATTCTGAGTAATACGCGATATCGCCAGCACCAGGGCAGAAAAAAGATAACGTGCCAGAGAGGCGTCGTTATGATCAGGGAATAATCCTTTATTTAAAATCAATACCGGGTAATTGAATGCGTGATTCGAGATGTTATCCATTACAATCCTCGTGCATGAATCAATGAAAATAAATCGAAATTTTTATTTCAGTATGAAATGCCGCACATAGAATTTGGCCTCAGACTCCAGTCTTCAGGCCAAATCTATTTTTGAGACAATAAAATGACTAAGAGAAATCAGACAGAATCAACAATAAGATACCGGGGAAGAAGACAGTTTTAATAATGCGTGGGCAGCCCCGACTACCTCGCTAAATGTATCGACAATCACCTGCGGCTCTGCCGCCTTAAGCTGGTCGGTATTATGAATCCCCCATGTCACGCCAATAGCAGCCATACCCGCCTGTTTTGCCATCAGCAAGTCATGCGTAGTATCACCCACCATCACGGTGGTTGCCGCATCAGCCGCCAAGCGCGACATCGCCAGCAGCCCCATCTCGGGATGTGGCTTGGGGTGCGTCACCATGTCCGCTCCCAGCACCAAATCAAAGTACGACCACAATCCGGCCGCCTCCAACAGCGCCCTGGCGCTGGCGAACACCTTGCTGGTGGCGACCGCCAGCGTATACCCCTGCCCTTTAAGCAACGCCAGCCCTTCCTCCACGCCGGGAAAGACCAGCTCCGGTGCCTGCGGCAGCACCTGCTCACGGAAAACGGCCTGATACAGCCTGACCGCGGCGGTAACCCTTTCGTCCTCCACTGGCAGCGCCAGAAGCTGACCAAAGGCTTTTTCCAGCGGCAGGCCGATCGTGGCGCGAATGGCGCGACGGTCCTCAACGGGCATCCCCAAATCGCGCAATGCCGTAACAAATGCACTAACAATGCCGCTCGGCGTGTCAACCAGCGTGCCGTCCAGATCAAAAATCACAAGTGGCTTCATGAGACATATCCTTATGCCTGATTGTACTGCCGTAGGTAGTCGGTATGGGCGCGAGCCAGTTTGCCAGCCAATGCAGCAGTACTGATCAGCACCGACATATTGGCCTGGACCGTCCGCCCTTGCGTGGCTTTGGCAACAGCCCGCATCAGATAGGGCGTGGCACCTGGCCCGCGAATACCGTCATGTTCCGCCTGAATAGCGGCTTCACGGATAATCGACTCGACTTCATCGGTGTCGATGGCGTCGCTTTCGTGAATCGGATGAGTAATCAGCACCGAACTCTGGTTACCCAGCTTCCAGTGCATCTCGATGGAACGGGCAACAAGCGTGGCATCATCCAACCGATGGGGGCTGTGAAAACCGCTGGAGCGGCAGTAAAAAGCGGGAAAATCGTCAGACTGGTAGGAAATGATAGGGACGCACTGGGTTTCCAGATATTCAAGCGTCAAACCCAGGTCAAGAATACTCTTGGCACCGGCGCACACCACCGCGACTCGCGAACGGGTGAACTGGATCAAGTCAGCGGAAATATCCATCGACCGTTCAGCACCACGGTGCACACCGCCAATCCCCGCTGATGCAAAGAAAGGAATACCGGCCAGGTCCGCCGCCACCAGCGACGAAGCCACGGTGGTCGCGCCCATGCCGCCTTGCGCCAGAATCACCGGAATATCGCGGCTACTGGCTTTCGGAATACCCTTGGTCGAGCCAAACCGTTCAATATCGGCATCTGACATGCCTATCAAAAACCGACCGTTTTCGATGCCGATCGTCGCAGGAATCGCTCCCTCAGCACGCACGGCAGCTTCAATCTTTCTGGCCGTAGCCACATTCTCAGGATAAGGCAGCCCGTGGGCGATCACGGTCGACTCCAGCGCCACCACCGGTTTACCGGTATGCAGCGCCTCTTTTACCTCATCACTAAACCGCAATAACTCATGTGAAAAATCCGTTTTAGACATAATATTCTCTCATCCTGGGCGATTATGTCAGCTTATTCCCATCATCCTTCACGTTGCAGATGCATTATGTTATTCAACACAAGAGCATATTGCCCTGCAACTCGAATTATTTGGGGTATATTATCGATAACAATACATCCTGAATTATTATCGATTCATATTAAACGCCAGAGGATTTTTATCGACTGACGAATAACATCCCGATTAAATTAAAAAACGCTTCCTCTGTCTGCAAGATATTAACTATTAATACGATAACTTAAATTTATTAAGCAACACACATATTACTTTAATATTTCACATTCAAGACCATTTTGTGACGAAAAACACAGAAACATTATTTAACAACACGGGTAGATTACCCCAGCGCCTTTACTTTTTTTCTTCTGCTAAATAACGAGAGATCCTGCACGATAATAATCGCAAAAAAAATAAATATCACGCCAACCAATTGCGCGCTGGAAAGCCCTTGTTGCAGAAATAAAAATCCCAGCAGCAGTGCGACCAACGGGCTGAGAAAACCCAACATCGACATCATCACGGGAGAATTCGCTTCGATACCGGAGAACCACATGAAATACGCCAGTAAAGAGCCAGGAATCGCCAAATAAAAATAGCCAGCAAGGTTGGTCAGGGTCACCACATCTGGCAATGGTTCGGTCAGCATCTGCACCGGCAGAATCACCAACCCGCCACAAAACAGCTGCCAGCCGGTAAACGTCAGCATCGTCATCCCTGTTGGCCGCCCCCATTTTTTGGTCAACACCAGACCGGATGCCATACTCACCGTCGCCAACGCCGACGCCACCAACCCGGCAGGATTCAACGGCACGTTCGGCAGCGAAATCAACAACGCAATACCGATACCGCCAGCCACGGCCGCCACCATCTGCTTTTTCAGCACCGGCTGCGCCAACAACAGGAACGATAGCAGGATGACGAGCAGCGGCTGAAGTGACCCCACCAGCGCCACCACGCCGCCAGGCAGACGGTAGGCAGCAAAAAACAGCATCACAAAGAACACGCCAATATTGAGTGCGCCCAGCACAAACAAGCGCCACAGCCAGCCGACCGGCGGCAACGTTTTGCCGAGGATGAGAATAATACCCGCAGGCAGTGCGCGAATCAGCGCAGCCAACAAGGGTTTGTCGGCGGGAAGAAACTGGGTGGTGACAAAGTAGGTGGTTCCCCAGACACAGGGGGCGTAGAAAGCGAAATCTTTTAATTTCACGAAATGAACCTTCCTCAAACTGTTCCAGTCCAAAAGCAGAGGCGTACTGACCACCTCTACTCAGCCTGAGGCGTACCGCCTCCCTGGCCGTACAGAAGGCGCACATCCTTGTGCAGTTCTCCTGACTTACTCACGTTGGATCTTCCCGTATCCTGACGCGTCACATCCTGTGACACCGATAAACAACACTGCATATTACGATTTCGTAATATACGTAGACGTAATTACTGTGTCAATAACATCTGACATTGAATATTTCTTTCCAGAATATTACAGTAGGGTAGATCGCGTAATGGCATTGCCCTGCGCCGTAATAAAAAGGAATGGTTTTTTATATTAATCAAGGATATATCGTTAATGGCACGCTACCTGGAAGTATCAGATATTGTTCAACAATGGCGCAATGAGCGCCCTGACCTTGATGTCGAGCCCATGCTGGTGATTGGCACCTTGTCCCGCGTCAGTCTGCTGATTGACCGCGCCCTGGACAAAGTATTCAGCAAGTACAAACTGAGCGCCCGCGAGTTCGACATTCTGGCGACCCTACGCAGACGAGGCGCGCCTTATGCCATCAGCCCATCGCAGATCGTCAACGCGCTGATGATCAACAACAGCACCCTGACCAGTCGGCTGGATAGGCTGGAACAAGCTGGCTGGCTGCGACGGATGCCGATTGAAGGCGACCGCCGTTCAGTCAACATTCAACTGACCGACGAAGGATTTGCCCTGATTAACCGGGTGGTGGAAGAACACGTGGAGAATGAACGTGACATTCTCTCCCCGTTCAGTGAAGAAGAGAAAACCCAATTGCGTACCCTGATGGGGCGCATTGAAAAGCACCTGGTAAACAACCGCTAATCATCGGGTATATCGCCGTCGGGTGGTGACAGGCGGCGAAGACGAAAAAGGGCATCCAAACGGATGCCCTTTGTCATGACATTCAGGCCGCGATTATTTCGCGGACTTATCCTGCAACGACGGATTGGCAACTTGCGGCAGACCCGCACTGCTGGAAGAAATCAAGCCGCTTTCCACGTAGTTGAACAGCTTCTCGCGGGTGTCGGTGATATCCAGGTTACGCATCGTCAACTGACCAATACGGTCATCCGGCGAGAACACGGATTCGCCTTTTTCCATCGTCAGGCGTTCCGGCTTGTAGGTCAGGTTATCCGACACGGTGTTCAGGATCGAATAGTCGTTGCCGCGACGCAGTTCAAGCGTCACTTCACCGGTGATTTCGCTGGCGACCCAACGCTGCAACGCATCACGCAGCATCAGCGCCTGCGGGTCAAACCAACGGCCCTGATACAGCAGGCGGCCCAGTTGGCGACCATGAGCATGGTACTGCTCGATGGTGTCTTCGTTATGAATGCCGGTCACCAGACGTTCGTAAGCGATGTGCAACAGCGCCATCCCCGGTGCTTCATAGATGCCACGGCTTTTCGCTTCGATGATACGGTTTTCGATCTGATCGCTCATGCCCAGGCCGTGACGACCACCGATGCGATTGGCTTCCAGCAACAGTTCCACATCATCAGAAAACGTCTGGCCGTTCAGCGCCACCGGATGGCCGCGCTCAAAACGCACGGTCACTTCTTCCGCCGCAATGCGCACGCTTTCGTCCCAGAACTTCACGCCCATGATCGGATTAACGATTTTCACGCTGGAGTTCAGGAATTCCAGATCCTTGGCTTCGTGGGTCGCACCCAGCATATTGGAGTCGGTAGAGTAGGCTTTTTCCGCCGACATTTTGTAGTCGAAGCCCGACTTCGTCATAAACTCGGACATCTCCTGACGGCCGCCCAGCTCGTCGATGAAATCAGTGTCCAGCCAGGGTTTGTAGATTTTCAGTTCGGCATTGGTCAGCAGGCCATAACGATAGAAACGCTCGATGTCGTTGCCTTTATAGGTGCTGCCGTCACCCCAGATATTAACGCCGTCTTCTTTCATTGCCGCCACCAGCATGGTGCCGGTCACCGCACGGCCCAGCGGCGTGGTGTTAAAGTAAGTCATACCACCGGTGGTGTTATGGAACGCACCGCACTGAATCGCGGCGATACCTTCCGCCACCAGTTGTTTACGGCAATCGATCAGACGAGCATTCTCGGCACCGTACTCTTTGGCGCGACGAGGAATAGCGTCGTAATCGTCTTCATCCGGCTGACCCAGGTTCGCGGTATAGGCATAAGGCACCGCGCCTTTCTGACGCATCCACAGCAAAGCGGCGCTGGTGTCCAAACCACCGGAGAAAGCAATCCCAATCCGCTGGCCCACCGGAAGATGTTTCAAAATCGTCGTCATAACTATTAATCCCTGCTTGATTTCGATGGCGTTAAGCTTAGCAGCCCTGCCGCCGGGTTACGCAATGTCTGGTCATGCATTGAGATGCACACGACACGGTGCCATCAAAATCGACTGCGATGAACAACCGCGCATCAATGCATATTTATGCAGAATTTATGATTGATAATTTAAACATCTTTTCCGGCGAACCGGAAGAGAGGAGGCGAATTTTCAGGAAAAAAATTCGCTACGGCGGCATCGCCTCCAAAATAAAACGCAAAAGCCGCCGTTTTTCACGCAGTCAGTACCGAGACGTTATGCCGCTATAACGGCAAACGCGCCCAGCCATGAAGCAGCATATACACCCCCACCACCGCGATCAGCAGGCTGGAAAAATAGGGTGCCCGGCGCGCCAGCGTGGCGAATCCCGGCCAGCGGCGGCTAGCCTGCTGTACACTCAACGCCGCACCGACCCCGACAGCCACCAGCGTCAACGCCAGCCCGATGCTGAAACACACTACCAGCGCCGCCCCCAGCGTAAAAGCCTTCACCTGAATGCACAACAGCAGCACCGTGATGGCGGCCGGGCAGGGAATCAACCCACCGGTCAGGCCAAACAGCAAAATCTGCCCGTTCGTCGCTTCCCGATTGGCGAAACGCTGGCGTATCTCGTTGGCATGAGCCCGCTCGTGTGCGTCCTGATACTCACCATGATGATTCTCTCCATGAGCCTGCCCGTGGTCATGCGAATACCCGGCATGATGGTGAGTGTGATTGCGATCGTGATGGTGGTCATGATGATCGTGGTGATGCTCATGGCTATGCTGATGTCCATGACTATGCTGATGCTGCACCCACGCTCGTTCGTCGCGCCAGGTGCGCCAGAACATCCAGGTGGCGGTCCCCAGAATGATGATGCCGGAAATAAACTGTAGCCAGGGCTCGGCGGATTCAGCGGTAAATTGCTGGCTCAGGTACATGCCGCCCAGCGCGATCAGCCAAACCACGGCGGTATGAGACAAGGTGGCAGCCACTCCCAGCATCACCGCCTGCTTCACCGTTCCGCGAATCGCCACGATAAACGCCGCCATCATGGTCTTGGAATGACCTGGCTCCAGGCCATGCAACGCGCCCAACAACACCGCGCTGGGAATAAACAGCCAGGCGTTAGCCACGCCCTGCTGCAAAAGTAAGGAAAAATCCGTCATAGTTAGCGTCCGAACCAGGTGGTCGGCAGGCCAACCTGGAAGTGAAATGATGAAAATATACTATACCCCAGTATATAGTCAGACAAGACGGGAGCCACCATGCCGCATACTATTCACGAAAAAAAGAAACTGCTGACGCGCGTCAGACGCATCAAAGGTCAGACGGAAGCGCTGGAAAAAGCATTAGACGGCGGGGGACGTTCATGTCTGGAAATCCTGCAACAGATCGCCGCCATCCGGGGCGCGGTGAACGGGTTGATGGGCGAAGTGCTGGAAGGCCATATCCGCGACCATCTGATGAATGAAGAAGCAGACCCGGCGGAACGTGCTACCGATTTGGAAGCGATCGTGACGGTGATTCGTTCGTATATGAAGTAACGGCCCACGCCGCCGGTCGCCATGTCTACCCTATCACTGGGCGGCGACCTCGGCATGAAGGGAGGGAGTATAGCGCTGTTTATCACCAACGCGGACGAGCAAACATCGATTACGCGACCCACCACTCAATCTTGAAACGATGTTTCATTTGATATGAGTTTCTTTGCTATCCTCGGCGGCACAGATGTTCCTCCCTTTGATGATTGCTGGAGATACCATGGCCAAGAACGTCGCCATTCTTTTGGCTCCCGGATTCGAAGAAGCGGAAGCGATTATGGTGATCGATGTGCTGCATCGCACAAAACTGGACGTCACCCTGCTTTCCTGTCACGACCGGCTGGAGCTACACAGTTACCACAATATCCGCATGTTCGCAGATGCCCTGCTGGAAAGAAGTATGGACCGGCTGTTTGATGCGGTGGTGATCCCGGGCGGTCCGCAGGGCACGGTGAATCTGGCCGCCAACCCGATGGTGACGGAATTTATCCGCCGCCACGACGAAGCCGGTAAGCTGATTTGCCCGCTGTGCTCGGCAGCCGCCAGAGTGCTGGGCGGCAATCAGTTGCTGAAGGGCCGTCGCTATGTCTGCTCTGGCGACCTGTGGAAAGACGTCACCGACGGTGTGTATGTCGACCAGAAAGTGGTGGAAGACGGCAACCTGATCAGTGGCAAAGGGCTGGGCGTAGCGTTTGATTTCGCGTTCACCCTTGCCAGCCGACTGAGCGAAGATAGTGAGGATGTGAACTTCCAGGTCGAGCATATCTATTACGACTACTGGCGCGTGCCCGCCTGAATGGTTGCTCTGTGACGGCGCAACGTGCCGTCACACCCGCTGTGCCCAATTGCCCCAGATCACATCCCGTCATTCGTGGTCATATTGGCTGTCATTGTCATATTGGCTGTCGCCGTAACCACCTTCGCCATAGCGCTCACGGTATTCACGCGGCGTCAGGTCATAATCCTTACGGAACACGGAATAAAAATACGGTAACGAGGGATAACCGCACATGGACGAAATCTCGTTGATCGACAGCGAGGTAGACACCAGCAGATTTCTCGCCCGCTCCAGTTTTTCGGTGTGAATCATGCCGTGAATGGTCTGCCGGGTTTCATCCTTGAAGCGCTTTTCAAGGTTGGAGCGTGACAGCCCAACCGCGTCCAGCACTTGCTCCACTTTGATGCCTTTACAGGCGTGATGACGGATAAAATGCATCGCCTGAATCACCGCTGGGTCGTGTACCGAGCGGTAGTCGGTCGAACTGCGTTCCACCACTCGCAGCGGCGGCACCAGAATGCGCTGCAACGGCTGTACATAAGGTGTCAGCAATAACTGATGCAACAGTTTGGCGGCCCGATACCCCATCTGTCGTGTCCCCTGCGCGACTGAAGATAGGGCTACGCGCGACAGGTAGCGGGTCAGTTCTTCATTATCGATGCCAATCACGCACAACTTTTCCGGCACCGCGATGTTCAGGTGCTCGCACACCTGCAACAGATGGCGGGCTCGGGCATCCGTCACCGCGATGATGCCGGTTTGAGGTGGCAGCGTCTGGATCCAGTCCGCCAGCCGGTTTTGAGCGTACTGCCAGTTGCCCGGCGATGTCTCCATTCCCTGATACACCACGCCCTGATACTGCTCCGCCGCCACCAGTTGCCGAAACGCGTGTTCCCGTTCCTGCGCCCACCCTTTCCCCACCGATGCAGGCAGGCCGTAAAACGCGAACCGGTTCAAGCCCTTACTCTTCAGATGCAAAAACGCGCTCTCCACCAGCGCGTGGTTATCGGTGGCGATATAGTGCACCGGTGGATAGTCCTGCGGATGGTGATAAGACCCGCCCACGCCCACCAGCGGCACCCGCACCCCGGACAGCAATTCGATAATCGCCGGATCGTCAAAATCCGCGATCACCCCATCCCCCAGCCAGTCGCGGATATTTTCGATGCGGCAGCGGAAATCCTCCTCGATGAAGATATCCCAGTCGCACTGAGACGCTTGCAGATACTCACCGACGCCTTCAACTACCTGCCGGTCGTATACTTTATTGGCGTTAAACAGCAACGTAATACGGTAGCGTTTCTCAAACATGGCGATACGTTCTCTTCGGACAGTACGAGGGGGCGTCGTCCCTTCTCCGGGCGAAATCCGGCGCGGAAAGTGCGCCTTTCGCCTAAATAGCACGGCCGACCGTTAGCCCAAAAATAATTTCCTTACTTTGCGAACTGTCTCGCTCATTTTGCCGCAGATAGACCGCCATCCCGGCCATCATCGTGATCAGGCTTTGTGTTTGGTCGCGGTGTCCATCCACACTGCCAGCAGCAGGATGCCGCCCTTGACGATGTACTGCCAGAAGGTGGGAACATCCAGCATACTCATGCCGTTATCCAGCGACGCCATAATGAACGCCCCCATCACGGCACCCGCCACGCTTCCCACCCCGCCCGCCAGGCTGGTGCCACCGATGACGCAGGCGGCGATGGCATCCAACTCCGCGATATTCCCGGCTGACGGCGACCCGGCACCAAGCCGGGAACTGAGCACCAGACCTGCCACCGCCACCATCAAGCCGTTGATGGCGAACACCGCCAGCTTGGTACGCTCGACATTCACCCCCGACAGACGGGCCGCGTCGATATTGCCGCCCACGGCGTAAATACGCCGCCCGAAGGCGGTACGTACCGCCATGAACATGCCACCCAACATGATGAGCGTCAGCAGCAGTACCGGTGTCGGCACCCCGCGATAGTCATTGAGCAGCCAGATGGCACCCAGCACCAACACCGCCATCAGTGCCTGACGGGTAACATCACCGGACGCCGCGGCCACCGGCAGCCCCAGCCGCTGACGACGCAACCGCTGACGCCAGCGCCACACCACAAACACCATCAGCCCGATAACGCCAAACAAAAATCCCACGCCTTCCGGCAGATAACTCTGGCCAATCTGCGACATCGCCGGGCTGGTTGGCGATACCGTCGTCCCGTTGGTGATACCGATCAGCACGCCGCGAAACGCCAGCATACCCGCCAGCGTCACAATGAACGACGGCACGCGCCGGTACGCCACCCACCAGCCGTTCCAGGCACCAAGCACCAATCCCAATAACAAGGTCGCCGCCACCGTCAGGGGCAACGGCCAGCCGAACCAGACATCCAGAATCGCCGCTACGCCACCCAGCAGCCCCATCATGGAACCGACCGACAGGTCGATTTCGGCGGAAATAATCACAAACACCATACCGACCGCCAGAATGCCGGTGATAGCGGTCTGTCGCAGCAGGTTGGAAATGTTGCGCGCACTGAGGTAGGCACCGTCGGTCATGAAGGTAAAAAACAGCATGATGGCGACAATCGCCGCAATCATCACCCACACCTGCAAATTGAAAGGACGGCGACGAGGCGCATCGCCGGGAGACGCCGCCGACGCGGGCGTATGGTCAGACAGCCAGGCTTTCAGCATGATGCTCACTCCTTAATGCGGCTTCCATCACCTGTTCCTGCGTCAGGCCCCGATTAGGTAAATCCGCCTTGAGCCGCCCCTGATGCATCACCAGCACCCGGTCGCTCAGGCCCAGTACCTCGGGCAATTCGGAGGAAATCACGATGACGGCGATCTGTTGCTTCACCAACTGGTTGATCAGTTTGTAGATCTCATACTTTGCACCGATGTCGATCCCACGGGTCGGTTCATCCAGAATCAGGATTTTTGGGTGCAACAGCAGGCATTTCGCCAGGATGGCCTTTTGCTGGTTGCCGCCGCTAAGGCGGGCGATCGCCAGCTCAGGCGATGCGGTTTTCACTTTCAGATGGGTGATAGACTCCCGCAGGCTGTGTTGCTCGTCGGCATCCCGCAGCACCGACAACGCGCCGGTGAACTGGTCGAGCGCTGCCAGCGTGATGTTCTGCGCCACACTCATCACCGGAATGATGCCGTCTCTTTTGCGATCTTCCGGCACCATAGCGATCCCCAGCGCCATCGCCTGCCGACAGTGCCGGATAGCAACCGGTTTGCCTTCCACCTGAATATCGCCCTGCCATCGCCCCGGATACGCCCCAAACAGACACTGGACCGTTTCGGTGCGCCCGGCACCAACCAGCCCGGCGATCCCCAGCACTTCGCCGCGGCGCAAGCTAAACGACACGTCGTCCACCCGGCGAATATGGCGGTTCACCGGATGCCAGGCGGTCAGGTGCTCCACCCGCAGCACCTCTTCGCCGATATCATGCGGTTCGTTCGGATACAGCTCCGTCAGCTCACGCCCCACCATCATGGCGATGATCTGATCTTCGCTGAGCGAATCCGCCGGGCGGGTGCCTATGTGTTTGCCGTCGCGGATCACGCAGATCACGTCGGAAATCGCCTTGACCTCGTTGAGCTTGTGAGAGATGTAGATGCAGGCGATACCGTGATGACGCAGGTCACGCACGATATCCAGCAACACGCCGGTTTCCCGTTCGGTCAGCGACGCGGTGGGTTCATCGAGAATCAGCAGCCTAACCTGCTTGTTCAACGCTTTAGCTATCTCCACCAGTTGCTGTTGACCCAACCCCAGTTCGCCAACCCGAGTATTCGGGTCAAGGTCCAGCCGCACCTGCGCCAGCATCGTCTGACAGCGCAGGTACATGGCGTCGTAATCCATCACGCCAAAGCGCGTTCGCTCATTGCCGAGGAAGATGTTTTCCAGCACCGTCATCTCTTTGACCAGCGCCAGCTCCTGATGAATGATGGCGATCCCTTTCTGCTCGGTGTCGCGGATATGTCCGGCCCGCAGCTCATCGCCAGCAAACCGGATGCTGCCCTCATAGCTGCCATACGGATACACCGCGCACAGCACCTTCATCAGCGTCGACTTGCCGGAACCGTTCTCGCCGCACAGCGACAACACCTGCCCCGCCTCCAGTTGCAGGCTGACATTGTCCACCGCTTTCACCGCCCCGAAAGCTTTGGTGATGTTTTTCATTTCCAACAGACACGGCATAACCCCTCCGCCTGGTCGATGCCGCACATCCAGAGACACCGCAAAGCGGCTCGCCGGATGGCGGGCGAACTGGTTAATAGATATCCGCTTTCTTATGGAACCCGTCGGCGACGACGGTGCTGTCGATATTCATCTTGTCGACCGGGATCGGCGTCAGCAGGAAGGCAGGCACATCTTTCTTGCCGTTATTAAGCGTGGCGTTGGACTCCGGCTTTTTCCCCTGCCCCAGCGACACCGCGATAGTGGCCGCATCCTGCGCCAGTTTGCTGATGGGTTTATACACGGTCATGGTCTGGGTGCCCGCCACGATTCGCTTGATGGCCGCCAGGTCGGCATCCTGACCGGAGATCGCCACCTTACCAGCCAGCCCCTGGGCGGAGAGAGCCTGAATCGCCCCACCCGCAGTCGCGTCGTTCGAGGCCACCACCGCATCAATCTTGTTATTGTTGGCGGTCAGCGCATTTTCCATGATTTTCAGCGCATTCTCCGGCAACCAGGCATCCACCCACTGGTCGCCCGCGACCTTGATCTTGCCGCTATCAATTAACGGTTTTAATACTTTCATCTGGCCCTGACGGAACAGCTTGGCGTTATTATCAACCGGCGATCCGCCCATCAGAAAATAACTGCCCTGCGGCACCTTATTGATCAAATATTGTGCCTGAAGTTCTCCGACTTTTTCATTATCAAACGAAATGTAAAAATCGATATCGGCATTATTAATCATACGGTCATAAGCCAATACTTTTATTCCCTCGCGTTTGGCTTCGGCAATCACATTACTTAAAACCTGACCGTTATAAGGGATAATCACCAGCACATCGACGCCGCGGTTAATCATATTTTCTATCTGGGATATCTGGGTTTCTTCATTGCCGTTGGCGGACTGCACAAACACTTTCGCCCCTTTTTCTTCGGCGTTCTTCACAAAAATATCCCGATCTTTCTGCCAGCGTTCGAGACGCAGGTCGTCGATAGCCATGCCGATTTTCACTTCTTTAGCAAACCCCGGCTGACTCAGCATGGCAAGGGCGGCACAGGCTGACAGTAATACGTGTTTCATTTTCATCGTAGAGTACCTTTGTTATACCCGTCATACTTCAAGTTGCAGGTGCGTTGGCTTTCCTCGCTCACCCCAGTCACTTACTTGAGTAAGCTCCCGGGGATTCGCTGCGTCGCCGCCTTCCTGCAACTCGAATTATTTTGGGTATACAGGACGGCAGGATAAAAACGTCACTTCACTTACGGCTACGTTGCGTGAAATTGTTGACAAGAAAAGTCAGGGTCAGCAATTGCTGATTTTTATCTCTGAATTACGTTTTTTGGTTTAATTGTTATTTTTTGATAGCGGTCATATTTTCATCTTGTTAATCCATTTCATAACAACAGCGAGTGCGAGCGGTTTTGCAGATTATTCCGGCTATTTTTTGCGATCGAGCGCACATTTAATAATTATCTGAATTTCACTGTGAAATAACGTAATTGAGGAAACCGGCAGGCAAACGGAATATTGAGACAAGGCTGAAAAGAGCCATTTCGGTGGTTTGCAAGGAGATAACAATGCACGCTTATTTTGATCAGATAGAAAAAGTTCGCTTTGAAGGTCAGGGCAGCCGCAATCCGTTTGCCTTCCGCCATTACAACCCTGACGAGGTCATCCTCGGCAAACGCATGGCCGACCATTTGCGTTTCGCTGTCTGTTACTGGCACACCTTCTGCTGGAACGGTTCCGACATGTTCGGTGCGGGTGCCTTTGCCCGCTCCTGGCAGCAGTCCGGCGACGCCCTGGCGCTGGCGCAACGCAAAGCCGATATCGCCTTTGAATTCCTGCACAAACTGGGCGCACCCTATTACTGTTTCCACGATGTCGACGTCGCGCCCGAAGGCGGTTCGTTGCAGGAATACCTGAACAACTTTGCGGCCATGACCGAGATTCTGGCGGCCAAACAGCAGGAAACCGGCGTGAAGCTGCTGTGGGGCACCGCCAACTGTTTCACGAATCCGCGTTACGCCGCCGGTGCGGCCACCAATCCCGACCCGGAAGTGTTCGCCTGGGCCGCTACGCAAGTGTTCACCGCCATGAATGCCACCAAAACACTGGGCGGCGAGAACTATGTCCTGTGGGGCGGTCGTGAAGGCTATGAAACCCTGCTCAATACCGATCTGCGTCAGGAGCGCGAACAGATTGGGCGTTTTATGCAGATGGTGGTGGAACACAAGCACAAGATCGGTTTCAACGGCACATTATTGATCGAACCCAAACCGCAGGAGCCGACCAAACACCAGTACGACTACGATGTCGCCACCGTCTACGGCTTCCTCAAACAGTTCGGGCTGGAGAAAGACATCAAGGTCAATATCGAGGCCAACCACGCCACCCTGGCGGGGCACACCTTCCATCACGAGATCGCCACCGCGATTGCACTCGGCATCTTCGGCTCGGTGGATGCTAATCGCGGCGACCCACAGCTCGGCTGGGACACTGACCAGTTCCCCAATAGCGTGGAGGAGAACGCACTGGTGCTCTATGAAATCCTGAAAGCAGGTGGATTCACCACCGGCGGCCTCAATTTCGACGCCAAGGTCCGCCGTCAGAGCACCGATCGCTACGACCTGTTCCACGCCCACATCGGTGCAATGGACACGATGGCGCTGTCGCTAAAAGTGGCCGCCCGCATGTTAGAAGACGGCGCACTGAACCAGCACGTCGCCAACCGTTACGCAGGCTGGGACAGCGAACTGGGGCAGCAGATCCTGCAAGGTAACGCCTCACTGGAGATGCTGGCGGGTTATGCCGCTCGCCACCAGCTTGATCCACAGCATCACAGCGGGCAGCAGGAACGGCTGGAAAATCTGGTCAATCGCTACCTGTTCGGTTGATAGAGTGTAGGCTGGCGCAAACCCAACCACGCAGAAAACGGTTTCTGGTGTCTGCGCCAGCGGCGCAAATATTAAGGGTACAGCCTGATAACGGCACACGAAGTCACAGCGAGGCGTTATGTACATCGGCATCGATCTTGGCACATCGGGCGTGAAAGCCATCTTATTACGGGAAAACGGCGACGTAGCAGCCAGCCACAGCGTGCCGCTGAGCGTCTCGCGCCCACATCCGCTGTGGTCAGAACAGGACCCACAAGCGTGGTGGCAGGCAACCGATGCCGCCTTGACCGGGTTGGCCGCGCAACAGACATTGCAGGACGTGCGGGCCATCGGGCTGACCGGTCAGATGCACGGCGCGACGCTGCTGGATGCGAAGCAGCGGGTGTTGCGCCCGGCTATTTTATGGAACGACGGGCGTAGCGCCGCACAATGCCAGCAACTGGAGCAACAAGTGCCGGACGCCCGCCGCATCACCGGCAACCTGATGATGCCCGGTTTTACCGCGCCGAAGCTGAAGTGGATACAGCAGCACGAGCCGGATATTTTTCGGCAAATCGACAAGGTGCTGTTGCCAAAGGATTACCTGCGCTGGTGCCTGACCGGCGATTTCGCCAGCGACATGTCCGATGCAGCAGGCACCTTGTGGATGGATGTCGCCCAACGGGACTGGAATGACGCCCTGCTCACCGCCTGCGGGCTACACCGCTCACAGATGCCTGCGCTGTTCGAAGGCAACCAGATTACCGGACAACTGCGTAGCGACATCGCCGCCCGTTGGGGCATGTCGACGGTGCCCGTGGTCGCTGGCGGCGGTGACAATGCCGCTGGTGCCATCGGCGTCGGGTTGTATCAGGCGGGCCAGGCCATGCTGTCACTCGGCACGTCCGGGGTTTACTTCGCCGTCAGCAACGGCTTTCTCAGCAATCCCCAACGTGCCGTTCACAGCTTTTGCCATGCGTTACCCAACAGCTGGCATCTGATGTCCGTCATGCTGAGTGCGGCGTCCTGTCTCGACTGGGCCGCCCGGCTCACGCACGCCGACAGCGTGGCGGCACTGCTGGCCGAGGCCGAGCAGGCAAACAAGGATGAAACCGCAACGCCGGTGTGGTTCCTGCCTTATTTGTCTGGTGAACGTACCCCGCACAACAACCCACAAGCTAAGGGCGCTTTCTGGGGGCTAACTCACTCGCACGGCCGTGCGGCATTGGCGCGTGCAGTGCTGGAAGGCGTGGGATTTGCATTGGCGGACGGCATGGACGCACTACATGCAACCGGGCTGGAACCCCAGCAGGTCACCCTGATCGGCGGCGGTGCCCGTAGCGCTTACTGGCGACAAATGCTGGCGGATATCAGCGGCAAGACACTGGAGTACCGCACCGGCGGTGATGTCGGTCCGGCGCTGGGCGCAGCGCGGTTGGCGCAGATTGCGCTAAATCCGGCAACGCCGCTGGCGCAGTTACTGCCTACCTTGCCGCTGGAACAAACGCATCAGCCGGACCCGATGCGTCACGCGCAGTACGCCCAACAGCGCACGGTGTTCCGCCAGCTTTACCAGCAACTCAGCCCGCTGATGATCTGATGCGCCCCACCCAGCCGATGGCAAAACTCACCGTGTTAATAAACTTGCCCTATTAGCAAAAAGAAAGGGCCGCGAAAGCGGCCCATTCCTGACGAGTGACTGGCTTAGAACAAACCGAGCGGTTTCTCGGAGTAGCTCACCAGCAGGCATTTGGTCTGCTGGTAGTGTTCCAGCATCATCTTGTGGGTTTCGCGCCCAATACCAGACTGTTTATAACCACCAAACGCTGCATGAGCTGGGTAGGCATGGTAACAGTTGGTCCAGACGCGACCTGCCTGAATACCGCGCCCCATACGGTAGGCAATGTTGGTGTTACGGCTCCATACCCCAGCACCCAGACCGTAAGGCGTGTCGTTGGCGATAGCCAGCGCTTCCTCAGGTGTTTTGAAGGTAGTCACCGCCAGCACCGGCCCGAAGATCTCTTCCTGGAACACCCGCATACTGTTCTGGCCGAATAGGATGGTCGGCTCCAGATAGTAACCTTGTGCCAGTTCTCCCGGCAGCACTTTGCGATGCCCACCAGTCAGCACCTCTGCCCCCTCTTTCTTACCGATATCGATGTAATTGAGGATGGTATCCAACTGCCCCGCCGACACCTGCGCGCCCATCATGGTCTGGCTATCGAGCGGGTTCCCCACCCGAATAGACTCGACGCGTTTAATGGCGCGCTCCATGAACCGTTCGTAAATCGATTCCTGTATCAACGCCCGGCTCGGGCAGGTACAGACTTCGCCCTGATTGAACGCAAACAACGCGAACCCTTCCAGTACCTTGTCAAAGAAGCTGTCTTCCTGATCCATTACGTCGGCAAAGAAGATATTCGGCGATTTACCACCCAGCTCCAGCGTAACCGGGATGACGTTCTGTGCCGCATAACCCATGATCTGCTGGCCGACCTCGGTCGAACCGGTAAAGGCTACCTTGGCGATACGCGGCGAAGTCGCCAGATACTCGCCGATCTGCCCACCGGCACCGTTAACCACATTCAGCACGCCCGGCGGCAAGATATCCTGAATCAGTTCCATCAACAGCAGCACCGACAGCGGCGTCAGCTTGGCGGGCTTAAGCACAATGCAGTTACCCGCTGCCAGCGCCGGTGCCAGCTTCCAGCACGCCATCAGCAGCGGGAAGTTCCACGGAATAATTTGCCCGACCACGCCCAGCGGTTCGTGGAAATGGTAGGCAACGGTATCATGGTCGATCTCGCTGATCGCCCCTTCCTGCGCGCGAATACAGGCGGCAAAGTAGCGGAAGTGATCGATACCCAGCGGTACATCCGCATTCATGGTTTCCCGGATCGGCTTCCCGTTATCCCAGGTTTCTGCACTGGCCAACAACGCCAGGTTCGCCTCCATACGGTCGGCGATACGGTTGAGGATTTGTGCCCGCTCGCGGGTGGATAACGCCCCCCATTCAGCACTAGCCTTATGAGCCGCATCCAATGCATGTTCGACGTCGCGGTTACTCGAACTGGCGACTTCACACAGCGGCTGGCCGGTTACCGGCGTCAGGTTGACGTAATATTCGTTACCGGATGGCGGCACCCATGCGCCGCCGATAAAATTGTCGTAGCGCGCTTTCAGCGTGAGGGCGGGTCCATACTCACCGGGCAACACCCGGTTTCCTGCGGTATCGATGGCCATATCTGTCTCCTTTGGTGATACAGGGTGTCATCGCAGGTGGTTCCCCGACGTCTGTCGGCATCCCCTGCGCCGCGGCAGCCAGAACCGGCCGGTGTAAAACCGACAGGAATGAAAAGACTATCTGGCTGATAAGTCCTCACAGAAAGTAATGATTAAATCCTATACAGTGTTACCAGATTGTAAAAGGTCTGCCGCAGGGAAAAATGCCACTCTTAGACTCAGCGCACAGTTTGTTATTTTCATGTTCAGGCCATACTTTTTTATCCGTAGGGTGTGTATAGAAACTCACGGGATAAAAATTCGCATCCCTGCTACGGCGGTGAAATAATGTCGGCAAGGATTCATGCAACAGCGAGCACAACACAGTGAACAGTGATGATTCTCAAGGCGTTGCCGAGCAGTTGGTAGCGGGCGCTTGCCAGCGCACCGTCTGGCATCAGGATGAACTGGATTCGCCACAGCAGGACTGGCTGGCGGAAGAAGTGCCGGTGGCGCTGGTCTATAACGGTATTTCGCACGTCGTGATGATGGCGTCGCCAAAAGATCTGGAGCCGTTTGCGCTCGGCTTTTCCCTGTCGGAAGGCATCATCCAGTCACCGCAGGATATCTACGGCATGGATGTCGTGCCGGTATGTAACGGCATCGAAGTACAAATCGAGCTGTCCAGCCGCCGTTTCGCCGGGTTAAAGGCACGCCGACGAGCGATGGACGGGCGAACCGGTTGCGGCGTCTGCGGAGTGGAACAGTTAGAGGAAATCGGTAAACCGGTGTCGCCGCTGCCGTTCACCCAACATTTCTCGCTCTCCCGCCTGGAGCAGGCGTTGCAGGCGCTGAAAACGGTGCAACAAGCGGGCGCGTTGACCGGTTCGACGCACGCTGCGGCCTGGTTGTCGCCCGAAGGGGAACTGTTGGGCGGCTGTGAGGACGTCGGCCGCCATGTAGCGCTGGACAAACTGCTGGGAACGCGCGCGCGCCAGCCCTGGCAGCAGGGGGCAGCGCTGGTGTCCAGCCGCGCCAGCTATGAAATGGTGCAAAAATCCGCCATGTGCGGGGTAGAAATTCTGTTTGCGGTTTCAGCCGCCACCTCACTGGCGGTAGCGGTGGCTGAGCGGTGCAATCTGACGCTGGTTGGCTTCTGCCGTCCCGGACGCGCCACCATCTATACCCATCCGCAGCGCTTGCAGCCCTGATGGTCAGGCTGGGCATAGCTTAGACCGATTTGTTGTTAGCCAGAGCAATTACGGTATAAATGCTTGTAATCGCGGCATAAAATGCGCAGATAAACCGGCTGTTGCCACGAATAGTCGTTTTCAAGATCATTTAATTAACTATAATGAACCTAATGCTTACGCGGTGCTAACAAGCAATAGCACCGCACAATAACTAAATTGCGCACGACAACAATGGAGATGCTAAACATGAGTTATTCACTGCCATCCCTGCCTTATGCTTATGACGCACTGGAGCCGCACTTCGACAAGCAGACGATGGAAATCCATCACTCCAAGCACCATCAGGCTTACGTCAATAATGCTAACGCAGCGCTGGAATCCCTGCCTGAGTTCGCCAGCCTGTCCGCCGAAGAGCTGATCACCAAACTGGATCAGCTGCCAGCCGACAAAAAAGGCCCTCTGCGTAACAACGCCGGTGGTCACGCCAACCACAGCCTGTTCTGGAAAGGTCTGAAACTGGGCACCACGCTGGCAGGCGACCTGAAAGCCGCTATTGAGCGTGATTTCGGTAGCGTTGACGCGTTCAAAGAAAAATTCGAACAGGCAGCAGCAACCCGTTTCGGTTCCGGCTGGGCATGGCTGGTGCTGAAAGACGACGGTAAACTGGCTGTCGTTTCCACCGCTAACCAGGACAGCCCGCTGATGGGCGAAGCGATCTCCGGCGCATCCGGCTATCCGCTCATCGCACTGGACGTGTGGGAGCACGCTTACTACCTGAAATACCAGAACCGTCGCCCGGACTACATTAAAGCATTCTGGAGCGTCGTAAACTGGGACGAAGCGGCCAAACGTTTTGCTGAAGCCAAAAAATAAGCAAAAGGTAAAAATTAATTTCTAAATCAGAAATTAACGCCATAAAACCCGGAATAACCTTTGTTATACCGGGTTTTTTTTATTGTATTTTCAGGATTATTGTCGAAAAAGCAGTATATAGTTTTATTATGGCGCGCCGATAAATTCTGTATGTGCTCATGCATAGACTGCACACAGCCGCCAACATAGCAATCTCACATTAACGAATAAATCGGTTCTCCACCACCTTGCTTCATCACTCAGCCTAATAAATGATGGAAGAAAAAATGGCTATAAAAATCGAAAATATGAAAGTCGGCAGGAAGTTAGGATTAGGGTTCTTCCTGGTTCTGTTGCTGACCGTCATTATTGCTGCAGTCAGCGTACGCTACATCGAAACACTAAAAGGGCGTTTTGAAAAAGTTATCTTCAGCAATCAAATCAGCGATGAGGTTAATGAAGCCCGTTATTATCGGGTTCTGTACAGCACAAGTTATAACCCGGATAGCATTCAACAAAACACCAAACATATTGATAACATTATTACTTTAATTACCTCGATTAAGGATAAATCCTGGCGTGGCGATTATGACGACAAACTGAGTAATATCACCAGCCTGATCAGCCAATATAAGGAAAAGCAAAAAAACTATACCGACGCCGTAGCCAAAAAAGATGCTGTCAGAAAAAGCTGGAACCTGTCCGATTCGGAAAAACCGCTCAAACAGATAGAACAGCAGGTGGTTGGCAATATGCCGTTGCAATTACAACTCACCTCGCTGCACCAGAAGTTGGTGACGGTCCGTTATCTGGTGCGCGGCCTGTTGTTATCGCTGAACAGCGATGCGGAAAAACCGCTGGTTACCTCGCTGGATGATGCGCAGGCAACGTTGAATCAGTTTATTCAGGCGCTGACGCCGGAACAGCAAGCCATCATGGCCCCCGTGGTTTCTACGCTTTCAACCTACAAAACGCAGGTACTGGCTTATCTTCCGGCTTATCAGGTGGAAATGAATCAGGCCAAACTGCTGGGTGAAACCGCCAATCAACTGCTCGACAACATCGACAAGATGGTTACCGAGGAAACTGCCGCCACCCAGAACGATATCACCACTGCCGAATGGCAGATTGCCATCACCGCGCTGATTACGCTGGTGTTGGGTGCGCTGATTGCCTGGTATATCTCCCGCCAGATTACCCAGCCGCTGAACAACACTGTAGCTATCGCCGAAAGCATCGCCACCGGCGATCTGACCATCGCGATTGAAAACACACGCCGCGACGAACTGGGCATGTTGTTTGGCGCAATGGCGAAAATGAAAGCGAATCTACACAACATGATCGATGACATCCGTATGGGTGTCAGCCAAATCACCACCGCCGCCAGCGAAATCGTCACCGGTAACAATGACCTGGCCGCCCGTACCGAATCCCAGGCCGCATCGGTGGAACAAACCGCCGCCAGCATGGAACAACTGACCGCCACCGTGAAACAGAACGCCGCGAACGCGCATCAGGCTAACAAGCTGGTGCTGGATGCGACGCACACCGCACAGGAAGGCGGCAAGCTGGTGGAAGACGTGGTGCAAACTATGTCCGACATCGAAGGCAGCTCCAAACGGATTGCGGAAATCACGTCGGTGATCAACGGTATCGCCTTCCAGACCAACATTCTGGCGCTCAATGCCGCGGTGGAAGCCGCCCGTGCAGGTGAACAAGGCCGCGGTTTTGCCGTAGTCGCCAACGAAGTACGCAACCTGGCGCAACGCAGCTCGCAGGCAGCCAAAGAAATTGAAGGGTTGATCTCCACCTCGGTCGAGCAGGTATCCAAAGGTGCGCATCTGGTGCATTCAGCCGGTAAAACCATGCAGGAAATTGTGACGGCGGTGACGCATGTGCATGACATCATGGGAGAAATTACGGTCGCATCTGATGAGCAAAGCCGTGGTATCGCTCAGGTGAATCAGGCGATCGTTGAGATGGATAGCACCACTCAACAAAACGCCGCGCTGGTGCAGCAATCCTCTGCGGCCGCCAGCTCGCTGGAAGAACAGGCGGTTATGCTCTCCAACACCGTGTCGACGTTCCGTCTCTCCTCCACGCATGAACTGGCACCTGCCAGCCACGGTTTGCCGTTTGCCGGTCATCAGCAACAGTTGTCTTATAGGCGCTAACGGCAGGCGCATCCCCCTTCAACGAAGGGATCAGCGAAAGCGAGAAACAATCACCACCTCCCGAGAGGTGGTTTAAAACCGACAGCAAAAAGGGCAACCCAAACGGGTTGCCCTTTTTATATGATTTATCTGATATCCCTGAATCAGAACGCCTTTTTCAGGCTGATTCCAGCAATAAGCTCGGTCAGTGACAGCACCAGCGTGGAACGCACCATCTGCTGATAACGCTGCTGTTGCATCGCCGCCAGCAACACGTCATCGGGATCGACGCTCGGCGGCAGCATCGGCGACGGCGGCAGGCTGCTTACACAATGCAGCTCGCTGATCGGCCCGAGGATTTCATCATCGGTAAACCGGTAACCATGCTCATCGTGAGTCAGCTCTTCGCCCAACGCCATCAGCAGTTCGGTATCTTCGTATTCTTTACGGCTGATCATGCCCAAACCGTAAATCAGCTTCAGCCGGACTGACAGCTCACCCAGCGGCCCGCTGCCGGATAACAGGGGTTCGACGGCGTACTTCACGGCATAATCGTCTTTGCGAAACGCCTGCAGCATCAGCAGGCTGACGGCTTCTGCCAATAACTCGACGGCCATCAGCATAAAGCTTCTGACCGTTTTCGATGCATTCAGGGATTCCAGTACCCGGTTTTCAAATGCCTGCGTATCGTCCATCGTCGCTTCTCGTACGTTAATTCCGCGCACAGTATTGCCCCTGCGCGTTGGAGCGGCTGACTCCACGGAGGCATGGCTCTTCATCTGCAACGCCCCCGTCCTATCCAACGCACCCGATTGAAAACAGGGACACAGCCTGATCTGTGCCGAGACGCGCCGATTACTGCATGGCGTTATACACACTCACCGCTTTTCCGACAACCTCGCTGTCAGCGTCCAGTCCGGAAATCTGCGCCAGCGCACCCTTCGGCCCATGCGAGGCGATCAACGCCGCCAGTTCCTGCGCCTGTGGGTCCTGCTCGCTGCGATAATGCATAGCAGCCGCGATGCCCTGGATCAGGTTGTCATGCGGCAGGCTGTATTCCAGCGTGCCCAGCAACGGTTTGATCAGGCGATCGCCTGCACTGAGTTTGCGCAGCGGCTGACGGCCAACACGCTCTACTTCATCGTGCAGCCACGGGTTTTCAAAACGGGTAAGAATTTTACGGATGTAAGCCTGATGCTTGTCGGCATCAAAACCATAGCGACGAATCAGCACCGTGCCACTCTCCTCCATCGCCCCTTGCACCACGCGGCGGATCGCCGGGTCCAGAATGGCGTCGCGGATGGTGCTGTGCCCGGCGCGCTGGCCGAGGTAAGCGGTGATGGCATGGCCGGTGTTCAGGGTGAACAGCTTGCGCTCAACGAATGCCATCAGGTTATCAGTGAGTTCCATACCGGCGATCGCCGGTGGCTCGCCGTTGAACTGGGTTTTATCCACAATCCACTCGCTGAACGTTTCCACCGTCACCGCCAGCGGATCAGACTCACCGGCTTCAGCTGGCGGCACAATGCGGTCCACCGCCGAGTCCACAAAACCGACATGCTGCGCGACCCACGCCTGGGTATTTTCCGGCAATTGCGCCAGCACATGCTGCTTGAGCTGGCTGGTGCCGCGCACCATGTTTTCACAGGCGATAATATTCAGCGGCGAGGTGTTGCCGTTGGCATGACGCTTCACCAGCCCTTGCGCAATAGCACCGGCGATCTTCGCCAGAATCTGCGGGCCAACGGCCGTTGTCACCAGGTCAACCCCGGCAATCAATTCAACCGCCTGCGGGCTACCGCTGTGTACAGCACTGACCTGACTAACCGTATCTACCTGCTGCTGTTCGCCGACGATCCGCACCGGATAGCTACCGCGTTGATTGATGGCATCCAGCAACGGCTGATTCACATCAGCAAACGTCAGAGAAATGCCCGCATCCGCCAGCAGCTTGCCGATAAACCCACGGCCGATATTACCGGCCCCAAAATGTAATGCTTTCATCATGCGTAACCTTACTACCGAGATTTAACAATCCGGGGAAATGTAACAATCCGAGAAAGAAAGCGCCGCCCGAAGGCGGCACTTTTTTATCTATCAGGCAGGTGACTTGCCGGAAAGCAGGTCGAGGACATCCTGCACATTCTCCGTCTGAGCCAGGCGTTCTATTATCGACTCATCATCCAGCGCGCTGGTGAGGTTGGTGATGACCTGCACGTGTTCGTTGTTGCGAGCCGCGATACCGATGACCAGACGAGCTACGTCATCTTCATCGTCGCCGAAGCGCACCCCTTGCGGATACTGGCAGAACACCACGCCCGTTTTCAGCACCCGGTCTTTAGCTTCAATCGTCCCGTGTGGCACGGCGATCGACTCACCCAGATAGGTGGAAGTCAGTTTCTCACGCTCCAGCATCGCCTCGACATACGCCGACTCGACATAACCGCCTTTGACCAGTTGCTCACCGGCAAAACGAATGGCCTGTTCTTTGTCAGCAGCCTGTAGGTTCAGGAAGACGTTTTTCTCCGTCAACTGGAACAACGTCTGCGGTGCAGCCGCCGACTCAGCAGCAGGAGCAGCGGCAGCAGGTTTGGCCCCACCGGGTTGAGCCGCCTGCAAGCGAGCAACCAGATCGCTATACAGGTTACTGTCGAGGAAATTGGTCAGCGAAATGTGCTGAGCTTGCGGTGCATGGCGCATGGCGCGCTCGGTCAGATCACGGTGGGTAATCACCAAATCGACGTCTTCCGGCAGGCTATTGATAGCACTGTTGGTCACCGAAATGCTCTGTAGACCGGCATCCTGAACCTTCTTGCGCAGCACCCCTGCCCCCATGGCGCTGGAACCCATACCAGCGTCGCAAGCGACAATGATTTTACGCACGGTGCCAAGGTCACCGCTCACGCCGCTGACAGCCTGGCCTTTGGATGCAGACTTCATTTCCTGCATACGACGGGTCGCTTGCTCCAGTTCGTCGTCATCCTTCACCTTACTGCTTTTCAGCAGGATGGCCGACACCACAAAAGAGACGGCGAACGCGGCGGCAATCGCCGTAATATTGGCGAAGTAGGCACCTTTCGGCGTCATTGCCAGCACCGCCAGAATGGAACCTGGCGAAGCGGGAGACACCAGACCGCCGTTCAGCAGGCCCAGCGTGAACACGCCGGTCATACCGCCAAGAATCACGGCGATAATCAGGCGCGGATTCATCAGCACATACGGGAAGTAGATTTCATGGATCCCGCCCAGGAAGTGGATGATGGCTGCGCCCGGCGCGGACTGTTTGGCGTTACCGCGGCCAAACAGCATGTAAGCCATCAGCACGCCCATACCCGGACCTGGGTTGGCTTCGATCAGGAAGAAGATGGATTTCCCGGCTTCCGTCGCCTGCTGGATGCCCAGTGGCGAGAAGATACCGTGGTTGATGGCGTTATTCAGGAACAGGATCTTCGCCGGTTCAACAAAAATCGACGCCAGCGGCAACAGGTTATTCTGCACCATCAGGTGTACGCCTGCGGCCAGAATGCGCGACAGCGCCTCGACCAGCGGGCCAATCGCCAGGAAGGACAGAATAGCCAGCAACATGCCGATGATACCGGCGGAGAAGTTGTTGACCAGCATCTCAAAACCGCTTTTGATTTTGCCGTCAACCGCGCGGTCGAAGTGTTTGATCGCCCAGCCGCCCAGCGGACCGGCAATCATGGCACCGAGAAACATCGGGATATCGGAACCAACCACCACGCCCATGGTGGTGATGGCACCCACTACGCCGCCGCGCTCTCCACCAACCAGACGCCCACCGGTAAAACCGATCAGCAACGGCAGCAGATAGGTGATCATCGGGCCGACCAGCTTGGCCAGCGTCGCGTTGGGGATCCATCCGGTAGGAATAAACAGTGCTGTGATAATCCCCCAGGCAATAAAGGCACCGATATTCGGCATCACCATATTGCTGAGGAAGCGGCCAAAATTCTGCACCTTGACCTTGGTATCTGGTGAGAGCATAGAGATACACCCCTTTGAAGCGCGCGGCGGAAAGCGTTCGCGCGATAATTATTGATTGTTAGACAGCGTGATGACTTCCGTCGGAATCATGAGGTCGTGTACCGCAATGTGCGCACCGCTATTGTCGTCATATCGAATCTGTCGAATCGCGACCACGGCATCGTGTGACGACGAAAAATCTCAATCGCGTGCGCCACCGGCGTGGCCCCCAAAAACCCGTTCTCAAACGGACTCTAGCACGTGATTTCCAGACCGCAACTCGCGACAAATTTGTGATTAAAGTCACAAATACAACCAACAAGATCAAAACAAATGAGTGATGTAATTCACAAAAAAATAATAAAACCGGATAAATGGTCAGAAAAAAACCAATCAGCCCACAAAAAAGAGTGATCTACATCACTATTTTTAGACTTTGGTTTATATGAAATATGTGAGTTAAATCACAATATATTTTCGACACGAACCGGTCTTCACAAGAAAACCAGCCCGTGCCGGGGTCACCTTAGTGAGGCAGGAAATTCTGGGTTTTGAGCGTCGTGAACAGTTTCTGCTGCTGATTGGCGATATCAGTCATCATGCTGTTGTACTGATCCACCTGCTGCTGGGTATGGAATTGGACGCCGTTGTTGCCAAATACCACCTGATTACCTTGCGTCTGCAAGTAATCACCCACCTGCACCACGCTTTGTGCAAACGACGTGCTCGCTGGCACCACCGTTACCATGGCATTAGCTGGCAGAGAAACCGCACGGTTATAGACTTTATCGTATGCCGTCTGCAATTCTTCCGACTGTTTGAGCGCCCGGCGAGCATTGTCCGCCTGGGTTTTGGCGTTCTGTACCTGCGGGCTTAGCATCGTGAGGCCACCCAGCGCCTGACGCAGGTTATCGCGCTGAGTGATGTAATCCTGCGGCACGCGAATGCGAGACACCACGTCCAACAGCGGCGTCAGGCTGGCTGCCAGCGCCTGATCCAGTTGCTGATTGAAAGCGGTCATCACTGCGTAATCCTGGGTAAAACGCCCGAAGCTCTGTTTCTGCTGTTCGGACAACGTCGGTAACTGGCGCCCTTCCTGCTGTGAAATTCCCTGTAGGAACGTGATAAACGCCTGACGCGCATCCTTATCCTTGTCGCCACAAGCCGACAGTTGCAACGCCACAACCAACATAACCACTGGCAGCAGCCAGCGCGAACGGTAATCCGCCAACATCATTACTACTCCTGTTTATTTTCACCACCGTGACCCGGCGGTTTCTATCGCCCGACGAGCCATGTCGCCATAAGCGTAACCGAACCGGCCACCGCATGGGACATACCTCGCCGGTTTTTTTCGCCTAACGGCCTGTTCAACAATCAAGGACCGCTATTCTACGCCGAATCGACGCCATGCCACCCGCAGAATCGTCTGTTCTGTTACAGCGCCGCTGTTATGACCACAACGACGACGAGCACATGGCTGCGCACCGTTTGCACACCATCTTGCACACAACGTGTCATCGTGCACACAGGTCTTGCACATAAGTAGTGCATCCCGGCAGTGCACAGCCGATGACCGCCGATAGCCGAACAAACGGGTCAGCACCACAGCACACCACACTAATAAATTGAAAGATAAGTAAAAAATAAAAGTAACGTGCATGGCAGATGCATATCAATACGCAACATGGCAAGTATTTTGCTTTGTTTGACTGGCAGCAGGAGCGATAGCGGGCAACCGGTGTCGCCAGACAATTTGGAAATGGGTGACTAGGGTTCCGGCTTTACTGCGCAGGTCCGAGAGTCACCGACCGCCCTCTGGCGGTTACACGGCGGGATAAAAGCCCGGGAGGATACAGCGAGATACATGCTCGCCGCCCTCCTGCTTTGCTAATGATTGCGCCCAACGTCAGAGGATATTCGCCATGAAAACGATTCAACGATTACTGCTTGTTTGCGCATTGGCGCTATGCAGCGCCGGTGCACTGGCCGCCAATAAACCCGCCTTCAAACTCTGTTGGTCCATTTACGCTGGCTGGATGCCGTGGGACTACGCCCAGCAGCAAGGCATCATCAAAAAATGGGCCGACAAATACGGTATCGATATCCAGTTTGTTCAGGTCAACGACTACATCGAATCCGTTAACCAGTACACCGCAGGCGGCTTTGACGGCTGCACCATGACCAACATGGACGCCCTGACCATTCCAGCAGCCGGTGGCGTGGACAGCACCGCGCTTATCGTCGGCGACTACTCAAACGGCAACGACGGCATTCTGATCAAGGGCACGAACAGCCTGGCCGCACTCAAAGGCAAGCCGATCAATCTGGTCCAACTGTCCGTGTCTCACTACCTGCTGGCGCGGGCGCTGGAAAAGAACGGCATGAGCGAGAAGGACATTAAAGTGGTGAATACCGCCGATGCCGATCTGGTCGCCGCCTTCGGTACGTCGGAAGTACAGGCCATCGTCACCTGGAACCCCTTGCTGGCGGAAGCCAAAAAACAGCCGGGCAGCCAGTTGGCGTTCTCTTCCGCACAAATCCCCGGCGAAATTCTCGATCTGCTGGTGGTCAATACCGCCACGCTGAAGCAACACCCCGAACTGGGCAAAGCCCTGACGGGTGCCTGGTATGAAACCCTGCAAGTGATGTCCGGTGATAGCAGCACCGCCCGCCAGGCCCGTATTCGCATGGGACAAGCCGCAGGCACCGACCTGGCAGGATTCGACGAACAACTGGCCGCTACCCACCTGTTTGCCACCCCGAAACAGGCGCTGACGTTCGTCCAGAACGCCCAGTTGAAAGCCACCATGCAGTCAGTCGCAGAGTTCTCCTTCCGTCACGGCCTGTTGGGCGACGGCGCACCGAGTGCGGACGTGGTAGGCGTCTCCACGCCTGCGGGTCTGTGGGGTAACACCGGTAACGTCAAACTGCGTTTCAGCGACGAGTTCCTGAAACTGGCGGCCGACAACACGCTGTAATACGGGAGAACGCCAGATGCGCAAATTGATCAACTACCAGCCGCTGCCGCTGACACGCGGAATGATGGGGTTTCTGCCGCTACTGGCGCTGCTGCTCGTCTACCTGATGGCGTCCGACGCCCGTCTGGCGGCGAACGCCGCCGACAAGCTGTTACCGGGGCTAAACGCGATGGCGGATGCCATGCACCGCATGGCGTTTGAGCCCAACGAACGCACCGGCGAATACCTATTGTGGGTCGATACCGCCGCCAGCCTGCTTCGGTTGTTGACCGGCGTGGGGTTAAGCGCGTTGCTGGCACTGGTGTTCGGCCTGCTGTGCGGTGCGCTACCGGCGGTGCGCGCCACGTTGTCACCGCTGGTTACCCTGTTTGCGCTGATCCCACCGCTGGCGGTGCTGCCTATCCTGTTCATCTGCTTCGGGCTGGGTGAAGTATCCAAAGTGGTGCTGATCATGGTGGGCATTACGCCGTTCATCATTCGCGACCTGCAACTCTACATCCAGAGCCTGCCGCAGGAGCAGTTGGTGAAAGCGCAAACCCTCGGCGGCCACAGCGGCCAAATCCTGTGGCGGGTAATTTTGCCGCAATTGATGCCACGGTTACTGGATGCGGTACGCCTGTCGCTTAGCTCCGCCTGGCTGTTCCTGATCGCCGCCGAAGCTATCGCCGCCACCGAAGGGCTTGGCTACCGCATCTTCCTGATGCGCCGCTATCTGGCGATGGACGTCATTCTGCCTTACGTCGCCTGGATCACAGCACTGGCGTTCCTGCTCGATGTGCTGCTACGGGTCATCAGCCGTCGCGGCTGGCCCTGGTATTACTCGAAATGAGCCGTTAACCGGAATGCAGGAGAAACAATGTCGTTATTAAAACTTAAAAACATCAGGAAAGAGTACGACGGCCAGGTGGTACTGGAACGGCTCAATGTCTCGGTCGAGGAAGGCGAATTCGTCTCCATCGTCGGGGCGTCTGGTTGCGGCAAAACCACCTTTCTCAAGATGCTGCTCGGCACAGAAAGCCCCAGCAGTGGCCAGTTGCTGCTCGACGACACGCCCATGCCGCAGGAGCCGGACGAACACCGCGGCGTGGTGTTCCAGCGCTATTCAGTTTTCCCTCATCTTCGCGTGGTGGAAAACGTGATGATCGGTGCCGAATTCGCTGAAGCACGCTGGCTCGGCCGAGTATGGGGTGCTCGCCGCCGGGCGCTTCGAGATCAAGCGATGGCGATGTTATGTCAGGTCGGGCTGGAGCAATCCGCCCAAAAATATCCGCATCAGTTATCCGGCGGTATGCAACAGCGGCTGGCGCTGGCACAGGCACTAATCAAACGCCCGCGCATTCTGCTGCTGGACGAGCCATTTGGGGCGCTGGACCCTGGTATCCGCGCTGAAATGCACCAATTAATCAGCCAGTTATGGCGTGAAAATTGCCTGACCATTTTCATGATCACCCATGACCTTAAAGAGGGCTTTTCACTCGGGTCACGCCTGTGGGTATTCGACAAACTGCGTCAGGATCCGCAAGCACCAGATGCCTTTGGTGCCAGCATCACCTACGACCTTCCGCTGGAGCGGACACCAGCCGGTGTTCGGGATTCAGCAGGAGAACGCATTGACGGGCGGCACCACGCCGCCTGATGGGAGGAGTGACACCATGAACGATCATTATCAAACTGAACTACCCGCCGGGTCACACTGGTCGCTGGTCATGCGCCGTGGCACAGCATTACGTTTGACCGATACCGAAGGCGGTGCCAACGTAGGTATGCTGTTTTACAACCCGGAAAATCCGCTGGAGCGTTACAACGCGCCGGACACGCTTAAATGCCAGCATACGTTTCGCCTGACCGTCGGCCACTGCCTGTACTCGGATATGGGCCGTATTTTTTGCGGTATCGAAACCGACAGTTTCGGCTGGCATGAAACCGTGTGTGGTAGTGCCAACGCACAACAGGTGGCACGTCAATTTGGCGAACTGAGCTACCAGCAGGCCCGCAACCACCGTCATCAGAACGGCTATGACAGCTTCCTGGTGGAACTGGCGAAATACGGTCTTGGTAAACGCGACATGGCCGCCTGCGTTAATTTTTTCGCCCGCGTAAGCAGCGACGACGACGGCAACCTGACACTGGAACAACAGGGGCAGCCCGGCGCGAGTGTCACCTTGCGTTTCGCCATGGATACGCTGGTTATCCTGCATACCTGCCCGCACCCGCTCAGCACCACCGCTGACTACCCGCGTCACCCGGTCCTGCTAACACTGGACCATCAGCGTGCACCGCTGCCGGATATCTGCCTGGCGCGACCAGAGAACCAACGCGGACTGCGCAACAACACACTTTACTATCTGGCCGAACAACCCCAAGGAGTCTGATCATGATCCGGACCAGCCAACGCGACCCCACCACAGCGATTTACCGCGCCACCCTGCCTGCCGGTGACTACTGGCTGCACCGCATTGAAGCCGGGCAAACGCTGCGTATTACCGATCTCGAAGGCAACCAAGCCGCCGACACCCTGTTCTACAACGCCGACGACACCGCCGAGCGCTACAGCGTGACCGATACCCTGCGCGGTCAGCGCAACGTCTTCCTCACCACCGGCAGCGTACTGCGTTCCAACGAAGACCGCCCGATGCTGGAAATCGTGGCGGATACCTGCGGCCGCCACGACACCCTCGGTGGTGCCTGCGCCACCGAAAGCAACACGGTGCGTTACGATCTGGAAAAGCGCCACATGCACGCCTGCCGTGACAGTTGGATGCTGGCAGTAACGCAACACCCGGAATACCAGCTGACCAAACGCGACATCACCCACAACATCAATTTTTTCATGAACGTGCCGGTGACGCGAGAAGGCGGACTAACCTTCGCTGACGGCATCTCCGCACCAGGAAAATACGTGGAAATGGTAGCGAAAATGAACGTACTGGTGCTGATCTCCAATTGTCCGCAGTTGAATAACCCCTGTAACGGCTACAACCCTACCCCGATCGATATCGCTGTCTGGTAAAGGCGGCAGCCACACACATCGGGAACAGCGACGCGCGGGACGACCCGCAACACGCGTCCAAGACTCCGCAGGACGACCTGCCGGTAAGAGACTCTGTCATGTTTGAGCGAGTACTGATTGCCAACCGTGGCGCTATTGCGGTGCGTATCATCCGCACCCTGAAAAAAATGGGCGTAAAAGCTATCGCGGTTTACGCCGAAGCAGACCGTCATTCACTGCACGTGCGTCAGGCGGACGAAGCCTGGTCACTGGGCGACGGCCCAGTACGAGATACCTACCTGGATCAGGACAAATTACTGCATATCGCAGCAGAAAGCGGCGCACAAGCCATTCATCCCGGCTACGGCTTCCTGAGCGAGAATGCCGGTTTCGTCACCCGTTGCGAGCAGGCAGGCCTGGTATTTCTCGGCCCGACCGTGGCACAGATGACCGCTTTCGGCCTCAAGCACCAGGCGCGCGCGCTGGCGCAACAGAATAACGTACCGCTACTGCCGGGCAGCGGCCTGCTCACCTCGCTAGAGAGCGCCTGCGACCAGGCGCAGCTCATTGGTTATCCCGTGATGTTAAAGAGCACGGCGGGCGGTGGTGGCATCGGTATGCAGCGCTGCAATGACCAGGACCAGTTGGTCGATGCCTTTACCCGCGTAAAACGACTGGCGGGCAACAACTTCGCCGACGACGGCGTATTTCTGGAAAAATTTATCGCCCAGGCCCGCCATATCGAAGTACAGGTCTTCGGCGACGGACAGGGCAACGTCATCGCCCTTGGCGAGCGCGACTGCTCCGCCCAGCGTCGCAACCAGAAAGTGATTGAAGAAACCCCCGCCCCTAACCTTAGCGACCACGTGCGCGCCGAACTACAGGCCACCGCCATCCGTCTGTGTCAGGCGGTGAACTACCGCAGCGCAGGCACGGTTGAATATGTGTACGACGACAGCAGCAAGCAGTTCTGGTTCCTGGAGGTCAACACTCGCCTGCAGGTAGAACACGGCGTGACCGAAATGGTGTACGGCGTCGACATCGTGCAGTGGATGGTGATGCTGGGTGCCGGTTGCCTGCCCGCGCTCCACACCCTTACCGCCACACCACACGGCCACGCCATACAGGTGCGGCTGTACGCCGAAGACCCGGCCAAACAGTTCCAGCCTTGCGCCGGGTTGCTGAGTAACGTCAGTTTCCCGGATGAACTCCCCGGCCTCACCCTGCGTATTGACCATTGGCTGGACAGCGGCAGCGAGGTGTCGCCGTTTTACGACCCGATGCTGGCGAAAGTCCTCGTTCATGGTGCCAACCGGGACGTGGCGATCGACGGTATGGCGCAAGCGCTGAACGCCACATCGCTGTACGGCATCGAAACCAATCTCGACTGGCTGCGCCATCTGCTGACGCTACCTGCTGTCCGACGCGGAGAAATCATCACCGCAACACTGGGTAACGTCGTCTGGCAACCCGCCACGCTGGATGTCCTCAGCGGCGGCACACTCACCACCGTACAGGATGCACCCGGCCGAACCGGTTACTGGCATGTCGGCGTCCCGCCCTCTGGCCCGTTCGACTCGCGCTCTTTTCGGCTCGGCAACCAGTTGCTGGGCAACGCGCCGGATACCGCCGGGCTGGAGATCACCCTGCGTGGCCCGACGTTGCGCTTCAACCGCGACTGCGCTTTCGTCATCACTGGTGCCGCCATCGACGCCCGGTTGGATGATGTTCCGCTCATCGGCTGGCAGACACATCACGCCCGCGCCGGGCAAACACTGACGCTTGGCGATATTCAGGGAGCAGGCTGCCGCAGCTACCTGTTGCTGGCTGGTGGTTTAGCCTGCCCGACTTATCTGGGCAGCCGCAGCACCTTTACGCTCGGCAAATTCGGCGGCCATGCCGGGCGCGCATTGCGCGCGGGTGACGTACTGCATCTGGCAGCCGCCGCATCTCAGTCGCCCACCCTCAACGCCGCCCTGCCTGCGCCCAACTGGAGCACGCAGTGGCAACTCCGGGTGGTTTACGGGCCACACGGCGCGCCGGACTATTTCACACCGCATGACATTGAAGATTTTTTCGCTGCCGACTGGCAGGTGCATTACAACTCCAGCCGAACCGGCATCCGGCTGATTGGCCCGAAACCTCAGTGGGCACGAACCGATGGCGGTGAAGCCGGTATGCACCCGTCCAATATCCATGACAACGCCTACGCCTTCGGCACGGTGGACTTTACCGGCGATATGCCGGTGATTCTGGGGCCGGACGGCCCATCGTTGGGCGGGTTCGTCTGCCCGGCCACGGTGATCCACGCCGATCTCTGGATACTCGGCCAGTTGAAAGCTGGTGACAGCATTCGCTTTATTCCAGTCACACTGGAACAGGCGGATGAACTGGCGCGCGAGGCGGAACACGCCATCACAGCGGGTCGTCTGGTAGCAGCTTCCGCCACCGACGCCTGTTGCCCCTCGCCCGTGCTATATCACCGACAGGCACAAGACGATCGACCCTCAGTGACCTGTCTGGCGGCAGGCGACCGTTTCCTGCTGCTGGAGTATGGCGAGCACCGGCTCGATATCGCGCTACGCTTTCGCGTGCACGCGCTGATGCAATGGCTGGAACAGCATCCGTTGCCGGGCGTACAGGAACTGACGCCGGGTATCCGCTCTCTGCAAGTCCACTTCGACAGCCTGCAATGCCCGCGCAGCACGCTGCTGGCGCATCTGCAGCACGCAGACGACGCGCTCGGCGACCTGCAACACGCCGCCGTGCCCTCCCGCACCGTGTGGCTACCGCTCAGTTGGGACGACGATGCCTGCCGCGAGGCCATCACCCGCTATACCCAGTCGGTCAGGCCCGGTGCCCCCTGGTGCCCCAGCAACATCGAATTCATCCGCCGCATCAACGGGCTGCAATCGGTGGAGCAGGTCAAAGACATCGTATTCAGCGCCCGTTATCTGGTGATGGGCCTGGGTGATGTCTACCTCGGCGCGCCGGTCGCCACCCCACTCGACCCACGTCACCGGCTGGTGACCACCAAATACAACCCGGCTCGCACCTGGACGGCAGAAAACTCGGTTGGCATTGGCGGTGCCTATCTGTGTGTATACGGTATGGAGGGCCCAGGCGGCTATCAATTCATCGGTCGCACATTGCAGATGTGGAACCGCGATCGACAAACCGACGCTTTCCATCAACCCTGGTTGCTGCGGTTCTTCGATCAGATTCGCTTTTATCCGGTTACGGCACAGGAACTGCGGGCAGCCCGTGAGCGCTTCCCGTGGGGAGATTATCCGTTACGTACCGAAGAAGGGGAGTTCCGCCTCGCCGACTATCAGCGGAGCCTGGTAGAGCAGCAACCGGCGATAGACGCTTTCCAGCAGCAACGCCAGCGGGCATTCGACGAGGAACTGGCGCGCTGGCGCGCCGACGGTCAATTCACTTTCGACAGCAGCTTGCAGGAAACTATCGCGGATGACGATACCATGCCCACCGACGGCTACGGTGTGGAAAGCCAGGTGGCGGGCAGCGTCTGGCAGTGGCTGGTAGCTCCCGGCGATAGCGTCAGCGCAGGTCAACTGGTAGGGATTCTGGAGTCAATGAAAATGGAAATTCCCATCACCGCACCAGTGGCTGGCACCATCCACACCCTATACCGCCAGCCCGGCCATCAGGTGCAGGCGGGGCAGTTACTGATGGTGATCGAACCCGCGGATGCCTGATCCTTGATAATCTTGCCAACTTATCCGGCTGACACACGTCAGCCGGTTGTCTTCAGGCTGCCTGAATCATCGGGATACCCACAGAGTCTTACATCGGTGCAACCCGACGCTGACCACCCCACGCACGCAATAACCCAGGGTATACACCACAAAACACGGCTTAAATACCACATGGTCTTCATGAAGAAACCACGTGTCCATCTGGATTTTTCGTGACTTTTAGTGCTACATTCTCACTAAATTATAATTTTCGTATTAATCCGATACAGCCGGTCAGTGCCGTACCCGCTCTATCTGATGAATAATATACCCTAAATAATTCAAGTTGCAGGACAAAACGTATTGCGTTTTGAACAACGCGAAGCGTTGGCCCTTCAGGGCAAGGCTCATTTGAGCCTTGTAACGCGGCAACCGAGTGACAAATTCGTCGGGAACGAATTTGACCAGCCAACGGCTGGCCTCTGGTGAGAGACAGGATGTCTCTCATTTCATCCCGATGAGCTTACTCAGGTAAGTGACTCGGGTGAATGACAAATTGGCGTAAGCCGATTTGAACGCTGCTTGCAGCGACCCCGAAGGGGCGAGGCCCATGAAATGGGCCGAGTAACGCAGCCAACGCACCTGCAACTTGAAGTATGACGGGTAAAAAACTATCACGGGGTTGATAGCGTCATGCGTTTATTATTTATTTGCCCAAATTGGGCCGATTTGGCTACACCCATTGTGGCGGAGATGAAGCGGCAGGGTCACGACGTCATCCATATTGACCATTGCGACTTATCAACGTTTAGCTATTTTGATTCGCGTCATAAAATCATCGCGAAATGCTATAAAGCGATAACAGGCAAGAACTACAAACGCCTTGTTCTTGATAATCAAATCAAACTTGGCCTGCACAATTTTTTTATCGGCAGAGAGCCATTTGACGCCATTATCATGACGGAACCTAAGTTGTTCAATCAACAGCATCTGGAAATACTTCACCGGCATGGAAAAAAGCTTGTCGCCACATTGTGGGACAGTCTAAAAAAAGCCCCTAATAATGCTTTATATCTCAACCAGTTCGATCATGTACTCAGTTTTGACAGTGAGGATTGCGACCAATTTCACTTTGCCAAAATCACCAATTACATTGATCCGGCCTGGAAAAGTACGCTTTCTTACCAGGCGTGTGAGTATGATGTTTTTTCTATTATGAGCTTCACACCGGAAAGATATAGGCAGGCAATCCATTTTCTTGATAAGCATCCCCAGCTAAAATCCAATATTATCTTTTATGTCGGAAAGGCTGGAAAACCAAAAAATATAAAAGATGAAAGAATAAAAATATCAGAAAAATTATTACTGGGCGCTGAACTGGCTCATGAAATTAATAATTCCCGAGCCATTCTGGATATTCTGCAAGGTCAACAGACAGGATTATCATTTCGAGCCTACGAATCAATGGCTTATAATAAAAAATTGATTACCACCAATCCCTATATTACCAGTTACGATTTTTATAACCCGCAAAATGTGTGTGTTCTGAATCAGGATGGCTCCGTTCCACCTGATTTCATCCATACCCCTTACCAAGCTGTACCAGAAAATATCTATCATCAGTACACACTCTGTGCATGGGTACAAAAAGTCATTCGTGAAATATCAACCGATACCAGCCACGTACCGGCTTAACCGCAATACAGCCAACTGCCCTTTATGATAAAAAAGAGCCTCCATTCGGAGGCTCTCTGTTTACGGGCATATCCAGCTGATTAGCTGCAACCTGAATTACTGCAACACGGAGATATCCGCAACTTTCAGGAACAGGTTGCGCAGTTCGTTGAGCAGCGTCAGGCGGTTGATACGCACCTGCTGATCCTCAGCGTTCACCATCACCTTATCGAAGAAGTTGTCCACCGACTCACGCAGCTGGGCCAGTTCCACCAGCGCTTCCTGATAACGGCCTTCGGCAAACCACGGTGCCAGCTTGCTGGTCAGCGCGGTGACATAGGTCGCCAGCTGAATTTCTTCGTTCTCTTTCAGCAACGCCGCCTGCACGCTGTCGTTCAGCCTTTCGGTGGATTTAGCCAGAATGTTGGACACGCGCTTGTTGGCAGCGGCCAACGCGGCAGCTTGCTCCAGCGTGCGGAAATGGCTCACCGCTTTCACACGGGCGTCGAAATCTGCCGGGCGAGTCGGACGGCGCGCCAGCACCGCCTGAATGGTGTCCACGCTGTGACCTTCTTCCTGATACCAGGCGCGGAAGCGGCCCAGCATGAATTCGATCACATCGTCCACCACGTTGGCGTTAGTCAGCTTGTTACCGTACAGGCGCACCGCTTCTTCGGTCAGGGTTTGCAAGTCCAGCGGCAGACGTTTTTCCACGATGATACGCAATGCACCCAGCGCGGCGCGGCGTAGCGCGAACGGGTCTTTGTCGCCTTTCGGGTGCTGACCGATACCAAAGATCCCCGCCAGGGTATCCATCTTGTCGGCGATCGCCAGCGCACAGGCTACCGGCGAAGACGGCAGCTCGTCACCGGCAAAGCGCGGCTGATACTGTTCGTTCAGCGCCACCGCCACGTCTTCGGCTTCGCCGTCGTGACGGGCGTAGTGCATCCCCATCACGCCCTGAGTATCGGTGAATTCGAACACCATGTTGGTCATCAGGTCGCATTTGGACAGCAAGCCCGCACGTTTGGCGTGATTAACATCAGCACCAATCTGCTCAGCCACCCAGCCAGCCAGCGCCGCGATACGGTCGGTCTTGTCGCGCAGCGTGCCCAACTGTTGCTGGAACAGCACGGTTTCCAGACGTGGCAGATGATCTTCGAGGCGTTTTTTACGGTCGGTATTGAAGAAGAATTCAGCATCGGCCAGACGCGGGCGTACTACCTTCTCGTTACCGGCGATGATCTGCTGCGGGTCTTTGGACTCGATGTTGGCAACAAAGATGAAGTTAGGCAGCAGCTTGCCGTTGTTGTCGTAAACCGGGAAGTATTTCTGGTCGCCTTTCATGGTGTACACCAGCGCTTCCGCTGGCACCGCCAGGAATTTCTCTTCGAACTTCGCGGTCAGCACCACCGGCCATTCCACCAGCGAGGTGACTTCTTCCAGCAGGCTGTCGCTCAGATCGGCGTTACCGCCAATGTTGCGGGCGGCCGCTTCGGCATCCGCTTTGATTCTGGCTTTACGCGCCTCGTAGTCGGCAAGCACCTTGCCGCGCTCCAGCAGAATCTGCGGATACTGGTCGGCGTTATCGATGGTGAATTCCGGCTCGCCCATAAAGCGGTGGCCGCGGAGGGTGCGGGCAGAGTCGATGCCCAGCACGGTGCCGGGGACCAATTCGTCGCCCAGCAGCAGGGTTACGGTGTGCACCGGACGCACAAACTGGGTGTCTTTGTCACCCCAGTGCATCAATTTCGGGATCGGCAGCTTCGCCAGCGCGGTGCTAACCATGCCCGGCAGCAGCGCCTGCGCCGCTTCGCCTTTCACCTGCGCGCGGAACAGCAGCCATTCGCCCTTGTCGGTGGTCAGGCGTTCGGCCTGCTCAACGGTGATGCCGCAGCCACGTGCCCAGCCTTCGGCCGCTTTGGTCGGTTTGCCTTCGGCGTCAAACGCCTGCGCGATGGCTGGCCCGCGTTTTTCCACTTCCCTGTCCGGCTGAGACGCACTCAGACCGGCGACTTTCAGCGCCAGACGGCGCGGTGCTGCAAACCAGCTGACCGACTGATAACCCAGCCCGGCCGTATCCAGTTCAGCGGTAAAATTAGCGGCAAAAGATTCCGCCAGATTGCGCAAAGCCTTCGGCGGCAGCTCTTCCGTGCCGATTTCCACCAGAAACGTCTTGTCTGTCATCGCTGCCTCTCAGCTCTTTTTTCGATTGCACATCGGGAAGCCCAGCGCCTCGCGGGAGGCGTAGTAGGCTTCCGCCACCGCTTTGGTCAGGGTACGGATCCGCAGGATGTAGCGCTGACGTTCGGTCACGGAAATGGCTTTGCGCGCGTCCAGCAGGTTGAAGCTGTGGGCGGCTTTCAGAATGCGCTCGTAGGCAGGCAGCGGCAGCGGTTTTTCCAGCGCCAGCAACTGCTGGGCTTCTTTTTCGTACTGCTCGAAGCAGGTAAACAGGAAATCCACGTCGGCGTATTCGAAGTTATAGGTGGACTGCTCCACTTCGTTCTGATGGAACACGTCGCCGTAAGTGGTTTTACCCAGCGGGCCGTCGCTCCACACCAGGTCGTAAACGCTGTCCACGCCCTGAATGTACATCGCCAGACGTTCCAGACCGTAGGTGATCTCGCCGGTTACCGGCTTGCACTCCAGACCACCCACCTGCTGGAAATAGGTGAACTGGGTCACTTCCATGCCGTTGAGCCACACTTCCCAGCCCAGTCCCCAGGCACCCAGCGTCGGGTTTTCCCAGTTGTCTTCCACGAAACGGATGTCGTGAATGGTCGGGTCCATACCCAGCTCTTTCAGCGAGCCGAGGTACAGCTCCTGAATGTTGTCCGGCGATGGCTTAATGATCACCTGAAACTGGTAATAGTGTTGCAGACGGTTGGGGTTCTCACCGTAGCGGCCGTCGGTAGGACGGCGGGACGGCTGCACATAAGCGGCGGCGATCGGCTCCGGGCCAAGCGCGCGCAGGCAGGTCATAGGGTGAGAAGTGCCAGCGCCGACTTCCATGTCCAGTGGTTGGACGATGGTGCAGCCTTGACGTGCCCAGTAATCCTGTAACGTCAGGATCAGGCCCTGAAAGGTCTTGGTATCAAACTTTTGCATGTTGGATTCGCACGCGATACAAGTGGTTTTTACAATGAAGGCGCCAGTATACCCTCTGAGTGCAAGATATACAGCCAGAATGCGGCAACAACTTGGGCCGCATTGCTCTGTAGTCCGCTTTTCCTTCCGGTTCCCGTGGTGATTAGCCTGCGAACACGGTCTGCAACATTTTCAGGCTCAGCAGCAGCAATAACCCGGCGAACGCCTTTTTCAACGTGGCGACCGGCAGTCGGTGCGCCAGACGCGCGCCCACCGGCGCGGTGAAGAAACTGACTGCGGAGATCAGCACCACCGCAGGTAACGAGACATACCCCACGCTGAACGCGGGCAAGCCGGTAGCCGACCAGCCGTTAATCACGTATCCCAGCGCACCGGACAAGGCAATCGGCAAACCAACCGCCGCCGATGTGCCGATAGCCTGCTGGATGCGCACGTTACACCAGGTCAAAAACGGTACGGTGAGCGACCCGCCGCCAATAGCAACCAGCGCGGAAATACCGCCGATGGTCAGCCCAGCCAGCGACATACCCGGCACGCCCGGCAACTGCCGGTGGGATTTGGGCTTAATGTTCAGCACCATTTGTAACGAGACATACGCCATGAAGCAGGAAAAGAAAATCGCCAGCGCGCGGGTCGGCAACAGCGCCGCCAGCCAGGTGGCGGCGAAGGTCCCCACCAGAATCGCTGGCGTGATACGCCACACCACCGGCCACAGCACCGCCTGATGTTGATGATGCGTACGCAGACTGGAGATGGCGGTAATCACAATCGCCGCCATTGATGTGCCCAGTGCCAGATGCACCAGATGCGACGTTTCCACCCCCTGCGCGGCAAATAGCGCCGTCAGCACCGGCACCATGATACCGCCCCCGCCAATGCCCAGTAATCCAGCCATAAAACCCACCACGGCACCCAGCGCCAGATAGGCCAGCACCCACTCAATCCCCATTATTGTCCCCTGTCGTTTATACTCTGTTATTTCCGGCGTCATGCCTCACACGGCCCCTGTCTGCGCAGGGTTGCATCGCACCGCGCTTAGGCTGATGATCGCCCAGCCACGCGGGTGATGCGCTGAAACCGGCCATCATCAATACCAACAATGCCGGTGAATCTCAACCGGGGAGCAAGGAGAAGAGGATGACACGCTGTGGTTGGGTCACGCAGGACACGTTGTACCAGGATTATCATGACAACGAGTGGGGGAAGCCCTGCACCGACGGACGGGAACTGTTTGAACTGTTGTGTCTTGAAGGCCAGCAGGCCGGGCTGTCGTGGATAACCGTGCTCAAAAAACGGGAACACTACCGCCGCTGCTTCCACGGATTTGATCCCCATCGCGTCGCCGCCATGACCGACGACGACGTAAACCGGCTGGTGCTGGACCCAGGCATCATCCGCCACCGCGGCAAAATTGAAGCCATCATCCGCAATGCTCGCGCCTGGCTGGCGATGCAGCAGCAAGGAGAAGACTTCGCCGCTTTTATCTGGTCCTTCGTCGACCACCAACCGGTTGTCAACCGACACGCCTCGCTGGCCGACGTGCCCGCGAAGACAACGGTGTCGGACGCCATGTCAAAAGCGTTGAAAAAACGTGGCTTTACCTTCATCGGCTCGACTATCTGTTACGCCTTTATGCAGGCCGCTGGACTGGTGAACGACCATACCACTGAATGCTTTTGTCGTCCGGAGGCGCTGTGATCCGCCCTTATCGTCCGCAGGATCTGGATCTGCTGGTGCGGCTGTGGCTGGAAAGCACCACCCTGGCGCATCCGTTTATCGCGCCGCACTATTGGCGGGAAAGCGAGGAACTGGTGCGCGGGCATTATATCCCCCACTCGCAGACCTGGATTTATGAGGATGAACAAGGCATCGGCGGTTTTATCAGTGTGATGGATCAGCGTTTTATCGGTGCGCTGTTTGTCCATCACAACCTGTACGGCCGGGGAGTGGGTGCGGCGCTGATGCAACATGTCCAACACCGCTTTCCCATGCTCAGCCTGGAGGTGTATCAGCAAAACCACCGCGCCTGTGCCTTTTACCGCAAACAGGGGTTTATTACCGTACAGGAAAGCTATCAATCCGAAACTCAAGCTAACCTGCTGATCCTGCACTGGCAGGACCAAGCGTTGCTCGCCTCCGTCATGTCCTGAATCAGGCTGGTATAGCCGAAGAACGTCCCGCTACGGTTGCATTACCGCCATGAAATGATACTTTATAACATACCAACTCATGCCGCTGGCGTGAGTATGGCTGCCAATTATTTCATCTTTTTTGCAACACCGCTGATTTCAGCCAATACCAGGGTTTTTAGCGGGCGTGCGCCTTCTGGCACATTAGAAGGCGCGCCACCCGACTCCCCTCTGGCTTGCAGTCTCCCACCATGTCGACCATCATGCCTGAAGCAACCGGTTTAGAACTCGTCGCCTCTGGGCTAATTTATGCCTTACGGGTCGGGCGGCGCGCTCCCCAACAGAACAAATCGCTTCGCATCCGGCGCTGCGCGTGAATAGCGCGCGGATAATAAGCATATATGACTGTTTACCATCGTATTTCATTGAATCATCCAATCGTTTTTGGGCGATGGCACGGCAAAGACCGGGCATCAATATGCGAAGCTAGCTGAGAACTCTTTTCAAAAATCGCGTTTACATACAACCGTCGCGCTAATCAGACAATCGCCTATCAGCCGGAGTGAACTGATGAAACCTGAAGTGATCCTCTACAGAAGTATCCCTGACGCCCTGCGCGCTCGCCTTGAACAATACGCCACCGTGCATGAATTCAACGGGCTGCCGCCAGTCGATCACCCCGTACTGGAACGGGTGGAAGGCCTGATCGGCTCCAGCGCCACGGTTAGCCGGGAATTTCTCTCCCATTTACCGCGCCTGCGCGCCGTCTCAACCATTTCGGTCGGCTACGACAATATCGACCTCGCCACCCTGAACGACAAAGGAGCGTTGCTGATGCACACGCCAACCGCCCTGACGGAAACGGTGGCGGATGCGGTGCTGACGCTGATGCTGATGACCGCCCGCCGCGGGCTGGAAGTGGCAGAGCGGGTTAAAGCCGGGGAGTGGAAAACCAGTGTCGATCAAGACTGGTTTGGCATTGACGTGCACCACAAAACCATCGGTATTCTGGGTATGGGGCGTATCGGTCTGGCGGTAGCACAGCGTGCGCATTTGGGCTTCGGTATGCCGGTGCTGTACCACGCCCGCCGTCATCATCAGGAAGCAGAAACCCGCTTCAATGCTGGTTATCGTGATCTGGACGGCTTGCTGGCAGAGTCGGATTTTCTGTGCATTACCCTGCCGCTGACCCCGCAGACCCATCATCTGATTGGACGTGAGCAGTTGAAGAAAATGAAGTCCAGCGCGATTGTGATCAACATCGGTCGCGGTCCGGTTATCGACGAACCGGCGTTAATTGACGCGCTGACTGACGGCACTATTTACGCTGCCGGTCTGGATGTGTTCGAGCAGGAACCGCTGCCGGTGGACTCGCCGCTGCTGAAGTTGCCCAACGTGGTTGCGCTGCCGCATATCGGCTCCGCTACCCATGAAACCCGCTATAGCATGGCGGCCTGCGCGGTAGATAACCTGATCGCCGCACTGAGCGGCAACGTCAAAGAAAACTGCGTCAATCCGGACGTGCTGAAGTAATTCAGCACGTTACCTCCGTTTTATCTTCAATATTCCGCCCTCCTGATATCAGGAAGGCGGAATCACAGCACGAATCCTGACCTTAACCTACGGTAAGCGCGATCACTCCACCGCAATCGGTTTTTCGGTCAGCGTCGTGGCGCGATCGCCCTGAATCGCTTTCACTTTCTGCTCGGTTTGTTGTACCGCCGCCGGGCTGCTCAACAGGCTGTAGGTCAGCTCAAACGTGGTGCTCTGGCCGGGTTGCAGCTTCTTCACCCTTCCCTGCTGGCGTTCGATGGTGACCGGGTAGGCGTAATTGGTGCCGGGTTCGATGCCGGTAACGTAGCCCTGTTTCAGGGTATCGGTGTTTTTCCACAGCGTCAGCAGCGGCAACTGATGGGTATCAAAAGCGATCGACACCCCTTTGTCGCCAGCGCGATTCACCAGTGCCGCCAGCGTCTTGCCCTCTTTATCCGCGTACGGCGTCATGTTAAACACCATCTCGTCGAAGTCTTTAGTCGGTCCTTTATACGTCTGCCAGCTTTTCAGACCCGCTTTGGCGTAGTCATTAAACGGTGAAATCTCTTTCACTGGCGCGAGGAAACGTGCCCCTTCTTCCAGAATCGGCGTACCGAAATTGCTGTGGTAGATGATCTGGTAATCGCGGGCGTAATCCGACTTGTTGGTCAGCACATCGTGTACGGTAAAGGACTCGCTACCCGGCACGTAACGCAGTTCGGTCCAGGTTTCGAGGTTAGATTTCTTGAAGCTGTTCTCCTTCAGCAAGCCGCGCACAGTGATGGTGTAGGGTGCTTTGTCGCTGACATCCACGACAACTTTCGACGCCGGTGTATTACCGGCGCGACCGTGCAGGGTGTAAATCATGCCGTCGCTGGTGACCGGGTGGCCGGTCCACTCATACCCGCAGCGCACCATCATCTCATTGAAACCTTCCAGCCAGCCCAGCCCGTTGCGGCTTTCAAGCGTGATGGTATTCGGGTTCACCACCTCATCCACCGGTGAATCCCAGCCCAGCCGGATGTTTTTACCAGTCACATGCAACAAATCCATGCCGCGAGTCGGACTGAGGGTGATTTGCAGCCCATTCGGGCTGGTGATAGTAAGAATTTTGCTGCCTTCCTGACGTCCGCCGTGCAGTACTTTCTGTTCAATGCTGAAGCGCTGATCTTTGATCTTCAGCGTGTCGCTGCTGATCTGCCAGTTTCCTTTCTCGGTGCTGCTTTCAACATCCGTCAGCACAAAGGTCTGAGCTGATGCCTGCCAGGAAACCAGCGCCAGAGCGATACTTATTGCCAGTACGTTTTTCATCCCATTCGTCCTTATAGCTGAATTGATTAAGCCTGCGGAGCTAAAAGACTACAAATCCGGCTGACGGGAGAATGTGACTGCTATCACCAGATAACCAACTGCTCTTTTTTCGCGATGAATTTGGATTATTCATCACAATTTTAATAAGCATGGTGAGTATTTTTGCAGGAAAAACGTGAGATAAATCAGATAAAAGCTGACGCACGTTCAGCTTTTGGCACCATGTGGATGGGTTATGCTGAAACAGCACAGTAATGACAATAGTTAATTATTTTTCCATAACAAAAATATATAGCATAAAGAGTGGTGATGGATTTTCTGTTGCGATTGCACCTGCCCGACACGCGCGCTAAGGTGTCGGTTTACCTGTGCGTTACCCTTTATTGACAAACTATGAACTTTTCCCGTTTCGGCAACAAATTTACCCGCCATGCTGGCATTACCCAATTGATGGACGACCTGAACGACGGGCTGCGTACCCCCGGAGCCATCATGCTGGGCGGTGGCAATCCAGCTCATATCCCGGCGATGGACGATTATTTTCAGCAGTTGTGTCGCGACTTGCTGGATCAAGGAAAACTGACCGATGCCCTGTGCAACTACGACGGTCCGCAAGGCAAGGATGTGCTACTGCATTCGCTCTCCAGCCTGCTGCGCGAACAGCTGGGTTGGGAGATTGGACCACAGAATATTGCACTGACCAACGGCAGCCAAAGTGCGTTTTTCTACCTGTTTAACCTGTTTGCCGGCCGCACCGACGACGGCCAGCGCCGTCGTGTGCTATTCCCGCTGGCACCGGAATACATCGGTTACGCCGATTCCGGGTTGGATGAAGACATGTTCGTCTCCGTTCGCCCCCAAATTGAGCTATTGCCCGAAGGGCAATTCAAATACCACGTCGACTTCGAACAACTGCGCATCACCGACGACATCGGCATGATTTGCGTCTCGCGGCCCACCAATCCCACCGGCAATGTGCTGACCGACGAAGAGTTGCAGCATCTGGATGCACTGGCCCGCGAACATCAGATTCCGCTGGTGATCGACAACGCCTACGGCGTGCCGTTCCCCGGCATTATTTTCAGCGACGCCACGCCGTTGTGGAACCCGAACACCATCCTGTGCATGAGCCTGTCGAAACTCGGTCTGCCCGGCTCGCGCTGCGGCATCGTGATCGGTTCGGAGCAGGTGATCGAAGCGCTTGGCAACATGAACGGCATCGTCAGCCTGGCACCCGGCTCCATCGGCCCGGCGCTGGCCCACGAGATGATTCAGCGCGGCGACCTGCTGCGGCTCTCTAACGACGTGGTGCGGCCGTTCTACCGTCAACGGGTGGAGCAGGCTATCGCCATCATTCGTCGTTATCTGTCGCCAGAGGTGTGCCTGATCCACAAACCGGAAGGGGCGATTTTCCTGTGGCTGTGGTTCAAAGACCTGCCGATCACCACCGAAGTGCTGTACCAGCGGCTGAAACAACGCGGTGTGCTGATGGTGCCGGGCCACTACTTCTTCCCTGGTCTGGAGCAGGAATGGTCGCACGCCCACCAGTGCCTGCGCATGAACTATGTGCCGGAGCCGGAAAAAATCGAGCAGGGCGTCGCCATTCTGGCCGAAGAGGTGGAACGGGCGCGAAAAGAAGCCGGCATCTGATATCTGAACATTCCATACACAAAAAAGCCGCCCGAAGGCGGCCTGTGCGACATGGAAACCAATGATCAATTGTAGATTTCTGCTACACCGCGCAGCTGATTGTCGTTGCCGGTGGCGGAGATGATGCGGAATGATTTAGCTCCAGCGGCCTGTGCTTTTTCAGACAGGCTGGCCTGCAGGCTGTCCAGCGTACCGGCGGTGGCGCTCACGGTGCCAACAGACTGGCTGCCAGCGTGCTGTACTTCGGTCGCCGCAAAAGTGCCGAAAGAAAGGGTAGCCAACGCGATAACTGCAACAACATTTTTGATAGATTTCATGGTCAATATCCTTCACTTGGAATTCGGTTAGTGTTCTTAACTGGAGGCGTTATCGCCTTCGATGAAAGTGATAATAGACCTGTTATCGCCACGTTAAAACCGGGTTTATTTGCAGATATCATTCAAATTTTATGAAATAAAAAAACCCGCACTCTCGGCGAATTATTACCCACCTGCACAGTGGCTGATGCTGACGCGGGGCAAACAAGGCGCATTGCGTGCGTTTTTCCATTTGTACTCATCTCGTCCGCACAAATGGCGTCATTCCTCTCGCATCAGATCATCAATACTCCGGGCGAAGCACACACTCAGGAGATGTCATGATGTCTGTCTTTCAGTTAAGAACCTACACATTGAAAACGGCGGTCGCGGCTAGTCAGTACGCTGAAATCTGGTATCACCACATTGAGAGCCTGAAGTTGTTCCACATCGAAACACATGGTGTTTTTCGACCACAGGAGAACGATCGCCAGGTGGTGGCACTGGTGAGCTATGCCGACGGCGTGGACATTCAAACAACCGCACTCGCTTATATGTCCAGCGATGCATTTCATGCCGATATGTCGGGATTTGAGATGAATATGATCGAAAATGTGCAGGAAACGCCACTCGTTGCCTTACCTGCCTCACCGCTGCAATAACACCGCTCCAGTCTTAGCTATCGCGCTCACATCCAGGGAATACAAACCATCAGGCAACCTGTTTTGGTTGCCTGACGAATAGGCTCTCCGCGCGAGATAAAGGAGTTACAGCGTCTGGCCCAGCGCCTGACGCAGATACGCGCCCGCGCCCAGCAGCCCTGGCTGTGGGTGGGTGATCATGAACACCGGGATGTCGGCGAGGTAATCGCGGAAACGGCCTTTGTCTTCAAAGGCGCTGCGAAAACCCGAGTTGCGGAAGAATTCCAGAAAACGCGGCACGATGCCGCCAGCGATGTAGACACCGCCGAAGGTGCCGAGCGTCAGCGCCAGATTGCCGCCGAAACGCCCCATCAGTACGCAGAACAGCGACAGCGCGCGCAGGCAGTCCACATCGCTGTGCGCCAGCGCCCGTTCGGACACCACCTGCGGCGTCAGCGCTTCCGGCACCCGGTCGTCCGCCTTGACGATCGCCCGATAAATATTCACCAGCCCCGGCCCGGACAGCACGCGCTCAGCGGAAACGTGCCCCAGTTCCTGACGCAGCACCTGCAACAGGATGTCCTCTTCTTCGCTGTTGGACGCGAAATCCACGTGACCGCCCTCGCCCGGCAGGCTTAGCCATTTGCCGTTCACCGGCAGCAAGTGCGCCACGCCAAGCCCGGTTCCGGCACCGTATACCGCCACCGGCTTACCAGCGACTGCATCAGCGCCGCCCAACCGAATCACATCCTCCGGCGTTAACACCGGAATCGCCATGCTGACGGCGGTAAAATCGTTGATCACCGCCAGACGCTCAAACCCCAGGCTCTGCCGCATGGCCTCAATGGAGAACGCCCAGTGATGGTTGGTCATCTCCACCCAGTCATCGGTCACCGGGCAGGCAATGGCAATGCAGGCTTCTTTGATAGTGAGCGCCGCGTGTTCCGTCAGAAACAGACGAATGGCGTCTTCCAGACTGTCGTGCTCGTGAACCGCGTACTGTTTACTGTGTGACAGATGCCCATTCGCCAGCTCGCAAAGGGCAAGACGTGCGTTGGTTCCACCGACATCACCTACCAGCGCATACTGATGCATAAATTACGATCTCCCATTGAAATATCATCATGCGTACTTGGGCACACGGAGAAAACCGCACGCCGATGACGGCAAGCACGCCCGAATTTCACTCATATTTACTGGCGGTCCATGCCATCAGGGAGACGCGACAGATCACATCAGGCCGTTTCCCCCCGTTTCAGCCGCAGCATAAAGTCCCGAAATGCGGGAGCCAATTCCTGAAACAGAGCGTCTTTGCGGTGGGTCATCATGACCTCGCTAAACAGCTTCAGCCCGGTGCAGAACGCGGCGACCTCCGAGTCCGGCAAAATCCCCTTTGACCGAACTTTCTCAATGATTTCCAGAATATCGTCATGATTGGTGACGTCAAACGTCAGTGCGCGATTTTGTGGCGTTTCGTCGCGATTATCGGTGATATTTTCCAGCGTGATACGATAGTGATAAGGCATGATTTTATCCTTGCGGTTGTGCGGTTTGAATCGTGCGATGGCATGGGCGGCCCGGCGTCGCCATATGGTTGACATTATCAACCATATGAACATATAAACCAAATGGTTGATAAGGTCAACAAATTGATGCGTGACACCCTTGATACCCAGACCTTTGAGCTGCTGGGAGAACTGATCCACGGTTTTAAACAACGTCTGCAGGAGAGCGATGCACTGACGCAGACGGGCCTCGCCCCGTTTCAGGCACGCACGCTGGGGCTGATAGCTCGCCACCCCGGCAAGAGCCAGCATTTTCTGGCGCAGTACATGGGGCGGGACAAAGCGCAGATTGCCCGTCTGCTGAAAGATCTGGAAACGCTGGGGCTGATCACCCGCCAGCCTTCGCCGACCGACCGGCGGGCACAGGTAGTGTTACTGACGAAAAAAGGTGAGGACACACATCGCCAGTTCGCCGATGCTCGCACCAGCCTGTTGCAACGCGCCTTTGCCGATGTAACGCCGGAAGAGCGCCACCAGTTCGCACAGGTATTGCAGAAAATGAAGGCCAACCTGGCCTCAATATCGGAATGTACCCAAAATAATTCGAGTTGCAGGAAGGCGGCAACCGAGTGAATCCCCAGGAGCTTACATAAGTAAGTGACTGGGGTGAGTGACAAATTGGCGTAAGCCGATTTGAACGCTGCTTGCAGCGGCCCCGAAGGGGCGAGGCCCATGAAATGGACCGAGTAACGCAGCCAACGCACCTGCAACTTGAAGTATGACGGGTATAAAAGCCTGATGATGAACCGCTGACCTCAGCCTGCCATCCCGGTGCTGTAGATATCCTGGCGGACAAAGGTCCAGGCATAATCCTGACGGTTAACCGGCTCGTAGCCCACTTTCTGGTATAGCCACGGCGCGGTAGAGGTAAGCAGCAATTGACGGCGCAAGCGCTGCAATCGCGGATGGTTGACCGTGCATTCCACCAAAAAACGGCCCAGCCCGGCACCCTGATGTACGGGCAGTACAAACACATCGCACAGATAGCCGAAGGTAGCGAAATCGGTCACCATGCGGGCAAAGCCAATCTGGCGGCCCTGATGATAAAGCCCGAAACACAGGCTGTTGGCGATAGACAGTGCGACAGTTTCCCGATCGATGCCTGCTGCCCAACTGGAGGTGGTGAGATAGCCATGAATGGTATCCAGATCGAGCTGCTGCGGATCCGTCGACACCTGATAGTCCTTTTTCTCCCATTGCGCTGACACGGTGTTACTCCTTTTGATCATGATGAGGGGTTATCATCCCACCAGACCGCCCGCCAGAACAACGCCGACAACAACGATAACGTCCACCCTTGTCTCACACAGCATCACCTGTCATGCCAGTAGCAAAAGCAACGCCACCTGCGTCCACGCGAATAAAACGCTTACCCACCTGATGTATTGACCTTCCCTGATATTGACGCAATGAAATATGACGAATAGCCGGTCTGACGCGTTCCTGACGTCCAGCATGGTCAGATCCGCTGTTCTGGAAACATGAAAAGTATTGACCCGCGAATGACTGATGACAAAGCAAGCTCGCCGCCTGTGGCGACCCATCATCAATCTGTTTTTTCATTATGTATACGACATGTGCCCGCTAACTCAAGCCGGTCACACTCAGGCCTGGCACAGCGTCTGGATTAACGTCCATACTGCGGTTGCCGCAGTGGAGAGCGAACGATTACGACGGCGGACCAATTGCAATCGTCGGTTCTCGATTGGCCATAACTGACGGACTGCCAGCCCGGAAAATTCAAGGGAAGATAATGCCAGTTGTGGAATGACCGAAACCCCAATACCTGACTGCAAAATACGAAAGATGGTGGTGACATGCCCAAGCTCCTGAATGACATGCGGTGTGACACCATGACGAATCAACGCATTGTCGATTAAAGGGCGGCTGCCTGAGGCATAGTCAAGCAACACCAGTTCCTGATTCTGCAAGTCACACCATGTCACTCGCTTCAGCCGGGCAATCGGGTGATGCTCCGGCAGTACCAGACAAAATGGCTCCTCCATGAATGTTTCGGTGTACAAATCGGACGGTACAGCGGGTTCGATCACCACACCAAAATCAACCTCCTCGTCCATGACCATCTGCATCGCTTGCTGCTGTACCCGGTCATGGATGACTAAATTGACGTGCGGATAATTTTCAGCGATTTGCGCGATGCAGTCAGGCATGATCCCCGCCGAGATGGTGGGGCTGGTTGCTACATGCACCAGCCCGCGACGCCGCTCTCCCCAACTCTGGACATTACACAGCGTCGTTTCCAGATCACCCAAAACACGGCGAAGGTCTTGCGACAAATCTGCCCCTTCCTGCGTTAATACCACCTCACGGGTTGTCCGTTTAAATAATCTGACGCCCAGCTCATTTTCCAGATCACCAATACTGTGACTCATCGCGGATTGTGTCAGGGAAACCATGTTTCCTGCACGACTAAAACTATGATGTTCAGCCACCGCCAGAAAAATACGCAACTGCCTTAACGATATATTTGAGATATTCATGATTTTAAGTCATCGATAGATTAAAAAAAAACATTTCCACATTCAGTACCTTGTGGTTATTAATAAATACCAGAAACAGAACGAAGAGCAATTACATTTTACTGTCAATAAATCAATCGATGAAATTATTCAAATAGCCACGGGATTTTATTCAATGGAAATAAATTGATAAAAATTAAAATACTTGTGAATTAGTTAGCAGAAATGACTTTCCATCTGACTTTATCACCAATGGAATAATCATTTTAATGACTGTCATAACACCGGAAACCTGAAATATGACGGGTATTAATAAAGCAAGTGAAACACGTTGAAAATAGCCAACCAGATTATGGTTAGCGATTTCTTCGGTGTTTCACTCCACCCCTTATTTTCAAATCCTCGAAGTCAGGAGAGTGTATTATGAGTGAAAGAATAGATGTGCGGAATCGAACGGATAAGGAAATACTCGGCTTTAATCGATGGTGGCTTTTTGTATTGGCTTTTCTGGCGATGTCTGTTATTAGCCCTTATGAATATGCCTGGTCGGTTATTGCCCCGCACTTTGCCAAAATATATGACTGGGAACCGACAAAAATATCGTTAATGTTTAGTATGTTCGTTATTTTCCAGGCATTCGGCACCCTGCCCGGTGGGATTTTTCGTGACAAGTTTGGCCCCAAGGTCGTGTCTGTCGTCGCGGGTATCTTTTCAGGCATCGGGCTGCTGGTGTGCGCATTTGGGCAGACGTTGTCCTATAAAGTCGTGCTCATCGTCTGGTGTATTGGGTGTTTTTTCTGCGGATTTGTCTACAACGCAGCGATAACCACCTGCAACAAATGGTTCCCTGATCACAGGAATATCACTATCGGTCTTATTTCCGCCGCTTTCTCCTGGGGAGCATTACCCTTTATTTTCCCCATCCGTAGCATTCCAGACAACGCCCCAGACAGTACCTTCTTCAATGTCATTTTTATTATGGCGGCGATCATCTCTGGCGTTATCATTATCACCGGCTTATTGATGAAAGACCCACCGAAAGGCTGGCGTTATTTCACCCCATCATCGGCAAAAAAGCATACCGTAGTAAAACGCCCGTGCGAGAAACAATACAGTATGGGAGAAGCAATGCATACCTGGCAGTTCTGGGTGTTAATTGCCTCTTTCGTTTTAGTCTCCGCATCCGGCCTGACCTTTATTTCAAATAGCATCAAATTTGCGTCAGCATTCCACTTCAGTTTGGCAGCAGGCACCATCGTTACCGTCGGAATGGCAATCACCAGCGGCCTTAGCCGGGTTGTTGGCGGCTGGATTGCAGACAAGATTGGCATCGATAAAACCATGACCATCTTTTATATCCTGTGTGGCGTGTTTTCTCTCGTGGCGTTATTTTTCGCTAAAGCCAATAGCGCAACAGGTTTTATCAGCAGTTGTATTATCTCGATATTCTTCTGGGGAGCATTATATTCGCTGTTTGCATCAATTGTAGGGTATTACTACGGTGAAGTTGCTTCCGGCTCCAATTACGGCATGTTGTATGCCTCAGCCAAAGGCTTAGGGGGAATTTATGGCGGTGTCTTCTCCGCTTATTTAATTTCCACCTACGGTCACTCCTTCACCATTATTGTCTCTTCCATTATGGCGTTACTTTCCGGGCTCATTCTTATTCCATTGTGGAAACACCCTCCTGTCTGGAAAGAAACGAATGGAATGCTCATACCCACACACTAGAAATTTAAATTCACTAGAAATTTAAATTCACTACAAAAATTCATGACATTGGAAATTAAAAGCGAGGTCTTATGTCTTCTATTACCGAAATCGATACTGCCAATGCGGCAGCATCAGAAAAAACAACACTGATTGATGGCTTTCACCTTTTTCTTGAAGCACTCAAACTGAATGATATCGATACCCTCTTCGGTTTACCCGGCATTCCGATTACCGATCTGCTGCGTATGGCCCAGGCGGAAGGACTGCGGGTTATCTCTTTCCGCCATGAACAACACGCCGGTAACGCGGCGGCGGCGGCCGGTTTCCTTACCGCCAAACCCGGTATCTGTATGACGGTTTCCGCACCCGGTTTCCTGAACGGCCTGACCGCTCTCGCCAACGCCACGACCAACTGCTTCCCGATGATCCTGATCAGCGGCTCCAGCGAGCGTGAAATTGTCGATTTGCAACAAGGCGATTACGAAGAGATGGATCAACTGGCTATCGCCAAGCCGCTGTGTAAGGCCGCCTTTCGCGTATTGCGAGCCGAAGACATCGGTATTGGTATCGCTCGCGCCATTCGTGCAGCCGTCTCCGGACGCCCCGGTGGGGTCTATCTGGATCTGCCCGCTAAACTGTTCTCGCAAACCCTACCACAGGATGCCGGGCGTAAATCCTTAATCAAGGTCGTCGACCCTGCGCCGCGCCAGCTCCCCGCACCACATGCCGTAACCCGTGCGCTTGAGCTACTCAAGAACGCTAAAAAACCGCTGATTCTGCTGGGCAAAGGGGCGGCCTACGCCCGTGCCGATGCCGAGATTCGTGCCTTCGTCGAAAAAACCGGCATCCCCTACCTGCCGATGTCGATGGCTAAAGGCTTGCTGCCGGATACGCATGAACTGTCTGCCGCCGCCACTCGCTCCTACGTTTTGAAAGAAGCGGATGTGGTGGTGCTGATCGGCGCTCGTCTGAACTGGCTGCTTTCACACGGTAAAGGCAAGACCTGGGGGCAGGAAAACGGGCCGAAGAAATTTATCCAGATCGATATCGCGCCGACTGAAATCGACAGCAACGTCGCGATTGATGCACCGCTTATCGGTGATGTCAGTTCCTGCATCACCGCTTTGTTGAACGGCATCGGCAACAACTGGGCCAAACCTTCGACTGACTGGACCGGCGTTATCGCAGAACGCAGAGCCAAAAACATCAACAAGATGGCTGACATGTTGGCCGCCCGCCCATCGCCGATGAACTTCCATAGCGCATTGAGCGTCGTGAAAGCCATCGTGAAGGACAACCCGGAAGCCATCGTCGTCAGCGAAGGGGCCAACACGCTGGATTTTGGCCGCAGCATCGTGGACATGTACCTGCCGCGCAAACGTCTGGATGTCGGCACCTGGGGGGTGATGGGTATCGGCATGGGCTTTGCTGTCGCTGGTGCAGTGGTGACGGGCAAACCGGTTATCGCCATTGAAGGCGATTCCGCCTTCGGTTTCAGCGGCATGGAAGTTGAAACGATCTGCCGTTACCACCTGCCCGTCTGCATTGTGGTGTTCAACAACAACGGCATTTACAAAGGGACCGACATCAATGCCGCGGGCGGCACAGACATGGCCCCCACCGTGTTCGTCAAAGACGCACGCTACGAAATGATGATGCAGGCGTTTGGCGGCGTGGGCGTGCATGTCACCACCACGGATGAACTGCATCACGCCATGAATGAAGCCATTGCCTCCGGTAAGCCAACGCTTATCAATGCCGTCATCGACGAGACAGTCGGCACCGAAAGTGGCCGCATTACCAACCTGAACCCAGCCAAAGCCATCAAAAAATAATCGCTTTGGTCATTCATCGATAAAATGGAGATAACACCATGAATAATAAAAAAGACTTGCCGTTGGCTGGCGTCAAAATCATCGATTTCACCCACGTACAGGCAGGCCCGGCTTGTACACAAATGCTGGCGTGGTTCGGTGCCGACGTGATCAAAATCGAACGTCCGGGTTCGGGCGACATCACCCGTAACCAATTACGCGACATCCCGGATGCGGACGCTCTGTATTTCACCATGCTCAACAGCAATAAGCGCTCACTCACACTGGATACTAAAAAGCCCGAGGGCAAGGAAGTGCTGACCCGACTGATCAAAGAATGTGACGTGATGGTGGAAAACTTCGGCCCCGGCGCGTTGGACCGCATGGGATTTACCTGGGAGCACATTCAGGAACTGAACCCTCGCATGATCCTTGCCTCCGTCAAAGGCTTCAGCGAAGGCCACCACTACGAACACCTGCGTGCCTATGAAAACGTGGCGCAATGCGCCGGTGGTGCCGCTTCAACCACCGGCTGGTGGAAGGGTGAGAATGCCGTGCCAACCATTTCGGCCGCCGCGTTGGGTGACAGCAATACCGGTATGCATTTAGCCATCGGTATTCTGACTGCCTATATCGGCCGCCAGAAAACCGGCAAAGGGCAGAAAGTCGCCTGTGCCATGCAGGACGCCGTGCTCAACCTCTGCCGCGTCAAAATGCGCGATCAACTGCGTTTGGATAACGTCGGTTATCTGGAAGAGTACCCGCAGTATCCGCATGAACCGTTCTCCGACGTGGTGCCACGCGGCGGTAATGCCGGTGGTGGTGGTCAGCCCGGTTGGATCCTCAAGTGTAAAGGCTGGGAGACAGACCCCAATGCCTACATCTACTTCACGGTACAAGACCTGGTATGGACGCCGATTTGCGATGCGATAGAGCGCCCTGAATGGCGGGAAGACCCGGCGTTTACCACCCCGAAAGCGCGCCAGCCGCATATCATGGATATTTTCGGTGCCATTGAAAGCTTCATTCTGAGGACCGGTAAAGACAAATTCGACGCGGTGGAATACTTCGGTAAGTTCGGCATCCCCTGTGCGCCGGTGATGTCGATGAAGGAACTGCTGCACGACGAATCGCTGCGTAAGAGCGGTTCCATCGTCGAAGTGCCGCACAAAGTACGCGGCAGTTACTGGACCGTCGGTTGCCCAATCAAGTTCTCGACTCTCAAACCTGAGATTACCGCCTCGCCGCTGCTCGGCGAGCACACCGACAACGTACTGGCGGAACTGGGCTACTCGCAAGAGCAGATCGCGCGCATTCACACAGCTAAAGCGGTGTAAGCACGGCACGCCCTGACCGTCGCTACTGACGCTCAGGGCAAACAGACCGAGGAATGATGAAGCGCGGTGAATCGCACCAAAGTGAATGAGAGTCGAGGAGAATTATCATGAGCAAAGCATTAGACGGGATCAGAATTATCGATTTCACCCATGTTCAGTCTGGCCCAAGCTGCACCCAGTTACTCGCCTGGATGGGTGCTGACGTTATCAAGATCGAACGCGTCGGCGAGGGTGACGCGACACGCAAGCAATTACGCGATATCCCCGGCGTGGACAGTTTGTATTTTACGATGCTGAACCACAACAAACGCGCCGTCACCCTCAACACCAAAACCCCCGAAGGCTTGCAAGTACTGGATAGCCTGATCCGACGCGGCGATGTACTGGTTGAGAACTTTGCGCCCGGCGCGCTGGACCGCATGGGGCTGACCTGGGAGCACATCCACGCCACCAATCCACGCCTGATCCTCGCCTCGGTCAAGGGCTTCGGGCCAGGTCGCTACGAGGACTGCAAATCTTACGAGAATGTCGCCCAATGTGCGGGCGGCGCGGCATCAACCACCGGCTTCAACGATGGCCTGCCGATGGTGACCGGCGCGCAGATCGGCGATTCAGGCTCAGGCTTGCACCTGGCGCTGGGTATTGTCTCGGCACTTTTCCAGCGCCATACCACGGGGCGCGGGCAAAAAGTGTCGGTGTCGATGCAAGACGCCGTGCTCAATCTATGCCGGGTTAAATTGCGTGACCAGCAACGGCTGGAACGCACTGGCGTATTGCAGGAATATCCGCCATTCCCGCATAGCGACGCGGTGCCGCGCGCTGGCAACGCGTCGGGTGGCGGCCAGCCGGGTTCTATCCTCAAATGCAAAGGCTGGGAAACCGACCACAACGCCTACCTCTATTTCATCGCTCAGGCGGCGGTCTGGCCTGCAATATGTAACCTGATCGGTGAGCCAGGCTGGGCCGAGGACGAGCGTTTCAGCACCCCCGCGGCCCGCCTGCCCAGACTCAACGCTATCTTTCAGCGCATCGAACAGTGGACCATGACCAAGAACAAATTCGAGGTGATGGAAATCCTTAACCACTACGACATCCCCTGCGGCCCGGTGCTGTCGATGAAGGAGCTTGCCCGTGACGATGCGCTGCGCGCCAGCGGCACCATCGTCGAGGTTGATCACCCCACACGTGGCAGGTACACCACCGTAGGTATGCCGATAAAAATGTCCGACAGCCCGGTGGATGTCACCCGCTCCCCTCTGCACGGCGAGCATACCGATGAGGTTCTGCGGGAACTGGGCTATGACAGTGCAACCGTAGCGGCCCTGCGCGACAAGCAGGTGATTTGATGACGCGATGCCTCTTGTTGATACTGACGGGGCGGTCGGTGGCATCCTGTCTGTCACCGGCCCTGTACCGGCAGCGCTCTCCCATTACACATCGCGCGGTTTCGCCACATCCCCCTCGGTGACCAGGACACGCTGACGATAGCGATAAGCCCACCCTTGCACCACCAGCAGCATGGTCAGCGGCAAACCGTGGAACAGCACAATCACCGCTGCGGGCGTCCACCATACATAGAACGGCGCGACCACCAACATGCCGATACCAAACCCGGTCATCTGCATCAACGTCAGCAGGCTGAAAATAGGCAGACGCAAAGATTCCGGCTCGCTCTGTGCGCGCGAGATCAAGCTGACTTCCGCCACACCATCGCCAATGCCCGCCCACACCACAAACACCAGCAGCCACATCAGCCCGGTCTGCTGGAAGGTCAGAATAAACCCGGTGGACATCAGCGCCACGCCGATGAAAAAGACCCGTTCCATCGCCCGGCGCTGCCCTTGTCTGAGCCAAAAACCACTGACCCGCGCACCGACGAATTTTCCTACCGCCCACAGCGCCAGCATCAACCCCATGGTCTTACTGGCGCTATCGGGAGAAATGAGAGCAGACAATACCGGGAAACCCACGTTATGCGCGGCGCTGCCAAGCGTGTCCGCCATAGTGACGATCAACATGCCCGCCAACATCGGCGCGCCGCGCAGCCCTGCTTTCAGTTGACGCCACTCGCCAAGCCTGTCGCGCTGGCTGGCTCGCGGCTGCGGCTTTTCTACCCAACGCAGCGGCAAAATCAGCAGCGCGGCAGCCAGATAGGTCGCCACGTTCAGCGCAAACACCACCGGATAGCCAAAACCGGCGACCAGCAGGCCCGACACCAGGCTGCCCAGCACCGCGCCGCTGGCCGCCACCGACGTCAGCCAGGCGTTGGTGCCGAGCCGCATCGAACTTTCCACCCAGTAGGGCAACTGGCTGTTAAGCCCAATCGCAAACATAGCGTTCCCCACCCCCACACCCAGCGCGATCATCGGCAGCAGCGGCAACTGCCACGTTGGCGGTAACACCAACAACAGCGACAGCAACGCCGCCCGCAGCAGGTCGAAGCCGACAAGCGAGGCACGCCCCTGAAAGCGGCGGAAAAACGGCGTACCGATCAGGCTCGCCAGCAGCCCGCCCGCCACCCGGCAGGCCAGAAAAATACTGACGCTCACCACACTGTTGCTCAGCAGATAAACGTAGGTGGACAGCGCCACCATATTCAGAAACGCGCCAAAGTCGGAAATAAAACGCGCGGCAATGATCAACCCGGCATTACGCCGGGATTGTCCCATGTCGATATCATGATGCTCAGCCATGACGGATTACCTTTTTGTTTTCCCTGTTGTGTTCCCTGTTAACACTCCTGCACCGGCCGAAACGTCACCAGCAATAAATCCCGGTAGGCGGACTCCGCCGTCGCTGCCGGTCGAACTGGCCCGGCGCGGTGGTACAGCTTTTTGTCATTCACAATCAGCGTCTCCAGAAACCGGCTCATCGCCGTTGCCAGCAACGGTGGGGAGGTTTCCTGCGCCGAGGTGAAAATTTCAGACACCACCGGCTGTGTATCCACACTCTGAATGAAATGCATACAAATCCACGCCATGCCATCCTGATGAATGCCGGAGGTGGTCGGGCTGCTGTGCCCTTTTTCCGCCCTGACCCGAAACTGATGGATATCGACAGCATATTGCTGATCGGCCACCATCCAGCGGCGCATCATCGCGATATCCGTCGCCACGATGCGCTGTAACAACGGGTGGTGGATAAACCCCGCTTCGGCATACTGCAGGTGGTTCGGCCCTGGTTTGTAGTCGATGTCGTATTTCACCGTGGAGCGGTAATCCGCGTCGGTATTCAGTCGCAGCGGGTGGCCGGGCTGGTGGAAAAACCGCAAAATCCGCCGTTCACGGCAGGTGTAGCTTTTGAAGTTTTCATCCTCGGCCAGATTATCCCAGTAGGCTTTGAAGGTCTTTTCTTCCTCCGGTTCCACCGCAATCCACTCCCGGCTGGTGGCAAAATGGCAATAATCCTGCTGCGCCAGTTGTTCAACAATCCTGTCTGTATTCATAGTGATTTTCCTGAGTTAACGCATCGCGACAGGCGCGGGCGCTACGCCGTCAGCAACGGTGAGCGGCATCGGGTCGATCTGTGGGCGGAGGTGGTGCTGCAATGCGTCGTACAGCGCCTGCGCGTCTTGTGCCGACGCGACGCGAGCCCACCCTTTGAACAGGTAATGCTCTTCGATATCGGCATCCACGTAATGCCCCACCGGATAATGACCAAACGCCAGTACCGCCGGGTGACGCTCGACCCACGCCAGACCATCAAAACCGTTGAAATAACCGCTGGCGGGAGGATAAAGCGCGAACATCGAATAGTGCTGCCGGTTTCCAGCGGCACGCTCGCAGGCCGTGCGCACCGACGCCTCAATCCCCTCCTCCGCCAGCAGCAAAGACAGGTACAGATCGTAAGGGTCCAGCCCGGCGATATCCTGAAACGCCGCGTTCACGTACAGCCCGCCCAGCCGCGGATTGACCTCGATAACCACCGGCCCCGATGCCGTCATACGGAACTCGACATGCGCCACGGCGTAAGTCAGCCCCACCGCTTGCAGGCAGGCGACGGCGTATTCCCGAATCTGTTGCTGCTGTACGTCGGAGAAGGAAACCGGCGGCGTAATCAGCAGGTTTTCCAGCACCGTGGTGCCTTGCGTGGTCAGCAACAGCTTTTCATTTATCAGTACCGGGAAAACCGCCTGCGCTGTCGCCACGCACTCTACACTGCCCTCAACGCCGTCGATATAGGATTCCAGCAGAACCGAACGGCCGGGGACATAGCGGTGTGAATGTCCGTCAAGATCGGTGAAATGGTGTGATTCGCCATAGAAACTGGCGACGGATGCGCGATCATACTGTGCGAGAAAGGTGTGGTAATAAGCCCGCAACTGCGGCCAGTCGAGGCATTTGCGAATGAAGGCGGAAGCCGCCCCGTAGGGCGGTTTGGCGATCAGCGGGTAACCGACCCGCTCGGCCTCGCGCTGCAATTCCGCTTCATCATGGCACAGCGCATAGTCCACGGACCGAACACCAGCCCACGCCAGCGCCTGACGCATCAGGAACTTGTTATTACAGTGGTCCACCGCCTGCGCGGTGCTGTAGACCAGTCCATGACGCTGGCACAGCTCCGCCACCAGACACCCCATCTGCCCCAGCGGCGAGGCGTGTCCGGCGTGACACAACACCGCCCGCACCTGATAACGCTCGGCCAGTTGCCGCAGCAGCGCATCCAGCGACGCCACCGAGAGCGTCGGCAGCCAGAACACCTCATCGCTGTCCGCCTCCAGCCGCTGAGGTTGCCGGTGGCCGCGCCATGCCGCCGTCAGGCACACCAGCCCCCGGCGGCGCGCGGCGGCGAAGTGCGGCTCGCGGTAGGTATAGACGGGAACCGCGGTATCGTTGACATCAACAAACAAAATCGCTTCAGGTTTCATGCCGGTTCTCCCTGTGTCGCGGTTAGCTGTCCTGCCAGCGGCACACATCGCCCTGCCAGTTGGTGAAACGGTAAAAACGCGTTCCGTCGATATCTTCAAACTGCGGTATCTCTTCCACGCTGCTGAGCAACGGCACGGTGAATTTCCCTTTGGCGTGAGGCAGCACGTACTCCGGCAGCGCAATATTGGATACCCGGCGTTTCAGCCGATTCATGATGGCGATGGCATCGCGAATCGATGCCTTGTATTCCGAAGCGCCCGGCGAAAACGGCATAAAGTGGTATAAATAATAGGGCTTGACCCCCATGCGATATAATTCGATAAACAGCGTTTTGAGCGTTTCCTCATTGTCATTCACGCCGCGCAGCAACGGCATATTGGAAAACACAATCGGCACCACCTGCTGAATACGTTTTACCGCATCGCGGAATGCGCCGCTCAATTCCAGCGGATGACAAACGTGCACCCCAAAGGCATTAACGCGGTGCCGCCGGAGAATATCCAGCAGATTATCGGTAATACGGTAAGGGTTGAAGGTCAGCGAACGGGAATGAATACGAATCAATAGGGAGTCACGGATATTACGAATAGCCCCCAGGCACTCATCCAACTTGGCATCCGTCAGCATCATCGGATCACCGCCGCTGAGAATAACTTCCTCCACCTCGGGGGTAGTGCGAATATAATCCAGCGAATCCTGAAAGGCTTTTCGCCCGGCATTCTCTTTTTCCGAATCGACCTTTAACGTTCGCAGCGCTTCAAAACAGAATTGGCAGTAGGAATTACAGGTATTGACCATCCGTAAAATAACCCGATTGTCATATTTGTGCTGACAAATCGGTGTTTTCATTTCATGCGACAATTCCCAGTTTTCTGATTCGCCGTCGTAACCGGTTACGCCATCATCGTGCCAAAACGGCACCACCTGACGCCACAGCGGATTATCGACAATATCCTTGTACGCGGCTTGTCGTATCAGGTCGGCATAATACGGCGTGATCTGCATTTTGCGGTCGTTGAGATTACGGACAATGCGCTGCGCCACCTCCTCGCTCCAGCCGCCGCAAGCCGCCCGTAATGCCGGTTCGTCCCGAATCGCGTTTTTCTGCTGCCAGCGCCAATCCGTCCATCGTGAACGTTCTTCTGCCGGGAATAACGCCAGTTCGGTTACTGATATATCCATATTGCCTCCGTGATCACCGTGTTTTCAGCGATGCAAAGTCACGTCAGGCTGCTGATCGTTATTTCTCTTCATGAGATGAAGTCGGTATTTTTAATGTCACATTAAATCAGAATAAATAATAGAACGACTAACGTGAAAAGATAAAAATACGATTACATGAAAAAATAACAATAGCAGACCGGCGATACTTTACATTGAAATATGCGTTCCTGGCGTTCACATAGCCAACCGTTCAGGCATTGAGAAATAATTCAGTTTGCAATAACTTATTCTTTTGGAAAAAGCGATTCTCTTTGAAAAATTATATTTTGGAAAAAAAATCAATATCATGACTGGCGACAACCACCATCGCCCTTGCCAATAACATTACCGTTATTATTGTTATACCCGTCATACTTCAAGTTGCAGGTGCGTTGGCTGCCCTCACTCACCCCAGTCACTTACTTATGTAAGCTCCTGGGGATTCACTCGGTTGCCGCCTTCCTGCAACTCGAATTATTTAGGGTATATAACAAAATGAGTTTTTTGCAAACAGATAGTTAACATTTTGGTATCGTATTTCCCTATAATGCCTACTTTCAGCACCAACGCCACCGTGCTATCTGGTTGAAATAGTCGTACCGCTTTTCTTCTATCCTGCGTATTCTCATGGCAACAACATCATGAAAACAATACAGAACCCGAGGAGAGACGTGTGGCGATAACCCTTCCTGAAGCACTGATTCCAGCCGACCCCCGTTTTGGCTGCGGCCCGTCGTTGATTCAGCTCGACGACCTGACGCAACTGAAAGACAAAGGGCCGCATCTGCTGGGCACCAGCCACCGCAAGGAGCCGGTGCGCGCGCTGTGCCGCGAGATTCAGCAGGGCCTGCGGGATTACCTGTCGGTGCCGGACGACTACAGCATTGTGCTGGGTAACGGTGGTGCCACCGCGCTGTTCGACATGGTTGGCCTCGGGCTGGTCAGAAAGCGCATCGTCCACCACACCTGCGGCGAGTTCTCCGACAAATGGTTCAAAGCCTCGCGCCGGATTCCGTGGATTCAGGCAGACAGTGCCACGGTGGAATACGGCCAGGCAAACACCGCGTTTGTGACGGAAGGCGCGGACGTGGTGGCCTGTACGCTGAATGAAACCTCCACCGGGGTGATGAACACCCGTTTACCCGAGGTCGGCGAGGATTGCCTGCTGGCGGTAGACGCCACCAGCGGCGCGGGGCAAATCGCCTGCGACCTGTCCCGCGTGGATGTGTTCTTCTTCTCGCCGCAGAAGGTGTTCGCCAGCGAAGGCGGGCTGTTTGTCGCTATTTTGTCGCCGCAGGCCAAAGCGCGGATCGCCGAGATCGCCGCCGATCCCAGCCGCTATATCCCGGCGTTCGCCGACTGGCGGCTGGCGCTGAGCAACAGCGACCAGCAGCAGACTTACAATACTCCGGCGGTGGTGACGCTGTTCCTGTTCGCCGAGCAGGTCAAACGCATGAACGCGCTGGGTTTCGCCGAGGTGGAACGTCAGGCCGCCGCTAAAGCGGCGCTGTTGTATCAGTGGGCTGCCGACCGGGATTATCTGTCCGCCTATGTGGCCGACCCGGCGTTTCGCTCCACCACCGTCGCCACCATCGACGTGGCGGATACGATCTCCGTGGACAAGCTGACCCGCTATCTGGACGAACAAGGGCTGGCGCACGGCATCGAAGGCTACCGGGCGCTGGGGCGCAATCAGTTACGCATCGCGCTGTTTCACAACATCGCCTTTGACGACCTGAAAACGTTGACCGCGTTGATCGATTTTCTGGTCGCCAGCGGCGAATTCGCCGCCTGACGTCACACCGTCGCCTTAACCGGCAGCGCGGTTTTGTGAATCAGCCGCCGCAGTGAAAACGAGGACTGCACATCACGCAGTCCTTCGATTTTGATCAGCTTCTTCTGCAAGAATTTCTCGAAATCCGACAGGCTGGCGGCCACCACCCGCAGCATGAAATCGTGGCTGCCGGACATCAGGTGGCACTCCATCACTTCGTCGAAGGTGGCGATCTGCTGTTCGAACTTGCGGAAGGTGGCTTCCGACTTCGGCTCCAGCGTCAGCGAAATGTACGCGTTCACCGGAAACCCGGCCTTTTCCTGATCCAGCAGCGTCACATAGCGGTCGATCATACCTGCGTCTTCCAACTGCTTCAGCCGCCGGGTGCAGGGCGTGGCCGACAGGCATACCCGTTCGGCCAGTTCGGTGGTTTTCAGCCGCGCATCCTGCTGTAGCTCATTCAAAATCTGTGCGTCGATGCGGTCGATCTTCATGAGTGAAAGTCTCTATTTATGCCATTACGATGAGTGATTACCCCTAATTTAATGGATAAACGGCTTTTCTTTTAGTTAAAAATCACTCCGTGATCAATGTTAAGTTGAGCGCCATAAATGAATGTTCAGTCATGAAAGACGCAAATATATGCATTTCTTATGGCTAAATCAGACAAGATCGCGTTGAGAGGGCAACACCCGTGCTGAAAGAGTCTGTCGTGCTACCCAAGGCAGCGGAAACCGGCCAGAAGCCGGGGCTGGCTCACACCCTGAAAGACGACGTGTACGGCCTGATGCTGGGGGTAATGTTTATCGCCTTCGGCCTGAACATGCTGAAACTGTCCGGTATGGTCACCGGTGGGATCGCGGGCATCGCTTTACTGCTTTCCTACTTTGTTCCACTGTCGATCGGCGTACTGTTTATCCTTGCCAACATCCCGTTCATGGTTTTCTGCTACTTCAGCATGGGGCGCGCCTTTACGCTGAAAACGCTGATCGTCAACATCGCTCTGAGTGCCGCCACTCAGGCGGTGCCCTACCTGCTGAGCATCAATTACATTCATCCGCTGTTTTCCGCCCTGGTGGGCGGCACCTTTCTCGGCATGGGCATCCTCTCGCTGGCCCGCCACAATGCTTCGGTCGGCGGCACCGGCGTCGTCACCCTGTGGCTCTACAAACGCTTCAACATCAACGCGGGCAAAAGCCAGATGCTGCTGGATGTGCTGGTGTTCGCCGTCTCGATGATCACCATGCCCGTGCACCTACTGCTGTGGTCGGCACTCAGCGCACTGGCGATGAACGCCATGCTGATGAACTGGCATAAGCCGGGGCGCTATCAGGGCGGGTGAACTAGCTATTCCCATCATGGTGTTGCAGGACGATCAAACAGGTATATCGCCCGGCGGGGTGAATGGAGATAGTGGTTTCAAAGGTTTCGCCGTTGCGATCCACATAACGCCGTATGATTTTCAACGCGGGTGAGCCCGCTTCCACTCCTAGCTGTTTGGCGATTTTGGCCGGTACGCCAACCGCAGTAATGGTCTGGTGTACTTCTTTGCTTTTCACGCCATAGTGGTTTTCGATCAAATCGCTGATCAGCGAAAACGGGTCGCTACGCACCAGACGCCGGACCTTATCGTAGGCAACGCTGGCGTAGCTGTCCGTCCAGCAAATCGGCGCGTCCGGCTTGATGCTGTCTTCCCGAATACTCGCGATATGCAGCCAGCGCGACCCCGGCGGGCAACCGATGATTTGCGACAATTCATAATCAGCGACGATCTCATCAATCTTTTTCACCACCCGCAAATTATTCCGGGCCAGCGCCAGCAAATCTTCCAGGTTGGCCAGCGGGTGATTCGTGTTCCCTTCTCTGGCATCGGTGACATGGGTCCCGGCACCTTTACGTCTTGAGATCAGCCCCTGTTCGGTCAGCTCGCGCAGCGCTTCCCGCACGGTATGTCGGCTGGCCTGATACACCTCGCAGAGCGCCTTTTCAGTCGGGAAAAGCGCGCCGACGGGGTACTTGCCGGAAACAATGTCCTGCTGGCCTTGGCGGTCAGAATGGTGTGGTGGAATCCGCTGGGGTATTACTGACCCAAATGAATCAGGGTGAGGAGAACCTCACCCTGATTGTCACTGCGTAGTGCTAACCGCGTCGTTATCACCCTGTAGCGTTCGTCGTGTTGTACCATCACGCCGTCACCACCGTAAGCACATCACGGTGTTACGCGTTAACGCATGGTGACAAACTCTTCCGCCGCCGTTGGATGAATCGCCACGGTGTTGTCGAAGTCTTTTTTGGTCGCGCCCATCTTCACCGCCACCGCAAAACCTTGCAGGATTTCATCCATGCCGAAGCCGATGCCGTGTATACCAACGATTTTCTCTTCCGGCCCTACGCATACCAGCTTCATGCGGCACGGCTGACGGTGCTGCGTCACCGCGGTGTACATGGCGGTAAAAGCCGATTTGTAGACTTTCACCTGTTCATCGCCGTACTGCTCACGCGCCTGCGGCTCGGTCAACCCGACGGTGCCGATCGGCGGATGGCTGAACACCACGGTCGGAATGTTACTGTAATCCAGATGCTCGTCCGGCTTGTTATTGAACAACCGTTCAGACAGACGACGCCCCGCCGCCACCGCAACTGGCGTCAGTTCAACGGCACCGGTGTTGTCACCCACCGCGTAAATGCCCGGTACATTGGTGTTCTGGAACTTATCCACCACGATGTAGCCTTTGCTGTTAAGCTTCACGCCCGCTGCGTCCAGATTGATATTATCGTTCGCCGGTTCGCGGCCGATCGCCCAAATCAGGCAATCTACGGTTTGCTCATGCCCGTTTTCCAGTTGCAGCGTCAGGCTGCCGTCGGCATTTTTCACCACCGCGTTGGGAATGGACTCGGTATGCAGCGCCGGGCCTTCGGTATTCATCACTTCTACCAGGGTGTCTACAATCAGTGGGTCGAACTGGCGCAACGGCGCGTGCTTGCGCACAAACAGGTGAACATCGGAGCCGAGCGCGTTCAGCACACCGGCGATTTCCACCGCGATATAACCAGCACCGACCACCGCCACCCGCTTCGGCAAGGCGGTCAGTTCAAAGAAACCATCGGAATCAATGCCATATTCCGCTCCAGGAATCGCCGGGCGCGTCGGCCGACCGCCGGTGGCGATCAGGATATGGTCGGCGGTGATGCGCTCGCCATTCACTTCCACCGTTTTCGCATCCACGAAACGGGCAAAGCCCTGAATCACCTCGACCTGATTTTTCCCCAGCACGTTATTGTAGGACTGATGGATACGGTCAATGTAGGCGCTGCGGTTTTTCAGCAACGTATCCCAGTTGAACTGATTGACGGTAACATCAAAGCCATAATCCGGCCCGTATTGATGAATGGCTTCGGCAATCTGAGCGGCGTGCCACATCACCTTCTTCGGTACACACCCGACATTGACGCAGGTGCCGCCCAGGTGTTTGGCTTCAATCAGCGCACATTTCTTTCCATACATGGCCGCACGGTTGATGGAGGCAATGCCACCGCTGCCGCCACCAATGGCGAGATAGTCATAATGTCTGGTCATCAGGGCTCCACACTTGCTTTCGATAAACATTCAATAAAAGTAAACAGACCGTATCCCGTCGGCACATCGATATTGGCGCTGATGGCGGAATACGGTTCACAGTGTAACGCCGACGAAAAAATGTAACGCCAGCGAAAAATGTCATGCTGGGGAAAAGTGTAACGCCAGCGATCGGTATCCGGCAAAGACAGAAAGCGGGATTGTATGAAGAAATGCGTAGCGGTTCGCAACGGTTTTGAAAATCGGTGCGATAGGTAAAATGACACGATGCTAAAAAAACAGGTTAACTTTCGGAGCGTTGCATGGAACTGATTTTTCTCGGCACCAGCGCGGGCGTGCCCACCAAAGAGCGTAATGTCACCAGCATCGCGCTCGATCTGCACGGTATTCGCCCGGCGTTCTGGCTGTTTGACTGCGGTGAAGGCACCCAGCACCAAATTCTGCGCACCCCAGTCAAACCCGGCAAACTGGAGAAGATTTTTATCACCCATCTGCACGGCGACCATCTGTTCGGGCTGCCCGGCCTGCTCTGCTCGCGCTCCATGGCGGGCATAGAGACGCCGCTGACGCTTTACGGCCCGGCCGGGCTGAAAACCTTCGTCGAAACCGCACTGGCGATGAGCGGCTCCCGGCTCACTTATCCGCTGGACATCGTGGAAATCGCTCCCGGTATCGTGTTTGAAGACCACCAGTTACGGGTGACGGCGCATGAGCTGTCGCACACCCTGTATTGCCTGGGATATCGGATTGAGGAACGCCCCAAGCCGGGTCCACTGGACGTGGATAAACTGGCGGCGGAGGGCGTTAAACCCGGTGCCTATTTCCAGCAGTTGAAACGTGGGGAAACGGTAACGCTGGATGACGGGCGGGTGCTGAACGGCTGGAATTACGTCGGCCCCGGACTGCCGGGCAAGTCACTGGCGGTCTTCGGTGATACCCGCCCGACGCCGGAAGCGCTCAAATTAGCGGCCGGGGTCGATGTCATGGTGCACGAAGCCACAGTGGAAGGGGCAATGGCGGAACGCGCCAACGAACGCGGCCACTCCACCACCTTGCAAACCGCCGCCACCGCGCGAGACGCCGGGGCGAAGCGGTTGATTATCACCCATTTCAGCGCCCGCTACGGCCAGGCGGACCTGGAACGGCTGCGTCAGGAGTGTCAGACGCTGTTTCCAGCCACCGACGTTGCCACAGATTTGGCTACCTTTCGGATATAACGCGGCGTCGCTACAGGTAGCCGGGTGCTTACTCCGGTACGACTTACTCCGGTACTACCCATTCGACACGCGTGTGGCCTGTACCGCCGGGCACCAGCGCCTGGTGTAGCCACGGCAGCACGCTTTTCATCTGGGCTTCCAGTTTCCACGGCGGATTAATAACGATCATGCCGGAGGCGGTCATACCGTGACGATCGCTGTCTGGCAGCACCGCCAGCTCGATTTGCAGAATACGGCGGATACCGGTGTCTTCCAGGTCTTTGAGCAGGCGTTTGATATGCTGACGCAGCACCACCGGATACCACAGCGCGAACACGCCGGTAGCAAAGCGGCGATAGCCTTCCTGAATGCCTTTCACCACCGCCTGATAATCGGTTTTCAATTCATAAGGCGGGTCGATCAGAATCAGCCCACGACGTGACAGCGGCGGCAACTGGGCTTTCAGCTGCTGGTAGCCGTCCTCGCGCACCACACGCGCCCGGTCGTCACGCAGAAATTCCTGACGCAACAACGGGAAGTCGCTGGGGTGCAGCTCGGTGAGATGGATTTTGTCCTGCTCGCGCAGCAACTGACGGGCAATCAGCGGTGAGCCGGGGTAATAACGCAGCTTGTCGCCGGAATTATAGGAGCGCACCACTTGCATGTACGGCTCCAGCTCCTCTGGAATATCGTCCCGCTGCCAGATACGGCCAATGCCGTCGAGGTATTCGCCGGTGCGCTCGGCGTGTTCGCTCTGTAACTGATAACGGCCCGCGCCGGAATGCGTATCCAGATACAGGAACGGTTTGTCCTTTTCTTTCAGCGCATTAATGATCAGGCTCTGGACAGTGTGCTTCAACACGTCGGCATGATTGCCGGCATGAAAACTGTGGCGATAACTCAGCATAAAGTGTGGATTTCCGGTCAATGAGGGCGCGTTTGCCGCTAATCGCCATAGTATAAACGGTTAGCGCCACAAAATACCCCACAATCACCTCTATCCACCTCGGGGGAGTTCAATAACTCACCTTTTTCAACCCGCCCTTTTCGTTATATAATATTTTATATATCGTATATTCTGGATACGACGCTCATGAAAAACCACTTTGGCGACGGTATTCTGGCTGGGTTGCAAGCCTCCACGCCGCAATCGATGAGTGATATCCGTCATTACTGCGACGATTATCGCCGCGGCTATGTCTGTGGCTACGCGCATCAACGGGCTTCGCAAAGAGGCAGGCAACAAGCGGCGTTCGAAGCCGGGCAGTTGTGCCGCCGTTACGGGCTGATGCGTGATATCGTGGCGGAGTTCTTTTCCGATGTCAGCAACCCGTCGCTGATAGCCTGGTTTTACGCCGGTTACGATCAATCATCCTGAACGTCGGCGCACCAGCGTTGATCAGCGTTTTTCCGGTCAGCCTTGGCCTGTTGTGCCCTTTACCATTGATTTTCCCTTCATTACCCCCCATGTTAAGTCATCATCAACAGATTTCAGGACTGTGCCATGACCAATCCATTGCTTGCCTCCTTTACCCTGCCGCCGTTCTCCCAGATTCAGATTGAACACATCCTCCCTGCCGTGCAGGCGGCGCTGGACGACTGCCGTCAGACTGTCGAGCGCGTGGTGGCGCAGCCGGGTCCGTTCACCTGGGATAACCTGTGTCAGCCACTGGCGGAAAGTGATGATCGGCTGGGGCGGATTTTCTCGCCGGTTAGTCACCTGAATTCGGTTAAAAACAGTCCGGAGCTGCGCGGTGCTTACGAACAATGCCTGCCGCTGCTGTCTGAATATGGCACCTGGGTAGGCCAGCACGCCGGGTTGTACCGCGCCTACCGCGACCTGCGCGATGGCGAGCATTACGCCAACCTGAGCGTGGCGCAGAAAAAAGCGGTGGATAACGCCCTGCGAGACTTCGAACTGTCCGGGATTGCGCTGCCGCCGGAACAACAAAAACGCTACGGCGACATCGCCTCCCGTTTGTCCGAACTGGGTTCGCAGTTCAGCAACAACGTGCTGGACGCCACCATGGGCTGGACCAAGCTGGTCACCGACATCAACGAGCTGAGCGGTATGCCGGAAAGCGCGCTGGCGGCTGCCAAAGCGCTGGCGGAGGCCAAAGAGCAACAAGGCTGGCTGCTGACGCTGGATATCCCAAGCTACCTGCCGGTGATGACCTACTGTTCCAATCAGGCGCTGCGCGAAGAGATGTACCGCGCCTACGTGACCCGCGCGTCTGAGCAAGGCCCGAACGCCGGTAAGTGGGACAACAGCGAGGTGATGGCACAAACACTGGCGTTGCGTCATGAACTGGCGCAGTTGCTGGGTTTTGCGAGTTTCGCCGACAAGTCGCTGGCCACCAAGATGGCGGAAAACCCGCAGCAGGTACTGGATTTTCTGACCGACCTGGCCAAACGTGCCCGTCCGCAAGGGGAGCAGGAACTGTCACAACTGCGCGCGTTCGCCAAACAACACTTTGGTGTTGATGAACTGAACCCGTGGGACATCACCTACTACGCCGAACAACAGAAACAGCACCTGTATTCCATCAGCGATGAATTGCTGCGTCCTTACTTCCCGGAACCGCGCGTACTGGAAGGGCTGTTCGAAGTGGTGAAACGTATTTACGGCATCACCGCCAAAGAGCGCCAGGGTGTCGACGTCTGGCATCCGGAAGTGCGTTTCTTCGACTTATTTAACGAAGGCGGCGAATTGCTGGGCAGCTTCTACCTTGATCTGTACGCCCGCGAACACAAACGCGGCGGTGCCTGGATGGATGACTGCGTTGGCCGCCTGCGCAAAGCCGACGGTGAGCTGCAAAAACCGGTGGCGTACCTGACCTGTAACTTTAACCGCCCGGTCAACGGCAAACCGGCGCTGTTTACCCACGATGAAGTCACCACGCTGTTTCACGAATTCGGTCACGGGTTGCACCATATGCTGACCCGTATCGATACCGCCGGGGTTTCCGGTATCAACGGTGTGCCGTGGGATGCCGTCGAACTGCCGAGCCAGTTTATGGAAAACTGGTGCTGGGAGCCGGACGCGCTGGCGTTCATTTCCGGCCATTACGAAACCGGCGAACCACTGCCACAGGAAATGCTGGATAAGATGCTGGCTGCCAAGAATTATCAGGCGGCATTGTTCATCCTGCGCCAGTTGGAGTTCGGCCTGTTCGATTTCCGTCTGCACGCGGGGTATGACCCGGCTAAAGGCGCGCGCGTGTTGGAAACGCTGGCAGAGGTGAAAGCGCAGGTTTCCGTGGTGAAAAGCCCGGAGTGGAACCGCTTCCCGCACTCCTTCAGCCATATCTTCGCGGGTGGTTATGCCGCAGGTTACTACAGCTACCTGTGGGCCGACGTGCTGGCGGCCGACGCCTTCTCCCGTTTTGAAGAAGAAGGTATTTTTAACCGCGACACCGGCTTGTCATTCCTGGAAAACATCCTGTCCCGTGGCGGTTCCGAAGCGCCGATGACGCTGTTCAAACGCTTCCGCGGCCGTGAACCTAAGTTAGACGCTATGCTGAAGCACTACGGCATTCAGGAATGAGGATTGGTTTACTGACGCAAGCCGGTGCCGACCCCGAGGCGCTGGCGATACTGGCCCAGCGCTGGGGTCTGGAAGATGACCCCACGGCCTCGCTGGCGCTGATATTGACGCCGGAACGTCTGGAGCTGCGCAAACGCGATGAGCCCAAACTGGGTGCCATCTGCGTGGATTTCGCCTCCGGCGCGCTGGCACACCGTCGCCGCTTCGGCGGCGGACGCGGCGAAGCGGTCGCCAGGGCGGTCGGTATTAAAAAAGACTATCTGCCCGATGTGGTGGACGCCACCGCTGGCCTCGGCCGCGACGCCTTTGTGCTGGCATCGCTCGGTTGCCGGGTGCGGATGGTGGAGCGTCACCCGGTGGTAGCGGCACTGTTGGACGACGGCCTGCAACGCGGTTATCAGGACCCGGAAATCGGTAGCTGGCTGCGCGAGCGCCTGACGCTGGTGCACGCTTCCAGCATCGACGCGTTGGCCGCTATCACCCCACCGCCGGATGTGGTTTATCTTGACCCGATGTTTCCCCACCGCCAGAAAAGCGCCTTGGTGAAAAAGGAGATGCGGGTATTTCAGTCGCTGGTGGGTGCCGACGATGACGCCGACGCCTTGCTGGCACCGGCGCGCCGTCTGGCGAAAAAGCGGGTAGTGGTCAAACGCCCGGATTACGCGCCGCCACTTGCTGGCGTACCCGCTCAGTCGGCGCTGGAAACCAAAAGCCATCGGTTTGATTTTTATCTGCCACAGGCGGAGTGATCGTGGGTTCTGGTCGCACGGTTAACAATAGCGGCCAGCGACCTTGTTTGTGACGACTGACGGCTGCCATCCTCTCGTATTAACGCTTCCCTGATTAAAAATAGACGGCTAACGGTTCTGGCGATATGTTAACCTTATTGCTCATCATTCCTGCGCACTAAGCCGTCAAACAATAATCATGAAAATAAATAAGTTACCATTACTGGCACAGGTTTCTGCCGCTCACTGGGTGAGTCATTTTCATATGATGGTGCTGCCAGCGCTGATGCCGCTGATCTCCGCGCAGCGCGGCATCAGTTATGTGGAAATCGGCTTCGCCCTCGGCGTATTCAACGTCGTTTCCGCCATTGTGCAAACGCCGATCGGCTTTGCCGTCGACCGTATCGGGCCTCGCCGCACGCTGATCGCCGGGCTGACGCTGGGCAGTCTCAGTTTTCTGTCGCTCGGTCTGTTCACCAGCTACCCGTGGATGGTGATCGCCATGGCATTGGCCGGGTTAGCTAACGCGGTCTATCACCCGTCTGATTACGCGCTGTTGTCGCGCGGCATCGCCGAAAACCGCATGGGGCGCGCCTTCTCGGTCCACACCTTTTCCGGTTTTCTCGGCACCGCCGTCGCCCCTGCGGTTTTGCTGGCGGTCGCGTCTGTCACTAACATCGAGCTTGCCTTTGCGTTGTCCGGCGTGCTGGGGCTGTTGACGGTGCCGATGCTGCTGAGCGAACAAGCAACGCCGGTCACGACGGCGGCAGCCCATAAGGCGGGGTCGGCCGTTCACGTCAGTGTCTTCACCCTACCGGTCTTTGTCTTGCTGGTGCTGTTTATGCTGCTGAATCTCAGCACCAATTCGATTCAGAACTTCTCGGTTACCGCGCTGGTAAATGGTTACGGGATGCCGCTAACCGAAGCCAATGTGGCGTTAACCGCGTTTCTGTTTACCAGCGCTTTCGGCGTGCTGGCAGGAGGCTCACTGGCGGACAAAACCCGGCATCACGGGCTGGTTGCGACGGGTTCATTGGTGATAACGGCGGTGTTGGTCGCCATTGTCGCGGTGTATCCACTGCCTTCGCTGGCGACTATCCTGATTCTGGGCATCGCAGGCTTTCTCTCCGGCATTATCGCTCCATCACGGGATATGCTGGTGCGCGCGATATCCCCCGCTGGCGCGGAAGGCCGGGTATTCGGCATCGTCACCACCGGTTTCAACATCGGCGGTGCGGTCGGCCCGGTCGCATTCGGCTGGCTATTGGATCAGGGCCATCCCTCCGCCATTTTCTGGTCGGCGGTAATTTTTATGGTGGTTACCGCCGTGATGGCGCTAGCGCAGGAACTGTACAGCACCCGGCAGCGGATACCGGCAATCTAATAGCGGAAGATTGCATCACTTTGAAAAAATGGCTTTTTTTTGCCAGTCCACTGAGACTTGATTCACCAACTGGAGAATGGAAGCCCTATTTTTTCCAGCAACATGTATCTTGACGCATATACATAGAATTTTATTCGCATGTGCCATAAGATGGTGCATATATTGTCTACGTTTTAAGACTTATGCCTCCAGCGCCCCAATTTATACTCTATCGTATCGCACAGGCAAAAAATAAAGAGGAAGTACCGATGACAGAGTTAGTAGAAAATCAACCAAGCAAGAATACTTTTAATCTTCGTGTCGTTCCCTGGTGGACGGATGGACTCTCGACCTTCCTCAATAATGTTTTTAAATGGTATCCTGCACTTATTGATCACCCGATGCAGGCGCTTGAATTTGGCGGTGGCAATTCAACATTTTACCTACTGGGCAAAGGCATAAACGTTGTCACGATCGAAAGCGATGATGCATACATAAAATTTCTGGTTGATGTATCCAATAGCATCGGATACAAGGCAACAAGCTGTGATGCCAAAGACTTCGACAAAAGCCAATTCTCTAACTTCAATCTTATTGTGATAAAAGCATCCAGCATAGCTGAAACTGATGGCATTATTCATAAGACAAATTGGGATTTTATTATCGATGATGGTATATCCCGAAAAGAAGTTTTGCAGGAAATTCAAAATTCATCACTAAATACCATTATTATTCTCGACAACGTCGAATATTGCGCAAACTGGGGTCGTCTGGATAGAAGCAGCGCTAAACCTGATCTCATTAAAGTCTACCGTGATATATTACGGGATAAAAACTGGCGTAACTATATTTTTGAAATGCCAGAAGGCCGTGGTGGCAGAGGAAGCGCGGATAAGACTGGTTGGGAATCACCGCATCGATGGTTATCCGCTATTTTATGGCCAACCGAACATTTATTTTCAGAACTGATGCTCTCAAATATCGGCATGCCGCTGGTTAATCCTCAAGGTATTGAGGATAAAGATATTGAGAGCCTGGGAGAGCGCTGCCCGTTTGACTGGAAAGAAATGAAATGGCTAAGTACTTCTTTCCCGGAAAAGCTAGATCTCAAGCTGGAAAGGAAATTCGATTAAATTAGAAGTGGCTGTACAAACAGCCACTTTATTTCAAAAAATGAAACCAGCACAACTATCTCTTACAAAGCTCATATCTGAAAAAAAACCCTGTGCGACGACAGGGTTTTTACCATCACGAGTTTCTATCAGATATCAATATTCGCCGCTTTCAGGGCGTTTTCTTCGATAAAGGCGCGGCGCGGTTCAACGGCGTCGCCCATCAGGGTGGTGAACAGTTCGTCGGCAGCGATGGCGTCCTTCACCGTCACACGCAGCATACGGCGGCTTTCCGGGTCCATGGTAGTTTCCCACAGCTGTTCCGGGTTCATCTCGCCCAGACCTTTATAGCGCTGAATCGCCAGACCGCGGCGTGACTCTTTCACCAGCCAATCCAATGCCTGCTCGAAGCTGGCGACCGGCTGTTTGCGCTCGCCGCGCTCAACAAAGGCACCCTCTTCAATCAACCCGCGCAGTTTCTCGCCCAGCTGATTGATTTTGCGGTACTCATTGCCCTGCACAAACGCCAGATCCAGCGCATAATCCGAATCCACGCCGTGGGTACGCACCCGCAGCACCGGCTCATGACGCTCGTTCGACTGACGCAGCAGGGAGCTATACGTACTGCCATGCTGCTCTTTCTCGTTGAGATAGTGGATCAGCGAGTCAATCCACTGCTGAGCCTGCGCCTGATCGTTCAGCATCGCTTCCGTCAAGGCAGGTTGATAGACCAGCGCATTAAGCAGCGCACGCGGATAGCGGCGTTCCATACGCTCGATCAGCTTTTGCACGCCGTAGTGATCCGCCACCAGTTTTTCCAGCGGTTCGCCCGCCAGCGCCGGTGCGTGAGCGTTGGTGTGCAACGAGGCACCATCCAGCGCCAGCATAATCTGGTACTGGTCCATCGCCTCGTCGTCTTTGATGTACTGCTCCTGCTTGCCTTTCTTCACTTTGTACAGCGGCGGCTGAGCGATGAACACATGGCCGCGCTCGACGATTTCCGGCATCTGGCGGTAGAAGAAGGTCAGCAGCAGGGTACGAATGTGGGAACCGTCGACGTCCGCATCGGTCATGATGATGATGTTGTGGTAACGCAGTTTGTCCGGGTTATATTCGTCGCGGCCGATACCGCAACCAAGCGCGGTGATCAGCGTCGCCACTTCCTGCGAAGACAGCATCTTATCGAAACGCGCTTTCTCCACGTTCAGGATCTTACCTTTCAGCGGCAGAATGGCCTGATTCTTACGGTTACGGCCCTGTTTGGCTGAGCCGCCCGCGGAGTCCCCTTCCACCAGGTAGAGTTCGGACAGCGCCGGGTCGCGCTCCTGACAGTCCGCCAGTTTGCCCGGCAGACCGGCCAGATCCAGCGCGCCTTTGCGGCGGGTCATCTCACGCGCCTTGCGCGCGGCTTCACGGGCGCGGGCGGCGTCGATGATCTTACCGACCACGATTTTAGCGTCGTTGGGGTTTTCCATCAGGTAGTCCACCAGACGGTCGTTCATCAGCGATTCCACCGCCGATTTCACCTCTGAAGACACCAGCTTGTCTTTAGTCTGGGACGAGAATTTCGGGTCCGGCACTTTCACCGACACCACCGCAATCAGCCCTTCGCGCGCATCGTCACCGGTGGCGCTGACTTTGGCTTTCTTGCTGTAGCCTTCCTTGTCCATGTAGTTGTTGAGCGTGCGGGTCATGGCGGCGCGGAAACCGGCCAGGTGAGTACCACCGTCACGCTGCGGAATATTGTTGGTAAAGCAGTAGATATTTTCCTGGAAACCGTCGTTCCACTGCATGGCGATTTCGACACCGATATCGTCTTTTTCGGCACTGAAATAGAACACTTGTGGGTGGATCGGTGTCTTGTTGCGGTTCAGGTACTCGACGAAGGCTTTGATACCGCCTTCGTAGTGGAAATGATCGGCCTTGTTCTCTTCGCGTTCGTCGCGCAGGCGGATAGACACGCCAGAATTGAGGAACGACAGTTCGCGCAGGCGCTTAGCCAGAATCTCATACTCAAACTCGACCACGTTGGTGAAGGTTTCCAGACTCGGCCAGAAACGCACTGTGGTGCCAGTGGTGTCGGCGTCACCCACCACGCTCAGCTTTTCCTGCGGTTCGCCGTGGCGGTATTCCTGGCGATGCACCTTGCCTTCGCGGCGGATAACCAGTTCCAGCTTCTCGGACAGGGCGTTGACTACCGATACCCCCACCCCGTGCAAACCACCGGATACTTTGTAGGAGTTGTCGTCAAACTTACCGCCCGCGTGCAGCACGGTCATGATGACCTCGGCAGCGGACACGCCTTCTTCTTCGTGGATGCCGGTCGGAATACCACGGCCGTCGTCCTGCACCGATACCGAGTTATCGGCATGAATGGTCACGACAATATCTTTACAGTAGCCAGCGAGCGCTTCGTCGATAGCGTTGTCCACCACCTCGAATACCATGTGGTGCAGACCGGTTCCGTCATCCGTATCACCGATATACATCCCCGGGCGTTTACGGACCGCATCCAGCCCTTTTAATACCTTGATACTTGAGGAGTCATAAGAATTCGACATCAACGTTTCTCGCTCATTTAGTCCTGTGATTGAACGGTTATTTTACCCTGTTCCACGCGGAACATCTTGCCATTTTCGCCCACCATGTCGCTAATCTGCTCAGCGGTAATGGCGCTGACGAACACCTGCGCCTGCGTTGCCTTCAGCCGTTCAGCCAGCAGGCGGCGGCGGGTGCTGTCCAGTTCGGAGGCGAAGTCGTCGATCAGGTACAAGCACTTCAGGCCGTTTTGCCGGGTAAGGAACTCCCCCTGCGCCAGCCTGAGCGCGCACATCAGCAACTTGAGCTGGCCGCGGGACAGCATATCCTCAACCGCCACGCCACCAGCGCGGATACGAAAATCGGCCTTGTGCGGCCCCAGCGCGGTATAGCCCAACTGCCTGTCACGCTCGAAATGGCGCTCCAGCAGTTCAGCGTAGTCGCTCTCTTTGTCCCAGCCGCGCTGGAAAGAAAAACTCAGGGAAAACTCCGGTAAAAACTGGGCGCAGGTGGAACCGATATCCGCCGCAATAGCGGCGCTGTAGTCGGCACGCCACTGGCTAATGCCTTCGGCTAACGGCACCAGTTCCCGATCCCAGGCTCGCAGTTGCCCATAATGACTGACCTGACGCAACGCCGCATTACGTTGGCGCAACAGCCTTTTCAGGTTGCTCCAGGCGCTGAAAAAACCGGGTTCATTGTGAAAACAGCCCCAGTCCAGAAAGGCGCGACGGTATTTGGGGCCGCCGTTAAGCAGGGTAAAGCCTTCTGGGGTGATCAGCTGGATAGGCAGCAATTGCGCCAGCTCTGCCACTTTGTGGCCGTCACTGCCGTCGATACGCACCGTGCTGTCGCCATCACGATTCTTGCTCAAACCGACGGAGCGCTCGCGCTCCTGCCCTTCAATACGGCCGTGCAGAATAAATTCGGCCTGCTCGTGGCGAATCACCCTGGCGGCCTGAATACTGCGAAACGCCCGCCCGTGCCCCAGCGTGTAGATGGCTTCCAGCACGCTGGTTTTGCCGCTACCGTTGGTGCCCACCAGAAAATTGAAGCCGGGAATCAGCGCCAGATCGGCCGATTCGATATTACGAAAATCGCGGATAAGAAGACGGGTCAGCGCCATGTTACAACCATTCTGCTTGATTTCTTGCCCATGCCGGACGTTTTCGCACGCTCACGCCACCATCCCGATAACGCTCTAATCCCGATAACAACACGCCGCACCTGATGGCGCGGCGTGTGAAAACGGGCAAAAGCGGACGCCCATCGTAGAGATTACAGACGCATCGGCATGACCACGTAGGCCGCCGCCTGACTGGCTGCATCCTCGATCTGGACGCTGGACACCGAATCGGTCAGCAGCAGACGCACGTCTTCACATTTCAGCGCGTTGAGCACATCCAGCACGTAGCTGACGTTAAAGCCAATTTCCATCTCCGTGCCGCCGTATTCCACATCCAGAATCTCTTCCGCCTCTTCCTGTTCCGGGTTGTTGGCGGTGATCCGCAACTGGTTCTGGTTCAGGTACAGCCGCACACCGCGGAATTTTTCGTTCGACAAAATAGCCGCACGGGAGAACGCCTGACGCAGCAGGTCGCAGCTCGCTTCCAGCGTCTTGTCCGGGTTTTTCGGTAGCACGCGGCGGTAATCTGGGAAGCGGCCATCCACCAGTTTGGAGGTAAAGATAAAGTCGCCGACATGGGCGCGGATATTATTGCTGCCGATTTGCAGTTGCAGCGGCGTATCGCCGCCATCCAGCAGACGCACCAGTTCCATCACCCCTTTACGCGGCACGATCACCGAATGCGACGGCAGCGACTGCCCGACCGGCATGGCGCAAACCGCCAGACGGTGGCCATCGGTCGCCACAGTGCGCAGCTCTTCGCCGCCGGTTTCAAACAACATACCGTTGAGGTAGTAACGCACATCCTGATGGGCCATCGAGAATTGCGTGGCTTCGATCAGGCGTTTCAGCGTCGCCTGTGGCAAGGTGAATTCCACCTCACTCTGCCAGTCGTCCAGGTTGGGAAAATCCGCCGCAGGCAGCGTGGACAGAGAGAAGCGGCTACGCCCGGAGCGTACCAGCATCCGATCCCCTTCCAGGGTGACGGAAATCTCCGCACCGTCCGGCAGGCCACGGCAAATATCGAACAGCTTGCGGGCCGGAACGGTAGTCGCACCCGGCTCATGGGGTTGTGTCAGCGCCAGATGCGCCACCATCTCCATTTCCAGATCAGTACCGGTCAGCGATAACCGGCCTTCGCTAACCTGCAACAGCAAGTTGCCCAGAATCGGCAACGTCGGTCGCCCACCCAGTGGGCTGCTGACCTGTTGCAACGGTTTTAACAGATGCTCACGCTCAACGATAAATTTCATGATGTTATGACGATAAGGTTCGGATTAAATTGGAAAAATCTTCTTTGATGTCGTGACTTTCCTCGCGCAGCTGCTCTATTTTACGGCAGGCATGGAGTACGGTGGTATGGTCACGGCCACCGAACGCGTCGCCGATCTCCGGCAAGCTGTGGTTGGTCAGCTCTTTGGCCAGCGCCATCGCCATCTGGCGCGGGCGGGCAACTGAACGTGAACGCCGTTTGGACAACAGGTCGGCCACTTTAATCTTATAGTACTCCGCCACCGTCTTCTGAATATTGTCGATGGTGACCAGCTTTTCCTGCAACGCCAGCAGGTCGCGCAGTGCTTCGCGTACAAAATCGATGGTGATCGACCGGCCGGTAAAATTAGCGTTGGCGATCACACGGTTCAGTGCGCCTTCCAGCTCACGCACGTTGGAACGCAGACGCTTGGCGATGAAAAACGCCACTTCGCCCGGCAGGCGAATATCGTTTTCGTCTGCCTTCTTCATCAGGATCGCCACGCGGGTTTCCAGCTCCGGCGGTTCGATAGCCACGGTCAGCCCCCAACCGAAACGAGACTTGAGTCGATCTTCCACCCCATTGATCTCTTTAGGGTAGCGATCTGACGTCAGGATGATCTGTTGATTACCTTCCAACAACGCATTGAATGTGTGGAAAAACTCTTCCTGCGAACGCTCTTTATTGGCAAAAAACTGGATGTCATCGATCAGCAGCGCGTCCACGGAGCGGTAATAGCGTTTGAATTCTTCGATAGCGTTATTCTGCAACGCCTTAACCATATCCTGCACGAAGCGCTCGGAATGCATGTACACCACCTTGGCATTCGGCTTGCGGGCCATGATGCCATTGCCTACCGCGTGCAACAGGTGAGTTTTACCCAGGCCAGTGCCGCCGTACAGAAACAACGGGTTGTAAGCACCACCGGGGTTATCCGCCACCTGACGCGCCGCCGCGCGGGCCAACTGGTTGGACTTACCTTCCACAAAGTTATCAAAGGTATGCTTGGGGTTCACGTTGGAACGGTAGGTATGTTCAGCCGGTGCCGCTGGGGTTTCCCAGCTTGGGCGTACCGGCGAAGCAACACGTGCCTGAGGTGCGGGTACAGTAACACTGTGATGACCAACAGGAACAGCAACAGGCGCTACCGGCTTGCTACCGACTTCAAAACGCAGTAACGGCGCATCCATGCCGCAGAAATCATTCAACAGTCCATTGATATTATTGATGTATTTATCGCGCACCCAATCCAAAACAAAACGATTAGGGGCGTAAAGCGCCAGAGTGTTGTCACTCAGTTCCGCCTGTAACGGGCGTATCCACATACTGAATTCTGTGGCAGGTAACTCATCCTGCAAACGGGCAAGACACTGCTGCCAAAGCGAAAGTGACACGGCGGACTCCACTCGAACAAGGTCAATCAAGAAAAGGAACAGACGTTAGTTATGTAACTCATGATTTTTCAGGCACCCGGCTGCGCATGGATACGGTTGCGCCGGGGTGCGCCGCGCGGAAAGCGGCTTTACCGTGACGATCCCGATCCAGGGATCGCTAGCGGGACGGCGGATCATAACCTAAACCACGCCAGAGATCTCCCCTTTCCACACAGTTTTGATCCTTTTTATCCACAGGCTCTTCTTATAGTATGCGACAACTCTGGCTTCCTAACACGGGCCATCGCCACGGTTACCCACAACCCGCCCGTCGATCCCCACAACGTCTTAAGCATAAGCGTAATCGGGGCGATCAGCGGTGATGCGGATCATGATCCCGTCGACAGGATCGCAGGTGGATCCTTGCGCTTTGTCGTAGAGTCCGTATAATTCCCGGCCTGCGCGTAGCGCCTGTTTTCTATGCTGAGCGGACAGTTTTTATGTCTGAGCAGACGAAAAGTCCGGGACAACCGGAAAGTTTCAGGCGGGTAAAACGCGGATGTTAATTGACTCGGGGCTGTACAATTATTACAATCCCGCCTCTTTATTATGCGATAGAGGCGTCGGTCACTTTTCACGCCGAGTAGCCAAACGCGTTTACTGTGAAGTCTTAAATCAAGTTTAGGTAGAAATCGCCATGAAACGCACTTTCCAACCGTCCGTATTGAAGCGTAACCGTAGCCACGGTTTCCGTGCTCGTATGGCCACTAAAAATGGTCGTCAGGTTCTGGCCCGCCGTCGTGCGAAAGGCCGTACTCGTCTGACCGTTTCTAAGTAATAAAGCTTAACCCTCCGAGTGGTTACGCTCGCTTTTCCCAGGGAGTTACGTCTGTTAACTCCCAGCCATTTCTCTTTCGTCTTCCAGCAGCCACAACGGGCCGGTACACCGCAGATCACCATCCTCGGTCGCCCGAATACGCTGGGGCACCCTCGTGTTGGTCTTACCGTCGCTAAGAAACATGTCCGACGGGCTCACGAACGCAACCGCATCAAACGCCTGACGCGTGAAAGTTTTCGTTTGCACCAGCACGAACTGCCTGCGATGGACTTTATTGTCATCGCTAAAAAAGGGGTGTCTGAACTGGATAACCGTACGCTAACGGAAGCGTTGGAAAAATTATGGCGCCGTCACCGTCGCTTGGCTCACGCTGGCTGATTGGCCTGATACGCGGGTATCAACGCTTTATCAGTCCGCTACTTGGACCGCACTGCCGCTTTCAGCCGTCGTGCTCCCAATATGGCATTGAAGCAATACGCCGGTTCGGCATGATAAAAGGCTGTTGGTTGACGCTTAAACGCGTATTAAAATGCCACCCTTTGAACCCTGGTGGTGATGATCCCGTACCGCCAAAACCCGACAATAACAGAGAACACTAACGATGGATTCGCAACGCAATCTTCTTCTCATCGCTCTGCTATTCGTAACGTTCATGATCTGGCAGCAGTGGGAAACGGACAAAAATCCCCCCGCAGCGACCCAGACCACGCAACAGGCGAATGGTGCTGTAGGCGATGCAGCCAACCAGGGCGTACCTGCCAGCGGTCAGGGTAAACTGATCACCGTTAAAACCGACGTGTTGTCGCTGAACATCAACACGCGTGGCGGCGACATTGAAGAAGCCGACCTGCTGGCTTATCCGGCGGAACTGGGATCGACCCAACCGTTCAAACTGTTGGAAACCACCCCGGCCTTTACTTATCAGGCACAGAGCGGCCTGACCGGCAAAAACGGCCCAGATAACCCGGCCAACGGTGCACGCCCGCTGTACACCGCACCGGCGGATCGCTTTGAGCTGGCTGATGGTCAGAACGAACTGCGTATTCCGTTGACTTACACCGATGCCAACGGTGTCAGCTTCACCAAAACTTTCGTGCTGAAACGCGGTGAATACGCGCTGAATGTAGAATACAGCGTTAACAACACCAGCGCACAGCCGCTGGAGCTGACCCTGTTCGGCCAGTTGAAACAGTCTATTGATTTGCCGTCGCATCGCGACACCGGCAGCAATAACTTCGCCCTTCACACCTACCGTGGCGCGGCGTTCTCTTCCAGTGACGACAAATATCGCAAGTACAGTTTCAGCGATATGAAAGAGAACCTGAACATCAACACGCAAGGCGGCTGGGTGGCTATGCTGCAGCAGTACTTTGCGACTGCCTGGGTGCCGGCAGCTGCGGGGAATAATACATTCTACAGCGCCAACCTGGGCAATGGTTTAGCCGCCATCGGCTTTAAAGCCACGCCGGTTGTCGTACAACCGGGCAGTCAGCAGAACCTGAACGCTACACTGTGGGTTGGCCCGGAAATTCAGGATAAGATGGCGACCGTCGCGCCGCATCTGGACCTGACGGTGGATTACGGTTGGTTGTGGTTCATCTCCCAGCCGCTGTTCAAACTGCTGAAATTCCTGCACGGCTTTATCGGCAACTGGGGCTTCTCGATCATCGCCATCACCTTTATCGTGCGCGGCATCATGTACCCGCTGACCAAAGCGCAGTACACCTCGATGGCGAAAATGCGTATGCTGCAGCCGAAACTGCAGGCGATGCGTGAGCGTATCGGTGACGATAAACAGCGTATGAGTCAGGAAATGATGGCGCTGTACAAGGCGGAGAAAGTGAATCCGCTGGGTGGCTGCTTCCCGCTGGTTATCCAGATGCCGATCTTCCTGGCGTTGTACTACATGCTGATGGGCTCGGTAGAACTACGTCATGCGCCGTTCGCGCTGTGGATTCATGACCTGTCGGCGCAGGACCCGTACTACGTGCTGCCGATCCTGATGGGTCTGACCATGTTCTTCATTCAGAAGATGTCGCCGACCACCGTCACCGACCCGATGCAGCAGAAGATCATGACCTACATGCCGGTGATCTTCACCGTGTTCTTCCTGTGGTTCCCGTCGGGCCTGGTGCTGTACTATATCGTCAGCAACCTGGTGACCATCGCCCAGCAGCAGCTGATTTATCGCGGGCTGGAAAAACGTGGCCTGCATAGCCGCGAGAAGAAATAACCGGTTGATTGCCCAATCAATCTCACTATAAGGCGGTCACTGACCGCCTTATTTTTTATATAGATACGACCCCATAACAGCGCCTGAAGATAGGCGAGAATGCAGAGAGAACACCATGAGCCATACCGACACCATCGTTGCCCAAGCCACCCCGCCGGGACGCGGCGGCGTAGGTATTTTGCGTATCTCCGGCCGCACCGCTGCCGCAGTGGCGCAAGCGGTGCTGGGTAAACTGCCCAAACCGCGTTACGCCGATTATTTGCCGTTCCATGATGCCGATGGCAGCGTGCTTGATCAGGGCATCGCGCTGTGGTTCCCCGGTCCGAACTCCTTTACCGGGGAAGACGTGCTGGAGCTACAGGGGCACGGTGGCCCGGTGATTCTCGACCTGCTGCTAAAGCGAGTGCTGACACTGCCTGACGTGCGTATCGCCCGTCCCGGCGAGTTCTCTGAACGGGCTTTCCTGAACGATAAGCTGGATCTGGCGCAGGCCGAGGCGATTGCCGACCTGATCGACGCCAGTTCTGAGCAGGCGGCCCGCTCCGCCGTCAACTCGCTGCAGGGCGCATTCTCCACCCGCATCCATCAGTTAGTGGAAGCACTTACTCACCTTAGGATCTATGTGGAAGCCGCAATTGATTTTCCTGATGAGGAAATCGACTTCCTCTCTGATGGCAAAATCGAAGCCATGCTTAACGACGTGATCGGCGATCTGGGTGCAGTGCGCGCCGAAGCGCGTCAGGGCAGCCTGCTGCGCGAAGGGATGAAAGTGGTCATCGCGGGTCGACCGAATGCAGGTAAATCCAGCTTGCTGAATGCGCTGGCGGGTCGCGACGCGGCTATCGTCACCGATATCGCCGGTACGACGCGCGATGTGTTACGCGAGCATATTCACATCGACGGTATGCCGCTGCATATCATTGATACCGCCGGGCTGCGCGAAGCCAGCGACGAAGTTGAACGTATCGGCATCGAGCGTGCCTGGCAGGAAATCGAACAGGCCGACCGAGTGCTGTTCATGGTGGACGGCACCACCACCGCTGCGGTGGAACCGGCGGCTATCTGGCCAGAATTTATGGCGAGATTACCGAAAACGCTGCCCATTACCGTGGTGCGCAATAAAGCGGATGTCACCGGCGAACCCCTGGGTATCGAAGACGTGAACACTTACTCACTTATCCGTCTTTCTGCCCGCACCGGTGACGGCGTAGACCTGCTGCAGGAGCACCTCAAGCAAAGTATGGGATTTACCAGCAACACCGAAGGGGGCTTTCTGGCTCGCCGCCGCCATTTGCAGGCCCTGGAGCAAGCAGCACAGCACCTGCAACAAGGGCATGAACAACTGGTTGGTGCCTACGCCGGGGAACTACTGGCCGAAGAACTGCGGCTGGCTCAGCAATCATTGAGTGAAATCACCGGCGAATTCACCTCCGATGACCTGCTGGGACGGATTTTTTCCAGTTTCTGTATTGGGAAGTGACGAGGTAGCAACCGGCGAGAAAAAACAGCCAGAGAGAGTAATGTCTTTACTGGCTATACTCGCCCAGCAAGCGTGGGCAGGCATTTCTCTCAACAGCATCGCCCCACGCAACAACCGGATTCACTACCCAGAGAATCGGGTGCTGTTCATTCATGCATCGAGGCCGGAAATCCTCACCAGATGAACCGTGAGCCAAAGCAGCTCATTACCGCCAAGGGTGATATCGAGCCGAACCTTGACGTAATCACGGATGAGCAAAGCACAGCGGTATGCGCCTGGGTACTCCTTAATCACCTGATCCAGCAAAAAACTGTCGCGCGCGGTGCTAATCTCACCTTCCTGTAATCGCTGGAGAAAGAACTGCATGTGGGTCATAAACCGCGAATAGTTAATCGACTCAGTATCGATTTCTTTCTTAAAGTGATACTGCACAAGATTAAAAATATCCTTCAGCATCTTAACCGACTGCATAGCCTGCGCCACGTCATCACCTTCACTCTGACCATTGACCAGATGAAAAGCGATGTTACCGGACTCCTCTTCCGGCAGTTCAATGCCGTACTGCTGGCGAATAATCGCCACTGCTTCACTGGCGACGCGAAACTGCTGCGGATAAAAGCGCCGAACTTCTGGCAACAGGCGGTTTTGAATCACTATACCTTTGCGGCTGCGTTCTATGGCAAAGGTCAGGTGATCGGCAAGGGTAAAGAAAATTTGCTCACGAACTTTGCTGGAAAGCTGCAAATTGGCGCGGGAAATAATCATTGCGGCCATCTCAATCACCTCATCAGGAATGGCTGAGAGCCCCTCAATATAGCCGCTGCGTTTTTCGAACGTCTGTGTAACAAATAACTTTTCTATTTTCTCTTGTGCAATCTCATCGCCGGGCCTGCTATTAAAGCCAATGCCTTTACCCATGACGATAACCTCCCTGTTATCGTCATCAACAGAGAGCACCAGACTATTATTGAGTACCTTCTGAACAATCATCGCTGCAACTCACTGTGATTACCGTTTTGCGCAATCACATCCTTATACCACCAGAAGCTGCGTTTGCGGATCCTTCGGAGACTTTTCAGGTCATCCTCACCGCGATCGACGTAAATAAAACCGTAGCGTTTGGCATAGCCCTGATGCGTGCTTACCACATCGAGTGCCGCCCACGGGCAGTAGCCCATCAGCTCAACACCATCGGCAATCGCCAGGCGCATCTGTTCGATATGCGCCTTCAGGAAGACGATACGGTAATCATCGTTCACCGTACCGTCATGTTCGAGTTTATCCGGCGCGCCCATCCCATTTTCGCTGATCAAAATCGGTAGGTTATAGCGCTCACACACCTTACGCAGGGTTAAGCGCAGGCCCACCGGGTCAACCACCCAGCCGTAAGGCGTTTTACCAACCCAGGGATTTTCCGCTGGCCTATAAACCCCTTCTTCACCCAACATAATCTGCTGGTCGCCCGCACGTGGCGCAACATCTGCGCCATCCCCCCGGCTAGCGGCAATCGTCGCAGTCGAGTAGTAGTTGATAGCGATAAAGTCAGGCCGTCCCTGCTGCAAAATAGACAGGTCTTCCACCTGCATATCTGGCGCAAGACCGCGATCCTGCAGATATGCCCATGCCAGAGCGTTATAGCGGCCATGCACCGCAACATCCAGAAAACTCCAGCAGCGCAATGTTTCCCAGTTATGTGCAGCAATAGCGTCTTCTGGCTTGCAGCTCTCTGCATACATAGACGTGGTATTGATCGCCGGGCCAATGCGCAGCCCTGGGAATTCCCGGTGACAAAGCGCAAAGATCTGCGCCTGAGCCAGCATCATATGGTGATTCTGCTGGTATAGCGCCTTCTTGTCCGGCAATGTGCGGTCAGTCGGTACGCCAATCGCACCGGGGTGGAGGATCATGGTGTTTTGTTCGTTAATCGTCAGCCACAACGGGACTTTATCGGCAAATTCGCTAAACAGTAGACGCGCATAGCGAACAAACGCCTCCCCAGTGTTGCGATTCAGCCAACCGCCTTTTAACTCCAGCGCCCAAGGCAGATCGAAATGGTAGAGGGTGACAATAGGCGTTATCCTGTGGCGAGTCAGCGCGTCAACCAGGCGATGATAAAAAGCCAGTCCAGCCGGATTCACCGCACCATCGCCATCCGGAATGACCCGTGACCAGGCCACCGAAAAACGATAAGCCTTCAGCCCCATTTCAGCCATCAGAGCAACATCTTCCTCCACATGATGATAGTGATCGCTGGCAATGCGAAAGTCTGCCGTTCCCGGCGGATGGTCGAGCATATCGACAACAGACAGCCCTTTACCGTCTTCATTCCACGCGCCTTCAACCTGATAGGCTGAGGTGGATGCTCCCCATAAAAAACTATCTGGGAATCGGGCCTGATGTTGATAAATCATACCCGTGCCTCCTGAACCGATTGCACCATCAACTCATCGCCATAATCGACCTGTGCAGCGGCCGTCACACGCAGAGAATGTGGTGTATCGCCATTTCCGACTATCACGGGAGTAGTCAGGTCGTACCCGGCCTGTTCGATAGCGGTGATATCAAAATAAATCAGCTCTTGCCCGGCCTTAACTTCATCTCCCAGCTTCAACGACGAACGAAAGTGCTGGCCGTTGAGGTTGACGGTATCAATACCGATATGAATCAGCAGTTCCAGACCATTGTCACTTTGCAGCCCAACCGCATGACGTGAAGGCAGAAAAATGATTACTTTGCCGTCAAACGGCGCACGCAATACTCCTTCCTGCGGGCGAATCGCCACGCCCTGCCCCAGCAAACCGCTGGAAAAGGCATCATCATTCACTTCGCTTAACGCCACCACCTGGCCGCGCAGCGGGCTTAGCACGGCTTTCTCACCGTCAATCTCACCTTCACTTTTCAGACGAGTACCAGACGGTGTTATCTCCTGGGTTTTCTCTTTATCTTCCGGGGTATTTTCAAACCCAATGAACCAGGTAAGGGTGAATGTCACCACGATAGAAATCGCACAAGTCACCAGCGCATGGACGATATTCATCGGGTTTTCACCGATAAATGCCGGGAGCGCTGCAAGGCCAGGGGAAACAAATGCGTAGCGCACCAGCCCGCTAAAACCGGCATACACCCCGGCACAACCACCGCCTATCATCGCAGCAATCAGTACGCGGCGATATTTGAGCAATACGCCATAAAGCGCCGGTTCGGTGATGCCCAGCAGCGCGGTAAAGCCCGATGAGGAAGCTAACTGGCGCAGACTACTATTCCTGGTTTTCAACGCCACGCACAGCGTGGCCGCCCCCATGGCCACATTTGAAGCCAGCATTCCCGGACCGTTAATCATTTCGTGGCCGCTTTTACTCAGTTGCCCCGTGGCAATGGGCGTCATCGCCCAGGCGGTTCCCGTAATAATCAGGAAGGGTTGTAAAGTGCCCATCAGCATCGGAATGAGCCAACTAGCGTGGCGGTCGATAGTCCCCGCCCCCGCCGCAACCAGATCGTTGAGCAGAATCCCCAACGGGCCGACCACTACCAGTGCCAGCGGAGCGGTGATCAACAGAATCAGCATTGGCTTAACAAAGAACTTGATTATCGATGGTGAAACTTTCTCGGCAAAACGCTCTACCCAAGACATTAGCCATACCGTCAGAATGATCGGCAGGACAGACCCGGCATAATCAGAAAGCAAGACATTGATGCCGACAAAATCCACCGCTTTACCGGCCGCCAGCATCTGGCCAATGCCTGGATGCAATAGCACACCTGCCAGAGTCATCGACAGAATCGGGTTGCACTCAAACTTCAGCGAGGCACCATACGCCAGCAGAACCGGCAGGAAAAAGAAAGCAGCATCGGCAACAATATTCAGCAGTTGATATGTCGAGCTAGTCCCGCTAATCAGCCCCGTCAACTTGAGAATCGCCAGTAGCGCTTTAATCATCCCTGCGCCGGTAATAGCTGGGATCACCGGAGTGAAGGTGGTTGAAATCACGCTGATAACACGCGCCACAATACCCTTAGGCTGACTATTTTTATCGCCGCTGACGCGACTTTTCCTCTCAGGCAGCATTTTGTTGATCATGCGAAAGACCTGCTGCACCTCATTGCCAATAACAATCTGAAACTGTCCGCCATTCTCTACCACGCTGATAACGCCGGGAATAGCGCTAATTTCCGCATCGTTTACCTTTATCCGATCATTAAACTCCATGCGCAATCGAGTCGCGCAATGCGTGATCATTCGGATATTCTCCGCACCTCCCACTGAGTGAAGGATTTTTTCTGCTATTTCTTTATAGTTCATAGTGTTACCTGGTGTTTGAGCAAAAAAAAAGACCAAAATAGACATGCCCCCCTTAACGGGAGAGCATTTCTATTTTGGTCTTGCCTGCTTTCGCAGTAACACGCCATCATAAAAATGGGCTGCTTCATCGGATTATCTAAGCAGCTACGGCGTATTCCAATCACAAACGGGTGAAAATGTGAGCTCGGTTACGTAAAAACGACATTCAGCCGTAGCAAAGCGTCAGTCCCACAATCACCGCATCGATACCGGCAAACAGGTCCGCCACCAAATTACGCAAGTGACTGTTCAGCGTGCCATCAACAAACCACCACTGATCAGTATCCCGTCAATATCGCATCAATAAATATTAACCGACGTAATTACTTTATATTTTTCTATTAATTTTAGAATAAGAAAAACTTGTTATCTCAAAACGAACCTTCACGCTATATTCACCATTGAAATCCTGTAATATATGCATACCAACCACCTCCTTTAAGGATAAAGGAAATAATATGAACGAGTTATTAGCCAACCCGCTCGAATTGAATGGATTCGCTTTTATCGAATTTGTTACCGACACGCCGGAAACACTGTCGGCATTATTTGTTTCTTTAGGGTTTACACGTGTCGCCCAGCATCGCCACCGCGATATTTCACTCTTTCGACAGAACAACATCAACTTTCTGCTAAATAACACCACGGCCGGTTTTCCACAAACGTTTCTGCAGGAACACGGCGCAGGGGCTTGCGGCATCGGGTTTTACGTCAGGGATGCCGCGCAGGCTTATGAACAGGCCATCCTGTCCGGGGCCAGACCGGCAGACCTTTCCACCAGCCCAGGTGAAATCATGGTGCCAGCAATCGAAGGGATTGGTGGGTCGAAAATCTACTTCATCGAGAAATATCACACCGGCATAGATATTTTCGATATCGATTTTGCATTTATTCCCGGCGTGGAAAGAAAGCCGAAAGGATTCGGGCTGCATACTCTTGATCACTTAACCAATAATGTCTATCAGGGCAGAATGAATTACTGGTCTGAGTTTTATAGCCGAATATTTAATTTTCAACAGATTCGTTATTTTGATATTGCGGGTGAATATACCGGATTGCACTCCAAAGCCATGATGGCGCCGGACGGCAAAATCCGTATTCCGCTGAATGAAGAGGCAGAAGGTAGCAACGGACAGATCCAGGAGTTCCTGCGCCGCTTTAATGGCGAAGGTATCCAGCATATCGCGATGCAAACCGACGATATTCTGACCACGCTCGATCAGTTGCGTCAGGCGGGTTTACCGCTGATGACCGCACCGTCTGATACCTATTACCAGATGGTGGAAGAGCGCCTGCCCGGCCACGGCCGTGATGTCGCAGCCCTGCAAACTCGTGGCATTTTGATTGACGGCAATACCCATAACGGGCAGAAAAAACTGCTGCTGCAAATTTTCTCGGAAACGCTGATCGGTCCGCTATTTTTTGAGTTTATCGAACGGGACGGCGATGACGGTTTTGGCGAAGGCAACTTCAAAGCGTTGTTTGAATCTATGGAGCGCGATCAGCTGGCGCGCGGGGAAATCAAAGTGACGACAGAAGCAGTCTAACCCCTACGTTATCAGGTGCGGCCTTGCATGATCAACACAAGGCCGCCACTGTCTGAATATCGATCGTATGCCAGCAGCATTAGCGATTAGCGCAACGGATACTCCAGACTATTCCTGCGCCGCCTGTTGCAGGCTCTCGCCTTCCAGACGGTAACGAATCCACTCGTTTTGCGGCGCGGCACCCAGACTGTCGTAAAAATCGATAGCCGGTTGGTTCCAGTCCAGCACGCTCCATTCCAGCCTTCCACAACCGCGTTCAACCGCCAGACGCGCGATGTATTTCAGCAGCGCCTTACCGGCCCCCTGGCCGCGATAATGCGGTGAGACGTACAGATCTTCCAGATAAATGCCGTTGCGCCCCAGCCAGGTGGAATAACTGGTGAAGAACACCGCAAACCCGATCGGCTCGCCGTTCCATTCGCAAATCAGCGCTTCGGTGGACGCGCCTTCGCCGAACAGCGTTTGCTCGATTTCCTGCTGGTTGGTCTTCACCTCATGCAGCGCTTTCTCGTACTCAGCCAGTTCACGAATAAAATTCAGGATAGTGGCGGAATCCTGCCGCGCCGCCCAACGGATATGTAAGGTCATAAGAAGATCCCAGTAAATCAAATTGGAAACGATAACCGGGAAGTAAGAAACGGGAAAGAGCAACCGACGCCTTCCCGCATCGTCATATCAGTAAGATATCAGGATTCTTCGTCCAGATGCGAGGCCTGTCGGCTGCACACCAGCCATACACCAGCAATAATCAGCGCGATCGCCAGCAGTTTGCCGGTGCTGAAGGTATCGGGAAAAATCGGCAGCGCCACCGCCAGCCCCCACACCAGCACGTAACTGAGGCTCAGCAGTGGATAAGCCCGGCTTAACGGCAAAAAACGCAAGGCATTAAACCAGCTCAACATTGAAAAAGCATACGCCGCCAGCCCCACCAGTACCGCCGCAGCGGCGACCGGCAACACCAGCATGGCGAACATAAACGGCAGCGGTTCCGTCATCGAGGGCAGTTGGGACATCCCCCATTTCATCGACAATTGTGCTGCACTGACCAGCAACACACTCAGCAGCGCCCATCCATAGCCTTTCACGCGATCCCTCCCATCAAGATTACACCGATAACAATCAGCGCGATGCCAGCCCACTGACGCAGGCTGATGGCTTCCCGCCATAGCCAGCGCGCGGCCAGCGCCACCAGAATAAAATTCAGGCTCAGCATCGGATATGCCACGCTCACCGCCACCCGCTGCAACACCGCCAGCCATAGCAACATCGCCAGCCCAAGCAGCAACAGGCTTACTCCCATCCACAACAGAATATGGGCACGACGTGAACGGCCACCGCTCTGCCAGCTGGCGGCCTGTTTCTGGCTAAGCTGACCGGCGCAGGTCAATAAACTGACCAGCAGAATCAGCAGGTAATTGGTCATTGCTGACGATACCACAATAAGGCGACTCGCCCTCGTCGGTCAGTGTAATCCGCTGGCGGTACGCCGGTGATCGGATCAGTCGCCGAAGAAAATATCAGTAGCAACGAGACATTGCCTTCACGGCGATGCGCCGCCAGCCAGTCGGCAAACGCACTGGCAGACACCGCGCGATTCGCGCTGTCCGGGTACGACAAACCATACTCCAGCTCACCCTGATTATCGTACATCAGAATATCGCTGCGCTTTTGTTCCCAGGCCGCTGCCGACGCAATGCCCACACTGTTGGCCAGAATGTAACGACTCTCTGCCAGGTGAGAGGCCACCTCCGGTGCGCGCAGGAACCACTGCGGATGTTTACTCTCCACCACCCGTTGCGGAATCGCCATGCCAATCAACAGGGCGATGCCCAGCGGGCAGGCCGCCGCCCAGTGCCAGCGCGTTGCCGAATGACGCAATGTCCACCAGCCGACCAGTCCCCAGAACAGGAACGCCACGACACCCAGCACCACCTTGGCGGTTTCCTGCGGCTGGTACAGCGGACGACGCGACACGCCCCACGGTGCCAACACCAACACCACGATCAGCGCGCACAGCAGGCCAAACACCAGGTTGATCCAACCATTGATAGTGAGCAGACGCGAGCTCAGCAAGGTAGTGGCACGTCTGGCCATCAGGATCGCCAGCGGCGCGAAACAGGGCAAAATGTAAGTCGGCAACTTGCCTTTGGCGATGCTGAAAAACAGGAACGGCATCACCACCCAGCCCAGCAGGTAGAACGCGCCGTTCTCCTGACGTCGCTCACGCCAGCTCTGTAGCAGTGACGACGGCAGCAACGCCAGCCACGGCAGCACGCCCGCGATCAACACCGGCAGGTAATACCAGAACGGCGCTTTATGCTGAGCATTCGCGGAATCGGCGAAGCGTTGAATATGCTCGACCCAGAAGAAATAGTGCCAAAAGTCCGGCTCCTGACGCGCCACCGCCAGCGCCCACGGCAGCGATACCACCACCGCACTGACAATCGCCAGCGGGCCGTACAGCAGCACCTCTTTCCAGCGCCGCTCCAGAGTGACCCACGGCAGCACCGCAATCACCGGCACCGCCAGCGCCAGAAAGCCTTTGGTCATGAAGCCCATGCCGCACACCACGCCCAGCAGCAAATAGCCGCCAATTTTACTGGCGCGGGTGGTGGCCTGCGCCGCACCCCAGAAGCTGCACATCGCCGCCGCCAGCCACAAGGTGACGATGGGGTCGAGCACCGCATAGGTGCCGATACCGTACACCAGCAGGCAACTCAGGTAGATGGCCGCCGCCAACAGCGAAGTGCGCCGTTGTTGCCACAACCGCTGCGTCAGCCAGTAAATCAGCCCCGCTGTCAGCAAAATGGAGAATACAACACCAGCGCGCACACCGGCGTTATTGTCGCCCAGCAGCCACTGGCCGATGTTATTGACCCAATAACCGGCGATCGGCTTTTCAAAATAGCGAATCCCCAGAAAATGCGGGGCAATCCAGTTGCCGCCCGCCAGCATTTCCCGGCTGATTTCCGCGTAGCGGGTTTCATCCGGTTGCCATAACAGGCGGCCATTGAGGGGAATAAAATAGTAGAGTAGCAACAACGCCAGCCACAGCGTTGTCTGACGTGCGTATTTCATCAGGCCGCCTCCACGGTCTGCTGACATCCCAACCAGCCATCGCGCCCGGCGAGGGAACCCCGCACCACGCGCCCGACCGGCAATGTAGTGGTATCATCCGGCAGCAATTCACTCAGCGGACAAAAGCGAATGCCTTCCTGCTCCGCCAGCGCCAGCAGTTCGCTGAACTGATCGCTCATCACAATGCCTTCCACTTCAGCATGAATGGTGTAGACCGGTGTACCCTGATCCTGATGGATTTTATCCAGAATATAGCGATTGAAATCGGCCGCGCTGGTTTCCCGGCCGACCGCTTCATCCCAGGTGGGCAACGTAACCGGAATCTGTACTGTACCGGTGCTGCCGTCGCTGAGCAGCGGGCGGAACGGCGCGGTGCCGCGACAGTCGCTGTTGTAGCGAAAGCCAAACCGCTGCTTAGCTTCCACCGCGGTTTGATCCGCACGCCAACCCGCTACCGCCGAACACGCTACCGGCTCGCCGGTAATCGATTGCAACGCCTCGTAGGCCAGTCGGATCTGTTGTTCCATTTTGGCCTGATCCCACACCCCGGCCCAGGTTTGCCAGGCGAAGTGATCCCAGGCGTGCAGCCCGACTTCGTGCTGCCGGGACGCCGCGCGAATCGGCTCCGGCAAACCGCGGCCGATCACCCTGCCCGGCCAGGCGGTGCCCGCCAGCAGGATGTCCCAGCCATACAGCGATGCTGCGCGCGAGCGCAGCATCTTCCACAAAAACACCGGTCGAATCAGGCGCCACAAATGGCGCCCCATGTTGTCGGGCCCGACGCTGAAGAAAAAGCTGGCCCGGACGCCATAGACGTCCAGCAACTCCAGCAGGCGGGGCACCCCCACCCGCGTGCCGCGCCAGGTATCAACGTCAATCCTTAACCCTACTTTTCTCATTCGCGGTCCTGTTTTATTCGCTGTCCTGACTGAATCGGCCGGTTTCAACGGTCTGGAGGAAGAAGTCCAGCGTTTCCGCCACAGTTTTTTCCATCTCGATGGTCGGCTGCCAGTGTAGCAAGCGTTTGGCATTGCGGATGCTGGGTTTGCGGTGCTCCACATCCTGATAGCCTTTACCGTAGTAGCTGCTGCTTTCCACTTCGCGGAAACCGGCGAACGGCGGGAACTGGCTACGCAGCGGATGCTTCTCAAAGCTCTCCAGCAGCTGTTCCGCCAGTTGGCGAATGCTGGCTTCGTTGTCCGGGTTGCCGATGTTGATGATCTGGCCGTCGCACACGCCGTCTTTATTCTCAATGATGCGGAACAGCGCTTCGATACCGTCTTTGATATCGGTAAAACAACGCTTCTGACGACCGCCGTCAACCAGCTTGATCGGCGAGCCTTCCACCAGGTTCAGGATCAACTGGGTGATGGCACGGGAGCTGCCGATACGCGCGGCGTTCAGGTTATCTAGACGCGGCCCCATCCAGTTGAACGGACGGAACAGGGTGAAACGCAGCCCTTCTTTTTCGCCGTAAGCCCAGATAACGCGGTCCAGCAGCTGTTTGGATACCGAGTAAATCCAGCGCTGTTTGTTGATCGGCCCAACGATCAGGTTGGAGTTGTCTTCGTCGAACACCGGGTCGGTACACATGCCGTACACCTCGGAGGTGGACGGGAAAATGATGCGTTTTTTGTACTTCACGCAGTCGCGGATGGTTTTCAGGTTTTCTTCGAAATCCAGCTCGAATACGCGCAGCGGGTTACGGGTGTACTCGATAGGCGTAGCGATCGCCACCAGCGGCAGCACCACGTCGCATTTCTTGATGTGGTACTCGATCCACTCGGAATGAATACTGATGTCCCCTTCCACGAAGTGGAAATGCGGGTTGCCGAGGAAACGTTCGATAGCATCGGAACTGATATCCAGACCGAACACTTCGTAGTTATCTTCCTGCAACAGGCGCTCGGTCAGGTGGTTACCGATAAAACCGTTCACCCCGAGGATCAGCACACGGGTACGGCGCTTCACACTCACCACCGGCGAGTTGTTGAGGATAGCGCCGGTCACCAGACCCAGGCTCTGGGCCAGTTGTGCGCCTTGCAGATAAATACCGTTGTCGCCCTGACCAGTGACGATCTCCAGCGCGTCGTTACCACAAGCCACCACCAGCGGCGAGGTGCTCAGCACGGTGCCCGGCTTGGCGGCGGCGAAATCAGTACGCACCTTCGCCTGCCAGATAATGAACTTCGTTGTGCCGACGAAACTGAACGCGCCCGGCCACGGCTCGGTCACCGCTCGCACCAGGTTATACAGGGTACGCGCTGGCTTCTGCCATTCAATACGTCCGTCTTCAGGAGTACGGCGGCCTACGTAAGTGGCCTGGCTCTCATCCTGCGGAATATCGTTCGCTTTACCGGCAGCGATGGCGGGCAGGCTATCTTTCAGCAACTGATCGGCGACGTCACGCAGCTTGCGGTGCAGGCTCAGCGCGGTATCGCTCTCGTCGATCGCCACACGCTGCTGCGCCACGATGTTGCCAGCATCGGCACGCGCCACCATGCGGTGCAGGGTCACGCCGGTTTCAGTTTCGCCGTTGACCAGCGCCCAGTTCAGCGGTGCCCGGCCACGATAACGCGGCAGCAGCGAACCGTGCAGGTTGTAAGCGCCATGCACCGCGCTCTGCAGAATGGCATCGCTCAGCAGGTGACGGTAGTAGAAGGAAAAAATGACGTCCGGCGACATCGCCGCAATGCGCTCCACCCACAGCGGGTGGTTAACGTCATCCGGTGCGAATACCGGAATGCCCAGCTCCGCCGCGGTGCGGGCTACCGATCCAAAGAACTGATTTTCCGCCGGGTTATCCGCGTGGGTAAACACCGCTTCCACGGTATAGCCCGCTGCCACCAACGCGCGGAGTCCCACGCAACCGAAATCATGATAGGCAAAAACAACAGCTTTCATTCTTCATTGTCCTGTTCAGAAAATCGTGGATCATTGCCAACAATACGTTGAATAAAATAACGGGGACGGGCGCGGACATCGTTGTAGATTCGTCCGATATATTCCCCCAATAGCCCCATACCGACGAACTGTGCGCCGATAAAAGAGAACAACACGGCGAATAGCGTAAACACCCCGTCCGCCGCCCAGGCCGCGCCGAAAAACAGACGCAGCAGGATCAGCAACAGCGCCAGCGTGAAACCGGAGAGCGCAATCACGCTGCCCACCACGCTCAGCAAACGCAGCGGCGTGGTGGTCAGGCAGGTCACCAGGTCGTACATCAGGTTAATAAGCTTCATGAAGCTGTATTTGGAGTCGCCAAACTCGCGCTCGGAGTGGCGCACCATAATTTCGGTGGTGCGGCGGGCAAAGGTATTGGCGAGGATCGGGATAAAGGTGCTGCGCTCGTGGCAGTGCAGCATGGCGTCGATGATATGGCGGCGATAGGCACGCAGCATACAGCCGTAATCGTTCATGGCCTTGCCGGTGGTGCGCTGAATCAGGTGGTTGATCATGCGCGAAGCGGTTTTACGAAACACACTGTCCTGACGATTTTCGCGGATGGTGCCCACCACGTCGTACCCTTGATCCGCCGTGTCCACCAGCCGGGGAATTTCTTCCGGCGGGTTTTGCAGGTCGGCATCCAGCGTGATGATAAGATCGCCGGATACATGGCTGAACCCGGCCATGATCGCCGAATGCTGCCCGTAGTTGCGGTTAAGAATCACCGCCACTACATGGCTGCCCGGTGCCTGCGCCGCCTCGGTCAGTAACGCGGCCGAGTTGTCGCTACTGCCATCGTCCACCAGCAGAATTTCATAATCACGGTTCATTTGATCACAGGCGGCGGTGGTGCGACGAATCAGCTCCGGCAGGCTCTCCTGCTCGTTGAAAACCGGAATCACCACCGAGACTTTATTAATTGCTTCCATGTCTGACATCAGCGTTTCCCCGCCAGTTCAGTTAACGCATCCACCACCCGGTCCACATCCTCGTCGCGCATATCCGGGAACAACGGCAGAGAGCAGATTCGGGCCGAGTTCCAGTCGGTGTTCGGCAGGTGGAGGTTGGTGAAACGTTCACGATAGTATTTCTGGGTATGGGCAGCGCGGAAATGCAGGCCAGTGCCAATATTGCGTTCTTTTAACGCTTGCATCAGCCCGTCGCGATCGATGCCGCAACGCGCTTCATCCACCCGGATGATAAACAGGTGCCAGGCGTGTTGGTGCGGCCATGACGGCAGTGTCAGCGGCTGGAACGGCAACGCAGCCAGTTTTTGCAGATAACGCTGCGCCAGCGCTTCGCGGCGCGCATTGTTGGCGGCCAGCTTTTCCAGTTGCACCAGCGCAATGGCGGCGCTGATATCCGGCAGGTTGTACTTGAAGCCCGGCGAAACCACTTCCGCCTGCGGTGCGCGCCCCTGCACCATGCGATCAAACGCGTCTACCGCCAGACCATGGAATTTCAGACTGCGAATGCGGTTAGCCAGCTCGTCGTCGTCCGTCACCACCAGACCGCCTTCAGCGCAGGTCATGTTTTTGATGGCGTGGAAGGAGAAAATCGCCGTGCCTTCACCGCCGACGTGGCGGCCACGGTAGTAGGTGCCCGCCGCGTGGGCAGCATCCTCAATCACCGGAATGCCGTGACGGCGGCCAATGTCACGAATAGCGTCGATATCTGCCGGTGCACCAGCGTAGTGAACCGGAATAATGGCTTTGGTGCGGGGAGTAATGGCCGCTTCAATCGCTTGTGGCGTCACCATCAGGTTATCGCGGTCCACATCCACCATCACAGGCTCTGCACCCAGCAGCACAATCATGTTCAGGGTGGAAACCCAGGTGAGTGACGGCGTGATCACTTCATCGCCAGCGCCAATGCCCAGTGCCATCAGGGTGACGTGCATACCGCCAGTCGCGGAGCTGACTGCAATGGCGTGTTTCGCACCGGTCAGAACGGCAAACTGTTGCTCCAGTTCCTGATTTTTGGGGCCAGTGGTAATCCATCCGGAACGAAGAACCTGCCCGACCGCAGCAAGTTCTTCCTCACCTAACGCGGGGCGTGAGAAAGGTAGAAAATCAGCCATGTAAAAATTCACTCTCAGGTTAAATCGATGATTATTGGTGTGGCGAGATAATTTTTTGAGCACTCGGGTCACATCGCCGTCCCGCCATCAAAATCGGATATGGGGATAAATACGTCAGGGAAAACCGCTCCTTAGTCCTTGCGAGGGATAAGTAGAAAAGCAATTAATGACAGTAATATGACCATCAATAATGTTGTTCATCTGACCTTGGTAGATGAGCATAACGAAGATTTCTTAGGTGAATATTAAGATGCTTCTTTTTAGCTGATGTTCAATCCGGGAGAAGAATAACAAGCGATGTTTAAACCCATCATCAATAAAATGGCGTTCAACGACAAACATTCATCCATCCTCAACCATATATAAACACACGAAAAGTAAGATGTTTTTCGTGATGCAAATCACATTGAAATCAAAACAACAAAAGAATTACGATTTCTTGCAAAATAATTAAAACTATCAACGTGGGAATAAATCCCATTCATACAAATTACTTATTTTTCTATAAAATATGAGCGGAGATAACCGTGCGTTCTTGTTCATCACTGACTCGCCATCCCTCTGCACTTTCTCATATTCTTTAATTATCATGAACAAAGCATAGTAAGATTTTCTGATATGGCAACAGGACAGGTCCCCATTGGGGGATATAACATCAGAAATGATATGCATAAAAAGCAAAAAAACCGCCCATGCAGCCATGGGCGGTTTTCTAGGTTATACATTTAAGAAAATAATATAATTACTTAGCTTCTTTCCCGTACATCGGTGAGCGCGGACCATATAACAGGGAAGAAGGACCACCAGCCGTCAACAGACGTACACTGGTAATACCCGCAATATCGTGGCCTTTATCAGCAATAGTATCGGCAATCTGTGTAACTGCCGCCTGAACCAGCAAGCCGATAACGCCTCCGTTAGAATTCGACTGCTGTTCGCTACTGGAGGCAGTCGCACTGCCTTTCCATAACTCCTTGCCATTACGCAAATCAACCAAGCGCGCATTAGCAGTAACACGAGTTTCACTATTTATGACCATGTATTTTGAACCATAGTCAGTGATATCAAGATACAGAGCCGCATCCGCTCCGAAAATCTGGTGCAGCTTCGCTACGCTAACTGCCTGAATATCCTGAGCTGTTGTCAAACCATTCTGTTTAAAAGTCTCGTCCGTTACCGCAACAGGCAGCACATAGTACCCTGATTCAGCTAACGGGTACGTCACTTGACTAAGGAAGCTAGTCCCGGCTTTCACATCCGGAGAGTGGTTCAGTGGTGGCAATACCAGAATCGTTCTCGGTTTGCTCTGCTTGAACGCAGTATAATCATAAGGTTGCGGCTTGGCACAGCCAGTAAGAACCAGCACACCCATCAAACTGATTAATGCTAAAAAACGGTTCATTGCTTATTTTCCTTTATTCTTGCTCAACAGAAAGTCCATGAAAGGGGCGGATTCGGGGAATAATGATTTTTCCGTCTCGAACTGCTGACGAGCATCCACACCGTGGCCTGTTTTTGCATACAGCAGACCCAATTGAGCATGTAATCCAGGGGGCACGGGTTTGTTCTGCGATTTGGCAACCTCTACTGACTTCTGCAAAGAAGCAATCTGCTCTTCAGGGCTGCTTTTATCCTGCTGATAATATTGATAAAGTGTAGTCTGGTAATTATCCCAGCTATAAATGGTCTTGGGCGCTGAAGCACACCCAGCCAGTAAAGTTGCGGCCAATAACAGCGCTGTCTTTTTATTGAATAACATTATTATTTTCCCATTCCTTTAATTTGATGGACGCCATGCGCCGCTCTCAATACCTGCAACCAGGTTGTTAACCGCTTCACGAATCGCCAAATCCAGTACTTTGCCATTCAGCGTCGAGTCATAACTGGCTGTACCGCCAAACCCGACAATCTCACGATTGGACAACGCATATTCACCAGCCCCCTGCACGGAATACACGACTTCAGATGTCTGGACATTTACGATATTCAATGTGGTCTTAGCGTAGGCAATCTGTGATTTGCCTCTGCCAAGAATGCCCCACAGTTGATGATCGCCAACTTCCTTACGACCAAACTCAGTTACATCCCCTGTCACAACGTAATTTGCGCCTTTTAAGGTTTGAGTCTGACCTTTAATACCAGCTTCCGTTTTCAGCTCGTCCATGTTGGTGCGATCCAACACATTAAAGCGGCCAGTTTGCTGTAAGTGGCTAACAAGAATGGTTTTAGCTTGATTTCCCAAACGGTCTACACCATCAGAGAAAATGCCATTCATATAGTTGGAGCGATTTTCAAATTTCCCTACCGAAATGGGGCTGCGGACGCCTTGATAAGGCGTGCTGTAGGACGCAACTTTAGGAGTTTCCACGGTACGTGAAGATTCTGTGGCACATCCGCCCAACAGGGTGGCGGCAATGACCATAGAACAAAAAACGACCTTTTTATTCATAGACCAATCCCTTACTAAATTATTGTTATACCGGTCAGCGTTTCTCATGAATGAGGTAGATGCCTGATAACGCCAGCATCCAGCCAACGGCGGGAGCTATTATGCTTAACGTTAAGATAAGTAACCACATATTTCACATCTAAAACTAAATTAAATATCCCGAACAAACATAAATATTCTCACGATCATTTTTCGATTAATAAAACTCTCATCATGTATTGCTGCGAATGGCTGTTTTTGTCTTTTTTGATAACTGCATGAAAAAATTTGGTTATTTTTACCCCACATTATCTGTTCTATATCAAGATTCATGCTGACCCGAGTCGCTAGGATAACCCTCAATAATTGAAGGGAACGTTATTTTTTCTCCTGACGAGACAAGTACCCCCCCTTCCAGAATCACTTTCTAAGAACCTTTCTCAATAGGCGCAATTGGCGTAGCCAGTTTGGACTCGGGCAGCGCGGAGACAACATGCAACGCATGTTGAACGGACAATTGCTTTGTCCGGCCCTACGGGCGAACGCAGCGAGCAAACCAGAGCGTACACGTAGTACGTGAGGGTTTCGAGCACTGCCCAGGTCCAAAATGGCAAGTGAATTAGCCTTATTGGGATAGGCTCTAAGTGACCCGCTCAGGCTGGTTTCGTTATCTCTCGCCTGCCCGGCAGGCAGTTCCGGCGCAACACAGCCTGTAATCACAACAGACACCCCATTAATTAAGTGAGTGCACACTTACTTAATTGAGTGGAGGCACGCCTGAAAATGACCGGCGGGTTATACGCACACCCATGCTGTACATGTCGGGAGAGGATATGAATCAGTTTGTTATCGCAAATGCGAAGGATTGTATTGGCTGTAATGCCTGCGAGATTGCCTGTGTGATTTCCCATAATCATGGGCGTTATCCTGAAAACAGGGACGACTTTCACCCCCGGATCAGGGTATTTCATCAGGGGGAGCAGCATACCGCGGTAACCTGCCGCCATTGTGAAGATTCCCCTTGTGCAAAAGTGTGTCCCACACAAGCACTCATCAGAAAGCAGGATGGTATTCAACTGGTTGCTGAAAAGTGCATCGGCTGTAAAACCTGTGTACTGGCCTGTCCATTCGGAGCCATCACTGTGGAAACCCAGCCACAAGGTGCCACCGCTCATAAATGCGACCTCTGCATTGGTCGCCCGGAAGGACAGGCCTGTGTGGAAGCCTGCCCCACACAGGCGCTACAGCTTGTAAGCGAGCACTCACTAGAAGAACAACGCCGCGCGAAGCAACTGCGGATGGCGCAAACCATCATGCCCGGCACGCCGCGCGCGGTCCCCACGTTTACCGAGATAGCCTGTCGCCCACTGGACAAGCGTAAAAACTGGCCGCGTCGTGATGCGGTAAAAAAACCACTGGAAGAACGGGTCAACACGTTTAACGAGATCTATCACGGCTTCAGCGCCGAGCAAACCCTCGATCAGGCCAGCCGTTGCCTGCACTGCGGTCAACACGCGGTCTGCGAATGGACCTGCCCGCTGCACAATAACATTCCCGCGCTACTGCAACTGGTGCAGGAAGGCCGCATTCTCGACGCGGTGGAACTGTCGCATCGCACCAGCAGCCTGCCGGAGATTTGCGGCCGGGTCTGCCCACAAGATCGGTTATGTGAAGGTGCCTGCACGCTGGGTAAAGGCCACGGTGCCGTCACGGTGGGCAACATCGAGCGCTATATCACCGATACCGCAATGAGCATGGGCTGGCAGCCGGACCTGAGCCAGGTCAAACCTACCGGCAAGCGGGCGGCTATCATCGGTGCCGGACCCGCCGGGCTGGCCTGTGCCGATGTGCTGGCACGACACGGCGTACAGGCGGTGGTGTTTGACCGGCATCCTGAAATCGGCGGGCTGCTGACATTCGGCATTCCGGCCTTCAAGCTGGACAAGTCAGTGCTAATCCGACGCCGGGAAATCTTCAGCGCGATGGGAATCGAGTTTCGTCTTAATACCGACGTGGGAACTGATATCAGCATGACGCAGTTGCTGGCGGAGTTTGACACTGTATTCCTCGGCGTCGGCACCTACCGTTCGATGAAAGCTGGGCTGGAAAATGAAGACGCACCCGGCGTGTACGACGCGCTACCGTTCCTGATCGCCAATACCAAGCGGGTCATGGGATTGCCTGAACTGCCCGACGAACCTTACGTATCGATGCAAGGCAAGCGGGTGCTGGTGCTGGGCGGCGGCGATACCGCCATGGACTGCCTGCGCACCTCGATTCGCCAGGGCGCAGAATCGGTCACCTGCGCCTATCGTCGTGATGAAGCCAATATGCCGGGCTCACGCAAGGAGGTAAAAAATTCCCGTGAAGAAGGCGTGGAATTTTTGTTCAACGTTCAGCCACTCAAGATCTGCCTGAATGATAACGGCGAAGTCTGCGGGATCAGTCTGATCCGCACCGAAATGGGTGAACCAGACGCCAGCGGACGCCGTCGGCCGAAACCGGTGCCCGGCTCCGAATTCATTCAGCCAGCGGACGCCGTGATCACCGCGTTCGGTTTCCAGACACACAGTATGCCGTGGTTGCAGGATGCGCATATCGAACAAAATCGTTGGGGCCATATCACGACCACGCAATCCGGCAACCGGCACCCTTGTCAAACCAGCCATCCCCAGGTCTTCGCCGGTGGAGATGTGGTACGCGGTGCCGATCTGGTGGTCACCGCCATTGCCGATGGCCGTAAAGCCGCGCAAGGGATGTTGCGGGTGATGGGGCTGGAAAGTCAGGACATGTCGTTACCGGTCAACACCACGATTGTTCAGCAGGAGAACCGGCCATGAATCAGTTTGTCATTGCGGACGCGACCAAATGTATTGGCTGCCGCACCTGTGAAATCGCCTGTGCTGTCGCCCATGCGGGCGGGAACCAACAAAATTTGCATAAATCGCATTTTTTTCCGCGCCTTAAAGTAATTAAAAATGCTAACGTGAGCACGCCTGTGCTGTGCCATCAGTGTGAAAACGCACCGTGCGCTAGCGTTTGTCCGCACGATGCGCTGGTGCAGCATCAAGACAGCATTCAGGTTATCTCGTCGCGGTGTATTGGTTGCAAAAGTTGCGTCATCGCCTGCCCGTTCGGTGCTATCAATGTGGTATCGCGGTCATCCGATGATGAGACGCCAGCCCCATCGCTATCAGGCAGTGAAGTCCATAAATGTGATCTTTGCATCGGCGTCGCCGATAGCCCGTCTTGTGTACGCGTGTGCCCAACGTCAGCGCTGACTCTGGTTACGTCGCAGACGCTGACCGAGCGAGTGCTTGAAAAACAGCAGCGTTCCGCATGGCACCACGCGGAGATTCGTTTGCGCTAATGCCTTTGTGCCCGTAACGCCAGGATGCGTTCACGGGCAACTTAAGCAGGCCACACTGCCGTGCTTCGTGAGCATGGCGACTGACATGATGTGATATAAGCCCGATTTTAGTTTCAAATAAAATAAAATCAGTTTTAATAAAATGTGCTTTTTGACGTATTCTGCTCGAACATAGATAATTATCGCCGATTTATCCGCCAGTTTTTCTTTGGCACAGATATTTATCTGAACATTTGCGTCAGAAATGAACTTCACAGAGCAGTCATTCTACTAAAAATTATCAGGTTTTTTTCGTTGGCATCATGGAGTGAATATGACCTGTCATTTCGTCAGGTGGGCAAGCACGGAAGCGTTACCCGATCTGCAGCGGTTATCGGATGACCTGATTTCATCCACGCACAGCTTTTCAGTGAAGCGCCGCGAGCGCTATCTGAAAAGCCGCGCGCTGCTGGCAGAGATGATGTTTTATTTCTTCGGTTATCCAGTTCTTCCGCCACTAATGGTTTCGCCGAATGGCAGACCTTGTTTTGTTGATCCACATTTACCTGACTTCAGCCTCGGCTACGCAGGAAACACCATCGCAATCCTGCTCAGTGAGGAAGGTAAAGTGGGTATGGACGTGGAAATTGTTCGCGTCTGGAGTCGTGAAACGCCGTCGCATCTGCAAACGCAAACCCACGCAGAAAAAGCCTGGATTGACGCCCAGCTTGATCCGCTGGAGGCTGCCACCCAGTTATGCACTATTCGTCAGTCGGTACTGAAAATTCCCGGTTTCAATATTGGTGGTCCGGAATCGCTAAAATTGCACCCGGCCTCCGGCCGCCTGCGGTCGCGGCATATCCCGGATGTGGAAGTGATCAGTGATATTGATGACTATCTGGCCTGGGCCTGCGCCCATACGCCTCGTCTCGACCGGTTGGTGATGTGGAACTACACCTCGGCCTACGGTATGCGGAAATCCGGCGAAATCGTTCAGCAACAGCGTCAATCACGGCGCTATATCAAGCTGAGTAGCCACGCGACGGAAAACGCGCCGCCGCAGTACGCGATGTAGCAGACAGAAACGCGGAAAAGAACGCCAAACAAGCGAGCCGGGGCAATCCCGGCTCGCCAGTGATTAATGGGCGTCGATAAACACGATTTTCAGCAGGAACAGCACCGCCACGGCGATAACGCACGGGCTGATGTCGCGCCAGCGACCCGTTGCGGCTTTCATTACCGCATAGGAAATGAAGCCCAACGCGATACCTTCGGTAATCGAGAAGGTGAACGGCATCATCACCGCAGTCACAAACGCCGGTACGGATTCAGTCAGGTCATCCCAGTTAACGCGCGCCAGGCTGGAAGTCATCAGCACGCCGACATAAATCAGCGCACCCGCCGCGGCATACGCGGGCACCATGCCCGCCAGCGGAGACAGGAACATCACCAGCAGGAACAGAATCCCCACGACCACCGCAGTCAAACCAGTACGACCGCCGATGGATACGCCAGAAGAGCTTTCGATATATGCGGTCACGGACGAGGTGCCGATGAACGAACCGGCCACCGAGCTGATGCTATCCACATACAGCGCCTGCTTCATCTGCGGGAATTTGCCGCGAGCATCAACCAGGCCGGCCTTGTCGGTCACGCCAATCAGGGTGCCGGAGGAGTCAAACAGGTTTACCAGCATGAAAGAGAAAATCACCCCGGATAGGCCCAGATTCAGCGACCCAGCCAGGTCCACCTGACCGACCACATTACTGACGCTCGGCGGCATGGAGAACACGCCAGAGAATTTCACATCACCCAGCATAACGCCCAGCAGTGTGGTCACTGCGATGGAAATCAACACCGCCGCATGGATGTTGCGAGACGCCAGCACCACGATAATGAAAAAGCCTAATGCGCCCAGCAGCACACTATGCGAGGTCAGCTTGCCGACCGACACCAGCGTTTCCGGATTCGGCACGATAATCCCGGCGTTTTTCAGCCCGATCATAGCAATAAACAGGCCGATACCGCTGGCGATGCCCAGCCGCAAGCTGAGCGGTATATTGGCGATCATCCAGTAGCGCACCTGGAACACCGTCAACAATAGAAAGCCTACCGAGCCCCAGAAGATGGCGCCCATCGCCACCTGCCACGGCAGCCCCATCGTGCCGACCACGACAAAGGCGAAAAAGGCGTTCAGGCCCATCGCGGGTGCCAGCGCCACCGGCAGGTTAGCCAGCAGGCCCATGAAAATACTACCAAAGGCGGCGATCAGACAGGTGGTGACAAACACCGCTTTGGTGTCCATCCCGGCGGCACCCAGAATCTGCGGGTTGACGAAAACGATATACACCATCGTCAGGAACGTCGTGAACCCGGCGATGGTTTCAGTACGAGCGGTGGTGCCGTGTTGCTTCAATTTAAACACGCGCTCCAGCAGCCCCTGCCCAGCAGCGGAACCAGACTGAGATTTATCCATGATTAATGACCTAAAAAGAAGAAAGGAAAGATAATCGCCCGGTATCCTATACCAAAACGCGGAGCAGTTAACGCGCTGACGGGCTTTTTTTTCCCGACGATAACAATTTTCTATATCTCCAGCCTGTTCGCAGCGGTTTCGCCTCACTTCCCGACGGGAAAACGTTTGTCCACCACAAAGATAAACGTCAACAAGTCCCGCATTTCCACAAACATCGCATTATCCTGTCAGTCAGGTAAAGTGGGAATTTTCGTCTTTCTCACTTTTCGCTTTCCCAACAAGGAATGCCCATGTCCCTGATTGAATGTGTATTTTTCGACTGTGACGGCACGCTGGTAGACAGCGAAGTCATTTGCTGCCAGGCCTACGTCAACATTTTTATTCCTTACGGCGTGCAGTTGCCGCTGGATGAAGTGATCAAAACCTTCAAAGGCATGAAGCTCTACGACATTATCGACAGCATCAGCGAACGTTTCGGCCTGACGGTGTCAACCGAGCAGATGGAGCGCCATTTCCGCCAGGAAGTCGCGCGACTTTTCGACCTCTCGTTGCAGCCGATTGCGGGAGTACGGGACGTACTGGCAGTGCTGCAAACACCCACTGCGGTGGTGTCCAACGGCCCCGTCAGTAAAATGCAGCATTCGCTAGGGCTGACCGGCTTGCTGCCATTCTTTGGCGAGCACCTGTACAGCGGCTACGATATCGGCAAATGGAAGCCAGACCCGGCATTGCTGCATCATGCTGCGCAACAGATGGGCGTGGCAGTGGAAAACTGCATTCTGGTGGAAGATTCTGTTTCCGGCACACAAGCCGGTATTGCTGCCGGTATCCCGGTGTACTACTACTGCGCCGACGAACATAACGCACCAATCCATCACCCCTTGGTGACGATGTTCCACGACATGGCGCAGCTACCCGCGCTGTGGCAGGCTCGCGGCTGGGCGTTGACCACCGCCTGACAGCTCAGGCGGATTCGCGCAACAGCGACTCCTGCACATTTGGCGGCTTGCATCCGCCGAACAACAAACGACTATCTCGTTACCAATGACAACGCCCCGCACAGGCGGGGCGTTGAGAACATCGTCGGCATGAAGCCAGACTTATTCCGGTTTTTCGGCGTCTTTCTGCGCCAGCATTTTTTCCAGCGCGTCGCCGCCCAGATGACGGAAGTCCTGGCCTTTGACGAAGTAGAAAATAAACTCGCAGATGTTCTGGCAACGGTCACCGATACGTTCGATGGAACGGGCGCAGAACAGCGCGGTCAGCACGCTGGGAATGGTGCGGGAGTCTTCCATCATGTGGGTCATCAGCTGACGCACAATGCCTTCGTACTCTTTATCCACCTTCTTGTCTTCCATGTAGATGCGCTTGGCTTCGTCCAGATCCATACGGGCGAACGCGTCCAACACATCGTGCAGCATCTGTACGGTGTGGTTGCCCAGCGATTCCAGGCTAACCAGCAACGGCTGATGCTGATGGGAGAATTTCTCCAGCGCGGTGCGGCAGATTTTGTCCGCCACATCGCCAATACGCTCCAGCTCGGAAATGGTCTTGATGATCGCCATCACCAGACGCAGGTCGCTGGCGGTAGGCTGGCGTTTGGCGATGATGCGCACGCACGCCTCGTCAATGCTCACTTCCATCATGTTAACTTTGGCGTCGCCTTCGATCACGCGCTGCGCCAGTTCCGCGTCCTGGTTATGCATGGCGGTGATGGCGTCGGTCAGTTGCTGTTCCACCAGCCCGCCCATGGTCATCACCTGGGTGCGGATGCTTTCCAGCTCGGCATTAAACTGACCGGAAATATGTTTGTTCAGATTGAGATTTTCCATGATACTCCCGTAATCAACCGTAACGACCGGTGATGTAATCTTCGGTCTGTTTCTGCCGTGGCGCGGTAAACAGGGTATCGGTATCGCTGAACTCAATCAGCTCGCCCAGATACATAAACGCCGTATGGTCGGAACAACGCGCCGCCTGTTGCATGTTATGCGTCACGATCACCACGGTATAGTCTTTCTTCAGTTCGGAAATCAGCTCTTCGATACGGCCGGTGGAAATCGGGTCCAGCGCCGAGCAGGGTTCATCCAGCAACAGCACATCCGGACGAATGGCGATACCGCGGGCGATGCACAAACGCTGCTGCTGACCACCAGACAGGCTGTAACCGCTCTGGTGCAGCTTGTCCTTGGTTTCCTGCCACAGCGCCGCTTTGGTCAACGCCCACTGCACGCGCTCGTCCATCTCCGCACGCGACAGTTTCTCAAACAGTTTCACCCCAAAGGCGATGTTGTCATAAATCGACATCGGAAACGGCGTCGGCTTCTGGAACACCATGCCCACTTTGGCGCGCAACAGCGCGATATCCTGGTTATCGGTCAGGATATTGTTGCCATCCAGCAGGATATCGCCTTCAGCGCGTTGCTCCGGATAGAGCTGATACATTTTATTCAGGGTGCGCAGCAAGGTGGATTTGCCGCAACCGGACGGCCCAATAAACGCCGTCACCTGATTTTTAGCGATATCCAGCGTGATGTTTTTCAGCGCATGAAATTTTCCGTAATAGAAGTTCAGGTTGCGCACCTGGATTTTGCTGGCGGATGTCTCTGTGACCATACTCATCAAGACTTCTCTCTTCTGGCGAATCTGGCGAACGCCGCCTGCGCGACGCCCGGATATTCATTAATGTTGCTGGTAATTTTTTAATGTTGCTGATTAATTTGTCTTTTTGGCAAACAGCACGCGCGCCACAATGTTCAACAGCAGCACACACAAGGTGATCAGCAGTACCCCTGCCCACGCCAGCCCTTGCCACTCTTTGAACGGACTCATGGCGAACTTGAAGATGGTGACCGGCAGGTTGGCGATCGGATGCATCAGGTCCGTGCTCCAGAACTGGTTCGACAGCGAGGTAAACAGCAGCGGTGCTGTCTCCCCGGCGATACGCGCCACCGCCAGCAACACCCCGGTGATGATGCCGGAAACCGACGCCTTCAGGGTGATGGCCGAAATCATCTTCCATTTCGGCGTCCCCAGTGCGTAGGCTGCTTCACGCAAGCTGTCCGGCACCAGTTTCAGCATGTTCTCGGTAGTACGAATCACGATCGGCACCTGCAACAGCGCCAGCGCAATCACCCCCGCCCAGCCGGAAAAGTGCTCCATTTTAGCCACCACCAGCGTGTAAACGAACAGCCCCACCACAATCGACGGCGCCGACAGCAGAATGTCGTTAATAAAGCGAATCACTTCGGCGATCAATGATTTACGGCCGTACTCTGCCAGATAGACGCCAGCCAGAATCCCCAGCGGCGTACCAAACAGCGTTGCCCACAAAATCAACAGGCCGCTGCCGACAATGGCGTTAGCCAGGCCGCCACCCGCCGTGTTGGGCGGCGGCGTCATTTCGGTAAACAGCGACAGCGACATGCCGTCGATGCCTTTGGTCACGGTGGACATCAAAATCCACACCAGCCAGAACAGACCGAACGCCATCGTCAACATCGACAAAAATAACGCGAGACGGTTTTTCTGACGGCGCCAGGCCTGCATCTTGCGACGGGTTTCCAGCGAGTCAGAACGATTTTCAATGCCAATGCTCGCCATCAGCGTGCTCCTTCGTTTTTAGCCAGGCGCATGATCATCAGCTTCGAGCAAGCCAGCACGATAAAGGTAATCACGAACAGGATCAGGCCCAGTTCCATCAGTGCTGCGGTGTGCAGCCCGGTGTCGGCTTCGGCGAATTCGTTAGCCAGCGCGGAAGTGATACTGTTGCCCGGCATATAAAGCGAAACACTGTCGAGCTGGTAGGTGTTACCGATGATAAACGTCACCGCCATCGTTTCGCCCAACGCACGTCCCAGACCCAGCATAACACCACCGATCACCCCATTTTTGGTGAACGGCAGCACGATGTGCCAGATAACTTCCCAGGTGGTGCAGCCGATACCGTAGGCCGATTCTTTCATCATCACCGGCGTTTGCTCGAATACATCGCGCATTACCGCCGCGATGTAAGGGATGATCATAATGGCCAGAATCACGCCCGCAGCCAGAATGCCGATACCGAAGGATGGCCCGGAAAACAGCGAACCGATCAGCGGAATGCTGGAAAGCACACTCCCCACCGGTTGTTGGAAATACTTGGCAAACAGCGGGGCGAACACGAACAACCCCCACATGCCGTAAACGATACTCGGGATCGCAGCCAGCAGTTCAATCGCCACGCCAAGAGGACGTTTCAGCCAGCCTGGTGCCAGTTCCGTCAGGAACAGCGCAATACCAAAACTAATCGGAATAGCAATGATCAGCGCGATCAGTGAAGTCACGAGGGTGCCGTAAATCGGGACCAACGCGCCAAACTGCCCAGCGGGCGCATCCCACTCTTTGGTCCACAGGAAGGAGAAACCAAAGGTTTTGATACTCGGCCAGGAGGCGAAAATCAGGGAAACGATAATTCCGCCCAGCAGCAGCAACGTCAACAGGGCCGCCAGTCTGACCAGCGCCCCGAAGAGAATATCGCCCTGTTTTCCCGGAGGTGTAATGGTTGGCTTGTGTTCAGCCATACGTCTCTCTTCTTTCAGATAATAACTGCGTCTTTCAGATAATTGGGGGAGCCCCAATGAATGTCAGAGGTGGATACCCCGTTTCCGGTTTATCCACCTCTCGGTACTTACACAACCGATCCTACTAACCGCAATCAGTACAGCGCTTTACCGCTGCTGTCTTTGATCTGGGTTTTCCATGCTGCGCGTACCTGAGCAACGACTTCTTTCGGCAGAGTAGAATAATCCAGCGCGTTAGCCTGCTCGCCGCCTTTGTTGTAAGCCCAGTCAAAGAACTTCAGCACTTCTTTGCCCTGCTCTGGCTTGCTCTGTTCTTTGTGAATCAGAATGAAAGTGGTAGAGGTGATCGGCCATACATCAGCGCCTTTCTGGTTGGTCAGGTCCTGTGCGAAGGACTTGCTCCAGTCAATACCTTTAGCCGCGTTGCTGAAAGACCCTTCCGTCGGGCTGACAGCTTTGCCATCGGCAGAAACCAGCTTGGTATAAACCAGGTTGTTCTGCTTGGCATAAGCATATTCAACGTAACCGATAGACCCCGGCAAACGCTGAACGAACGCCGCGATGCCGTCGTTGCCTTTACCACCCAGACCGGTCGGCCAGTTTACGGTGTTGCCCGCGCCAATCTTCTCTTTCCACTCGCTGTTCACTTTAGCCAGGTAGCTGGTGAACACGTAGGAGGTGCCAGAACCGTCGGCACGACGCACCACAGCGATATCCTGATCCGGCAGTTTCACGCCTGGGTTCAGTTTAACGATGGCTTCGTCGTTCCATTTTTTGATTTTGCCCAGGTAGATGTCACCCAGCGTTTTGCCATCCAGCGTCAATTCACCGGCTTTCACGCCCGGCAGGTTAACCGCCAGTACGATACCGCCAATCACGGTCGGGAACTGGAACAAACCGTCCTGAGCCAGCTTGTCATCCGTCAGCGGCGCATCAGACGCACCAAAATCTACGGTTTTAGCGGTAATCTGTTTCACGCCGCCCGAAGAACCGATGCCCTGATAGTTAACTTTGTTGCCGGTTTCTTTTTCGTAAGAATCAGCCCACTTTGCATAAACCGGAGCGGGGAATGTCGCACCTGCACCAGTGAGGTTTGCCGCGGCAAAAGCAGAAACCGCCGTCAGAGAAAAACTTGCAGCAACGATACTGGCAACAGTGGTACGCATGAGTTTCATAATCCCTCCTGTGGGATACTTAGACGTGTAGACCCGGAGCTATTTGTTTAATCAGAGTGTAGTTTGCTGGTGGAGAAAATAGGTCAATTCAGTGACAGTAAAATGTACGCAATATGACAGTTGTGTGACAGGTGAGTCAGATTCGGCCGTTTGTCATAGTTTGACTGCTGCCATACCCCTATCGGTATTACATAAAAAAACAGCAATAACGCCAAAAGCAGCATCTGGTTTAAAGAGCAGAACACCGCACCACCATCCCTTTTAACGCCACAAAGTAATGTGCCTTTTATTTTTGCTTCCCTGGCTGTAAGCGCTAAAAAAACCTGTTCTATACTCAGATATGTAGCTGAAAAAGCGACGCTCTCACGTCAGGACACCACATCCCCTACAGGATGTTTCCGTTTTTTATTTTGGAGCCTGGCGGGTGTATTTTTTATTTTTTTATCAGGGGTTAAATGTAATTATTTTTTTGTTTTTAAAAGGAAAATTACAATGAAAAAGCATAATTCCGATAAGCAGCGCGTCGCAAAAATCAATGAGTATCATTTACTCGACTTACACTTACAGCAGTCCTTTCAAAACCAGGTCAAACTGTTTGCACGCATACTGAATTTTCCGGCAGCGTTTATCTCGATTATCGATCTGGACAAACAGTGGCTGATTTTCAGCGAAGGTATTGATATTGAATGCACGACCCGGGAGCTGGCATTTTGCAATTCGGTGATTGCCACCGAAAAGACCCTGTTGATCCCCGATACTCTGACAGACAATCAGTTTTGCAAACACCCATTGGTGACCGGCGCTCCGCATATCCGCAGCTACTTTGGCATACCTCTGGTGCTCGACGAGGTCGTGGTTGGTTCGCTCGCCGCCATCGACTACCAACCCCGCACGCTGGATGATGCCACGTGTGAAACCGCCGCCTTCGTCGCCAGCACCACCGAATCCTTGTTTAAACTGCATAGTAATCTGTTGTACCGGGAGCAGGAAATCCGGCTCCTGAACAACTCGTCCGTGGTGTTAATCAACTGGCAGCAGGACAATATGCTGCACATTTCCTACATGTCCCCCAACGCGCAGAACGTATTGGGCATTACGGAAGAAGACATCAGACACAACATCACGGTGATGGAAAACTTCATCCACCCGGACGACTACGAAAACCTGCTGTTCACGATGGATAACCATAAAAAAGGGGTGGCAAACCTGGAGTGCGAGTACCGTTTTATCTCTCCCAAAGGCAAAACCTTGTGGATTCGTCAGCTTTCCATCGCCAGCTACCATAACAATGGCAAACTCAGCCATATTCAGGCACTCCTGATCGATAACTCACATCAAAAATACCTGCAAAAACTACTGGTAGACACCAACACCCAGATGAGGCTGATATTAGAATCCTCCAGTCTTGGCACCTGGGATTGGGAATTGGAACGGCACACTATCCGTGTTAACAAACACTGGTGCGACATGATGGGCATCTCGCAGGACCAATTCGACTCCTCAATGGATTACTGGCAACAGCTGATGCACCCGCTGGATCGAGAAAGAATGGTGCAGGCAGCGGAATCCTGCATCACCGGTCAGGCAACCTTGATCAACGAACAATACCGGATGCGCCATAGTAAAGGCCACTGGGTATGGATTGAAACCTACGGCAAGGTGGTGGAATACAACGAAAAAGGCAAACCCATTCGGGTTGCTGGCACGCATCGGGATATTACGGAAAAGAAAAACAAAGAATTACAGGAAGAAGCGGATAAACGCTTGCTGGAGTTGATTAACCGGGCGCAAAAAATCTTTCTGGAAAAAACGGATATCCAGGAAGCCTGTATGTCCATCTTCAACGATCTGTTGTCTATCTCCGAATCAGAGTTCGGATTTATCGGTCAGGTCAGGGAACATGATGAGAAGAAAGTGCTACATATCGTCGCCATTTCCAACGTCAGTTGGAACGGCGACAGCAAGAACTCTTACGATACTTTTCTGCAAAACAAACTGCAGTTCACCAGCCTGGACAACCTGTTCGGGCATGTGGTGATAACCGGCAAGCCGGTTATCACCAATACGCCCCGCACCCATTCCGCTTCACGTGGTGTGCCACCAGGCCACCCGATTTTGCGTCAATTCATGGGGTTGCCGATCTACTTTCGTAACGAAGTCGTGGGCATGATTGGGCTGGGAAACCGGTTTGACGGATACAACGAAAAGCAATTGCATTTCCTCACCCCGTTCGTGGATACGCTGGGTTCGCTGTTCTACGCCCTGGAAACCCAGCGCGCCAGAGAAGAACTGGAAGAAAAACTGCTGGAAATGGCCAATACCGATGCTCTGACCGGCATTCACAACCGGCGCGCCTATATTCTGGAAACAGAAAAGTGCTATCGCAACCATGAAAAAAGCACCGCACTGGCGATCATCGATATCGACTTCTTCAAAAAGGTCAACGATCAATTCGGCCATCACGTCGGCGACGTGGCGATCTGCCGTCTGGCAGAAATTATTATCAGCAAACTGCGTACTGATGATTTCGTCGCTCGCCTGGGTGGCGAGGAGTTCGGTCTGATCGTCCACAACGCCAATCACGACAATGTGGACGCCATTATGGACGGGATTCGCGCCGAAGTAGAAAACACGTTGTTCACGGTTGACGGCTATTCCTTCCATTTTACCGTCAGTATCGGCGTGACATTTATCAAACACCGCAATGTTCCGAACCTGAAAGACAACTTCGAAAGCGACATGAAACGGGCCGACGATGCGCTATACGAAGCCAAGAACGCAGGCCGTAATCGGGTGGTGTGGAAGTAACAGATGAAACCGGGAAAAAACAAGCGAACCTGAAGCCGCCCTGTGTCGCTAAACACAGGGCTGGCACGGCTATGATGGCCAGCGCCGGAAAATCAGCGAAGTATTAATACCGCCAAAGGCAAAGTTGTTAGACTGGATATATTCCACATCAAGCTGCCGGGGTTCACCGATGATGTAATCCAGATCACCGCAATCTTCCGCAGGCTGACGCAAATTCAACGTTGGTGCGAACCATCCGGCACGCATCATCTCAATCGATATCCAGGCCTCCAGCGAGCCGCAAGCGCCTAGCGTATGGCCGAAATAGCTCTTCAACGAAGAAATCGGTGTGGTATTGCCGAAGATCGCCGCCGTAGCCTGGCTCTCTGCTACATCCCCCCGATCGGTAGCCGTACCATGCGCGTTAATATACCCGATATCGGCAGGCGTTAATCCGGCCACCCGCAGCGCACCTTCAATGCAGACTTGCATGGTTTCACGTTGCGGCTGGGTAATATGCGCCGCATCGCAGTTAGTGTAAAAACCAACCAATTCGGCGTAAATGGTCGCACCACGGGCCTGCGCATGTTCCAGTTCCTCCAGAATCAGCGTCCCTGCACCTTCGCCAATCACCAGGCCGTCTCGGTCGGCATCAAACGGTGCCGGTGTCGTTTCCGGTGCATCATTGCGCTGGCTAGTGGCGAACAGCGTATCGAAAACCGCTGCTTCCGACGGGCACAGCTCCTCAGCACCGCCAGCCACCATCACGGTCTGATAACCATGTCGGATCGCTTCCCAGGCATAGCCTATCGCCTGGCTGCCCGAGGTGCAGGCGCTGGAGGTGGGGATCACCCGACCGCGCAGGCCAAAAAACAGCCCGGCGTTCACCGCGGTAGTGTGCGGCATCATTTGTACATAAGTGGTGCCGGTAATATTATTGGTATGCTTTTCCGTCAGCATGGTAGCAAACTCGCTGACCGGGCCGGTGCTGCCGGTAGACGAACCGTAAGCAATGCCGGTTTCGCCATTGGTGAGCACCGAATGCCCCAACAGTCCCGCCTGCTCCAACGCCAGTTCCGTCGCCCGAGTCGCCATCAGCGACACCCGCCCCATTGAGCGAATCCGCTTACGGGTATAATGCTCCGGCAACTGGAAATCCTCTACCGGTGCGCCCAGCAGGGTATTCAGGCCGTCATAAACCTGCCATTCCGGCATACTGCGTACCGCGTTACGCCCAGCCAGCAACCCGCTGGCAACCTGAGCCCAGTTGTCGCCAAATGCGGTGACGCCCCCCATTCCTGTCACAACCACTCGACGCATTACAGCATACCTCCGTTGATTGAAATCACCTGACGGGTGACATAACCGGCAATATCCGACATCAGATAGCCAGCCAGTCCGGCTACTTCATCAGCCTGCCCCATCCGCTTCATCGGGATGAGTTTCATCGCCTCGTCGATAACAACCGGTTCCAACTGCGTCATGCCGGTTTCGATCAACCCCGGCGCGATACAGTTCACGGTGATTTTCCGCTTAGCCAGCTCAATCGCCAGCGCTTTGGTCGCGCCAATGATACCGGCCTTGGCAGCACTGTAATTAACCTGCCCACGGTTGCCCATAATGCCGGAAACTGAAGACAGCGTAATAATGCGCCCCCCCTGACGCAGGCCAATCATCGGCATGACACAGGGATGGATAACGTTGTAAAAACTGTCCAGATTAGTGTGAATCACACTGTCCCACGCTTGCTCGTCCAGCGCCGGAAACGCGCCGTCGTGGGTGATACCAGCGTTACTCACGACGCCATAATAGGCACCGTGTGCGTCAATATCCGATTCGATCACCGTACGGCACTGTTCCCGATCGGCAATATCAAACTGAATGCAACGTCCTTGGCCGCCCAGTTGGATAATCTTTTCCAGCGTCTCTTCAGCGCCGTTCCGATCACGGTGATAATGCACCACCATCAAAAAACCATCCTGCGCCAGTCGCAACGCAATGGCGCGGCCAATCCCTTTACTGGCTCCCGTAACTAATACCGAACGCGTCATTAATCGTTTTCCTGCTGTAATAATCGTTGTAATTCAGTCTCATCGGGCTGGTAGGTGTTTAACCGGCCCGATGCAAATACATCACCACCAATCAGAATTTCACCGTCAAAGCTGCCGATCTTGTCATCACGCATCAGTAGCGTAACGTTGACGTCCAGCAGGGAATCCGCCGGAAAAATAGCCTGCTGGCAACGGTAACCGCGGCCGCCTAGCAACATACCCGGCCGGGGTTTCTCATCCTGATGCTGACGCTGATGCCAGCCAGCCCAGACGCCGACCGTCTGAGCGATAATTTCGATACCAAACCAGGCGGGCAGATTACCATCATCATCCAGAAACGGCCCCAGTACGCTGCCCGGACTGACACGAACCCGGCAACAGGCGCTGCTGTGATCGACCCGGACTACCTCGTCCACCATCACCATTGGTGACTCGTGCGGCAGATAATAGTCGGCACGGCGATAGTTACTCATCGGCTTTCCCCAAAATCAGGCAGGCGTTATTACCGCCGAACGCAAAAGAGTTAGACAGGATCGTCGGCCGGGCCAGTGATGTCGGTACAGTCAGTAAACCGCAGGGCGGCAGGGTGTCATCCGGTTCGCCGTCTGAAAAATCCTGTGCGGGTAATTGCAGCTCACGCGTCAGGAGTAACCAACATAACACCGCCTCCCCAATGCCCGCCGCACCCAACATATGTCCGGTCAGGTGCTTAGTCGAACTGCACGGCACCGCCTCACCAAAAATTTCATGCACAACCGCAGCCTCAATCTGATCATTGAGCCGCGTCGCCGTACCGTGCAGGTTGATATATCCCACGTCGTGCGGCACCAATCCCGCCTGTTCCAGTGCCATGATAATAGCGCGTCTTGCCCCCACCCCCTCAGGGTGAGGCGCAGACATGTGATGAGCATCCGACGATTCACCTACCCCCAGCACCGCAACCGCCGCCGGTTCACGGCCAATCAGCATCAGCGCACCGCCTTCACCGATCGAAATACCATCGCGCTGGCGGCTGAAAGGCGTACAACGCCTGGCCGATAGCGACTCCAGGCTGTCAAATCCATTGATTGGCATACGGCTGAGCGTATCCGCACCGCCAACAATCGCCACATCCACCAGACCGGCTTCAATCAACCGTTTTCCGCTGATCACCGCTCGCACGCTCGATGAACAGGCGGTGGAGAGGGTATAAGCCGGGCCGGTTATCCCCAGATACGCAGCCAGAAAACGCGAAGGATCGCCCAACTCCTGCTGGGCATAACGATAGGTAGGCAAACCCTCGCTAATAAAGCGATCGGCCTCGTCCAGCCCCGAGGTACTGGTGCCCATGATAACTGCGACGCGATCAGCACCGAATCGCGCTACGGCCTCATCCACCTGTGGACGAATCTGTTCCAGTGCCGCCAACAGCAACCGGTTGTTGCGGCTGTCATGAGTCGTCAGATGTGACGGCACAGCCGGGAGCTCAGCCAGTACGTTGCCCGTCCAGCAGCTTTTACCCTGTAACAACCAGCGACTGTCAGGCCGCATTCCTGGCGCGCGCCCTGCTGCCAGGTTGCGGGCGATTTCATCCGCATTGTTACCCAGCGCATTGAGCAGACCGACGGCATGGATATAAATCATGCTAACCATCCAAATATTGAATAACAATGTGATAGCCAAACACGAGGTGCTTCACGCTGACTGGCTCCCGCTGATTATTACGCTGCTGGTAGCGAATCTCGACAATCAGCTCACCGTGGTTATCGCGTAGTTGGCGGATGTCGCCGTCGTCTTTCAGCGTCCAACCTGTCGGCAACTGCTGCTGCCAGGCTGACAACGGCCAATGACTGAGCATGATATCGGCCAGTACCTGACTGGCAGGCGGCAATTCTGGCAGCACCAGCGACTGTTCGGTATGTACACCGGTGGCGTCATAGGTAATGCGAAACAGGCGAATCCCCAACGATGACAGACCAGCCAGCGACAGCTGCCGCTGATCGGCGTGCAACAGCACCAATAACGATTGCTGTTTACCTTTGTAATTGCCCGTCAGCAATTGCTGTTGCTCCACGGTCGGTGTAATACCTGGTGCAGGCAACGTAACCTTCACGCCGGGTTTAAGCCACGCTTGCGGACGAGGATCCGACGGCTTACTGGCGCAGGCACTCAGCAACAACACGGCCGCCATCAGGATCAGATGGGCTGATACTCTCATTTTCGTTTCCCTTTTGAATCCGGCAACGCCAGTGGCGCCAGCAAAAAAGCGATAAAAATACCGGCGCACAACACAATGCCAAAACTACTGATGGCCTGTGTACTGCTGAACACCAGCACCCCCAGCGTCAACAATGTGGTGCACATCGCCAGCGTCACCGCCAGCAGCGAAGTCATGGGCGTACCGCGAGGATTGCCGAAGAACAAGGTGTAATTGATGCCGATACCCAACACCAGCACCAGCGCCAGCAATGAAAACAGATTGAAAGCGTGCCCACTGAACGCCAGCACCGCCACGCTACCCAGCAACGACAACACTGATGGCAGCACACTGATCAGACCGCGACGAATGCCCAGACGTAGCACATAACTCAACGCAATCACGCCGACGGCAACCGCCAGTAAGGAGCCAAGAATGAGGCGATACCGTCCAAACAGTTGATCAAACGTGCTTTTACGATCAATCCACACCACCCCCGGCAAGTCATGTGACAGTTTTTCCAGCTTGCCGCTGTCTCGCACACCATTTACTGGCACTAACACGCCGCTGGTGTCATTCGGCAACGTTAGCCACAATAACCGCCAGCCTTCGCTAAGCGGGCCGTTGAGCCAGGCGGGTGGCGTCACCGTCATTGGCCGGATATCCGGTTCGCCCAAATTAACGCCGGCATCATGCAGGCGGGACATCACGACAGGCGCAGCGTCAGCGATCAACTGCGCGTCCTGCTGTTGGCGCTGTAGAGAATTGAGCGGTAACAGACGATAAGCGGTGAAATCACGATTTTGCCGCGCCACTTCCAGCAAAGGAGCGAGTTTTTCAAGGCGTTGCAGCGTCTGCTCTGGCGAATCGCCATACACCATAAACCAGGTCTGATCGGCCTGCTGACCGGTCAGCGCGCTGATTTGACGTTCCTGCTGCACCAGCGATGGCGGCAGCGACTGCAACTGTGCGATATCGTCGTTCACATTGAGGTGCAACACGCCAATCACGCCAACCACCAATACCAGGCTGGGGATACCCCAGCGCACACGCGAATGACGACGCCAGGCTGCCAGCCACCGCCCCATCAGCACCATCGCGGGTATCGGCCGCACCGGCAAACCTCGTACCAAAAATGGATACCAGGCCATCACTGTCAGGCACGACGCCGTCAGCCCCGATGCGGCAAACACTGACAACTGCCGCAAACCGGGGAACGGTGCCAGCACGATGATCAGGTAGGCCACTACGGTGGTAGCGAGCGCCAACAGCAACGCTGGCAGCACCTTACGCAAACTGTCTTGCGGCGACACCGCGCCGCCGTGCACCATGCGTTCCGTCAGGTAATACAGGGTGTAATCGGCAGAAATCCCCACGATGCTGAGACTCATCACCAGCGTCATCAGGTGTATTTCGCCAAATAACAGCAACGTGCAAACCGTCCCGGTCAGTGCGCCAACCGCCACCGACAGCGCGCATAAGACCAGCGGCCGGGCGGAACGGAATACCAGAAACACCAGCAACAACACGCCCGCCACCGTAACGGTGCCCAGCGTCGATACATCGTGCCTGGCTTGCTGGCTGGCGTAGTCGCTGAACAATAACGTACTGCGGGTCAACACCTGTGCGTGCGGAAACGCGGTGCGCAATTCTCCCTGAAATCGCGCCAGTTTTTCCACAAGTTGATGCCCGGCGGTCATATCAAACGCACTGCCACCCGGCAGTTCACCATGCAGGAAGTACCAGGTATGCCCTTCCTTGTCCCTGACCGTCAGCCACCCTTGCGTCAACCCCATCTGACTGGCCTGCTGTTGCAGCGCCAGTTGAGAACCTCTTACCAGCAGTAACGGGTCATGCGTCAGCTCCATACCACTGACACCGGCAAAAGCAGAATACAGTTGCGACAACACCCAATCAGCCTGAGCATCACCGCCCTGTTGCAAACGCTGGCGGGTGGCACTATCTATCAACCCGTTACGATGCTCAAAAGCAAAACGGCCCCATGCTTGTTGCTGCTGTGCGTCCACCGGCCCGTTGACCTGTTTCAGTTCAGGCAGTGAGCGCAATTGCTGCAACCAGCGCTCGGCCACCGCCGGATCAGCCTGATCTCCCGCTGTCACCAGCCACACCATTTGCCGGTCGAGCCGCTGCATGAATCCCTGCTGAAGTTCAGGCGGCGCGTTGCCCATCGTCTGGCCCGGCAACAGAGCCAGCACGCTGCTGTTGATTCTTGATTGCGGCCACAGTAACGCCAGCGCCAGCAGCAACAGAACGATGATCGCCCCCCAGACTATTGCCGCGCGACGATGCCAGTCAGAAAACGAATCGGGTCTGCTCGTCATCGCTTAACACCTGGGGAGTAATTCGCTGATTGCTCAGGATAATGCGGGTCATATCCCCCTGACGATCGTCGATCACGATCTCGTCAAGAAAGGCTTGTCCGTTCAGGGTTATAGCATTGAACAGCTTATCCAGCGGGGAAACTTTCGGGGTCAATACCAAACGCCAACGCTGTTGACCCAAGTCGTTAAAATCGACCCGGAAATTCTGCTCCAGCACCTGGCGGTCGGCCTGAAACAGCGCCCGCAACAAATGGTTGAACTGGAACATCTGTGGCTGACTTTCTGCGGTGACGATCTGCGGCGGCTGACCGTTCATCACCTGCACCATACGCGTGTCATCCAGCACCAGTGTCATCGGGAAGGGTTTGGCCTGATGCCACCACAGCCCTTTCTGGCGGGCAATCAGCATCGCACCGCTCGATTTAAGCGGCTGTGCCATCCCTTTAATTTGCCGCATCTGGGTGAAATCAGCCCGCACCACTGGCTGGCTGCTAAAGCGTTGCTGTAGTTCATCCAGAGTAACCGCCTGTGCCGCCATAACCGACATGCCTATCAATACCATAACGGCTGACAGAGTTCTTTGTACCCTCTTGATCACGTTCACAGCGTTACTCCCAGGCGCTCCAACAAAACTTGTGGCGAAACAAAACTCAAGGTCTTGCTGCCCTCTTCCACCGCCACCTGAATGGTATAACCGGTGGTGGTGCGTTGCCCGCTTTGCACATCGAAAATCTGGTAGGCGATGCGCAGCCGGTTTTCCACTTCCTCAATCGTCGCCCGCACACGAATCCGCTGTTCGTAGGTCAGCACTGAACGGTATTTCACCCGGGTATCCACCACCGGCCAGACGTAACCAGAGGCTTTCATTTCCCGATAGCCGTAATTGAATTTGCCCAGCAACGCTTCGCGCGCCACCTCGAAAAAGCGGAAGTAATTGCCGTGCCAGACCACACCCATCGGGTCGCAGTCATGGAAAGAAACCACCAACTCAACCTCATGGCTAAGATTGAGATCCGTTAACGCACTCATGTGTTTTCCCCATCAGCAGGTGTGTCATCCGACAACTGCCAAAAATCGAAAAAATTGAACCAATCCAACGGCGCTTTCAGCGCGTGGTGTTCCAGCCGCCCAGCGTAGCGATCCACCACCTGTTGCAAAGCGCTCTGACGATGGGCGCGCGGCAACAAAATCGGGTCGGCGAACGGTTCACAATAAACGCGTAACTTGCCGCGCTCACGAATGGCGAACATCAGCAATACCGGACAGCGCAACGCCGCCGCCAGCACGAACGGCCCCTGGGGAAACGGTGCTGGCCGACCAAGAAACGGGCTCCAGACCACCCGCCGCCCGCCGCCGCGCTGACGATTAACCGCGGTGCGATCGCCCACGACAGCCACCCATTCACCCGCATCCAGTTTCTGTTGCAGCAATATGGCGGTATCCGGGCCGATATCACTGACCGGAATCAGATTAACCCCGGCTTGTGGTGCCACCGCTTCCTGAAGCTGTCGGAAACGCTGGGCATTGTCGGTAAACACCAGCGCATTGATCACCAGCCCGCTAACCTGACGGGCTAGCCCACGGCACACTTCGATATCGCCGAGATGAGATGCCAGAATCAGTTGCCCGCGCTGTCTTCCCTGATTGATGGCCTCCAGCGCTCCCGGCGCGAAATCGATATCCCGTCCCCATTGCAGGTCGCCACGCCAGCTGGCGATTTTATCGATCATGGCGTGACCAAAACGCAGAAAATGGTGATAGCTGGTTAACGGACGCGGCAGGCCGACATGATGCTGACGGGCATAAAGACGCACTGCGCGCAGCCAGTTCTGCGAGGCTTTGCGCTGCGGACCGCCGGTCAGCCAGTAAAACGCAATTACCGGCCACAACAGCAGGGTAAAGGCCCGGCGGCCAAACCACCGGTAAACCTGTAGCATGAAACGCATCCCCAACATGCCCTTGCGTTCATTGATGGCCGCCCAGTGTGGTTCACGGCGGCGTTTGAGCAACGACGGAATACGCGGCAACATGCCGAAAAATAACCGGGTATGCATCCAGGAAATGCGCAGGTTGTCGCGCAGCGCATCAAAGTGAGACACCCCATTGTCAGGGTAAACCACCCGTGTGGGTACAAAGCGGCTGAAGGTGCCGCCCCAGTATAACCGCACCATGATTTCGGTATCGAAGTCCATACGACGGCCAATCGCCCGCTGCGCCGACAGCGCCAGCGTCGGCGCGATGGGGTAGACCCGGAACCCGCACATGCTGTCTTTCAGCGACAACGACAGCGTTTCGATCCACACCCAGACGTGGGTGACATAACGGCCATACAACCGCGAGCGGGGCACCGACGCATCGTACAGCGGTCGCCCGGAGATCAGGCACTCTGGCCAGGCACGTGCTTCTGTCAGCATACGCGGTGTATCTTCGATATGGTGCTGACCGTCGGCGTCAATCTGTAGCGCATGGCTGTAACCGGCATCCGCTGCCATTGCCAGCCCGTGCATCACGGCGGCACCCTTGCCGCTGTTTTGCGCCAGCCGAAACAGCGTCACCTCGGCGAATTCGTCCGCCAGACGAGACAGCACCTGCCGTGTCGCGTCATCACTGCCGTCATCAACGATCAACACCGGCAGGCCAAACGGTGCCAACCGTGTCAGCACGCTGCGCATCATCGCGCCGTGGTTGTAACAGGGGATCACCACACAGGGCGAAAATTCACGGCTCATCGACATAATCGGATTTTCCCGCTGCTAGCCGCCTGCCCAGTCTGTGCCGATGCATCCGGCCCATTAGCCACAATCGGTTCATTAGCCACAATATGGTAACTGAACGTCAATTGTTGCTTTTCTTCCAACCAATTCAGCGTCAGCCGCAAGGTTTTATCCGGCAATACCGGGTGTTGAAATTTGATGTTTTCCACCGAGAGAAAGCGCCAGCCAGGTGCCAGGAGCTCACGGCCGTAATGCAACGCCCAGTCAAGCTGCGCCACGCCGGGCAATAACGGTTGTTGTGGGAAATGACCATCGAACCAGAACAGGTTCGCGTCAATATACAGCAGCAATTCCGCCTGTGATGCAGAGCAGACGCGCGACAGTTCAACCGGCAGCATGAAACAACTCCTGTATTTGCGGCCAGGCGCGTTTGCTCTGACTGTTGAGGGGAATAGTGTCGACAATGCGCCAGAACCGCGGCATCGCCACCGGCTCCAGCCATTTGTGCAACTCATGGCGCCACTGGCGTTTCAACGCAGGAAGCCCGACGGGCGTCATCGGTGATTTCAGCACCAGCACCACACCAATGCCGCTTCGATCCTGCCGGGTCACCTGCAAGGCAACCGCGTCATCAATTTCCGGCAGCGACAGTAATCGACGCTCAATCTCGCTGAGCGAAATACGCTTATCTTCAATTTTGACAATACGATCGTGACGCCCGCACAGTTGGAAACAGCCGCGCTCATCAAACGCTAGTTTGTCGTCCAGTTTCATGCCTTCAAGCTGCGGAATAAGAGCGGAACGCGCCCACCAGCCCTCATCATCATCATCCCCCTGAAACGAAACACCAGGGAACGGCTGCCAGACGGTTTGTTCATCTTGCCGGGAACGCCACCCCATCACGCCGGTTTCCGTGCTACCGTAAATTTCATCCACCGCGCTGCCTAACCACTGGTGCGCAGACTGTGCGCACGGCCACGGCAGGACGCCGCCAGCCGAAACAATCAATTCGCAAGACGGAGCCTGGAGGGAGTGGTCAATCCGGCGCAAAAACGCCGGACTGCTGATAAAGGCATAACGACGATCCGATGAATGCGCCGCTAGCTGCTCGCTATATAACACCTGACGGCTGTCGAAACTAAGCCCCAGCGACATCGGCAACCAGATACGAAATGTCAGCCCATACATATGCTGGTGGGTAACCGATGCCATCATATGGCAGCCATGCAGACGTTCGCCCCACAACCTGACCAGCCAGCGCGCTTCTTCATCCATGCAGCGTATCGGCTTTCGTACCTGACGAGGTTTACCGGTGGAACCAGAAGTGAACAGAATCAGACAAGCATCGTCGGATATTGGCGGCAGCGCATCTTCGATGTAATGGCCTTCTCTCTGTAGCGCTTCAGCCGAAAGATAAAAACAGCGACAAGCCAGCGTCATGTGATTGTCGGTCAACAGCCCGTCAAATTCATCATTCTGTTCACGCAACACGGATTCACGACAATGGCCGTAAATCACCGGTGTTTTCCCGGCGTGCAGCGCCGCCAGCAGCGCTACGGTAAACAGATAGCTGTCTTCAAAACACAACGCCCAGCGTGATTCACCACAAGAGATCAGTTGCTGGCAGAGCGACATCACCTGATGACGCATCATCGGCAAGGTAAAATCCTGCTTACCGTTGGTGGCGACCAGGCGCTCGATTGACGCGTCGTCGTTGGTTAACCAGTCATTCAATGACCGGGCGGTCACATTATTCATTCCGTCACACTATTCTTCTATCATCCGGTCTTGCGATTCCGCCAGCCCGCCAATGTTCAGGCTGATGTTCTCAGTCGCTGGCGTATTAACCATTCACCGCCCATCAACACCCCCATCAGCAGGTAGCTGAACATGCCATTCCATGCAGTCCACCAGACCATGTTTCCCGACAGGCAAGTCAGTAATGCTATCGTGCCATTGAAAACAAAAAACAGGCTCCAGACTTGCGTAACACGTCGCGTGTAAGCAATGGCTTTGGCAGGCAAATCCGGTTCCCGTAAGCGAGCAATACGCTCAATGAACGGCATTCGGCTGAACAGAGAACCGAAGAATAACGTCAGCATGACGACGTTTACCGCCACCGGATACCACATCAGCCACTGCCGATCCCGCAGCCACAGACTGGCAACACACAGCGCCGCGCCAACCGCCGCCAGTAATAACCCAGTTTCCCTGAATAACCCGCGGTCACCTCGGAGCATCAGCATTCGTGCCAGAAACACCAGCGCTAGCAGCGGCAATAACCAACGATGTTCAGGATGCGTAATACTGAACCACACCAAAAAAGGCCAGCTCAGCGTCATCACGCCCACCAACACGCCGGTTATGCGATACAGGCGTCGCCCAGCCTCATTTGCCTTCATGGCCCATCAGTTGTTCGATAGCGTTCACAACATCCTGCACAGTACGCACAGATTTGAAGGTTTCCGGTGAAATCTTACGGCCAATGCGTTTTTGCAAATGCACCACCATGTCAACCGCGTCGATGCTATCCAGCTCCAGATCTTCATACAAACGCGATTCCAGCGTGATATCGTCTTCGTCGAGCTCAAACAGCTTTACCAGCAGCGTTTTGATTTCGTTATAAATTTCATTTTTATCCATGATAAACCCATCATCTTTTCAATCAGGCGCTGGCCTGACGCTGAGACATAATGAATGACGCCAGCGTCGCGACGGAAAAGAAATGCTGCCGCATTTCCTCGCTTTCAGCGGAAAGCACCACACCATAACGGTTTTTCACCGCCAAACCGAGCTCAAGCGCATCGATCGAATCCAGCCCCAGACCTTCACCAAACAAAGGCGCTTCAGTCTCGATTTCATCGACGCTAACCTCCTCAAGGTTCAAGGCATCGATAATCATCTGTTTGATTTCAAGGAAAAGATCTTCCATAACTCATACCTGTTTTCTGATTTATTATGCTTATTAAAGCGTGAGAGACTGCTGCAAAAAACGATTCAGACGGCGTGCCGCCAGCGGCAGTTCGTCTTCCCCGGTTATAAATGCCTGACTACTGATACGTTCGCGAACCCGGATGGTAAAACAGGGTTTTTCAGGCGGAATCTGATACCAGCGGCTCTGTTTTCCCAGAGTTTGCTGGCTACAGTGAATATGTACGATGCGTAAATCACAGCCGCAACGTACAGCGATATTGGCGGCACCACGTTGTAGCGTCACCGGTTGCTGATAACGAGTGCGAGTACCCTCGGGGAAAATCATGATGACATCCCCACGATTAAGCCGCTGATGACAGTCAGGCAATAACGTATCGGACTGACTGTTGACCAGATAATCCGCCGCCCGAATGACACCACGAAAAAAAATGTTCTGACGTAGTTCCGACTTCACTAAACAGTCGACATCCGGCATCACAGAGGCCAGCAAAACGTAGTCAATCAATGTGGGATGGTTGGCTACTACCAAACAACCGCGATCGCCGTGCAGTGTTTCGACACCATCAATCTGATAATCCAGTACCCCTACAGCACGGGCGCTGCGCAGGAAAACACGGAAACTGAAGGCAATGCTGCGACGCGCCCATGCCCGACGCCGGGTTTCATCACGTTGCACCAGCAACAGCAGATTGAACCAGACCGTGGATAACAGCAGACCGCCCAGGCTAAACAACCCGAAGCAGCATCCGGTCATCACTAATCGCCAGCACCAGTTCAGGCGCGACGAGCGATTCAGAGGCAACGATGACTCAGACATGGTGCACCTTCGTCCATTGCCAGCACTGCCGCTCGCCATCAACCGCAAATGCAGGGTTGCCCGATAACCAACCGTGCAGAAATTGCAGACTCTGTGGCAATGCAGGCTCCGTAGCGCCGTCAATCATTGTCTGAGTTTCGCAGGTCAACGTAGTGCCAGGTGCCAGCAACAATGCGACCGCGTAGGGATAACACGGCATCTGCCCTGCAACCTGAGAGTGATAAAACGCTGGAATAGTGCCGTCGAAATCCACCAACAGCACATGGGAATACCCTGCCGACTGCAAGGCTGCGACTTCCACCAGCCCTTGCTGGAAGGAGTCCATTCCGGCGGAAATAGAGGTTGATACCAGCGGTGCCTGGGCTGCAATGGTCAGGCTACCTACCGCCGAATTATGAACCGACATGGCGAAATCCGTGGGAGACAGGCTTTCCTGCTTTGATAATGCCAGCAAAATACGCAGGTTACGCTCCAACTCGCCGTGGCGGCTGGTAAAGACAATCGCCTCGATTTCCGGCTGACGCCGTAGCAATGCCAGGCCATTGTTGACCGCCATCCGGCTACCGCTGTTAAGCCGACGCGCCGTCATCATCGGCAATTGATCGCATTTAGTAAGCAACCCAGCCGCATCAACCATCGCGGGCTGTGCCGCCCATTGTTGCCATGCCGACAGTTCGCCTAACCCTGGTGCGCTGGCCTGCCAGTCAAGGAGTGTAAAAGCCAATCTCATACCCGTGTATTCCGAATCATTGCGTTAAAACACGCGGATTATTCCTTGCGAATTACCACATAACGCCTCATTTTTTCTTACAAACCAGCAAGGTATGGCCGACTCCCAACCCATCAACCTGCTGTTCGATATAAAGTCCCGCTTCCTGCAATAACGGCAAAAAACGGCTCGCCGCATAAAAACGGCTGTAACCATTGGCCAGACAGGTAAAATACAACGACGCCATATTCAGACTAAAAGCACCCGCTTCCCAGGGCTGGCGATCCCAAAATATTTCCAGAATACACACCCGTGCATCCGCTTTCATGGATTGAGCAATCCGTGTCAAAATCCGGACGATCTGTTCTTCACTAAAACAATCCAGAAACTGACTCATCCACCAGATATCTGCATCTGCAGGCAGTGGACCATCGGAAAGCATATCGACGGCAACGCCAGAAATTCGGTCCGCTTTTCCTGCCAGTTCTACAGCCTTTGTCGACAAGGCGATCTGTTCTGGTAAGTCAAGGATGGTAATTCGCACATCCTGATTGTAATCGTGACAACACATCGCCCATTTACCCGTATTTCCACCGACATCATAAAGCTGTACAGGTTTATGTTGGAATACGTAGGGTAATACTGCAGTAAATGCGGCATCAGAATAAAAATGGTCGAAAGCAAACCAGCTTTCTTTCACTTTCTGGGGTAATTGGCTAAGTGCCGGATAAATCGTCGACCAGTGACCAAAAACCTGTAAACCAACCGGCTTTTTCTGTTTCAACGATTCATCGAGATGAAACATGGCCTGATAGCAGACGTCTTGCGTAAAATCCATGTTGATACGGGTCATTCTGTCATGAATAAGGTAATGCCCCGTTCTAGCAATAAAGTAACGAGCATCTTTCTTGATCAGTATCCGCCCGCTTAGACCAGCATCCAGTAAAATCTCTACCGCATAACGATCCAAATCCGTCACGGCAACAATATCATCAAGCTCAGCGCCCTTACTGCCACACTCATCCAGAAAACCCAGAATACCGTGATTCCGAAGATTAACCGCCGCCTGAAACAAAATGGGAGCAAACGCGATTCGTTGCGCTTCTGTTATAGCATCCAGTGCGCTGAGATTATCCTGATCATATCCGTGAAGCACAATTAATTCCCTGAAAAAAAAGAAATTTAAATTTATATAAAAATCAGAGCCGAATAATAAAAACTATTCGGCTCATATTGTTATTTGATTTGCTGGGAAGCCAGTTTCAATTGAATTTCACGGTCCAGATTATTTACCCAACGGTTATAGGTTTTATGAATCTTACCGTCATCAGCTTTCAGATTATAACTGTTAACATAATTGATCGTATAGTTGCTCGGCGTGTAATTAATTCGAATATCTGCAGAATGACCGCGATCATCAATACGACCATTAATTACGCCAGGAGACACCGGAGTCATCACCCATTTGCGCTGCAAACCCGCCTGCAAAATGGCAACTTTAACTTGATCAGCGGTGTAATTTCCGGCAATCGGCGTCGTGGTATTCATTACCGGTGCAGTACGTGCACAACCCGCCAATGCAAAAACACAAACCATACTTGCTAAAAAATGCTGCTTTTTCATAGAGTCCCTGTCAATAAAATCAACTATTGAGCTGCCTGAAAAATCACTATACAGCTCCAGATACGACGAGCATAAGGTGCGCATCATTGAAGCTATTTTACATAAAACAGGCATAAATTGACAAAATTTATCAGAAAACTAACTGATTAATGTCTCAAAAATCGGCTCTCGTAGGAGCGAAAAAGGTGGGCTGCAACAGCCCACCTTTAGCAGATCCCGCTCCGATTGCATCATAGCGTCAGGTGCGGAAGAAAGGTCAACAATGAAGGAAACCCCCTTCTTACTCCACCGTCACCGACTTCGCCAGGTTACGCGGCTGGTCCACGTCGGTGCCTTTGATCAGCGCCACATGGTAAGACAGCAGCTGCAACGGCACGGTGTAGAAGATGGGAGCAATCACCTCTTCCACGTGCGGTAACTGAATGATCTTCATCATGTCGCTATCGGAAGTGAAACCAGCCTGTTCGTCGGCAAACACGTAGAGTTCACCACCACGAGCACGGACTTCTTCAATGTTGGATTTCAGTTTTTCCAGCAGGTCGTTGTTGGGTGCGACCACCACCACCGGCATATCCGCGTCGATCAGCGCCAGCGGGCCATGTTTCAGTTCACCCGCTGCATAGGCTTCCGCATGGATATAGGAGATCTCCTTGAGTTTGAGCGCCCCTTCCATCGCAATCGGGTACTGGTCACCGCGGCCGAGGAACAAGGCGTGGTGCTTGTCGGAGAAACCTTCTGCCAGCGATTCGATCAGCTTGTCCTGCGACAACATCTGCTCGATACGGGCTGGCAACGCCTGCAAAGCGTGCACGATGTCGTGCTCGATACGGGCATCCATACCGCGCAGACGGCCGATGCGCGCCACCAGCATCAGCAATACCGTCAACTGCGTGGTAAACGCCTTGGTGGACGCCACACCGATTTCAGTACCAGCACGGGTCATCAACGCCAGATCCGACTCGCGCACCAGCGATGAACCTGCCACGTTGCAAATCGCCAGCGAGCCCAGATATCCCAGCTCTTTCGACAAACGCAATGCCGCCAGCGTGTCGGCAGTTTCGCCGGACTGGGACAGGGTAATCATCAGGCTGTTGGCGCGCACCGCCGGTTTGCGGTAACGGAATTCAGACGCGATTTCCACGTCACACGGAATCCCCGCCAGCGACTCGAACCAGTAGCGTGACACCATGCCGGAGTTGTAAGACGTGCCGCAGGCAATAATCTGGATATGCTGAACTTTTGCCAGCAACGCATCGGCTTGCGGACCAAGCTCGGACAGATTGATCTCGCCATGACTAAAACGCCCTTCCAGGGTGTTTTTGATCGCCATCGGCTGTTCATAGATCTCTTTCTGCATGTAGTGACGGTACGCGCCTTTGTCACCAGCGTCGTACTGTACTTTCGATTCAATCTCTTCGCGGTTAACGTCCTGCCCCTGACGGTTGACGATACGCACCGTACGACGAGTGACCTCCGCGATATCCCCCTCTTCCAGAAAGATGAAGCGGCGGGTTACCGGCAGCAATGCCAGTTGGTCGGAGGCAATGAAGTTTTCACCCACGCCACGACCAATCACCAGCGGGCTACCAGAGCGCGCGGCAACCAGCACGTTGGGGTCACGGCTATCCATCAACACCATGCCATACGCACCACGCAGTTGCGGGATAACGCGCTGCACAACGTCCAGCAGCGAACCGCCGTTCTGCTGCTGTTCCCAATGCACCAGATGCGCGACCACTTCGGTATCGGTTTCGGAGACAAAATGATAACCACGGGACACCAGCAGCTCGCGCAGCGGCTCATGGTTCTCAATGATGCCGTTGTGCACCACGATAATGTGCCCTGACACATGCGGGTGAGCATTCTGTTCGGACGGTTCGCCGTGAGTCGCCCAGCGGGTGTGAGCAATACCGGTTCCGCCAACCAGCGGGTGTTCTTCCGCCGCCTGCGCCAGTACTTGCACCTTGCCCAGACGGCGCAGGCGGGACACCTGTCCTTCACCATTTACCACCGCCAGACCGGCAGAGTCATAACCACGGTACTCGAGGCGGCGTAGCCCCTCCAGCAGGATCTCAGCAATATCTCGTTGCGCAACAGCGCCTACAATTCCACACATCGGTTGTATTCCTGTAAACGTGACATATTGTGTCACCACGATGTCTTTAGACCTGATTGTTCCGGTTTATTCCGGGTTCCCCGAGCCTTGTAGAGAATGGGGAATTATTATGTTTTGGCCTGTACTCGCGAGTGAACACAGGCCAAAACCGTCTTATATCAAGACGCATTCTGCCCTCGAATCCTGTTTCTTCCACGCGTCAGAGGGAATTGCAGCATCCGAGGGGGGTAAGACTATTTTTTCTTCACCGGGCGTTTCCAGCCGCTGATATGGGTTTGCTTAACACGGCTAATGACCAGCTCATTTTCCCCCACCTCACGGGTGACGGTAGTACCAGCCCCAATAGTCGCACCGTTAGCCACCTTGACCGGCGCGATCAACTGGCTATCCGAGCCGACAAACACATCATCGCCAATCACCGTCTGGTGCTTGTTAGCGCCATCGTAGTTACAGGTAATCACACCCGCACCAATATTCACGCCAGAGCCAATTTCTGCATCGCCGAGATACGTCAGATGACCGGCTTTCGACCCTTTGCCAAGACGCGCTTTTTTCAATTCGACGAAATTGCCGACATGCGCTTCTTCTTCCAGCACCGCACCGGGGCGCAGGCGGGCGAACGGACCGATAGTACAGCGCGCTTCCAGCACCGCGTTTTCCACCACGGTGTAAGGACTGAGTTCGCAATCGTCACCGATCACACTATTTTTGATCACGCAGCCCGCGCCGATTTTTACCCGGCTCCCCAATGTCACCCGGCCTTCCAGAATGACATTGGTGTCAATCGTCACATCACGCCCGTGCTCCAGTTCACCACGCAGATCAAAACGAGCCGGATCCAGCAGCATGACGCCCGCCAGCAACAACTGCTCGGCTTGCTCACGCTGGTAAGTGCGCTCCAGCGTCGCCAGTTGCAGGCGGTTATTGATACCTTCTACTTCACTCAGCCGCGACGGCTGCACCGCTACCACGCGCTGACCTTCCTGCGCGGCCATGGCGATGATATCGGTAAGATAATATTCGCCCTGCACATTGTGATTATTGAGCTGGCTTAACCAACGCTTCAAATCACGGCCACCCGCCACCAAAATACCGGTGTTGATTTCATTGATCGCACGCTGCTGCTCGGTGGCGTCTTTGTGCTCAACGATGCCCACCACGTCGCCGTTGTCCCGCACAATACGGCCGTAACCACTAGGGTCGGCCAAATTGACGGTCAGCAGGCCAATCCCGCCTTGTGGCTTGGCCGCTACCAGGTGTTGCAACGTTTTAGGGGAGATGAGCGGCACGTCGCCGTACAGAATCAGGATGTCTTCGTTATCGTCAAAACCGTCGGCTGCCTGCTGCACCGCATGACCGGTTCCCAACTGCTCGGCCTGCAATACCCAGTTCAGCGACGTTTCCGTCAGCGTTTCCCGGATGAGATCCGCACCATGCCCGTAAACCAGGTGAATGCGCTGAGCACCAACCTCCATTGCAGCATCAATGACATGCTGAACAATGGGTTTACCGGCCAGAGGGTGAAGGACTTTGGGAAGATCGGAATACATGCGAGTTCCCTTGCCTGCGGCGAGGATAACCACACTCATTGCACTGTTTGACATAGGCATCCTGACTAAAAACTGAATGGTGTCCCACTGAAGGCGGACGAACGAAAGTAAACCTGTTATCGCGCCGGATTACTACATATTTTTCAGCGAAAAATACGTCTCAGAGCCAATTCGGGCGGAAAAAAAAACCGTCATCAAAGTTTACCCAACCCAACAGGATTTGGGTAATCCCAAACGCGCTCACGGCCGTTTTTCCCCAGCTGCGTTCAAAAACAGAACAAAAGAGGAACACAAACCGTCGTTTCATAAAATCGAGATGGGGATAACAAAACAAAACTAATTGTTTCATCAGGTGAATTCTGCCTTTCAGTTTGTGAAACAGACAAAAGAAACAGCGTTTCATTTTTTGACATAATGCGCCGATCAATAACAAATAATGATGGGGAAAACATGAAATATGCTACTTCGGGGCTTCTCTCTGTCGCCCTAAATTCTCTTTTGCTTCTGGGTTCCAATACTGCCTTTGCCGCCACTCAGGATACCGCACCAGTCTGGCATAGCATCGCGTTCGGCCAGTCAACGGATGTGAATTTCGCGACCAACGTCCTGCCAGGCAAAGTCGGCGTCAACGACGTCACTATCAACGGCAAAAAGCTGACAGTAAATGACAAGGCCGACCTCTCCACACCTGTCACCATCGAAAGCCGGGGAGGAAAGATAGCCAACACGCATGACGGTTTGACTTTCTTTTACACCCAGTTGCCCGCCAACGTGAATTTCACGCTGCAATCCGATGTAACGGTCGATCAGTTCGGTCCGGAAAGCGACGCCAAACCTAACGCTCAGGAAGGTGCTGGCCTGCTGGTGCGCGATATTCTCGGTGTACCGCGTCAGGAGCCGTTGAAAGAAGGGTACGAAGAGTTTCCGGCGGCATCGAACATGGTGATGAATGCCATCATGACGCAGGATAAAAAATCGAAAACCGAAGTGAAGATGCAGCTCATCAATCGTGATGGCGTTACGCAACCCTGGGGTAATACCAACGCACAAATCACCCGCACCAGCTATCAGGAAAAAATCAATCTGGAACAAACGCCAACGTTCCGCCTGAAACTGGAACGCACGGATGACGGCTTCATCACCTCTTATGCGCCCAAGGGTAGCGACCAGTGGGTCAGCAAAACGGTAAAAGGCGCGGATGTCGTCACTCATCAGGATAAAAATCACTACTATGTGGGGTTCTTCGCCTCCCGTAATGCTAAGATCACCATCAGCAATGCCAGTCTGACCACTAGCCCGGCCAGCACTCAACCTTCCGCCCCCTTCAAAGCCGAAGTCAATGCGCCATTGTTGCAGGTCGCTTCTTCTACGCTCTCCGCCAGCGACACCTACCCGGTGCAAGCACGAGTCAATTACAACGGCACTCTTGAAGTATTCCAGAACGGTAAATCACTCGGCAAACCGCAAAAAATTCGCGCTGGCGATTATTTTTCCCTTACGGCGAAGCTGACGCAGCCTAAATTGGATTTCAAACTGGTTTACGTACCGGGAGAAGGCGAAGACAAAACAGCAAAAGAAACCGCGTTTAGCGTGGAAAAAATCAACCTGGCCGATGCCAAAAATCTGTATGTCTCGCCAGAAGGTAAAGCCGACAACAACGGCAGCAAGAACGCGCCGCTGGATATCAAAACGGCTATCAACGCCTTACAAGCTGGCGGCACGCTATGGCTGATGGACGGCGATTACAGTGCTACCGTAATTCCGGTCAGTGCCAGTGGCAGCGCCAACGGCATGAAAACGCTGATGCCAGTCAGCCAAAAAGCGGTATTCCACGGACTACAGCTCAACGCCAGCTACTGGAAAGTAAAAGGCGTTGAAATCACGGAAAAAAGCTTCCGGATTGAAGGCAGCTACAACCAGATTGAACGCGTACTGGCACATCACTGCGACAACACCGGTATTCAGGTTTCCTCCAACGACAGCGTGGGCCGTCCGCTGTGGGCCAGCCATAACCTGATTCTGAATTCGGAATCGCACAGCAACCAAGACCCCAGCAAAAAAGATGCGGACGGCTTCGCCGTGAAAATGCGCGTCGGCGAGGGTAACGTCATTCGCGGCGCGTTCTCCCACGACAATGTTGATGACGGCTTCGACCTGTTTAACAAAATTGAAGACGGCCCGAACGGCGCGGTATTGATCGAGAACTCCGTCTCGCTCAACAATACCAGTAACGGCTTTAAGCTGGGGGGTGAAGGCCAGCCAGTGACTCATCAGGTGAAGAATAGCATCGCTATCGGTAACCATATGGACGGGTTCAGCGACAACTTCAACCCAGGCGCGCTGCAAGTCACCAATAACATCGCGCTGGATAACGTTCGCTTTAACTTTATCTTCCGTCCAAGCCCTTACTATGGCCCGGAGAAACAAGGGATTTTCAAAAACAACGTTTCGCTGCGTACGCAACCCGGTAAGTATGACGATGCCGTGGTGGGCCGAGTGGATGCCAGCAACTACTTCATCAAAAATAACCGTACAGTTAACAGCCAGGGTAAACAAATCACGACTGCTAACTACAAATCCGTTACGGTGCCAGCGGTCTTCAGCCGCGATGAAAAAGGCAACCTGCAACTGGGTGATTTTCTGAAGAAGAAATAACCGACATGAGCAAGAGGGCGTCGAAACTGACGCCCATTAATATCAGCCCGATGGAATATCAGGCATAAAAAAAGCCAGCTGAATCAGCTGGCTTTTTTACATCTGCATGATGGTTACATCCGCATCTGTTACATCGCTTTTTTGGTCAGCTCAATGACGCGCAGCTTGGCAATGGCTTTTGCCAGATCGGCAGAAGCCTGAGCGTAATCCACATCACCGTGTGAATTGCGGATATGCTCTTCCGCTTTGCGCTTCGCTTCCAGCGCACGCGCTTCATCAAGGTCCTGCCCACGAATGGCGGTATCGGACAGCACAGTCACCATGTTCGGTTGTACCTCAAGGATACCGCCGGACAGATAGATATACTCTTCTTCGCCGTGCTGTTTAACAATGCGCACCATACCAGGCTTAATGGCCGTGAGCAGGGGGGCGTGGCCAGGATAGATTCCCAGTTCGCCTTCGCTACCGGTCACCTGGATCTTCTGCACCAGACCGGAAAACATTGCCTGTTCCGCACTAACGACATCCAGATGGTAAGTCATAGCAGCCATATCACCCTCCTATCAAGGCGTTACAGTTTCTTGGCTTTTTCCACTACTTCGTCAATGGAACCAACCATGTAGAACGCCTGTTCCGGCAGGTGGTCGTATTCGCCTTCCATGATGCCTTTGAAACCACGGATGGTGTCTTTCAGCGTCACATATTTACCCGGAGAACCGGTGAAGACTTCAGCTACGAAGAACGGCTGAGACAGGAAGCGCTGGATCTTACGCGCACGAGATACGACCAGCTTGTCTTCTTCAGACAGCTCATCCATACCCAGAATCGCGATGATGTCCTTCAATTCCTGATAACGCTGCAGAATAGACTGCACGCCACGCGCTACATCATAGTGTTCCTGACCCACAACCAGCGGATCCAACTGACGGCTGGTAGAATCCAGCGGGTCAACAGCCGGGTAGATACCCAGAGACGCAATCTGACGGCTCAGCGTTACCGTTGAGTCCAGGTGCGCAAACGTGGTCGCCGGAGACGGGTCAGTCAAGTCATCCGCAGGCACGTAAACGGCCTGAATAGAGGTGATTGAACCAGTCTTGGTGGAGGTAATACGCTCCTGCAGCACACCCATTTCTTCCGCCAGCGTCGGCTGGTAGCCTACTGCGGACGGCATACGACCCAGCAGTGCGGATACTTCGGTCCCCGCCAGGGTGTAACGGTAGATGTTGTCGACGAACAGCAGAACGTCGCGACCTTCGTCACGGAATTTCTCTGCCATGGTCAGACCGGTCAGCGCCACGCGCAGACGGCTTCCAGGCGGCTCGTTCATCTGGCCATACACCAACGATACTTTGTCGATAACGTTAGAGTCGGTCATTTCGTGGTAGAAGTCGTTACCTTCACGGGTACGTTCGCCCACGCCTGCAAACACGGAGTAACCGGAGTGCTCGATCGCGATGTTACGGATCAGCTCCATCATGTTTACGGTTTTACCTACACCCGCACCACCGAACAGACCGACTTTACCGCCCTTCGCAAACGGACAGATCAAGTCGATAACCTTGATGCCGGTTTCCAGCAGTTCCTGGGAGTTTGACAGCTCTTCATACGTCGGCGCAGAGCGGTGAATCGCCCAACGCTCTTCTTCGCCAATCGGCCCTTTCATGTCGACCGGTTCACCCAGTACGTTCATGATACGACCCAGCGTAGCCTTACCAACCGGTACTTCGATCGGATGTGCCAGGTTGGCGACTTTCAGACCACGACGCAGACCGTCGGAAGAACCCATCGCAATACAACGAACCAAGCCGCCGCCCAGCTGCTGCTGTACTTCCAGCACCAGCTTCTCAGCTTCTTTCTCTACCTCAAGGGCATCGTACACATTTGGTACGGCATCCTGAGGGAACTCGACGTCCACCACGGCGCCGATTACCTGGATAATCTTTCCAGTAGCCATCTTGAATCCTCTACGTAATTCGACAATACGTAATTCGTAAAACCTGATTTAAACCGCGGAGGCTCCCGATACGATCTCGGTGAGTTCCTGAGTGATGCTTGCCTGACGAGCCTTGTTGTAAACCAACTGCAGCTCTTTAATCAGGTTGCCGCCGTTATCCGTTGCGGCCTTCATCGCTACCATTCGCGCGGCCTGTTCACTGGCCAGGTTTTCTACGACGCCCTGATAAACCTGAGACTCCACATAGCGGCGCAACAGGGTATCCAGTAGCGACTTAGGATCGGGTTCATACAGGTAATCCCAGGATTTTTTCGTCAGCTCGCCTTCTTCCGCCGCAGGCAAGGGCAGCAGCTGAACAACTTGTGGAACCTGGGACATGGTATTGATGAACTTGTTGCTCACCACATACAGTTTGTCCAGACGACCTTCGTCGTAGGCCTGCAGCATGACTTTCACCGGACCGATCAACTCGGACAGCGAAGGGTGATCCCCCATGCCGGTAACCTGAGCAACAATGTTTGCGCCTACTGAACCGAAGAAAGAAACGCCTTTGGAACCAATCATCGCCAAATCAATCTCGGCGCCTTTTTCATTCCAGGCTTTCATGTCACCCAGCAGCTTCTTGAACAGGTTAATGTTCAAGCCACCACACAGGCCACGGTCGGTAGACACCACCAGATACCCGACACGCTTAACTTCGCGCTCTTCCAGGTACGGGTGTTTATATTCCAGATTCCCTAACGCAAGGTGACCAATCACTTTGCGTATGGTTTCCGCATAAGGACGGCTGGCCGCCATACGATCCTGCGATTTACGCATTTTGGAAGCGGCGACCATTTCCATCGCTTTGGTGATCTTCTGCGTGTTCTGGACGCTTCCGATCTTACTACGTATCTCTTTTGCGCCGGCCATCTTAGCTTCTCCTCAATGCCTAGCGGCCTGCCGTTAAGGCAGGCCACGGGGCGTTACCAGGACTGGGTTGCCTTAAAGGTATCGAGGATGCTTTTGAATTTACCCTCGATCTCATCGTTATAAGCGCCAGTCTGGTCGATCTGCTGCAGAAGCTCGCCGTGCTCACGGCTGGCATAGGCCAGCAGCGCGGCTTCGAAACTGCCGACTTTCGCCAGTTCAACGTCTTCCAGATAACCACGTTCAGCGGCAAACAGCACCAGAGACTGCTGCGCAACGGACATCGGCGCATACTGTTTCTGTTTCAGCAACTCGGTCACTTTCTGACCGTGGCTCAGCTGTTTACGGGTCGCGTCGTCCAGATCAGAAGCAAACTGGGAGAAAGCCGCCAGTTCACGGTACTGCGCCAGCGCGGTACGGATACCACCGGACAGTTTTTTCATGATCTTGGTCTGTGCGGCACCGCCCACACGGGATACGGAGATCCCTGGGTTAACCGCCGGACGGATACCGGAGTTGAACAGGTTAGATTCCAGGAAGATCTGACCGTCGGTGATCGAGATAACGTTGGTCGGAACGAACGCGGAAACGTCGCCAGCCTGCGTTTCAATGATCGGCAAAGCAGTCAGAGAACCGGTTTGTCCTTTCACTTCCCCTTTGGTAAAGGCTTCCACGTACTCGGCGTTAACACGCGCAGCACGCTCCAGCAAACGGGAGTGCAGGTAGAACACGTCACCAGGATAAGCTTCACGACCTGGCGGACGACGCAGCAGCAGGGAAATCTGACGATAAGCGACAGCCTGCTTGGACAGATCATCATAAATGATCAGTGCGTCTTCACCGCGATCGCGGAAGTATTCGCCCATGGCGCAACCGGCATACGGTGCCAGGTATTGCAGCGCAGCAGACTCAGAAGCCGTTGCCACCACCACGATGGTGTTGGACAGCGCACCGTGTTCTTCCAGTTTGCGCACCACGTTGGAAATCGTGGAGGCTTTCTGGCCGATAGCGACATAAATACATTTAATACCGGAATCGCGCTGGTTGATGATGGCATCAATTGCCAGTGCGGTTTTACCGGTCTGACGGTCGCCGATGACCAGTTCACGCTGACCACGGCCGATCGGAATCATGGCGTCAACGGACTTGTAACCGGTTTGAACCGGCTGATCAACGGACTGACGGTCGATAACGCCCGGCGCGATGGTTTCTACCGGAGAAAATCCGTCATGTTCCAGCGGACCTTTACCGTCGATAGGCGCACCCAGCGTGTTCACTACACGACCCAGCAGGCCACGGCCAACCGGCACTTCCAGAATACGGCCGGTGCATTTGACTTTCATGCCTTCGGCCAGGTCCGCATACGGACCCATCACTACCGCACCAACGGAGTCGCGCTCCAGGTTCAGTGCAATCGCGTAACGGTTGCCCGGCAGGGAAATCATTTCGCCCTGCATAACATCGGCCAGGCCGTGTACGCGGATGATCCCGTCACTGACGGAAACAATCGTACCTTCGTTGTGAGCTTCGCTCACGACGTTGAACTGAGCAATCCGCTGCTTGATCAGTTCACTGATTTCGGTGGAATTCAGTTGCATGCTCCAGTCCCCTTAAGACTGCAAGACGTCTGCCAGACGTTCCAGACGACCACGAATACTGCCGTCTATCACCATATCGCCTGCGCGGATTACCACGCCGGCCATAACAGACTTATCAATTTTGCAATTCAGCTTCACTTTACGTGACAGACGTTGTTCCATCGCAGCGGTTATCCCGGATAACTGCTGCTCGCTCAACGTGGCGGCGGAAATCACCTCGACATCCACGGTCGATTCCAGCTCCGCACGCAATTGAACAAACTGTTCCAGCACTTCAGGCAGCACCGGCAAACGTCCGTTTTCAGCCATAACCCGGATCAGGTTCTGGCCCGCTTCATCCAGTTGATCACCACATACGGTAACGAACGTTTGCGCCATGGTCTGGGGAGCGATGGCCCCGGCCAGCATCCCGGCAATATGTTCATTACGCGCAACCTCAGCGGCGAATGCCAGCATCTGCTGCCAACGATCAAGCGCCTGGTTTTCAACGGCAAAGTCAAAAGCTGCTTTGGCGTAGGGGCGAGCTACCGTGACAAATTCAGACATCAGCCCCTCCCTCCTTACAGTTCAGCGACCAGTTTATCAACGATGTCGCTGTTGGCAGCTTCATCCACGGAACGTTCAATAATTTTCTCGGCACCGGCAATCGCCAGAATGGCAACCTGCTTACGCAACTCTTCACGGGCACGTTTGCGTTCGGCTTCGATTTCAGCCTGCGCCTGCGCCACGATTTTGTTGCGTTCCGCTTCCGCTTCCGCTTTGGCTTCGTCCAGAATCAGAGCACGCTGTTTGCTTGCCTGCTCGATGATCACCTGAGCTTCCGCTTTGGCTTTCTTCAGTTGGTCGGTCGCATTGGCCTGCGCTAAGTTCAGATCTTTTTTGGCACGTTCAGCAGAAGCAAGACCGTCAGCAATTTCTTTCTGACGCTTTTCAATGGCAGCCATAATCGGCGGCCATACATACTTCATGCAGAACCAGACAAACAGGACGAACGCAATGGCCTGGCCGAGGATTGTTGCGTTAAGATTCACAGCACAATGCCTCTTTCATGAGTTAAATGAGTCGATGTCTTTTACCTGGTAAGCTCACGCTTACTTAGGCCACTGCGAACATCACGTACAGACCCAGACCTACCGCGATCATCGGGATAGCATCCACCAGACCCATAACGATAAAGAACTGTGTACGCAGCAGCGGGATCAGGTCAGGCTGGCGGGCAGCACCTTCCAGAAATTTACCACCCAGAATGCCGATACCGATTGCAGCACCGATTGCCGCCAGGCCCATCATTACAGCGGCAGCCATGTACAGCAGATCCATACTCAGGTTTTCCATGACAGTCTCCAGTTTGTTTCAGTTAAAACGTTTGTAGTGTTGTGAAAAATCAATGCTCTTCAGATGCCATCGAAAGATAAACAACTGTCAGAACCATGAAGATAAAAGCCTGCAGCGTAATAATCAGGATGTGGAAAATGGCCCAAGGCACATTCAGAATCCACTGTGACCACCACGGCAACAGACCGGCAATCAGGATGAAAATCAACTCACCCGCATACATGTTGCCAAACAGTCGCAAGCCGAGTGAAACCGGTTTGGACAGCAGGCTGACCCCTTCAAGAATCAGGTTGATGGGAATAAAAACAGGATGATTGAACGGTTGCATGGTCAGTTCTTTAACGAACCCACCCACACCCTTCATCTTGATGCTGTAGAACAGAATCAGGATGAACACACCCAGCGCCATGGACAACGTAACGTTCACGTCGGCGGAAGGCACAACACGCAGGTAAGCATGTGCAGGATCATGACCAAGAGCGCTGTAGATATGTGCCCAGATTTGCGGCAGCAAGTCGATAGGCAGCAGATCCATCAGGTTCATCATGAAAACCCAGACGAAAACGGTCAGCGCCAACGGTGCAATCAGCTTGCTTTTTCCATGGAACATGTCGCGCACGCTGCCATCGACAAATCCCACCACCAGTTCTACCGCCGTTTGCAGTTTACCTGGAACACCGCTGGTCGCGGTCTTGGCAACTTTGCGGAAGACAGCCAGAAAGAGTACGCCGAGCACCACGGAGAAAAACATCGAGTCGACGTTAATCGCCCAGAATCCCGAGCCCACCTGCAAATGGGTTAGGTGGTGACCGATATACTCTTGCGGAGTAGATGCAGACATGATGTCTCTTACCCTTTTGTTGTTAACTACGGTAACGGTTAATTACAGCCGGTGCCACGATCTGCGCGATCAGCACCACTAAGTACGTCAGGCCAAGCGGAAAAAACGCCGCATGAAACACACCTAACGCCACCACCAACAGCACGATGGTGAAGAGCATTTTCAGCCCTTCCCCAACGGCGAACGACCAGGCTACCCGACCTTCCGGTGGCTTGTCCGTCTGATGCCGCACGGCAAACAGTATGAACACCATGTTTGGCAGCCAGGCTGCCAGCCCCCCAGTCAGTGCAGAAGCACCCGCTTTAATGCCACCAGCGCAAAACACCGCGCTGACAACGAGAATCACAGTTAGCTGCAACAGCAGTGATAATCGGGCGACTTTCCCACTGTAAAGGGATACAGACATGACGATTCTCCGCACCTTTCAGAGGTATGCTGAATGACCGTATAAAACTGCCTTTGCAGTACCGAGTCAAGCAGCGAAAAACGAGCAAATTATACGGGTCATCCATGCGAATTCAATCGATAAGTAGCAAAAAGGTGAACGATTATTTAAATTTATTTCCGAAGCCTTATTTTCACCAACTATCCCCGATAGCCCATTTTGAAGACTCGGTGCATCCTGCACCGACAATATGTGATATTTCTCACATAAAATTGAACTGATGCTTTTATATCTGAATTGATTTTTTTCTGTCTTTAGCAAAAAAAGCCATTTATCTTTTTTAATTTCAATAAGTTAAAAAAGAACATTAACAAAACAGTACGAATACAGCCCCAAAACCATCTATTGACAAGCAGGATATTTTTTTCTCATGTTTTTAACACAATTTAGTCATTAAATCCCTTTAGAAACATGAAAGCATTCTGCTGCCAATTCAGTTTTATTTTCCCGAGGTAAAAGCTTATACAACAGAGTTGTAAAATTTCAGTGAATGCAGAAGATTACTCAGGTCATTATTTCATTTTTAGCTATCAGTCTGAGAATCTTACAACTATTCATGATTTTTTTGATAAATGACAAAATTAGTTGGGCTTAAGCACCACCAGATGACGCTCCCCCTCTAGCCCAGGAACCGACAGAGGAATCACATTCTCAACCGTCACGCCTTGCGGTAGCTCTCCCATCTCTTCATGTGGAACAATGCCTTTTAGCGCATAAAAACGCCCTTGTGGACGCGACGGCAAATGATGGCACCAATTCACCATATCCTGCAGCGACGCAAAGGCCCGGCTGATAACGCCATCAAACGGCGGTTCAGCTGGAAAATCTTCCACCCGGCTCTGCACCGGTTCGATGTTGCCCAAGTTCAGCTCATGTTGAACCTGACGCAGGAAACGAACCCGTTTTCCCAGGCTATCCAGCAGGACAAAATGCGCATCCGGGCGGGCGATAGCCAACGGTACGCCAGGCAAGCCGGGACCGGTGCCGACATCGATGAAACGATTTCCGACCAGATGCGGCTCAACCACCAGGCTGTCCATGATATGTCGGACCAGCATCTGTTCTGGTTCACGTACCGATGTCAGGTTATAAGCCTTGTTCCATTTGTGGAGTAACCCCACATACTGAAGCAACTGGTCTTTCTGCTGATCGGTCAGCGCCATTCCAGCGCGTTGCAGCAAGCTGTTGAGTGTATCGAGCACGAATGAATCCTGATTGTCGGTTAATGCAACATGGCCGCGAAAAGCGGCCATGCGTCAACGTAAGAGGTAGCGTTTCTCAGGCGCTGCGGCGCAGCATACCCTGTTTTTTCAGCCAGACCAGCAGAATCGAGATGGCGGCGGGTGTGACACCAGAAATGCGCGATGCCTGACCAATCGATCCCGGTTTATGATCGTTGAGCTTGGCGATCACCTCGTTTGACAGGCCGGTTACCTGACGGTAATCCAGCTCCGCCGGTAGCAAGGTATTTTCGTTGCGCAGTTGCTTTTCGATTTCATCCTGCTGGCGGGCGATATAGCCTTCGTATTTGACCTGAATTTCCACCTGCTCGGCCGCCTCGGCATCACACAATGCGGGGGCGAACATCGGTAATCCGGTCAGTTGTGCGTAATCCATTTCCGGGCGTCTTAACAACTCTTCACCATTAGCTTCACGCGATAACGGCGATTTCAACAGGCTGTTGATCTGCGCGACACCTTCAGACTGCGGATGGACCAGCACATCACGCAGGCGCTGGCGTTCTTTCTCGATATTTTCCAGCTTCTCGTTAAAACGCGCCCAGCGTTCGTCATCCACCATGCCCAGCTCGCGGCCCATCGCGGTCAGGCGTAGATCGGCATTATCCTCGCGCAGCATCAGTCGATATTCAGCACGAGAAGTAAACATGCGGTAAGGTTCCTTTGTCCCCAACGTGCAGAGATCATCAACTAGCACACCGATGTAGGCCTGATCGCGGCGCGGTGTCCAACCTTCCTGATCAAACGCCAGACGAGCAGCGTTCAACCCCGCCAACATCCCCTGCGCCGCAGCCTCTTCGTAACCGGTAGTGCCGTTAATCTGCCCGGCGAAAAACAGATTGTGGATAAATTTGCTTTCCAACGTTGGTTTTAGGTCACGCGGGTCAAAATAATCATACTCAATGGCGTAACCGGGCCGAACGATACGCGCGTTCTCCATGCCGTCCATAGAACGAACGATTTGCCACTGCACATCGAACGGCAGGCTGGTGGAGATGCCGTTCGGGTAAATTTCGTTACTGGTCAGCCCTTCCGGCTCCAGGAAAATCTGATGCGCGTTACGATCGGCAAACCGCATCACCTTGTCTTCGATCGACGGGCAGTAACGAGGACCAATTCCTTCAATCACCCCGGCATACATCGGGCTGCGATCCAGGTTGTTGCGGATCACGTCGTGGGTGCGTTCATTGGTGTGGGTGACATAGCACGGCATCTGTGCCGGATGTTCACTGGCTTTGCCCAGGAAGGAAAATACCGGCATCGGATCGTCACCATGCTGTGGTGTCAGCACACTGAAATCGATGGTACGAGCGTCGATACGCGGTGGCGTACCGGTTTTCAGACGACCGACGCGTAATGGCAACTCTCGCAGACGATGCGACAGTGAAATGGACGGCGGATCGCCAGCTCGGCCACCGCTGTAGTTGTCCAGGCCAATATGGATCTTGCCGTCCAGGAAGGTGCCGACCGTTAGCACCACGGCTTTAGCGCGGAATTTAAGCCCCATTTGGGTAACCGCACCGACAACACGATCGTTTTCCACAATCAGATCTTCAACTGCTTGCTGGAAGAGTGTCAGGTTAGGCTGGTTTTCCAGTGCGGTACGTACGGCCTGACGGTACAACACGCGGTCAGCCTGAGCGCGCGTGGCACGGACGGCTGGGCCTTTGCTGGAGTTTAATATCCTAAACTGAATACCGGCACGATCGATAGCGCGAGCCATCAGGCCACCCATGGCATCGATCTCTTTTACCAGATGACCTTTCCCGATACCACCGATCGCCGGGTTGCAGGACATTTGGCCCAGCGTATCTATGTTATGCGTCAGTAAAAGGGTTTGACGTCCCATTCGGGCTGAGGCCATGGCGGCTTCAGTACCCGCATGACCGCCACCGATCACGATGACGTCAAAAGGATCTGGATAAAACATGGTGCTACACCTCGCGTGGTTGCGAACGATCGTTACTTGCCCTGGGGTGGGGGATTCTACTTAAGTTTGTGCCGTCGACCAAGTGTGTTGGATCGTCGGGTAGTTAAAGAAAGATCTTTTTTATTTAAAGATCTCTTTATTAGATCTCTTATTAGGATCCCGGTTGGTTGTGGATAAAGCGGGATCCAAAAAGAAGATCAATAGGTTATTACCGATCATTAGCTGTGAATGATCGGTGATCCCAGTCTGTATTAGCTGGGATCTGAAAGGGTAATTATACACAGCTCAAAAAAGCATCTACGGTTGTTATCTGGATAACTACGGGTTTTCCCCGGTATTTAAAGCGTTTTATCCACAGATACGGAACCAAAAAATAAATTTATTTGAGTAAATTTACCCATGATCCCAGCCAGATTTCCGCGGGATCTTCCGGAATGTCGTGTTGGGTTATGTCGATCTTCAATACGTCGCCGATCCGATGAGCGCCCAGATCCTGCAGCAATTGATCCACTTTGACGATTGCGCCGCAGAAGGTGTCGTACTCGCTGCTACCGATCCCGATAGCGCCATAGCGAACAGCAGATAAATCAGGCCGCTTTTTCTGTAGATCGTCATAAAACGGCTGCAGGTTATCGGGTAGATCGCCTGCACCATGGGTGGAGGTGACCACCAGCCACAGATTTTCAGGCGTGACCTCATCAAGTTCCGGACCATGCAATAGCGTGGTCGTGAAATCATTTTGTTGCAGCAGTGATTCCAGGTGTTCAGAAACGTACTCGGCACTGCCAAGGGTGCTGCCGCTGATGAGGGTAATATCTGCCATGCGTGATCCCGCCTGATTGAATGACGGCACATTGTACGCTGTGATCTTGGTGGGATCTACCTGTGGATAATAGGGGGATAGTAAAAAAGCCTTAAGGCACGATGGTACGCATGATCGGGTTTTGCAGGGAGATCAAGGTTTCAGTGGACTGAATTTCATCAATTGTCTGAATCTTGTTGATAAGTACATGTTGCAGCGCATCAATGGAACGGCACATCACCTTGATGAAGATGCTGTAATGCCCGGTGGTGTAATACGCTTCCACCACTTCTTCCAGATTGCTGAGTTTCTCCACTGCGGAGGGATAGTCCTTAGCACTTTTCAGGATGATGCCGATGAAGCAACAGACGTCATATCCCAGTTGTTTGGGGTTCACATCCAGCCGCGTTCCCACGATGATGCCAGCCTGTTTCATCTTTTCCACCCGAACATGGATGGTGCCAGGGCTGACGGAGAACTGTTTGGCCAGTTCGGCGTAAGGCGTACGGGCATTCTCCATCAGCGCATTGAGGATGCTGCGATCGAGTTCGTCCATTGTGTAGGTGTCTGCTGCCATGGTGCTGCTCCGTGAAGAACTGTCAGAAGCGTTTTACTGATTATTGCCCAATGAATCAACGACCAAACCGAGAGCGTGCTCAGGAAAGCGCGATATAAGAAGAACAGTAAGTTTGAGTTATCAGACTTTTTCGTGCTGAAAGCGACGCAGCAGGCGGCTTTTCAGCCCGGTGTCAAAGCGCCAGATATGATCGAAGATGCGCAGAATACCCGGCTTGCCATGTGCTGACATGGCGACTGCATGGAAACGGTGTTGTAGCCGATGCTGGCGACGTTTAACTTCGTTAACCAGATCGTCCGGCAGACGCTGGGCGATAAAGTCAGAAATAATGACGGCATCGGCATCCTGCCAGGATTGGCTGTCCATTTTTTCCAACAAGGCTGACAGGCAGCTAGCCAGGTCAGTGCCCCCCCGAAAGGTCTGGCTGAGAAAACGAATGGCTTCTTCCAGCCCGCTTTCCGACGTCAGGTCGTAACTGACGATGCCAGTAGAAAATAGCATGATGTAACAGCGGCGGTTGTCCGCCAGCGCAATCCGCATCAGCGCCAGGCAGAAGGCTTTGGCACAGCGCTCGTTAAAACCGCCCATCGAACCAGAGGTATCCACACAAACGATGAACGGCCCACGCGGCTGTTGTTCGTTATGCTGGTGGATAACCGGCCGCTCCAATGTTTTTTCCCGCCAGCTTTCTCCCTGCAATCGGTAAGTCAATAACCGATGCTCCGACAGACGGCGGTAAAACTCGAACTCCAGCTCACTGATACCGAGGGTGGAAAGCTCGGTGGGCAGTAAGCGTAGAATATCGTCACTCTGATGGATGCCACTAACCTGCTCTGGTGTAAAAGCCGGTTCACGCACCATAATCTGAAAAGCTTCTTTAGGGGCATCCTGGCTGAGGATCGATTTCGTTTCCCGACTACGGCCAAGACGTTCCGCCAGGCGCTGCAATTCCGGTTGTTGCCGCAGAAAGGCTCCTGCTTCCAGCAACGAATTTAATGGCTGCTTCATACGTTTGCTGGCGCTGAGATCCCACAGTCTCCCGGCGGCAGTATCGTTATCGGCCAGAATGGGTTCAAGCGCACCGCTGATGGTCAGCCGTTTTTGGATCTCATCCAGCAATTGATCCCGTTCCTGTTCCATGATCTGTTGGTGCAGGTTCAGTGTTTGCAGTGTCAGGCTGAGGCGCCAGCGCTGCATAAACAAGCTGTGCTGGCTGCTGCTGATATGGAGTTCCGATACATGCGACGCGGAGTTAACCAGCTTTTCTGCCTGATTAAGGAAAGGAGAATCCACATTATGCAAGGTGGACATGATGTCCGGCAGGTTGGACTGAAAGGTGTGCTCGCTAACCAACTGGGTCTGTTGATAGCAGGTAAATTCTTTCTCCAGTTCCGGCGGAGCCTGGGTATTATGCAGCCGTTGCCGGAGGTTTTCTTTCCACTCTGGCAGATCACGCATGACGGCATTTTTCAGACGCGGATACTTGTCGAAGAACATCACCAACTGAGGCGTTGCCATCAGAGTGATAATGACGTCATCCAGCAGATCGTTTTCATCGATGGACAACAACATCTCCAGGGATTCCAGCGTCAGCATGATCGTTACTCCCGTTGTGACTGCTCTATTTGTTCATCGACTTGCTGCAGGCTTTCTTCAATTCTGGCCAGCCATTCTTTGGGAACAAATAGACAAGGTTGATGACGCTCGAACAATCGACGTTGCTCACGTAACTGAATTTTCAGTGTTTCGTATTCCTGAAGCATTTCTTCCGGCAGTTGGCCTTTTATTACGCCCGGTAAAGACAGTGCGGAACCTTGTAAACTGATATCACGGATGATCAGATGTTGGCGTTCATCCACTTCCAGATCCAAACGCTGGCTAAAACCGACGCCGTTGAGCTTGCCGCGTATTTCGCCGCCTTTTTGCAGCCAGCCCGCTAGCGCCTCCCGGTCGATCACCACATGGGTGACGGTGTAATCGTTGAGCAGCAGCGGTTTTTGCAACATCAGCGTCAGTTCGGCGGAAGTCTGGCTTTCAGGCAGCGTGTGATGTGGTTTGCGGCCGAAAAAGTTGACCTGACGATCAACCCTGAAGGCTTGCTGCTCGCTCTGCTGTTGCTGGTATTGCTGGCGTTTCACATTCAGTTGCTGTAGCCGGTACAGCAATGCTCGCTGCTGATAGGCCTGCTCGCTCATTAACTGCTGTAATTGCTGCTCCACCAGATCATGGGTGCTAAGGTCATGCCACAAGCAATCCTTGAGCAGAATAAGGTCAACCGGGGTAATGGTTTCTCGCCCGCTGAAGAAGGCGCAGGCTTGCAACAGGCGAATGGCTTTTTTCCAGCGGCGATCAGATACGTATGGCGAACCGTCTTGCGAGTCCAGACGTTGGCGCAACTGATAAATCAGTTCGAAGCAATTTTCCGGTAAGGGTATATTCTCGATATGAGACTGCCACTGTTGGTATTCTTCGTCGCTGACACTTAACGCCGGGCTGACCAGATTGTCTTGTTCACTGGGTGAGGCGGTGAGCATGGCGCGAAAATTGTGTTTGTCCTGCACCCGGTCCAGCCAGATGCGGATTAGCATACGGTCGTACAAGGCTTCCAGGCTGCTGTCGGCTTCCGGCAGTTCGTTGGACGCGGTAACCAGCAACCGCATCGGGATTGGTTCTTCACTGTTACCGTTGCGAAAACGGCGTTCGTTAATGGCGGTCAGCAGGGTGTTGAGGATAGCGGGGCCGGCTTTCCAGATTTCGTCCAGAAATACAATTTCAGCTTCCGGCAGGTAGCCGGTTGTCAGGCGCTGATAACGCCCTTCGTCTTTCAGGGCCTGAATGGAGAGTGGGCCGAATACTTCTTCCGGCGTTGAAAAGCGCGTCATCAGGTATTCAAAGGCGCGAGCATGTCGGAAGGCGTATTTCAGGCGACGGGCAATCAGACTTTTGGCTATCCCCGGTGGCCCAAGCAGGAAGACGCTTTCACCACTAAGCGCCGCCAGCAGGCAGAGTCGGATGGCGTGTTGCCGTTCGTAAAGACCGTGTTCGAGAGCATGGCTCAGGCGAGAGATACGGTCGGCCAGCGCTGTGGGTTGTATCATAATAGGTCCGTTATTGCTGTGAATCGCCGTCGGGAAGCGTGAAGAACCAGTTATTCAGGAATGTTGGGAAGACTACGTTTTCTTCATTAGCCATACATTAATTATTGTCACCATTACTGGTGTTAATCAACCAACCTACCAGTCCTGAATCAGAACGAAGGTAATATTAAAAATGGGCTTTTAACGTGATTTGTGCATACTGTGCGTTTTCGGGCTAGTCCAACCAGAACAAAGCCCGATTTGTTAATGAATTGATAACAGAAGACAGGGTTTATGAATTCAGAACATAAACGTTCACTTCCGGCGATCACGCTGGCTGCCATCGGTGTGGTGTATGGCGATATCGGCACCAGCCCGCTTTATACGCTCAGGGAGTGTCTTTCCGGACAGTTTGGTTTTGGGGTTGAGCCCGATTCCGTCTTTGGCTTTCTCTCTCTGATATTCTGGCTGCTGGTGCTGGTGGTATCCCTTAAGTATCTGAGCTATGTCATGCGCGCCGATAACGCCGGTGAGGGTGGCATTCTGACGCTGATGTCACTGGCCGGGCGCAACACGTCCGATAAGGTGACCGCCATGGTGGTGATCATGGGGCTGATCGGCGGTAGCTTTTTCTATGGCGAGGTGGTGATCACCCCGGCAATCTCGGTGATGTCAGCGATTGAAGGGCTGGATATCGTCGCACCGTCGCTGGATACCTACATTGTCCCGATTTCGATTGTGGTGCTGACGCTGCTGTTCATGATTCAGAAGCACGGCACCGGCCGAGTGGGTAGCCTGTTTGCGCCGATCATGATGTTGTGGTTTCTGTCGCTCGGGGTACTGGGCGCGCGCAGTATCATTGCCAATCCTGAGGTGCTGCAGGCGCTAAACCCTAAATGGGCCATTAACTTCTTTATTCAGTACAAAGCGGTATCCTTCTTTGCACTGGGGGCGGTGGTGCTGGCGATCACCGGGGTGGAAGCGTTGTACGCCGACATGGGGCATTTCGGCAAACTGCCGATTCGTATCGCCTGGTTTTCCGCAGTTTTACCGTCGCTGGTGCTCAACTACTTCGGTCAGGGTGCGCTGCTGCTGAAAAACCCAGAGGCGATAAAAAACCCGTTCTTTTTGCTGGCACCTGACTGGGCGCTGATTCCGCTGCTGGTGCTGGCGACGCTGGCTACCATCATCGCTTCTCAGGCGGTCATTTCTGGCGTATTTTCGCTGACCCGACAGGCGGTGCGTCTCGGGTATCTGCCGCCGATGCGCATCGTGCATACGTCGGATATGGAATCCGGGCAGATTTATATTCCGTTTATCAACTGGCTGCTGTATGTGGCGGTTGTGATCGTTATTGTCAGCTTCGAACACTCCAGCAATCTGGCTGCTGCCTACGGTATTGCGGTGACCGGCACCATGGTGCTGACCAGTATCCTGTCCTGTACGGTGGCGCTGAAAAACTGGCATTGGTATCGCTATCTGGTCGGGTTGTTGCTGGTGGCGCTGCTGGCTATCGACCTGCCGATGTTCCTGGCTAACGTAGTGAAGATTATTTCCGGTGGCTGGTTGCCGCTGGCGCTGGGGATGGTGATGTTTATCATCATGACCACCTGGAAAAGTGAACGCTTCCGGCTGCTGCGCCGTATCCATGAGCATGGCAATTCTCTGGATGCGATGATTGCTTCGCTGGAAAAGAACCCACCGGTACGAGTGACCGGTACTGCGGTCTATCTTTCTCGCGCTACTCATGTGATTCCGTTTGCGTTGCTGCACAATCTCAAACACAACAAGGTACTGCATGAGCGCGTAGTATTGCTGACCATGAGAACGGAAGACGCGCCTTATGTGCATAACGCCCGGCGTGTTTCGGTGGAACAGCTTTCTCCGACCTTCTGGCGGGTTGTCGCCAGCTATGGCTGGCGTGAAACCCCCAACGTGGAAGAGGTTTTCCACCGTTGCTGGCAGGATGGTTTAACTTGTCAGATGATGGAAACCACGTTCTTCCTGTCGAACGAGTCGCTGATGATGGGGAGCCGCCCCTGGTATATGCGAGTTCGCGGTAAACTGTTCATGATGCTAAGCCGCAACGCGTTGCGCGCGGCAGACCAGTTCGAAATTCCACCGAACCGGCTGATCGAGCTGGGTATTCAGGTAGAAATCTGACGCAGAGCTGTGTGGCTGGTTAAGCGGGTGAGATTCGGTAAGAACTCACCCGTTTTTGTATTCATCACCGTAGTCTCGCTGTTTTTTGTCAGTCCCAGTTCTGGATGCGAAGCCGGTGCGAAACATCCAGAAACAGCCCGTCTGGTCAGGCATTCAGGGCATTTTCATTGGTTTTAATAACTTAAAATCTTCCTTTTATTACGCCAACGAAACGTTTCGATAACGATCACATTTTTATAAGATAATCGTTGCCTTCTGCTGTTCTTTTTCTACACTTGCCATACGAGCGAAACGTTTCGCTATCAGGGTAAATAAAAATGAAGAAAGGTGCGTTACTTAATTCCGATATTTCGTCGGTGATTTCCCGGCTGGGACATACCGACCAGATTGTGATTGCGGATGCTGGTTTACCGATTCCGGAGACGACAACCCGTATTGATTTAGCCTTGACCCATAATGTGCCCGGCTTTTTGCAGGTGCTGAATGTGGTAACGGCGGAAATGCAGGTTGAAGCCGCGATCCTGGCGCAGGAAATTATCGAGAAAAATACGCAGCTCCATGACGCATTATTGAAACAGTTAGCACAACTTGAACAACACCAGGGAAATACTATTTCACTGCATTACGTCAGCCATGAGGATTTCAAAAAGCAAAGTGGTCAAAGCCGGGCCATTATTCGCACTGGAGAATGCTCTCCGTATGCGAATGTAATCCTTTGTGCTGGCGTCACCTTCTGAGGTACTGATGCAACCTTTACTGCAATTGCAAGGCATCACCAAAACCTTTCCCGGCGTTAAGGCGCTTTCTGGTGCGGCATTGAATGTCTATCCCGGTAAGGTCATGGCGCTGGTGGGTGAAAACGGTGCCGGCAAGTCCACCATGATGAAGGTACTGACGGGGATTTATCGCAAAGATGCCGGCAGTATCCATTTTCTGGGTAAGGACGTGGATTTCAGCGGCCCCAAAGCCTCTCAGGAAGCAGGAATCGGTATTATCCATCAGGAACTGAACCTGATTCCTCAACTCACCATTGCGGAAAATATCTTTCTTGGCCGCGAATTTACCAACCGCCTGGGGCGTATCGACTGGAAACGGATGTATGCCGAGGCGGACAAACTGCTCAAACGTTTGAATTTGCGTTATGACAGCCGTCGTCTAGTGGGGGAGTTGTCGATTGGTGACCAGCAGATGGTCGAAATCGCCAAGGTGCTCAGCTTTGAATCTCGGGTCATCATCATGGATGAGCCCACCGATGCGTTGACCGATACCGAAACCGCGTCACTGTTCAGTGTGATTAAAGAATTACAGTCTCATGGCTGCGGCATCGTTTATATCTCCCATCGACTGAAAGAAATTTTTGAAATCTGTGATGACGTGACGGTCTTTCGCGACGGTCAGTTCATCGGCGAGCGCCCGGTGAGTGAATTGCAGGAAGACTCGCTGATTGAAATGATGGTGGGGCGTAAGCTGGAAGAGCAGTATCCCCGCCTGAATCAGGCACCCGGTGAGGTGCGTTTGCAGGTCAGTGAATTGTCCGGGCCGGGTGTAGAAAACGTGAGTTTCACACTGCGTAAGGGCGAGATTTTGGGTGTCGCCGGGTTAATGGGTGCCGGTCGTACCGAATTGATGAAAGTGCTTTACGGTGCGCTGCCGCGTACCCACGGCAATGTTCATCTGGATGGTAAGGATGTGGTGACCCGCAGTCCGCAGGACGGGCTTGCCAGTGGCATCGTCTATATTTCTGAAGACCGCAAGCACGACGGGCTGGTGCTCGGTATGTCGGTGAAGGAAAACATGTCTCTGACCGCGCTGCGCTATTTCAGCAATGCTGCGGGGTCGCTGCGGCACGGTGATGAGCAGCAGGCGGTGAGCGATTTCATCCGCATGTTCAATATCCGCACGCCGTCCATGTCCCAGACGATTGGGCTGCTGTCTGGTGGTAATCAGCAGAAAGTCGCCATCGCTCGCGGCCTGATGACGCGCCCCAAAGTGCTGATTCTGGATGAGCCGACCCGCGGTGTGGATGTGGGGGCAAAAAAAGAAATCTATCAGTTAATCAACCAGTTCAAGCAGGAAGGGCTAAGCATCATTCTGGTGTCGTCGGAAATGCCTGAAGTGCTTGGGATGAGCGATCGCATCATCGTGATGCACGAAGGGCGTCTGAGCGGCGAGTTCCCGATTGAACAGGCGACACAGGAAACGCTGATGGCTGCGGCCGTTGGTAAGCAATACGGCGTAAAGCAGGAGTAAATCAGACATGAGTTCCCAAACTATCACAGCGAAGCGCTGGCTCAGCAAAGAGTGGCTGATGGAGCAAAAATCATTGATCGCCCTGCTGATTCTGATCGCTGTGGTGTCTTCAATGAGCCCCAACTTTTTTACCCTGAACAATCTGTTCAACATCCTGCAACAAACCTCGGTGAACGCCATTATGGCGGTGGGAATGACGCTGGTGATCCTCACGTCCGGCATTGATTTGTCCGTGGGATCGTTGCTGGCGCTGACCGGCGCGGTAGCGGCTTCCATCGTCGGACTTGAGATCAATGCGCTGGTGGCGGTGTTCGCCGCGTTGGCGCTGGGTGCTGTCATCGGTGCTGGCACCGGCATCGTGATTGCCAAGGGGCGAGTGCAGGCCTTTATCGCCACGCTGGTGATGATGCTGCTGCTGCGCGGCGTGACCATGGTGTATACCAACGGCAGCCCGATCAATACCGGTTTTTCCGATGCGGCGGATGCGCTAGGCTGGTTCGGCATCGGACGTCCTCTGGGCATACCCACGCCAATCTGGATTATGGCGGTGGTATTCCTGGCAACCTGGTACATGCTGCACCATACCCGCATCGGCCGCTATATCTATGCGCTGGGCGGAAATGAAGCGGCAACCCGCCTTTCCGGGATCAGCGTTGATAGAGTGAAAGTGGTTGTTTATGCGTTGTGTGGTCTGCTGTCGGCGCTGGCGGGCATTATCGAAGTCGCTCGCTTGTCATCGGCGCAACCAACGGCAGGGACGGGTTATGAATTGGATGCCATTGCGGCGGTGGTGCTGGGTGGCACAAGTCTGTCAGGTGGTAAAGGACGCGTGGTGGGAACGTTAATCGGTGCTCTGATTCTGGGGTTCCTGAATAACGGGCTTAACCTGTTAGGTGTTTCTTCTTACTACCAGATGATCGTCAAGGCGGTGGTTATTTTGCTGGCGGTTTTGGTAGATAACAAAGGCAGTAAATAACTTTTCATTCACACAGGAATTGAAATATGAATTTGAAGAAGATTGCTACTCTGGTTTCCGCTGTCGCGCTGAGTGCCACCGTCAGTGCCAATGCGTTGGCGAAGGATACCATTGCTCTTGTTGTTTCCACGCTCAATAACCCGTTCTTCGTGTCTCTGAAAGATGGCGCGCAGAAAGAAGCTGACAAACTTGGCTACAATCTGGTGATTTTGGATTCTCAGAACAACCCGGCCAAAGAACTTTCCAATGTGCAGGATCTGACCGTTCGCGGTGCCAAGCTGCTGCTGATCAACCCGACCGATTCTAACGCGGTAGGTAATGCGGTGAAGCTGGCTAACCAGGCCAAAATCCCGGTCATCACGCTGGACCGTGTTGCAGCCAGCGGCGAAGTGGTTAGCCATGTGGCTTCCGACAACGCCTTCGGCGGTAAAGTTGCTGGTGATTTCATCGCCAAAAAACTGGGTGAAGGTGCCAAGGTGATTCAGCTGGAAGGCCTGGCAGGAACGTCAGCGGCCCGTGAACGCGGCGCTGGTTTCATGAAATCTGCCGAGAAAAACAAGTTTGCCATGCTGGCGAGCCAGCCTGCTGACTTTGATCGCACTAAAGGTCTGAACGTCATGCAGAACCTGCTGACCGCTCACCCAGATGTTAAAGCTGTTTTTGCCCAGAACGACGAAATGGCGCTGGGCGCCCTGCGTGCTTTGCAGACGGCCGGTCGTGATGATGTGCTGGTAGTCGGTTTTGACGGCACCGCCGACGGCGTGAAAGCTGTAGAAGGCGGCAAACTGGCGGCTACCGTGGCACAGCGCCCTGAGCAAATCGGTATTATCGGTGTGGAAACCGCTGACAAGGTTCTGAAAGGTGAAAAAGTACAGCCGATCATCCCTGTTGACCTGAAACTGGTTACCAAACAATAACAGAATCAAAGCGTAATACCGCACGTGCAGTACGGCGCCACCCTGACGGGTGGCGCGTAATCAACATCGGGGTTCATGGTAATGAAATCAGGCAAGCTGGTAGTCTTGGGAAGTATCAATGCAGACCATATTTTGAATCTGACACAGTTTCCCCGCCCAGGCGAAACCGTGATCGGTAAACAGTATGGTGTGGCATTTGGCGGCAAAGGTGCTAACCAGGCAGTGGCTGCCGGGCGCAGCGGCGCTGATATCGAATTTATTGCCTGTGTCGGGGCCGACGATATCGGTGAGCGTATTCGCCAGCAACTGATCAAAGACCGAATCGATGTTTCCGCCGTTGAAGCCATTTCCGGCCAGACTACCGGGGTGGCGCTGATTTTCGTTAACGGTGAAGCCGAAAACATGATCGGTATTCATGCGGGAGCCAACGCGGCGGTAACGCCTGATTATCTGAATCGTTATCAACAGAAAATTATTGATGCCTCCGCGCTGTTGATGCAGTTGGAGTCGCCACTGGAAACGGTTACGGCCGCTGCTCGTCTGGCCCATAACAATGGCACCAAAGTGATCCTCAATCCGGCACCGGCCTGCCCGCTATCTGATGAATTACTCTCGCTGGTGGACATGATTACGCCGAATGAAACCGAAGCGCAGATCCTGACCGGCATTACCGTCGAAACGGAAGATGATGCACAACGTGCCGCACAGGTATTGCATGATAAAGGCATTGCGACCGTACTGATTACGTTGGGAAGTCGTGGTGTCTGGTTAAGTGAACAGGGTAAAGGGCAGCGAATTCCTGGTTTTCGCGTACAAGCGGTCGATACCATCGCTGCCGGTGATACGTTCAATGGCGCACTGGTAACGGCTCTGCTGGAATCACGCCCGATGGAGGCTGCGGTTAAATTCGCTCATGCGGCAGCAGCTATCGCGGTTACTCGTCATGGCGCCCAGCCTTCAGTTCCCTGGCGTGAAGAGATTGATGCTTTCCTGAATGCACAGGGGTGATCCTTGGCAACAATGAAAGATGTGGCCCGTCTGGCCGGGGTATCCACGTCCACGGTTTCTCACGTTATCAATAATAACCGCTATGTCAGCGACGTCATCCGTGAACGGGTGATGCAAGCGGTCGAACAGCTGAATTATGCGCCATCGGCATTGGCGCGTAGTCTCAAAATTAATCAGACCCGTACTATCGGTATGTTGCTGACTGCCAGTAGCAACCCGTTCTACGCAGAAGTAGTGCGAGGTGTGGAGCGTTGTTGCTACGAACGGGGTTACAGCCTGATTCTGTGCAATACAGAAGGCGACCACCACCGTCTGAGCCGTAGCCTGGAAACATTACTGCAAAAACGGGTGGATGGGTTGTTGCTGATGTGCACTGAAAGCCATATGCCGTCACCCGATATTATTCGTCGTTATCCTTCTATTCCTGTCGTGATGATGGATTGGGCACCTTTTGAAGGCAGTAGCGACGTCATCAAGGACAATTCGCTGCAAGGCGGCGAAATGGCTACCCATTACCTGATTTCTCAGGGATATCGCTACATCGCCTGTATTGCCGGTCCGCAGGATAAAACCACCGCACATAACCGCCTGGAAGGTTACCGTAAAGCGATGCATCAGGCGGGGCTATCGATCCTTCCTGGTTATGAGGTGGTTGGCGATTTTGAATTCGAAACCGGCTTTCGCGCCATGCAACAATTACTGGCATTGCCACAGCGGCCCGAAGCCGTCTTTACCAGTAATGATGCTATGGCAGTGGGCGTCTATCGTGCTTTGCATGATGCCGGTTTGTCTATCCCGGACGATATGGCCGTTGTTGGCTATGACGATATCGAACTGGCGCGTTATCTGTCCCCACCGCTGACGACGATTCATCAACCTAAAGATGAGCTGGGCGAACTGGCGATTGATACTTTGCTTCACCGGCTGGAACACCCGGATGAAGAACACAATATACTGGTATTGACGCCAGAACTGATCGTTCGGGATTCGGTTGGTAAAAGACGTTAGTGGTTGGTTGTTTCTCTTCATTCTGACGTTTTATACCGCTGAAAAGCAGCATTTTGATGTATTCCTGCCCGTTTTGCCTGAAAACCATCCAGTTGATGTTTTTTTTGCATTTATCGCTTGTCAGGCCAGAAGAACTCCCTATAATGCGCCTCCACTGACACGGCAACGGCGATGAGCCAGCGCGGTGTGAGACGGAGAAAACGAAAAAAGTCGTTGACTCTGAATGAGGAAAGCGTAGTATACGCCACCTCGCGACAGCAGGCTGTAAGCCGGTCACACTGCTCTTTAACAATTAATCAGACAATCTGTGTGGGCACTCGCAGGACGCTTCACTAAAAAATTAGTGA
>NZ_JSYG01000009.1 GCF_000784735.1 Dickeya undicola
CAGAATTACGTACACCCTCATGAAAACACCAAAAAATATTTATACCCGTCATACTTCACGTTGCAGGTGCGTTGACTTTATTACTCGGCCCATCCCTGAGCCTCGCCCTAAAGGGCCAACGCGTTGCGTTGTTCAACACGCGAGCGTGTTGTCCTGCAACTCGAATTATTTTGGGTATAAGTAATAGTCATGCTGGATTTTTGATTATTATTTTTTGAAGCGTGCTTGCCTGTTATTGCATATTCTCAGGCAAGTACGCAGAACGTTATTCTCAAAGAAAAAGCGCGTTATGCTGGCCGCTGACGGCATCAGCGATAGCGTGAGTCAATTGCGCTAATGCCGGTGGCTCAATAATAAAAGGTGGCATGAGATAGATAAGCTTGCCGAATGGCCGGATCCACACGCCCCGTTCGACAAAGAACCGTTGCAGACGCGCCATATTGACCGGCTGGCGCGTCTCCACCACTCCAATGGCACCCAACACCCGCACGTCGGCAACGATCGGTGCCTCCCTGAGCGGCAGCAACGCCTGACGCAACTGCGCCTCAATGGCGGCGACCTGCGTCTGCCAGTGATTTTCCGCCAGCAGTGTCAGGCTGGCATGGGCCACGGCGCACGCCAGTGGGTTGCCCATAAACGTCGGGCCGTGCATGAAACACCCGGCTTCACCATTGCTGATGGTTTCCGCCACCGCGCGGGTGGTCAGCGTGGCGGAAAGTGTCATATAACCACCGGTCAGCGCTTTGCCAAGACACAGAATATCCGGCGTCACCTCGGCGTGCTCACAGGCGAACAGGCGTCCGGTGCGGCCAAACCCGGTGGCGATTTCGTCGGCAATCAGCAAGATGCCGTGCTGATCGCATAACTGGCGGACCTGCCGCAGGTACTCCGGATGATAAAAGCGCATACCGCCCGCGCCCTGCACGATCGGCTCCAGGATCACGGCCGCGATGTCACGCTGATGCTGTTGCAGCAATGCGCTGAAGGTGGTGATGTCTTGCGGCTGCCAGCGCTGGTCAAAACCGACGCGCGGCGCGTCGGCAAACAGATGCGGCGGCAAATATCCCTGATAAAGGCTGTGCATCGAATTATCTGGATCGCACACCGACATGGCACCAAAGGTGTCGCCATGATAACCGTGACGTAGCGTCAGGAAACGTTGCCGACGTTCCCCACGCGCTTGCCAGTATTGCAGCGCCATCTTCATCGCCACTTCCACCGCCACCGAGCCGGAATCTGCCAGAAACACGCACTCCAGCGCGTCCGGAGTCATCGCCACCAGTTGGCGGCACAACGCCACCGCCGCCGGATGGGTAATACCGCCGAACATCACGTGTGACATCTGCGTCAGTTGGTCTGTCAGCGCCTGGTTCAGCCGCGGATGATTGTAACCGTGAATGGCCGCCCACCATGAAGACATACCGTCCACCAGTTGGCGGCCGTCAGCCAGTTGCAACTGATAACCGCTGGCGGCGATCACCGGGTAGCAAGGCAGGGGAGCGGTCATGGACGTATAGGGGTGCCAGATATGGCGCTGGTCGAAGTTCAGGTCATCCTGATGCATACTGATGTAAACCAATCGGATCTCAATTTGGTTGACAGTATACCCACATAAATTACACTGGCGAGACTTTTTTACCCGGAGCAATGATGATGACCGAACGCGTAAACTGGACATTGGAACAGGCGCAGGCCCTGTTCGATAAGCCGTTTCTGGAACTGATGTTTGAAGCGCAACAGGTGCACCGCCAGCACTTTGATCCCCGTCAGGTGCAGGTCAGTACGCTGTTATCCATCAAAACCGGTGCCTGCCCGGAAGACTGTAAATATTGCCCGCAAAGCGCCCGCTACCGTACCGGCATTGAAACCGAACGGCTGATGCAGGTTGAGCAGGTGCTGGATTCTGCCCGGCAGGCCAAAGCCGCCGGATCTACCCGTTTCTGTATGGGGGCGGCGTGGAAAAACCCTCACGAGCGTGACATGCCGTACCTGGAGTCGATGGTGCGCGGCGTAAAAGAGATGGGCATGGAAACCTGCATGACGTTGGGCACGCTGCATGGCGATCAGGCTGAACGGCTGGCGGCGGCTGGGCTTGATTTCTACAACCACAACCTGGATACGTCACCGGAGTTTTACGGCAACATCATCACCACCCGTACTTATCAGGAACGGCTGGATACGCTGGATAAAGTGCGTGGTGCGGGCATCAAGGTCTGCTCCGGCGGCATTGTCGGCCTGGGGGAAACGGTGCGCGACCGCGCCGGATTGCTGGTGCAACTGGCGAATCTGCCGACGCCACCGGAAAGCGTACCGATCAACATGCTGGTGAAGGTGAAGGGGACGCCGCTGGCGGAAACCGAGGATGTGGATCCGTTCGATTTTATCCGCACCATCGCGGTGGCGCGTATCATGATGCCGACGTCCTACGTGCGTTTGTCAGCCGGACGCGAGCAAATGAGCGAACAGACGCAGGCGATGTGTTTCATGGCCGGTGCCAATTCGATTTTTTACGGCTGCAAACTGCTGACCACGCCCAACCCGAAAGAAGACAAGGATCTGCTGCTGTTTGGCAAACTGGGGCTTAACCCGCAGCAAACCCAAACCGAATACGGCGACAACCAGCAACAGCAGCATCTGACCGAGCAATTGCTGCATACCGATACTGAGCAATACTACAACGCGGCGGTGTGAATGAGCTGGCAGCAACGGATCGATCAGGCGCTGGCGCAACGAAAGGCGGAGGATGCCTACCGGGTTCGCCAGCCCAATGACGGCGGCAGCGGTCGCTGGCTGGTGCGTGAGCAACGGCGTTATCTCAATTTCTCCTGTAACGACTATCTGGGGCTGAGTCAGCACCCGGCGATTGTGCGCGCCTGGCAGCAGGGCGCAGACCGTTACGGCGTGGGCAGCGGTGGCTCCGGCCATGTGACCGGGTATACCAATGCGCATGAGCAACTGGAACAGCAACTGGCGGACTGGCTGGGGTACGACCGGGCGCTGTTGATGATTTCCGGGTTTGCCGCCAATCAGGCGGTGGTGACGGCGCTGCTGACGGAGGGGGACCGTATTCTGGCGGATCGCCTCAGTCATGCCTCATTACTGGAAGCGGCCAGCTTGTCGCCCGCGACGTTACGCCGTTTTCACCATAATCAGCCGGATTCGTTGCAGCAGTTGCTGGAAAAACCGGTCAGCGGCCAGACACTGGTGGTCACCGAAGGGGTGTTCAGCATGGATGGCGATACCGCACCGCTGGCGGCGTTGCATACACGCTGTCGCGAGCAGGGTGCCTGGCTGATGGTGGATGACGCCCACGGCATCGGCACTGTCGGGGAACAGGGGCGCGGTTGTAGCTGGCAGCAAGGGGTAAAACCCGAATTGCTGATTGTGACGTTTGGCAAAGCATTTGGCGTCAGCGGGGCGGCGGTGTTGTGTAGCCAGCCGGTGGCAGAATACCTGTTGCAGTTCGCCCGTCACCTGATTTACAGCACCGCTATGCCACCAGCGCAGGCGTGCGCGATGGACGCGGCGCTGGCGGTCGTTCGCAGTGCGGACGGCGACGAACGACGTACCGCGCTGGTGCAGACCGTTCGCCGTTTCCGCGACGGTGCGGCCGGGCTGCCGTTCCGTCTGCTGGCGTCAGAGAGCGCTATCCAGCCGCTGATCATCGGCGATAACGCCTGGGCGCTGGCATTGGCGCAGCAACTGCGTACCCAAGGGCTGTGGGTGAACGCGATACGGCCACCTACTGTGCCGCCGGGCACCGCACGCCTGCGTATTACATTAACTGCCAGTCATCAGCCAGAGGACATCGACCGGCTGCTGGAGGTGCTGTATGACGCCGGGTAACGCTTTCTCGATGTTACATCCGCCTCATAAACAGGAAATTGCCCGTGCTTTCGGTCGGGCGGCGAGCTATTACGACCGCTTTGCCGCCCTGCAACGTGAAAGTGGGGAACAGCTGATGGCGTTGATCGGCGACCATGCTGGTTGCGAAGTACTGGATGCCGGGTGCGGCACCGGTTATTTCAGTGCCCGCTGGCAGGCGAACGGAAAACAGGTGACGGCGCTGGATTTATCGACAGAGATGCTGGCGATAGCGCGGCAGCGACAGGTGGCGACGCACTACCTACAAGGTGATATCGAACATCTGCCGTTAGCGGATGGCAGCGTGGATATCAGCTTTAGCAACATGGCGATGCAGTGGTGCGACGATTTTGATGCCGGGCTGGCTGAATTGTACCGGGTCACCCGACCGGGTGGGACGATTGCCGTCTGTACCCTGGCGGAAGGCACGCTGGCTGAGCTGGATACGGCCTGGCAGCAACTGGACGGTTCGCGGCGCATTAACCGTTTTATGTCGCTGGAGGCGCTCGTCTCCTCCTTCCGTCGCTACCATGCCGATGTCTCGCTGGCACCGGTAACCAGTTACTTCCCTGATGTGCTGAGCCTGATGCGCTCGGTCAAAGGGGTCGGGGCGACCTGGCTGCGTGACGGCCGTGAACACGGCGGCCTGAGCCGTCGACAATTGACCGAACTGACCACGCACTACAGTCATCATCCGCAGGGTTATCCCCTGACGTATCAACGTGTATTTGGAGTGATTTATCGTGACTGAACGCTGGTTCGTTACCGGAACCGACACTGAAGTCGGCAAAACTGTCGCCAGTGTGGCGCTGTTACAGGCCGCTCGCCGCGCCGGATACCGTACCGCCGGGTATAAGCCGGTGGCTTCCGGTTGTGACGTGACGCCGGATGGCATTCGTAACAGCGACGCACTGCTGTTACAAGCCAACAGTAGCGTGGCGCTGCCCTATGAAACGGTCAATCCGCTGGCGTTTCTGGAACCGACGTCGCCTCACATCGTCAGCGCTGCCGAGCAGCGGCCGATTACGTTTTCCACCCTTAGCGGCGGTTTGCGTGAACTGGAGCGTCAGGCGGACTGGGTGCTGGTCGAAGGGGCAGGCGGCTGGTTTACGCCACTGTCCACGCAGCAGACCTTCGCCGATTGGGTACAACAAGAAGCGCTGCCGGTGATTCTGGTGGTCGGGGTGAAGCTGGGGTGTATCAACCATGCGATGTTGACGGCGCAGGCGGTGCAGCAAGCCGGTTTGCGGCTGGCAGGCTGGGTCGCCAACGTTGTGCAGCCGCCTGGTCGTCACCATCACGCCTATCTGCAAACGTTGCAGGCACGACTTCCGGCCCCCCTGCTAGGGGAGATCCCTTACTTATCCGAACCAATTCAGCAGGATATCGGTGATTACTTAAACATCACTTTACTGAGAGGTTAACGATTCTGAGCGAATGTTGCATGAATCGTGGCTTTTCCCCGTCTTCTGGTTGAAATTGATAGAGAAAACCATCTTGAAAACCACTGCTGAATCCACTGGGTCAGCAGTTTTTCTTCTTGCTAAGTCGGTGTCATTTAGCACTTTTTTTTATAATGATCGCCGGGTCAAACACGGAAATCTTGTTTAAAAGCGTCTGGCGCTTGCGTGACGGGAAAAGGCTGCAAAACACGCCAATACAGGAGGCACGGGCGCTTGTGGGAGTTATCCACTATTTCTGTGGATAACTGTGTGTATTAGGGTTAGAAAAAACGCGCTAGCCAAGAGCTGGCGCGGGTTGCGCCTGGTTTGATGCTAATCTCCGCTTTTTTATAAAACGATTTAAAATCAAATGATTAATTAAAAGCAAGTCACTTTTGTTGCAGCGCGATGTGTTTGAATAAATCCCCGGCACTGGTCGTAGCAGATAATTTGAGAAATAGTTTTTCTGGGGATAAATACGTCATTTTTTTCTGGATTCGCGGTATCACTCTGTGCTAGCCAATCAGACCACCTGGGGGGGCTGTCAATGGTTAAGAATCGCTTGATGCTGTTTTTATATCCAGTAATATGTGGCTGGTAAATCTGACCGGGGATTTTCATACTAGATTGTGTCTCTCCCTGTCGGCGACATCGGTCTAACCTGTTGATGTCCGTTGCGTGATTCCACCGTTTTTTATCCGGGTATCGTATCCATGAGTAAAGCGTTCAAACTGCATTCTGATTTTAAACCTGCTGGCGACCAGCCCGAGGCGATACGCCGCCTGGAAGAAGGGCTGGAAGACGGGCTGGCGCACCAGACGCTGCTGGGGGTAACGGGGTCCGGTAAAACCTTCACCATCGCCAACGTGATCGCCGACCTCAACCGGCCGACCATGCTGCTGGCCCCCAACAAGACGTTGGCGGCGCAGTTATATGGCGAGATGAAAGCGTTTTTTCCGGATAATGCGGTGGAATATTTCGTCTCTTACTACGACTACTACCAGCCCGAAGCCTATGTGCCGAGTTCGGACACCTTCATCGAGAAGGATGCCTCGGTCAACGAACACATCGAACAAATGCGGCTGTCCGCCACCAAAGCATTGCTGGAGCGGCGTGACGTGGTGGTGGTGGCATCAGTGTCCGCCATTTACGGCTTGGGCGACCCAGACTTGTATTTAAAGATGATGCTGCACCTGACGCAGGGAATGCTGATCGACCAGCGTGCCATCCTGCGGCGGCTGGCGGAATTGCAGTACACCCGCAACGATCAGGCGTTTTCTCGCGGCAACTTTCGCGTGCGCGGCGAGATCATCGATATTTTCCCGGCGGAGTCTGAAGATATCGCCCTGCGGGTGGAACTGTTCGACGAAGAAGTGGAGCGGTTATCGCTGTTCGACCCACTCACCGGACAGATTGTGCAGACGGTGCCGCGTTACACCATCTACCCCAAAACTCACTACGTCACGCCGCGCGAACGCATCCTACAAGCGATGGAAGAGATCAAGGTTGAACTGGCGGAGCGACGTCAGGTGCTGCTTGCTGGCAACAAGTTACTGGAAGAGCAGCGTCTGGCGCAGCGCACCACCTTCGATCTGGAGATGATGAATGAGCTGGGCTATTGCTCCGGCATTGAAAACTACTCCCGCTTTCTGTCTGGCCGCGGGCCGGGCGAACCGCCGCCGACGTTGTTCGATTATCTGCCAGCCGATGGCCTGCTGGTGATCGACGAATCCCACGTCACCATTCCGCAGTTAGGCGGGATGTACCGCGGTGACCGGGCGCGCAAGGAAACGCTGGTGGAGTATGGCTTTCGCCTGCCGTCAGCGCTGGACAATCGGCCGATGAAGTTCGAGGAGTTCGAAGCGCTGGCACCGCAGACCATCTATGTGTCGGCGACGCCGGGTAATTACGAGCTGGAAAAATCCGGCGGCGAGGTGATCGACCAGGTAGTGCGGCCGACCGGCCTGCTGGACCCGGAACTGGAGGTCCGCCCTGTGACGACTCAGGTGGATGATTTGCTGTCGGAAATTCGCAAACGCGCTGTTATCAATGAGCGCGTGCTGGTCACGACCCTGACCAAGCGAATGGCGGAAGACCTGACCGAATATCTGGAAGAGCACGGCGAGCGGGTGCGCTATCTGCACTCTGATATTGATACCGTCGAGCGGGTGGAGATTATCCGCGATTTGCGTCTGGGCGAGTTCGACGTGCTGGTGGGCATCAACCTGCTGCGTGAAGGTCTGGACATGCCAGAGGTATCGCTGGTGGCGATTCTGGATGCCGATAAAGAAGGGTTCCTGCGTTCGGAACGATCGCTGATTCAGACCATCGGCCGGGCGGCGCGTAACCTCAACGGTAAGGCGATTTTGTATGCCGACAAGATTACGCCGTCGATGGAACGCGCCATGAATGAGACGCAGCGCCGTCGCGAGAAACAGCAGGCATACAACGAGCAACACGGCATTGTGCCGCAGGGCCTTAACAAGAAGATTGGTGACATCCTGCAAATTGGTCAACCGACTAACGGCCGGGGCAAAGGGCGCGGCAAAAAAGCGGCCGAACCGGCGGCGCATTACCAACAGCTGTCACCCAAAGCGCTGGATCAAAAAATCCGCGAGCTGGAAAGTCAGATGCTGGCCCATGCGCAGAATCTGGAATTCGAGGAAGCCGCCCGCCTGCGCGACGAGATCCACGCGCTGCGCGAACAGTTTATCGCCGCGTCATGATGATACTGGCGTGAGAGTCGAGTGCTGCTGGGGCATGGCGCATACGCCGTAGCTCAGAGAGTGAATCTCAGACCGGGCACAGCCCCAGAGACTGCACTGCCTGCTCCAGAGCGGCGCGCAACAGTGCGCGGTCATGGTGGTGCGGCACGTCCTGCGCTGCCAGCGGTTGCTGGATAATCAGACGGTCAGCCACCTCGCCGGTGTCTGTTTGGGGAGCGACCACCACGGCGTCAATAATGCGCCGGTCAATTTTACTTTCGATAAGCTGTAGTTTTTGCGCCAGTGTCAGACGGGTAGCGATTTGACTCTGTTCGACCCCCAGATTACCGATGTACACCACCGGAGCACGGGCGTCATGCAGCGATTGCGCCAGATCGGTGAGCAGTAACGGTGGCATCAGGCTGGTGAGAAAGCTGCCAGGACCGATCAGGATCAAGTCCGCCTCGGCAATGGCCGCCAGCGCCTCCTGTGTGGCGGGAGCGGCCGGGTAAAGCATCAAATCCTGCGGTAGGGTGGCGAGCTGGTCTACCGCCACTTCGCCATACACCGGATTGCCCTGGGTATCAATCGCCATCAGGTCTACCGGTTGTTCTGACATTGGAATCAGCCGAGCGTCCACCTTGAGCAGATTGCGGATCAGATTGATGGCTTCCAATGGGCGCACACTGAGGTGATCCATCGCTTTGAGCATCAGATTACCAAGATTGTGGCCGGACAGTTCGCCGTTACCGCTGAAGCGGTACTCAAACATCGCTGACGCTACGCTAGGAGAGGTGATCAACTGATTCAGGCAGTTACGGGTGTCGCCCCAGGCAATACCGCCCTCTGAACGGCGAATTCGCCCGGTGGAGCCGCCATTATCGGTGGTGGTGACGATACCGGTCAGTCGTGATCCGAGAAAGGAGAGCGACGACATAACGCGCCCCAGTCCGTGACCACCGCCCAGCGCCACAACACGATCCAGCTCCGCCAATGTGCGATTCCCCATAATTACCCTTATCTTCCGGCTGCCTACCCTAAAAAAGTAGCGGATATATATCACATCTTGGCCTGAAGCAGCATCAGCGCCGCTAGAAATTTTACGGCATGGTGACCGGCTGTTCATTCTGTCGTAAAAAAGCGGTATGTGGCAGTGTAGAAAACATCCGGTGATTCATCAGAAAGCAGTCCGACGAGGGATAATTTTTTCAGCGGATATCCGCGATTAGCCGATTATTATTAATGAGTTATGGACGGATTTTTGAGTATTGTTATTTGATGGTGGATATGATTTATTTTGCTGTTATATTTCTCATTTTTTATTTTATTTATTTGTTTTTAAATGACTTTAATTTATTCATTTTCTATTTTTTTTATCGATTAATAAAAATTACTCACAGTATTATTATGCTGTTATAACACTAACTGTTATGGCGTAAATAATACAGACTGTTTATATCCATTTATTCCTGCCCATTTTAAGATCCCTGCCGGTGGCATTACGCCACCCGTGAGTACGGCTGGCGCTCTGTCGTTTGGTTCGCATCGTGATAGCTCCCATTCCGGCCCGCGCCCAGTCGACGAGTAAATCGATAGCAGGGCTGCTTGCAGTCCAGAGGTAAGACATGTTCGGACTCGATGCATTTCATCTGGCAAGGATCCAGTTTGCGTTTACGGTATCCTTCCATATCATTTTTCCCGCCATCACTATCGGGCTGGCCAGTTTTCTGGCGGTGCTGGAAGGGTTATGGCTGAAAACCCATAACCGCGACTACCGCGATCTCTACCATTTCTGGTCGAAAATCTTTGCCGTCAATTTTGGCATGGGCGTGGTGTCTGGCCTGGTGATGGCTTATCAGTTTGGCACCAACTGGAGCGGATTCTCCCAGTTTGCTGGCAGTATCACCGGCCCGTTGCTGACCTACGAGGTGCTGACCGCCTTTTTTCTGGAAGCCGGTTTCCTTGGCGTCATGCTGTTTGGCTGGCAGCGGGTAGGGCCGGGGTTGCACTTCTTCGCCACCTGCATGGTGGCGCTTGGCACCATCATTTCCACGTTCTGGATCCTTGCGTCCAACAGCTGGATGCAGACCCCGCAGGGCCACGAAATCCATAACGGCGTGGTGGTGCCGGTGGACTGGCTGGCGGTGATCTTCAACCCGTCATTTCCGTACCGGCTGATGCACATGGCGACGGCGGCGTTTCTTGCCAGCGCCTTCTTTGTCGGCGCGTCTGCCGCCTGGCATTTGCTACGGCGCAACGATACGGCGGCGATTCGTAAAATGTTGTCGATGGCGCTCTGGATGGCGCTGATTGTCGCCCCCTTTCAGGCGCTGCTGGGGGATATGCATGGCCTGAATACGCTGAAATACCAGCCAGCCAAAATTGCCGCGATAGAAGGCCACTGGGATAACCCACCTGGTGAACCGACGCCGTTGATCCTGGTGGGCTGGCCGGATATGGCACGTGAAACCACCCGTTACGCACTGGAAATTCCTTATCTGGGCAGCCTTATCCTGACTCACAGCCTGGATAAGCAGGTGCCCGCATTGAAAAGTTTCCCAAAAGACGAACGCCCCAATTCGACGGTGGTGTTCTGGTCGTTTCGCATCATGGTGGGGCTGGGAATGCTGATGATTCTGTTGGGCGCTATCGGTTTGTGGCTGCGTTGGCGTCGCCGGTTGTATCAGTCACGGCCGTTTTTGTGGTTCACCTTGCTGATGGGGCCATCAGGGTTGATCGCCATTCTGGCAGGGTGGTTTACCACCGAAGTGGGTCGCCAGCCGTGGGTGGTTTACGGTTTGCAGCGTACCCGTGACGCGGTATCCGCACACGGTGACCTGCACATGAGCATCAGTTTGTTGCTGTTTATCGTGGTGTATCTGTCGGTGTTTGGTGTCGGGTATGTCTATCTGGTGCGGCTGATCAAGAAGGGACCGCAAGCAGGAGAAAACGATGACACACCGGTTGGTGGGCCGGGACAGTCGTCTACGCCTGCGCGCCCGTTGTCCGCCGTCTCGGAAATGCTGGAAGAGGGGAAATAACGTGGGTATCGAACTTTCTGTCATCTGGTTCGCCATCATCATCTTCGCCACGCTGATGTACATCGTGATGGACGGTTTTGATCTGGGCATTGGCATCTTGTTTCCCTTTCATCGCCATGCCGCCGATCGGGACCTGATGGTCAACACCGTTGCACCGGTATGGGATGGCAATGAAACCTGGCTGGTGCTGGGTGGTGCCGGGTTGTTTGGTGCGTTCCCGCTGGCTTATGCCGTGATTGTGGATGCGCTGACTATTCCGCTGACATTGATGCTGGTCGGGTTGATCTTCCGTGGGGTCGCTTTTGAGTTTCGCTTTAAGGCGACGCCGTCGCACCGCCCGTTCTGGGATCGTGCTTTTATGTGGGGCTCGCTGGTCGCCACCTTCTTTCAGGGGGTGACCGTCGGTGCGGTGCTTAACGGCTTTGAGGTGACCGATCGCCATTTTTCCGGCCCGGTATTCGGCTGGTTGACGCCGTTTTCACTGTTTTGTGGTGTCGGACTGGTGGTGGCGTATGCGCTGCTGGGGTGCACCTGGTTGATTATGAAAACTGGACAGGGGTTGCATCGCCATATGTCCGCGCTGGCACCGTCGCTGGTGGTGGCGTTACTGGTGGTGATCGTGGTGATTAGTCTGTGGACGCCGCTGGCGCATCCGGCGGTCAAACAGCGCTGGTTTTCGCTGCCGAATCTATTTTATTTTCTGCCGGTTCCATTATTGGTGGTGGCCTGTGCGGCGGGGATCGTACACGGTGTGCGCCGCCATGCGCATTACTCTCCGTTTTTGCTGACGCTGGCGTTGATTTTTCTCGGTTTCACCGGGCTTGGCATCAGCTTGTGGCCGATGATCATTCCACCGTCGCTGACGCTATGGGACGCGGCCGCACCGCCGCAGAGTCAAGGGTTCATGCTGGTGGGAGCGCTGCTGATAATCCCAGTGATCCTGGGGTACACCTTCTGGAGTTACTACGTCTTCCGGGGGAAAATTCGACCGGATGAGGGCTACCACTGATGAAACGGTTTCTCATAAAACCCGTTGGCAGGGAAAGGGCCCTGAACCAGGCGATATCGTCAGTGCCGGTACGGCCGTTGTGGCGGCGGTTACTGTGGATGGTGATGTTATGGAGCGCCAGTGTGTTGGCGCTTGGTGTGGTCGCGACGCTGTTTCGCTTGCTGATGACCGCCGCAGGGTTGAAAACGCACTGATTTATTTGCCGTAGTATCTGCCGTATTTTTTATCCGCACCCTATGCCTGCCGGTTGTCCGGTGGGCATGTTCCGTTAACCGGGAAAACCGGTTTATGTCGTGTGTTTTACCCCCAGAGAGGTAAAGGATAAACGTCATCCTATGACTCAGGTCAGGAAAGCGGCGTAGATTTCCGCTATGCTTAGCGCGAAAATAGTGAATAAAATCCGCTATATACAGGTTTATATACCGCATTTTCAGTGACGGATAACCTGATTTGGCGATAGACTTCATGAAGCAATCACGGTTGTTCGGCGTCGGTGAAGCGACGCCGGAAAATCAAACTCCTAGCCCCGGAGCCTAAGTTCGCGCGCAAGCGAGAATACGGTTCCCTGGCCGTGGCCGATGGCCACCAGGGTGCAGGGTAGAAATGCCCGCATCTCCCGTATTTGGAAAGGTGTTTATGGTGAGTCAACTGACCGATGCGTTTGCGCGCAAGTTTTACTATTTGCGCCTGTCGATAACGGACGTCTGTAATTTCCGCTGTACCTATTGTCTGCCGGACGGCTACCAGCCGAACGGTGCGACGCCCCATCGTTTTCTGTCGCTGGATGAAATCCGCCGCGTCGGCCGCGCGTTTGCCTCGCTGGGCACCGAAAAAGTGCGCCTGACCGGTGGCGAGCCGTCGCTGCGCCGGGATTTTGTCGACATCATTGCCGCTATCCGCGAAAACCCGGCGATCCGCACGCTGGCGGTCACCACCAACGGTTACCGGCTGGCGCGGGATGTGGCGAGCTGGCGCGAGGCCGGGCTGACGGCGCTTAACGTCAGCGTCGACAGCCTGGATGCCCGACAGTTTCACGCCATTACCGGGCAGGACAAATTTCGTCAGGTGATGGACGGCATCGATGCCGCCTTCGCCAACGGATTTCGCCGGGTGAAAGTCAATACCGTGCTGATGCGTGATGTCAACGACAGTAGCCTGCACACCTTTCTCGACTGGATCCGCACCCGGCCGATCCAACTGCGTTTTATTGAACTGATGGAAACCGGCGAAGGGCGGGCGATGTTCCGCCGTCACCATGTGTCCGGTCAGGTGATCCGCGAACGGTTGTTGCAACAAGGTTGGCAACAGCAGGTGCGGGCGCGCAGCGACGGCCCGGCGCAGGTGTTCTCGCACCCGGATTATCAGGGTGAGGTGGGGTTGATCATGCCGTATGAAAAAGACTTTTGTCAGAACTGCAATCGGCTACGGGTGTCGGCCATCGGCAATTTGCACCTGTGCCTGTTCGGCGAGCAGGGCATTCCGTTGCGCGATTTGCTGACGGATGACGACCAGCAGGAGGCGCTAAAACTGCGTATTTCCGGTGGTCTGAGCAGCAAGCGGCAGTCGCATTTCCTGCACGACGGCAACAGCGGCATTACCCCGAATCTGTCCTTTATCGGCGGCTGAACAGGCCGCGCAATACGGTATGAAGCAATACCGGTAAGGAGTAGTTATGAGCAAGGTCAGCAGCGAATTTGTTCCTTTGCGTGTGGCGGTGATGACGGTGTCGTCGCGCCGTACCGCCGCCGACGATACGTCCGGCGATTATCTGCGTGAAGCGTTGCAGCATGACGGGCATCAACTGGCAGGCAGCGCGATTGTCAGCGAAAACCTGTACCAGATCCGCGCGCAGGTTTCTGCCTGGATAGCCAGCGACGATGTACAGGTTATCCTGATCAACGGCGGCACCGGTTTTACGCCAGGCGACCTGGTGCCAGAGGCTGTCCGGGTGCTGTTCGACCGGGAAATCGACGGATTTGGCGAACTGTTCCGCATGGTGTCGTATGAAGAGATCGGCACCGCCACTATTCAGTCCCGCGCCATTGCCGGGCTGGCTAACCAGACGGCGATTTTCGGCGTGCCGGGCTCGACCAAGGCCTGCCACACCGCCTGGGAGCGCATTATCCGTGAGCAACTGGATGCGTGCCAGAAACCCTGTAACCTCTATCCTCATTTGAAAAAGTAAGCGGCTATGTCACAACTGACCCACATTAACGCAGCCGGTGAAGCGGCGATGGTGGATGTTTCCGACAAGGCGGACACGGTGCGCGAAGCGCGCGCCGAAGCCTTTGTGGAAATGGCACCGCAAACCCTGGCAATGATCATTGAAGGCCGCCACCACAAAGGCGACGTCTTCGCCACCGCGCGCATCGCGGGTATCCAGGCTGCCAAGCGCACCTGGGAACTGATCCCACTGTGCCATCCGCTGTTGTTGAGCAAAGTGGCGGTGGAGCTGGAAGCCCAGCCCGAGCACAACCGGGTGCGGATTGAATCCCTGTGCCGACTGACCGGCAAGACCGGTGTGGAAATGGAAGCGCTGACCGCTGCCTCGGTGGCGGCGCTGACCATTTACGACATGTGCAAGGCGGTGCAGAAAGACATGGTGATCGGCCCGGTGCGGTTGCTGGCGAAAAGCGGCGGTAAATCCGGTGATTTCAGGGCGGAGGCGTCATGATTACGGTGCTGTTTTTTGCGCAGGTACGGGAACTGACCGGCACCGATCGGCTCTCGCTGCCAGCGGAGTATCAGGACGTGGCGTCATTGCGGCAGGCGCTGTGCGCGCAGAGCGACCGTTGGGCGCTGGCGCTGGAAGACGGTAAATTGCTGGCGGCGGTGAATCAGTCGCTGGTGGCGATGTCGCACCCGTTGGTCGACGGTGACGAAGTGGCGTTTTTCCCGCCCGTGACCGGAGGGTGAACGATGGAAACACGTATTCGAGTCGGGGAAGCGACATTCAGTGTCGGTGACGAGTACACCTGGCTGGCGGCGAGCGATGCGGACGGCGCGGTGGTGACGTTCACCGGCAAGGTGCGCAATCATAATCTGGGCGATCATGTCAGCGCGCTGACGCTGGAACATTATCCAGGTATGACGGAAAAGGCGCTGGCGGAAATCGTTGACGCGGCGCGGCAACGCTGGCCGATTCAGCGCGTGAGCCTGATCCATCGTGTCGGTTCACTCTATCCCGGCGACGAGATCGTCTTTGTCGGTGTCAGCGGTGCCCACCGCCAAGCCTCGTTCGAGGCGGCACAATTCATCATGGATTACCTCAAAACGCGTGCGCCGTTCTGGAAGCGGGAAGCCACGTCGGAAGGCGACCGTTGGGTAGACGCCCGCGATAGCGATCGGCAGGCGGCGGAACGTTGGTAATGGCAATGGCGGCGGATTGATTGCCGCCGCTGTATGATTCCTATCGAAATAATTTCACCGCTAAATAAAAAACGATAAAAAGCAGTAAATTATAAAATTTGCAGTAAAATAATGTTAAGGAAATGATTAATAAGAATCATTTTTATTTCTATTTTTACACAACGATAATGAGCCGCGGTGATATTCCGCCTGATTCGCTTTTATTGTCATACAGTTAATTGCCATACAGTGAAAAGGATAATGGTATGAAACGGCGTATAGCGTCCCTGTTCCCCGCCACCCTGCTGGCGTCTTCCCTGATGATGGGGTTCTCCTTCGGCGCGCAAGCTGAAGATGAAGGTATTGTGATTTACAACGCGCAGCACGAAAACCTGGTGAAGTCCTGGGTAGAGGGTTTTACTCAGGATACCGGTATTAAAGTTACGCTGCGTAATGGCGGCGATAGCGAATTGGGTAACCAACTGGTGCAGGAAGGTAATGCCTCGTCTGCTGACGTGTTCCTGACGGAAAACTCGCCGTCGATGGTACTGGTGGATAACGCTAACCTGTTCGCGCCGCTGGACGCCGACACGCTGGCGCAGGTAGGGCCGCAGTATCGTCCGTCTCACGGGCGCTGGATTGGCATCGCGGCGCGTTCGACGGTGTTTGTCTACAACCCGGAGAAACTGACCGAAGCGCAACTGCCGAAATCGTTGATGGACCTGGCTAAACCGGAGTGGAAAGGCCGTTGGGCGGCATCCCCGTCCGGTGCTGATTTCCAGGCGATCGTCAGTGCGATGCTGGAGTTGAAAGGCGAAAAAGCGACGCTGGAATGGCTGAAAGCGATGAAAACCAACTTCACCGCTTATAAGGGTAACAGCACGGTAATGAAAGCGGTAAACGCCGGTCAGATCGACAGCGGTGTGATTTACCACTACTACCCGTTTGTTGACGGCGCGAAAACCGGCGAAAACAGCAAAAACATCCGTCTGTACTACTTCAAACATCAGGATCCAGGCGCGTTCGTCAGCATCTCCGGCGGTGGCGTGCTGGCGTCCAGCAAGCATAAACAGCAGGCTCAGGCTTTCATCAAGTGGATCACCGGTAAGAAAGGTCAGGACGTGCTGCGCACCAACACCGCTTTTGAATACGCGGTGGGCGTGAATGCCGAGTCCAACCCGAAACTGGTGCCGCTGAAAGACCTGCAAGCGCCGAAAGTCGACGCCGCTAAACTCAACGGCAAGAAAGTGGTTGAACTGATGACCGAAGCAGGTCTGCTGTAATGTCTCAGTGCAGGGCGGGAGTACAATAAGGCATATGGCCGATGTGGAATGGAAAGTCGTCGGTGTTGGTGTAAACCACCCGACGCGACCGGGAGTGCGGCCATACCGGATAGCTGGCGGCGGCATGGCGCTGATGGCGTTGCTATTGTCGCTGCTGGCGTTGTTACCGTTGGGTTTCGTGGTGGGCATTACCCTGGAAACCGACTGGGAAACGATAAAAGCGCTGGTGTTCCGGCCTCGGGTCGGGGAGCTGCTGCTTAATACCGTATTGCTGGTGGCGGTGACGCTGCCGCTCTGCACGTTGCTCGGGGTGGCGCTGGCCTGGCTGACCGAGCGCACCACGTTGCCGGGCCGTCGGGCGTGGTCCCTTTTGCTGACCGCGCCGCTGGCGGTGCCAGCCTTTGTTCAAAGTTACGCCTGGATCAGCCTGTTGCCCGGTATGCATGGCCTGGCGGCGGGTGTGTTCCTGTCGGTACTCGCCTATTTCCCGTTTATTTATCTGCCTGCGGCGGCGGTGCTGCGTCGGTTAGACCCTGGCCTGGAAGATGTGGCGACCTCGCTTGGGGCCAGACCCTGGCGTGTTTTTTTCCGCGTAGTCCTGCCGCAACTTCGGCTGGCGGTGTGGGGCGGTTCGCTGCTGATTGCATTGCATCTGCTGGCGGAATACGGCCTGTACGCCATGATTCGTTTCGATACCTTCACCACCGCCATTTTCGAACAGTTCCAGTCGACCTTTAACGGCCTGGCGGCAAACATGCTGGCGGGTGTGCTGGTGTTGTGTTGTCTGGGGCTGCTGCTGCTGGAAACACTGACCCGCGGACGAGCGCGCTATGCGCGCGTTGGTTCCGGCAGCGCCCGTAACCTGACACCCTGGCGGCTGTCACCCACGGCGGCGCTGGTTTGTGTTTTGTTGCCGCTGGCGTTGACCGTGCTGGCGCTGGGCGTGCCGTTGATGACGCTCGCCCGCTGGCTGTGGCTCGGCGGCATGGACGTGTGGCGTAACAACGAACTGTGGCCCGCAGTGCGCCAGACATTGTGGTTGGGTGTCAGCGGCGCAGCGCTGGTGACGCTGTGCGCGTTTCCGATGGCCTGGTTATCGGTGCGCCATCCGTCGCGGCTGTATCGTCTGCTGGAAGGCTGTAATTACATTACCAGCGCGCTGCCGGGTATTGTGGTGGCACTGGCGCTGGTCACCGTCACTATTCATACCCTGCGGCCGCTGTACCAGACCGAGTTCACCTTGCTGCTGGCCTATGTGCTGATGTTTATGCCGCGAGCGCTGATTAACCTGCGCGCCGGTATTGCACAGGCACCGGTGGAACTGGAAAACGTCGCACGCAGTCTGGGGTGTTCGCCCATTCAGGCGTTGTGGCGCGTCACGCTGCGGCTGGCAGCACCGGGCGCAGCGGCCGGGGCGGCGATGGTGTTTCTCGCTGTCACCAACGAATTAACCGCCACGCTGTTGCTGGCACCGAACGGCACCCGCACGCTGGCGACCGGTTTTTGGGCGTTAACCAGTGAAATTGACTATATGGCGGCTGCACCCTATGCACTGATTATGGTGGTGCTGTCGCTCCCGCTGACCTGGTTGCTCTATTCTCAATCGAAACGTACGGCAGGTTTATGAATACGCTTGAACTTTTTGGCATTGGCAAATCTTTCAATGCCGTCTCGGTGCTGGAAGGTATCGATTTGCAGGTTGCGCCGGGCAGCCGTACCGCGATTGTCGGTCCTTCCGGTTCCGGCAAGACGACGTTGCTGCGTATTATTGCCGGTTTCGAAGCACCGGATAGCGGCACCGTGCGCCTGCAAACGCGTGTCGTGGCGGATGCGAACCAGTGGGTGCCCGCCCATCAGCGCGGCATCGGCTTTGTACCGCAGGACGGCGCGTTGTTTCCGCACTTTACCGTGGCGCAGAACATCGGTTTTGGGCTTGAGGGCAGTAAGCAGGATAAACAGCGACGCATTGATGAACTGATGGCGATGGTGTCGCTGGACTCGCGGCTGGCGTCGCTGTGGCCGCATGAATTGTCTGGCGGTCAACAGCAGCGGGTGGCGCTGGCGCGTGCGCTGTCTCAACGCCCGACGCTAATGCTGTTGGATGAACCTTTCTCGGCGCTGGATACCGGCCTGCGCGCCGCGACCCGTCAGGCGGTGTCTGCCCTGCTGGCGGAGGCGGGCGTGGCGTCGATTCTGGTCACCCACGACCAGGCGGAGGCACTGTCGTTTGCCGATCAGGTGGCCGTCATGCGGCAAGGGCGGCTGGTGCAGGTGGGATCGCCACAGTCATTGTATCTGCGCCCGGTGGATGAAGCCGCCGCCGCGTTTCTTGGCGACACGCTGGTATTGTCGGCGCAACTGAAAGACGGGCGCGCGGCGTGCGTGCTGGGTGACATCGCGGTTGACGATAATCAGTCTGTCGGTGCGGCTCGCATCATGCTGCGGCCGGAACAGATTCAGCTCTCGCTGGCCGAGCTGTCGGTGGCGCAGGCGGTGGTGGCAAGTATCGAGTTCGCCGGATTCGTGTCCACACTGCGCTTACGTATGACCAATAGCGCGCAGGTTTTCGAACTGAAAAGCGTCAGCCGGGAGGATATCGTTGTCGGTTGCGGCGTCAATCTGACGGTAGTTGGTCGGGCGCACCGGTTGGATTAGGACCGACAGCCTGTCAATTGCGCGGCCGTTGAGGCTGCGTTATCCGTTACGTGTAGCATTTTGTGTTAAGCTGAAAGCAGGTGGGCGTCAGCCCGTTCTGTTTCACTCAATGCAAAGGTTGCATCATGGATCGATTTCCACGTTCTAACGGTTCCATCGTTCAGCAGGCCAGTACTGGTTTGCAAGCTTATATGGCGCAAGTCTATGGCTGGATGACCTGCGGTTTGTTACTGACCGCGTTTGTTGCCTGGTATGCCGCTAACACCCCGGCAGTGTTGCAGATGGTGTTCTCCAGCAAAATAACCTTCTTTGGGCTGGTGATTGCCCAACTGGGGCTGGTATTTGTGCTGTCTGGCATGGTGCACCGCCTGAGTGGTGGCGTTGCCACTACACTGTTCATGCTCTATTCCGCGCTGACTGGGCTGACGCTTTCCAGCATTTTCATCGTCTACTCCGGCGAGTCTATCGCCAGCACCTTTGTGATTACCGCTGGCATGTTCGGTGCCATGAGCCTGTACGGTTATGTCACTAAACGTGACCTGACTGGCATGGGCAGTATGCTGTTCATGGCGTTGATCGGTATCCTGCTGGCAACGCTGGTGAATTTCTGGCTGAAAAGCGAAGGGTTGCAGCTTGCCATCACCTACATCGGGGTGCTGGTGTTTGTCGGCCTGACGGCTTACGACACACAAAAGTTGAAAAACATCGGTGAAGAGCTGTCGGTTGATGACCGGGACAGTTTCCGCAAGTACTCGATCATGGGCGCGTTGACGTTGTATCTGGATTTCATCAACCTGTTCCTGATGCTGCTGCGTTTGTTCGGCAGCCGTCGGTGAGGGTGTTGCAGATTACTGGCAACCCTTCTTAGTTACAGATAATGGGGCTTTCCGGCGTTAAAACTGTGCTGAGGCAAGCGACTTCGCCGGGTGAGCCGCATGGACGCGGCGAAAGTCCGCGCCGCGCCGGACAAAAACGCCGGGAGCGTTTTTGAACAGCGTTTACGCTGGCCCGTAGGGCGAGCCCCAAGGATGGGGCGAGTAAGCGCGTCACGGACGGCCCGAACAGCGAAGTCGAATGCCGAAGGTAGCGCGTAGCGCCACAGTTTAGCCACTAGCCAGTGGTCAAGGAGAGGTGGCGTTTGAACCTCTCCTTGTCGTGCGTGCTATGAAGTGGCAAAGAAACCACACCGTTTATCCCGCACGAAACCATTCACTGACCAGACATACATCTCCGTTCACAAAACAACACGGCTGTTTGTCGACAGCCTTAGAGTTTTGTTATTTCTTTTCGCTGTCATCCGTCGGCGGGTGTCCCACCTGGGTTAACTGCGGGCTGTGCGCTGGCAGCCAGCCGACCAGAGACGGGAAGCGTTTCAGGAAGTGAAACACCACGACGTTTTTGATTATCTGCCAGTACGAGCGTTTTGGCAGTTGCGACGGCTCAACCCGCACGCAGTCTTCGCGAATAAGCTGGTGCAGGTTGTCCCGCAGTTGTTGGTTGAAATTGCGGTCATTGATGACCAGATTGGCTTCGAGGTTGAGCGCCAGACTGAGCGGGTCCAGATTGCTGGAGCCGACGGTAGTCCAATATTCATCCTGTAATGCGACTTTGCCGTGCAACGGCTGCCGACGGTATTCATAAATCTCCACCCCGGCTTTCACCAGCCAGGGATAGAGCAGACGTGCGCCGACCAGAACGATCGGCATATCCGGCTGACCCTGAATGATCAACCGAACCCGCACATCTCGTCGCGCGGCCTTGCGCATCGCTCTCAACAGACGATAGCCGGGGAAAAAATAGGCATTGGCGATCACCACCTCGCGTTTAGCCCGTCGCAACATCAGCAGGTATTGGCGTTCGATGTCGCGGCGGTGCAGACCGTTGTCGCGCCAGACAAACAGCGCCTGCGCGTTGCCGGGGTGGGGGTTACGCACCACGCGGCGAAACCGTTGCCGCCAGCCGCCACGGCGATCATCATCGTGCGCCAGTGCGGCGAGCACAAACCGGTAGATATCATCTACCACCGGGCCGCGCACTTTAACGGCGTAATCCTGCTTGGCTTCCGGGCCGTAGTCGCTCAGGTGGTCGGCCGAGTAGTTGATGCCGCCGATCCAGGCGGTGTGGCTGTCCACCACCACGATCTTGCGGTGCAGCCGCCGGAACAGATTGGTGCTTATCAGGCCGAACAGGCGTGGGCGCGGATCGTAAAAGTGGAAGCGAACACCGGCGTCCACCATCGGCGCGAGAAAGTCGGACGACAGGTCGTGCGAACCGTAGCCGTCGGCGGTGGCATCCACACTGACGCCACGTTGCGCCGCCGCGATCAGCACGTCCCGCAACGCGTAGCCCACCTTGTCTTCAAACCAGATGAAGGTTTCCAGCACCACCCGGTTGCGTGCCTGGCGGATGGCGTCAAACACACTGGGGTAGAATTCGTCGCCATTCACCAGCAGTTCAATCTGGTTGCCGTCGCGCCATTCGGTTTTCACAAGTGAATCTCCACCGCCAGCGGCGCATGATCAGACAGGTGCGACCAGGGTTTGGACGACAGTAATTTCGGTACGCTGGTCCGGGCGTTGCGTACATAAATGCGGTCGAGGCGCAGTAACGGAAAGCGAGCGGGAAAGGTTCGTGCCGGTTTGCCGAAATGCTGGCTGAAGACCTCTTCCAGACCGGCACTGCGTTTCAGCAGCGCGCTGGCTTTCATCTGCCAGTCGTTGAAATCCCCGGCGACGATCAGGGGCACATCGGCGGGTAGCGTTGCCAGCAGATCGCACAGTAACGCCATTTGTTGTCGGCGGTGCGAGGCGGTGAGCCCCATGTGTACACACACCACGTGGATGTGCAAATCCCGGTTGGGGACTTTCAGAACACAATGCAGGATACCGCGTTTGGCTCTTTTGGATACCGATACGTCCAGATTGCGGTAGCTGAAAATCGGAAAGCGAGATAGCACCGCGTTGCCGTGCTCGCCTTCCGGGTAAACCGCATTGCGCCCGTAGGCGTAATCGTTCCACATGGTTTCCGCCAGAAATTCGTAGTGCGAGGTGTCCGGCCAGTGTTCTACCTGCAGTGGATGGGTGGAATGGCGGCCCAGCACTTCTTGCAGACAGACGATATCGGCGGAAACCGAGCGCACGGCATCACGCAGTTCCGGCAGGATGAAGCGGCGGTTCAGTGCGCTGAACCCTTTATGGGTATTGATGGTCAGCACGGTGAAAGAAAACCCTAATGACGGTTGCGAGACGGTATCCATTGTTTTCCCTCGTTCCCAAGTAGCTGAATAATCAGTGTAGTCAGTGTTTGGCAAAGCGTCGCTGGCGGTGGGGGTAGCGGGTTTACGTAGCCTAGCCAATTTTGCGCCGAAACAGGGCGTAGGCGGCGCTGCCCGTGGTGGCGGTGATGACCAGCAACGGCCACACGCCGCGCCAGACTACACTCAGGCTGGCATTTTTCAGATATATCTGTTTGGTGATGTCGGTGAAGTGGCGCACCGGGTTGACCCAGGTCAGCTGTTGCAACCACATCGGCATATTCTCGACGGGGGATACATAACCGGACAGTAAAATAGCGGGCATGATGAAGACAAATACGCCGATAAACGCTTGTTGCTGGGTAGAGCAGAGTGCGGAAATCAACAGCCCGAAGCCCACCAGTGATAACCCGTAGACCAACATGCAGAGGTAGAACAGCAGCAGCGACCCGGAAAACGGGATGCGGTAGGCCAGGATACCGGCCGCCAGCACAATACTGGCCTGAACGGTGGCGACAATCAGCGCGGGTACGGCTTTTCCGACAAAAATTTGCCCGGTGGACAGCGGCGACACCAGCAGTTGTTCCAGCGTGCCTTGTTCCCGCTCACGCGCCACTGACAGCGCGGTGACGATCAACACGCCAATGGTGGTGATCAGCGCCACCAGCGATGGCACCACAAACCACTTGTAGTCCAGATTGGGGTTGTACCAGTGGCGAATCACCAGCTCACTCTGGTGCGTCAGCGTCGGGTCGTTCAACTGTTCCAACTGATAATCCTGCACGATCTGCTGCACATAACGGGCGGCGATCTGGGCGCTGTTGGAGTGGCGTCCGTCGAGTAGAAGCTGGATGCTGGTCGGCGTGCCGCTGACCAACTGGCGCGAGAAGTCAGGCGGGAAGCGCACCAGCAGCAGCGCCCGTTGGTTATCAATCGTGGGTGCGATGTCCTGCGGGCTGCGCAGGGTGATAACCCGCGAAAAGGCGCTGGCGCTGGCGAAACGCTGCGTCAGTTCTACTGAGGCCGGGCCGTTGTCTTCACTGTAAATGGCGAGCGTGGCGTCGGTGACGTCCAGCGTGGCAGCAAACGGGAACAGTAACACTTGCAGCAGCACCGGCAACACCAAAATGGCGCGGGTCTGCGGCTCGCGTAGCAATGACTGAAGCTCTTTGCGGATCAGTGTCCACAGACGATGCAACATAGGCTTTCCCTCATCAGCGTACCGACGTCTATCCGGCACCAACCGGTTGATGCATTACCGTGCCTAGTCCAGTCTTCGGCGGGTTTTCCAGGCGGTAAGCCCGATAAAAAATACTGCTGACAGCAGTAAAAACAGCAGGTTCATCAACAGCACGCTACCGATATTTCCGGCCAGAAACAGGGTTTGCAGCGTGCTGACGAAATAGCGGGCGGGGATCAGGTATGACACCGCCTGTACCGGCAGCGGCATACTGTGGATTTCGAAAATAAACCCGGACAGCATGACGGCGGGCAGAAACGCGGCGTTGAGCGCCACCATTGCCGCATTGAACTGATTGCGTGTTAGGGTGGAAATCAGCAATCCCATCCCCAGCGTACTGGCGAGAAACAGGCTGCTCAGGCCGAACAGCCACCACAGCGAGCCGCGATAAGGCACCCCCAGCACAAACACCGCCACCACCACGCACAGAGCCATAGCGATCATGCCCAGCACGTAATAGGGGAGCAATTTGGTGAGCAGCAATTCGGTGCGAGTAACCTGCGTTGACAGCAGCGCTTCCATGGTGCCGCGTTCCCACTCGCGGGCGATCACCAGTGAGGTCAGGATAGCGCCGATCACCGTCATAATGATGGTAATGGCACCGGGGATGATGAAGTGCTGGCTGATGGCGGCGGCGTTGAACCAGTAGCGGGTTTGCACCTCAATCAGCGGTTGATAGCGGCCGCCGTGGTCCTGCGCATACTGCTGCTGCCAGCGTTGCCACACCCCTTGTGCGTAGCCCTGCACGAATTGCGCGGTATTCGGTTCGCTGCCGTCGGTGATGACCTGAATCGGTGCGCGGTCCTGCGGGTGTGCCAGCCGTTTGGCGAAATCGGCCGGGATGACCACCAGGCCGCGAATCTGCCCGGCCTGCATCCGTGCTATCAGCGCCGGGCGGTTGTTGCTAAGGGTGACGGACAGAAAGGGCGAGCCGGTAAAGGCACGTGCCAGGCTGTCGGCCTCGGCGCTGTGTTGTTCTATCAGTACGCCGACGTTCAGGCGGCTGGAGTCGAGGTTGATGCCGTAGCCGAAGATGAACAGCAGCAACAGCGGGATGACGAAAGCGATCAGCGCGCTGCTGGGGTCGCGCAGGATCTGGCGGGTTTCCTTCAGGCACAGTGCGCGTAAGCGACGCCAGGAAAAACGTTTATCGTCAATCGGTTGTGACATGGCGGGCCTCCCGATCATAAGTCTGCACCAGCGTGATGAACGCCTGCTCCATGGTCGGTTCCGGTGTGTCGTCGCGGGCGGCCTGGCGTTTCAGGTCATCCGGTGTGCCGCTGGCGATGAGCCGACCGCGGTATACCAGCCCGATGCGGTCGCAGTATTCGGCTTCATCCATAAAATGGGTGGTGACCATCACCGTCACACCTTTGTCCACCATGCCGTTGATGTGTTGCCAGAACTCCCGACGAGTAAACGGGTCGACACCGGAGGTGGGTTCGTCAAGAAACAGGATGTCCGGTTCGTGCATCAGCGCGCAGGCCAGCGCCAGCCGCTGACGGAAACCGAGCGGTAGTGCGTCGGGCGTTTGCTGGAAGATGGGGTGAAAGTTGAACGCCCGCGCCATACTGTTCACCTTATCCTGCTGGCGCTGGCCGCGCAGGCCGTAAACGCCGGAGAAAAAACGCAGGTTTTGTTCCACGGTCAGGTTGCCGTACAACGAAAATTTTTGTGCCATGTAGCCGAGATGCTGCCGCGCCCGGCCGGAACGGGTTTTGAGGTCCATGTCCAGCACCAGCGCCTGGCCTTCGGTCGGTGTCAGCAGGCCGCACATCATGCGAAAGGTGGTGGACTTCCCGGCACCGTTCGGCCCCAGCAGGCCGAAGATTTCACCACGGTGCACCTGAAAACTTACCCGGTCGGTGGCGGCAAAATCGCCAAATTTCTTGGTCAGATTGCGCGCTTCGATCACCGTTTCCCCGCGATGGGTGTCCAACTGCGGCAGGATCGCCGCCAGCGAGGAGGTGGCGCTCGGCCCGCCGCCTAACAAGTCGATGAAGGCGTCTTCAAAACGCGGTGCGGTGTCCTGCACGCTGTCCGGCGACAGCGTAAGCGTATGCAGCAGCGTGGCGCGATCCGCCTGCGGTTTCAGAATCAGCCGCACGTAGCGCCCCTGAATCACGCCGTCGCTGACCTGTGGCTGACGCAGCGCCTGTTGTAACAGACGCCGGTGGTTGCCGTCTGGCTGGTCGAGCAGCAGGCAACGGCCTGCCATCCGTTGTGTCAGGTCGGCGGGGGCTCCCCGATAGAGCAATTCACCCTCGTTAAGCAGCAGCACGTCACGGCATTGTTCCGCCTCGTCCAGATAGGAAGTGCTCCACAGAATCAACATGCCATCATCGGCCAGTTCATGCACCATCCGCCACAATTCGCGGCGGGAGATAGGGTCGACGCCGACCCCCGGTTCATCCAGCAGCAACACGCTGGGCTGCCCAATCAGGGTGCAGGCCAGCCCCAGTTTCTGCTTCATGCCGCCGGAGAGTTTGCCTGCCAGCCGGGTGGTGAAGCGGGTGAGGTCGGTAAACTGCAACAGCCTCTCAAAGGTGGTGCGACGAGTGTCACCGGTGATACCGCGCAGGTCGGCGTACAGTGTCAGGTTTTCCATCACGGTGAGGTCTTCATACAGGCCGAATTTCTGCGGCATGTAGCCGAGCCGGGCATGTAACTGACGGTCATCGGCGATCGGGTCTAACCCCATCACCCGAATCGTGCCCGCGCTGGGCGTCAGCAATCCGGCCAGCATACGCATTAGCGTGGTCTTGCCTGCGCCATCCGGCCCTACCAGCCCGGTGACTGCCCCGGCACGAATCTCGGCACTCAACGGTGCCAGCGCCGGTTTTGTCATGCCGTCGAAGCGTTTTTCCAGTGTATCGAGGCGGATCAGCGGCAGGTCACTGGTCATGACGTGATCTATCCGGTGCCAGCGTGAGGGTCACCGGCATCCCCTGACGCAGGCCGTCGTTCGCGTCGCTGACGATGATGCGCAGCCGGTACACCAGATCGGTACGTAATTCCGTGGTTTCAACATTTTTCGGCGTGAACTCGGCGCTGGGTGACACAAAACCAATTCTGCCGTGATAGGGTCGGTTTGGGCGACCGTCGGTGTAGATCAGCACCTCGCGACCGGGCGCGGCGCGGCCCAGTTGGGTTTCGGTAACGTAGGCGCGAATCCATACCGGCTGGGTCAGCGACAGGGTAAAGACGGTGCTGCCCGCGCTTAACATACTACCGGCTTCGGCGGCTCGGGTCAGGATCACACCGGGAGAGGGGGCGTACAGGCGAGTGTCTTGTAGGTTCAGTTGCGCCTGCGCTTCGGCGGCCTGCGCCTGGGCAAGCGTAGCGGCAGCGGCGGCGATTTCCTGCGGTCGGTTGCCGCGCTCATACTGGCTCAGTTTTTCCCGTGCCGCCTGCAACGTCGCCTGCGTTTGGTTGCGGGTGGAACGGGCGTCTTCCAGCGTGTTGGCGGCCAGCGTATGTTGTTTCCACAGGCCGAGCTGGCGCTGGTAAAAACTGTTGGCGTAGTCGTAGGCGGCCTGCGCTTGTTCCAGTTGCGAACGCACCTGGGCGATTTCCTCGCTGCGGTAGCCTTCTCGCAGCAGGGCCAGTTGTGCTTGTGCACTGGCGACGCTGGCTTTTTCCTGACGTAGCGCGTTCTGCTGCGGCGCGTCATCCAGTCGGGCCAACAGTTGCCTAGGCTGGACTGCATCCCCTTCATCCACATTCAGCGCGGTCAGGCGTCCGCTGACCCGAAACCCCAAATTGACGCTGCGGATATCCACATTACCGTACAGTGTCAGCGGTGCATCTTGCTGGTTACGGTAGTGTATCAGGCTGTAACCCGCGGCGGTGGCAGCGATCAACGCCAGCACCAGCCATCCCCCTGTTTTTTTATTCATAGCGCTCCCGATATGACGTCGTGTTATGACTCATCTCGTGATTCCGACGACATGACTTAAGCATAATCCGGCATTTAGCCGATTGCCGTGTTCTGACGCGACAGCGTGCGGATTCAGCACGGATATAGATTGCTAGCGTAAGAAAAATGCAGTTTTTCAACCAATAACCGGTTGATATTCATGAAGAGCAAGGTCATTTTGCGCAGAATGCAGAGGATAAAATGTGATCGACAGATAAAAATTCCTCAAACAAGCGATTTCCTGTTACAATCGCGCGCAGTCACGCACCGTAGTTTGTGCCCATTCATCTGGAGTCAGCGTAGTCAGGCGTGTATGCCGACACGGCGCTGAACCCATCTGTTATCACCCTGAAAACTGCACCGGCGAATGCCGCCGGGTAGGGTGAATCTGGAGTTGTTCTCGTTATGTCTTTTGAATCTCTCGGTCTGAGTGCCGATATTTTGCGCGCTGTGGAAGAACAGGGCTACCGTGAGCCAACGCCGGTTCAGCGTCAGGCGATTCCGGTGGTGCTGGAAGGGCGCGACCTGATGGCTAGCGCTCAGACCGGCACCGGTAAAACGGCCGGTTTCACCCTGCCGCTGCTGCACCTGTTGAGCCACCGCCCGTCGCAGGCGAAAGGCCGCCGCCCGGTACGGGCGTTGATCCTGACGCCGACCCGCGAACTGGCGGCGCAGATCGGCGAAAACGTGCAGGCGTACAGCAAATACCTGCGTCTGCGTTCGTTGGTGGTGTTCGGCGGCGTGAGCATCAATCCGCAGATGATGAAGCTGCGCGGTGGCGTCGATATTCTGATCGCCACACCGGGCCGTCTGTTGGATCTGGAACACCAGAATGCGGTGGACCTGTCACAGGTAGAAATTCTGGTGCTGGATGAAGCCGACCGTATGCTGGATATGGGCTTTATCCATGATATTCGTCGGGTGCTGGCGAAGCTGCCGCCCAAGCGTCAGAACCTGCTGTTTTCCGCCACCTTTTCCGACGAGATCAAGGAACTGGCTGGGAAGCTGCTCACCAATCCGGCATCGGTGGAAGTGGTGCGCCGTAATACCCCGTCCGAGCTGGTGACCCAGCACGTACATTTCGTGGATAAGAAGCGCAAACGGGAACTGTTATCCCACCTGATTGGCAAGCATGATTGGCGACAGGTGCTGGTATTTACCCGTACCAAGCACGGTGCCAACCATCTGGCGGAGCAACTGAATAAAGACGGCATCACCGCTGCCGCTATCCACGGCAACAAGAGCCAGGGCGCGCGTACCCGTGCGCTGGCAAATTTCAAAGACGGCGACATCCGCGTACTGGTGGCGACCGACATCGCTGCCCGTGGGCTAGATATCGACCAGTTGCCGCATGTGGTCAACTACGAGCTGCCGAATGTGCCGGAAGATTACGTGCACCGTATCGGCCGTACCGGCCGTGCGGCATCAACAGGTGAGGCGTTATCGCTGGTGTGCGTTGATGAACACAAACTGCTGCGTGATATCGAGCGTCTGCTGAAGCGGGAAATTCCGCGCATGGAGATTGCCGGTTACGAGCCGGACCCAACCATCAAGGCCGAACCGATCCAGAATGGTCGCCAGGGCGGGCGCAGTGGACGTGGCGGCGGTGCGCCGCGTCAGGGTGATCGCCCGCAAGGTGAACACGCATCCGGACGCCCGCAGGGCGACCGTCCTCATCAGCCGCGTCGTGATGGCGCAGCGCGCCCAGCCGGACAGCGGCCGGAAGGGCAATCCGCCCGCCGCCGCCCGCCGCGCAAACCCGCTAGCGGTCAGTAATATCGCTGGGTAGTCATACCGCTGCTTTCGCCTCCGGTTGCGGCCGGGGGCGATAAAACATCACCGCATTGCCCGCCAGAATCAGCAGTAAACCCAACACAGCATTGCTTCGCCAGACATACCCTTCGTACAGGGTGGAGGCGGAGAGCGCGACCAACGGAAATAACAAGGTGGCATAAGCCGCCTGGCTGGCACCAATACGCCCGACCAACGCGAAGTAGGCACCAAAACCGACAACCGAGCCGAACAGCGCCAGGTAGGACAGTGAACCGAGATAGCGCAGCGAGAATTCTGGCGTAAAACGGTAACCTAGCAGTAAGGCAACAAAGCCCATCGCCAGCGCACCATACAGCATTCCCCAACCGTTGGTGGTCATGATATCCCGGCCCATACGTTGGTGCTGGGCGCTGATAATGTTGCCGAGTGAAAAACAGTAGGTGGCAAGCAGACTCATGCCAACGCCCCACAGCAATTGTGGGCTGCTGCCAAGCTGTAGCAAATCGTGCCAGAACAGCAGAATGATGCCTGCCAGCCCCAGCGGCGCAGCCAGTTTCACGTTGCGGCTGAGACGGGTGCCGAAAAAGAGTCGACTGTTGAAAGCGTTGAACAGTACCGCCATCGAAAAGATGACCGACTCCAGCCCACTGGGTATCCAGGCGACGGCATGATAAAAACAAAAGAAATTAATGCCGAAAACCGTCACCCCCTGCGCCATACACAGCAAATGCGCGCGGCCGCTCAGCGGGCGCAAACGACGGGTCAGGATCAAAAACGCCATTAACAACGCCGAAGCGATGGCGAAACGCCAGAAAATCGACACCTCTGGTGGCACGCTACCTTGCTGTAGGCTGATGGCGATCCAGGTGGTGCCCCAAATCAGCACCACGGCGCAATAAAGCAGGCTATTCATCGTCACACTCCGCAAACACCGTAAAACAGTCAGTATCCGGCATCGGCGGGGTGGTGGCTGTCAGCAAGTTGCGGTGAATAGCAGAATCCTGCGGTTTTTTTATTGCAGATAGATAATGGCATCGGCATGACGCGATGACCTATCCATTCATCCGCCCTCAGCGTTTCGACAGCTGTCGCAGGAGTCTGGGCCTAAAGAACGCGAGTCTTAATCAAGACACCGATCATCCGCCGTGTGATACTCTCCGGCCAGTAACGTATGGAGAATCAAAGCGTGGATGGTAAAAGAACCGTCGCGGGTGTGGCATATGGTATGGGCGCGGGGGCGCTGTGGGGGCTGGTTTTCCTGGCACCGGAGTTGGTGCGGGCGTTTAGCCCGCTTCAGATAGCGATTGGCCGTTATAGCGCCTATGGGCTGATATCACTGATGCTGCTGGCACCACGTTGGTCAACCCTGATGCGGCGGGTGACACGACGTGAGTGGCTCGCGTTGTGCTGGTTGTCGCTGGCGGGCAATACCCTGTATTACATTTTGCTGTCCAGCGCGGTGCAACTGGCGGGTATCGCCATCACGTCTCTGGTGATTGGCTTTATGCCGGTGGTGGTGACCTTGATTGGTAGCCGTGACCAGGGCGCAGTACCGCTGCGTAAACTGCTGCTATCGCTACTGATGTGCGCGCTCGGGGCTATTTGTATTGGTTGGCAGGCCGTGGGCGGGGAGGCGTCTGCAAGCACAGGCACGCCAACCATCGGCCTGTTGTGCGCGCTGGGTGCACTGATATCCTGGAGCGCCTTTGCCGTTGGCAACAGCCGGTGGCTGGCCCGCACGTCATCTGTCACGGCCCATGACTGGAACCTGTTGACGGGGATTGTCACTGGCGCACAGTCGCTGGTCCTGATTCCTTTAGCCATCGTGCTTAACACCCACAGCCACAGCGGCGTCGCATGGATGCAGCTTGTTAGCGTATCTATGGGCGTGGCGGTGCTGGCTTCGATTGTCGGTAACCTATGCTGGAACCGAATGAGCCGGTTGCTGCCGCTAACGCTGGTTGGACAAATGATTCTGTTCGAAACCCTGTTTGCACTGATTTACGGCTTCCTGTGGGAGCAACGCCTGCCTACCTGGCTGGAAGCCGCTGCCTTCACGCTGGTGGTTGCCGGTGTGGTGTGCTGCATTGCTGCACACCAGAAGCGTGCACCACAGGCTACGGATACCGGTTTAAACACTGGCTTGTCCTGACCGGCGTGGAGAAAGCCATTCCTAATGGCGGGCGCTTGTTTTAATTTGTTACCTGAGGTAGTACTTTTTGTTACAAGGCAATAGGGTGACAGGATGGTAGGCATGAACCAGTACGAGGCTTTCGAGGTGCTCCAGCGCCAATACAAAACCCGGTTGCAGGAAACGGTCACGCTTGCTAACGCGGTGCAACTGGCGGTCTGGCAGAACAGCAACGATCGGGTCACGCTGGAAAACACCCATCACCACATCTTCAGTATGTACGTGCAGGATGGCTACGAAAGCTACCACAAGCGTCCGGACGGTTGGTTCAACGGCGGCGCGCCAGGGCGTTTTTGTCTGATGCCGAAAGAGAGTCAGTCCACCTGGGATATTCGCGGTAGCCTGCGTTTCGCCCACTTTTACTGCACCGATGAGCACTTGCGCCAGTTGGCGGAGCAAACCTGGGACCGTAGCCCGGCGTCGATCCGTCTGGATGAGCGTATTTTTATCGCCGACCCGGCGCTGGAGGCGCTGTATCGTCACTTTTTGTTGACGGGTAACTGGCGTGACCCGGCCAGCCAAATGATGCTGAGTTCCGCGTCTACGATGGTGATGTTGCATATGCTGCGGCAGTACAGCCAGTTGCAGTGGCAGGCACCAAACAGCCGCGGCGGGCTGGCTCCGGCGGTGTTACGGCGGGTAAAAGCGCGCATTGACGCCGGGCTCGGGGAGGCGCTGACGCTGGACGAACTGGCGGCGGAGGCCGATCTCAGCGAATTTCATTTCTCTCGCATGTTCCGTCAGAGCGAAGGCATGGCACCGCATCAGTATGTGATGAAGCGGCGGCTGGCGCAGGCGGAGCAGTGGTTGCGCCACAGCCGCCGCTCTATCACCGATATCGCGCTGGCCTGCGGGTTCAGCTCCGCCAGTCATTTCAGCCAGCGTTTTCGAGCCGAATACGGCATCACGCCTTCGGCGCTGCGTCAGCAATGTTCAGGCTGAAGGCTGCTGCGCCGCCAGCAGGCACAGCGTCAACGCCACCTGATAGGATTTGACGAACGACGGCAGCGGCAGAAACTCAAAGCGTGAATGGAAGTTGTGTGCGCCGGTAAAAAAGTTTGGCGTCAGAATGCCTTTGGCCGACAGCGCCGCGCCGTCAGTGCCGCCGCGCATCGGAATTACCTTCGGTGTAATCGACAGCGTGTTCATGGCGGCGAACAACAAGTCCAGCGCCCGCCGGTCGTCTCCCAGCGCGTTGCTGATATTGCTGTAGATATCAGCGATGGCGCAGCTGACCTGGCCGGTAGGGTAGAAGGTGGCAATCTGCGCGGTGACGTCGCGAATCTGTTGTTTGCGCTGCTCGAATCCGGCCAGATCGAAATCGCGAATCGAGGATTTCAGCACCGCCTCATTGGCGTTGGCGTGAATATCGTTGAACCAGACGTAGCCCTCGCGGCCTTCGGTGTGTTCCGGCGTGTGCTGACGGTCAAACCGGCTGATGAAGTCGTGCGCCATCAGAATCGGGTTGACCAGCACGCCTTTGGCCGACATCGGGTGCGCGGTCACGCCGGTAAAGCGGATTTCCGCCGCGGCGGCGTTAAAGTTCTCGTACACCACTTCGCCCAGTTCGCAGCAGTCGATAGTGTAAGCGAAATCGACGTCGAAACGCGCCAGATCCAACGCCTTGGCACCTCTTAGCCCGATCTCCTCATCCGGCACGAACGCCACCACGATATCGCCATGCGGCTGATCGTCGCGCAGATTTTCCAGCAGCGTCATCACCACGGTGACGGCGGCTTTGTTGTCCGCGCCCAGCACGCTGGTGCCATCGCTGAAAATAATTTCCTGATCGCGATAGGGCAGGATTTCCGGATGGTCGCTAACCCGCAGCCAGATGTCCTGCGCCGGATTGAGACACAGGTCTTCGCCGGTGAAACGCAGGATTTGCGGATGAATGTCCGGCGACAGGCCGACATCCACGGTGTCGATATGGGTGATAAAGCCAATGCGCGGCGCGGACGGCGTGTTGCCCGGTTTCACGGCGGTAACGGTGGCGTGCTCGTCGATTTCCACCTGACTTAGCCCCAGCGCGCGCAGCTCTTCCGCCAGCAGGCGGGCCATCGTCATCTGGCCCGGCGTGCTCGGCAACGTGGTCGCGGCGGCGTCGCTTTGGCTGGTGACCGCCAGATAGCGGTAGAAACGGTCGGTCAACTGACGCGCCTGGTTATGGCTCATAGCGGATCCTTATTGGTAAACCCTTCGAAAGATTAGGTATGGTTATTCAACAATAATCAAAGGCTTCGTTGTACTCAGCGAGCTGCCCGGAAGTCAATAAAAAGCGAGGATGGGGATGAAAAACACGATAACGCGCGTTGCGCTGGCGGTGCTGACGCTGGCGGCCGCTCAGGCAGCGTGCGCCAAAACGCTGGTGTACTGTTCTGAAGGCTCGCCGGAAAACTTTAACCCGCAGTTGTACACCTCCGGCACCAGCGTGGATGCCAGCGCGGTGCCGATCTACAACCGGCTGGTGGATTTCAAGGTCGGCACTACCGAACTGGTGCCGAGCCTGGCGGAAAGCTGGGACATCAGTCCGGACGGCACCCAGTACACATTTCACTTGCGTAAAGGGGTGAAGTTTCATCACAACGCCCAGTTTACCCCGAGCCGCGATTTTAACGCTGATGACGTGATTTTCTCTTTTCAGCGCCAGCGCGACCCTAATCACCCGTATCACAAGGTGTCCGGTGGCACCTATGCCAACTTCGAAAGCCTGTCGTTCCGCAGCCTGATTACCGCCATCGACAAGCTGGATGACCATACGGTACGTTTCACCTTAAGTCATGCGGAAGCGCCGTTTCTGGCCGACCTGGCCTGGTATTTCGCCTCGATTCTGTCCGCTGAATACGCCGACCAGATGCTGAAGGCCGGGACGCCGGAGAAAGTGGATCTGGAACCGATCGGCACCGGCCCGTTCCAACTGGTGCAGTACCAGAAAGATTCCCGCATCCTGTATCAGGCGTTTGTGAACTACTGGCAGGGCAAAGCCAAACTGGACCGGCTGGTTTTTAGCATCACGCCGGATGCCTCGGTGCGTTACGCCAAGCTGCGCAAGAATGAATGTCAGGTGATGCCGTTTCCCAATCCGGCGGAATTGGCGGACATGAAGAGCAACAAGGACATCACGCTGATGCAGAAAGCCGGGTTGAACATCGGTTTTCTGGCGTTCAACACCCGTAAAGCGCCGCTGGATAACCTCAAGGTGCGTCAGGCACTGACGATGGCGATCAACAAACCAGCGATTATCGAAGCGGTATTTCAGGGCACCGGCACGGCGGCTAAAAATCTGCTGCCGCCCGGCGTATGGAGCGCGGCAGCCGACCTGAAGGACTATGACTACGATCCGGAAAAAGCCAGAGCGCTGCTGAAAGAGGCCGGGCTGGCGGAAGGGACTGCTATCGATCTGTGGGCGATGCCGGTACAGCGGCCATATAACCCGAACGCGCGTCGCATGGCGGAAATGATTCAGGCCGATTGGGCGAAAGTCGGGGTGAAGGCCAACATTGTCAGTTACGAGTGGGGTGAATACCTCAAACGGGTGAAGAGCGGCGAACATCAGGCGGCGCTGATGGGCTGGACCACCGCCACCGGCGATCCGGATAATTTCTTCGGCCCGCTGTTTACCTGTACTTCTGCCAATGGCGGCTCTAATTCGTCCAAATGGTGCTACCCGCCGTTTGATAAGCTGATTACCGACGCACGCGCCGAGCAGGATCACCAGAAACGCGTGGAGTTATACCGTCAGGCGCAGTTCATGATGCATGAGCAGGCACCGGCGGTGATGATCGCGCATTCGACTATCTTTGAGCCGGTACGCAACACGGTGACCGGGTATGAAATTGATCCGTTCGGCAAGCACATTTTCTATCAGGTGGATATCCGGCAGTAATCTCACTCCGTAGCGGGAAAGCTGAAGCTTTCCCGCAGGTTCTTTCACCGGTCCCCCTTGCGTTGTTTCCTTATCGACAGTTTCTCCCGCCGACAGTACCATTGCCTGCCTTTTTTATAATGAGTCAAGTTATGCGTGTTTTGCTGGCCCCGATGGAAGGGGTGTTGGATTCACTGGTGCGGGAATTGCTCACCGACGTGAATGATTACGATCTGTGCATCACCGAGTTTTTGCGGGTGGTGGATAGCCGTTTGCCGGTAAAAGCGTTCTATCGCCTGTGCCCGGAATTACGCCACGGTAGCCGCACGCCGTCCGGCACGCGGGTGCGGGTGCAACTGCTCGGCCAGTACCCGCAGTGGCTGGCGGAAAACGCCGCCCGAGCGGTGGAGCTGGGCTCCTGGGGCGTTGATCTTAACTGCGGCTGTCCATCGAAAATGGTTAACGGCAGCGGTGGTGGTGCTACGTTGCTCAAAGACCCTGATTTGATCTACCGGGCGGCCAAAGCGATGCGCGAGGCGGTGCCGCCTTCGTTACCGGTGACGGTGAAAGTGCGGCTGGGGTGGGACTCCGGCGATCGCCAGTTTGAGATTGCCGATGCCGTGCAGCAGGCCGGGGCCAGCGAGCTGGTGGTACACGGCCGCACCAAGGAGGACGGCTACCGGGCGGAGCGCATCAATTGGGCGGCGATTGGCGAGATCCGTCTGCGTCTGCGTATTCCGGTGATCGCCAACGGCGAAATCTGGGACTGGCAAAGCGCGCAAGACTGCCTGGCTGCTACCGGCTGCGATGCGGTCATGATTGGCCGCGGTGCGCTCAATGTGCCCAACCTGAGTCGGGTGATCAAATACCGCGAGGCGCGAATGCCGTGGCCGGAGGTGGTGCAACTGTTGCAGAAATACGTGCGGCTGGAAAAGCAAGGCGACACCGGCTTGTATCACGTAGCGCGCATCAAGCAATGGCTGGGCTACCTGCGTAAGGAGTACGACGAGGCGAGTGAGCTATTCAGGCAGATTCGCGCACTGACTACCTCGGCCGATATTGCACGGGTGATCGACGCCGCTTAATGAGGGTAACGTGCGCCGCATCGTGATACGCGTCATCGTCTGAGTGTGGTTATTCGATAGGAAAGACACCGGGCGCATTGTCGGCTGTCTCCTTACGTAGCAATGGCGTTTTATTCATAAAAAAACGTCGCATGAAAAGAAGATTTACAACAATGTGCCCGCTTTATCGACAAAACCCGAACCGGTAGATTGAATTATTACGTTTTCGTATCTATACATAATTAGCCAGAAAAGTGTTTATACCCAAAATAATTCGGGTTGCAGAACAACACGTGTGCGTGTTGAACAACGCAAAGCGTTGGCCCGTTAGGGCAAGGCTTTAATGAGCCGAGTCATGCAGCCAATACACCTGCAACGTGAAGTATGACGGGTATAGTGATAATGACGCGATGAAATAAAATAGTGGGTCATGGTTGTAAACACGTGTTCTGTATTGCGATTAATTTGGGGTAGCGCGAGAATCCAGTCATCGGCATTTATCATGATAATTCCGGTAAAACCGGGCTGGTTGGCATAACTGAGTGAGATTTTTTTGGCAAATCACGCATGATGAACCGTGAGGGATTTGCTTTTTGGTAATGATAATGGGGCGTTAGTGTAATCCGTTCTCTTTTTTCATAGTGCGCGTGCACTGTGCTTGTGTTTCTCATTTCAGCAACCTATGCCGATAAGATTGCCGACTGACTCAGCCCACGGGGTACTATCTGGGGTGAGCCTCGGTTTGTGTGTCGCGGCAAACCGCAATGATCCGCTATGTTTATCCGTCATACTTCAAGTTGCCAGCCTGCTGTCTTGCAACTCGGATTATTTAGGGTATAGCGATGATAGCTCGAATAAAGTTAGTGTGATAATAGTGTCGTTAAATAACAAAAATAACGTTATCTGGACGCCTGCCCAGTCCGTATTCATCCCATAATGAGATGCGTCAAAGAGAACCGATAAGCGGAGAAAGAACGTGCACGAGCATTTCAGAGGAAAATATGAAGTTGAATTAAAATTTCGTATTCAGGATATTACCGCATTTCGTGAGAATTTATTCAGTCATCATCCTGAATCATTTGTATTCGAAAACAAGGAATACGATATTTACTATGACGCTACGGATAAATCATTAACCCGGCAGAATATCAGTATGTTATTGCGCCGTATGGCACCATCAGGCATCAAACTCTGGATTGTAAAAGGTCCCAGCGCCAGGCGCTGCGAGGTGGTGAATGTGGAGTCGTTCGACATGACGGACAGTATGCTGAAAACGCTGGGGTTTCAGCCCATCTTTGAAGTGAATAAAACCCGCAGTATTTATTTTCTCGATCGCTTCCATATCACGATGGACTATATCGAGTCGCTGGGGCATTTCGTGGAAATCTCCTGTATGACGGAAGATGAAACGGAGCTGGATATACTGGGCGAAAGCTGTACGGATTGCGCTTTGCGGTTGGGGCTGGATATGGACAATATCGAAACCCGTTCCTACCGCCAGTTGCTGGGGTATTAAGCGCGATAGCGGGGCGTAATTAATATAACCAGAGCGAAATATAACCTGAACGCCCGGCGCTGCCGGGCGAGCTGAGCCGATGATGGCATCTCCGGTTAATTATCAGACGGGGTGTCGTCGCCGTAATAGAGTTTGCCGATGCGGATGATATCGCGGCCCTGCGCCTTACGGTGTTTGTTGGTATCGCGCAGCGAATAGATGCAACCGCAGTACTCTTGCTGATAGAAGCGCTCCCGCTTGCTGATTTCAATCATGCGTGCCGAGCCGCCGCCTTTACGCCAGTTATAGTCCCAGTAGGTCATGCCAGGATAGCGGCTGGCAGCGGTGACGCCGCACTGGTTGATTTGCTGCATATTCTTCCAGCGGGAAATGCCCAACGAGCTGGAGATAACCGCAAAGCCATGTTCATGGGCATACAGTGCGGTACGCTCAAAACGCATGTCAAAGCACATGGTGCAACGAACACCGCGTTCTGGCTCCCATTCCATGCCTTTAGCGCGCTCGAACCAGTTGTCGCTGTCGTAATCTGCATCAACAAAGGGGACGCCATGCTGTTCGGCAAAACGGATATTCTCTTCCTTGCGGATCAGGTATTCACGCTGTGGGTGAATGTTCGGGTTATAAAAGAAAATGGTGTAATCGATGCCGGAGGCCGTAATGGCTTCCATTACTTCGCCGGAGCAAGGGGCGCAACAGGAGTGCAGCAACAGTTTGTTGGCCTGGTGGGGCAGTGTCAGCACCGGGCGCTGAAACCCCTCGGTCTGTTCCTTGTCGGACACGGTTTCATCCTTTTTTATCGTCGGTGGTCTACAGGGTCGTCGAGGTGTCGCCCGGTCTGGCTGCCGGGTCGATACACTCGGCCAGTATCCGTTATCATCAATCGGATGACAACCGCCGGGCAGTGCGGTGACACGGCTGTCAAACTTTGTCACAAAGCTTTTTCAGCTGGCGGAGTGCGCACTATCCTGGGGCGCATTATAATGCGTCGTTCTCTTTTTTCAGTTAACAGTACACTGTTTAAGCTATTGAATAATGAATAAAAAATTTCGGCTTGCTGCTGTAAGCCTGCTGTTGCTTTCCGCGCCTGTCTGGTTTGTACCGCAGGCCGTCGCTAAAACGCCTGCGACACAACATGTCACATCCCGTCAGGAGATTGCTTCCGGTAGCGCGATGGTGGTGGATTTACGTAATAACGAGGTGCTTTATTCCAGTAATCCGGATGTGGTAGTGCCGATTGCCTCGGTCACCAAACTGATGACCGCTATGGTCGTGCTGGATGCCAATCAGCCGCTGGACGAGCGTCTTTCTGTTGACATTAGCCAGACCAAAGAGATGCAAGGGGTGTATTCCCGCGTGCGTCTGGGCAGTGAAATCAGCCGCCACGACATGTTGTTGCTGGCGTTGATGTCATCGGAAAACCGTGCGGCGGCCAGCCTGGCGCATCACTACCGTGGTGGCTATCAGGCATTTATTGCGGCGATGAACGCCAAAGCCAAAGCCTTAGGCATGACGCATACCCACTATGTGGAGCCGACTGGTATCTCCACCAGTAATGTGTCCACCGCCCGCGACCTGACCAAGCTGCTGATCGCGTCTAAACAGTACCCGTTGTTGAGCCAGCTCAGTACGACGCAGGAAAAGACGGCGGTGTTCTCCAATCCGTCTTATAGCTTGCCGTTTCGTAATACCAACCATCTGATCTATCGCTCAGACTGGAATATTCAATTGACCAAAACCGGTTTTACCAATCAGGCTGGTCACTGTCTGGTGATGCGCACGGTGATCAACGGGCGGCCGGTGTCGTTGGTGGTGCTGGATGCGTTTGGCAAGTTCACCCACTTCGCCGATGCCAACCGCCTGCGCAACTGGCTGGAAACCGGCAAGGTTAGCCCAGTGCCGGAGGCGGCGCTGAGCTACAAGAAACAGAAGTCACTGGCATCACGCCAGCCACACAGCGCCGACGTGACGGCCGCTGTGGACGAGTAACCGACAGGATAGGGCGGCGCTACGGTGTCGCCCGCCAGTCCTGTACAATCTGCCCCCATTCCGCGACCTCTTCTTCATGACTCGCTTCGCGCCAGGTTTCCGCCAGCGCCTGCTGATACCATAACTGCATCATCGGCTGTGCCAGCAGATGTTGTGCGTAACGCTCAGCCTCGCCGGTCAGCGCCAGACCATAGGTTTGCGCCCGGAACACCACCGGGGCGAAAAACGCGTCTACCGCGCTGAACTGCGCCCCCGCCAGGAATGGCCCGCCAAACCGTTGTATGCCTTCCTGCCAGAGCTGATTGAGCCTGGCGATATCGCTCTGCAACGCAGGGGTGATGGCGTGTAGCTTCACGCGTATGCCGCAACTCATCGAACACTGGTTGCGCAGTGCACTAAAGCCGGAATGCATCTCTGCCGCTGCGCTTCTCGCCCAGGCACGGGCGGTTTTATCCTGCGGCCAGACCAACGGGTGGTTCTCCGCCAGATACTCGGTGATAGCCAACGAATCCCAGACGGTGATGTCGCCATCCACCAGGCAGGGTACTTTGCCGGTCGGTGAGAAGGTTTTGAAGGCGGTCTGAACCGGGCCGAACGCAAACGGCGTCAGTACCTCTTCAAACGGGACATCCAGCGTTTTTAGCAGGATCCAGGGGCGCAGCGACCAGGATGAATAATTTTTGTTGGCGATGTGCAACTGATACATGTTTTCCTCCGTGGAGCGATAAGGCGATGAGCCGAGCCCTCTAGATGTATCATGAAATCAATGATGTGGCATCGCCTGATCACGCAGGAAAACGGCTCAGGCTAAGAGCACCTGCCCGCACGTGGCCTGCAAGGCTGGAAAGTCACTATTGTCCGCGCTGGTGCTGTCGGTGATCAGTATGTCGATATCGGTGGGGGAAGCATAAATAATACGGCTGGTTACGCCGACCTTGCTATGGTCTGCCAGCATGATGCGCTGCCTGGCGCAGCGCGCCATCGCCCCGGCAATCGCCGCTTCATGATGGGAAAAACTGCTGGCACCGGATTGACTGGCGATACCGACCGGCGACAACAGGGCGACATCAGCGCGATAACGCTGGATTTCCGTCACCGTCAGTGCACCGCTGGTAGCCTGTGCGGATGCGCCCATGTGCCCGCCAAGCAGAATCACTTCGTGTGATAAGCGTTCGTCAGCGTCGTCGGCGGTGAGTTTTAACGCTACGTTCAGGCTGTTGGTGATGATGGTCATGCCTGGAAGCGGGAGTAGTTCGCCTGCCAGCAGCGCGGTGGTACTACCGGCGTCGATAAATAGTGTTTGTCCGGGTTTCAACTGTTGTGCCGCCCGCCGGGCTATCGCCAGCTTTTCCTGTTCCCGCACGGTGTTGCGCACCGATAACGGCGGCTCCGGTTCCGTACCGGTCGCAACGATCCCGCCGTGCACCCGGCGCAGCACACCCTGAGCCTCCAGCTTGAGCACATCACGCCGCACGGTTTCCCGCGATACCCCCAGATGCTGAATGATGTGATCGGTCGTGACCCGGTTAAGGGACGACAGCAGCAGGCGGATACGGTGCAAGCGGGTTTCTTCAAGCATTAGCGGGCGTTCTCTTGGTCAGGTGTCGGTCGCGGCCATTATAACGGCAAGACGGCGGACGAGCAGGTTCGGCAGAGGATAAACTGATTTGTGTAAATTTGTGCTTTTCAGCATAGCAGGTGTGTAGATTTTGGCAAGGGTGTGGTGTGAATCCTGTGGAAGAAGGGTTTTCTTGTTATTTGTCTATTTTTAATGGCTTTTATTTTTACTGTCTCGGCTGGTGGTCGATATATTTACGCGTTGTGATGATGCCGATTTAGGATACTGTTTGCGGCAAATGAACAGTGTGTATTTTTGTATTTGTGCATTTTATTGCTTTTGGTGTAGGGTAGTGATCATCAGGTGGCACCGGCGAGCCGGTGGTCATTACGCGTTGGGCACATTACTTTCATCTGGAGTCATCATGGCGACACGTTCAACCATTATGGATACCAATAGCTTCCGTGCGGAACATGCGGCAGCACTGACAGACGACATCCGCACGCTGACGGAAAAACGCGGCAGAGTGCTGGGCGATTCTTACCGGTTGTTCTACCGCAATCCGGTGCATCTGGTGCGCGGCGAGAAGCAATATCTGTGGGACGCGGCAGGTAACCAATATCTGGACGTGTACAACAACGTTGCCAGCATCGGTCATTGCCACCCGGCGGTGATTGAGGCGGTGCACGCGCAGATGTGTCAGCTCAACACCCACACCCGTTATCTGCACGATCGTATTCTGGATTACACCGAGGACCTGCTGACGCTGGTGCCGTCGGAAATCACCAAAGCGATGTACATGTGTACCGGTTCCGAGGCCAACGATCTGGCGATTCGGGTGGCGCGCGCCTACAGCGGTGGCACCGGGATTATCGTCACCCGCGAAGCGTACCACGGCACCAGCGAGCTGACCTCTGGCGCGTCGCCCGCGCTGGGCAGCGGTCAGCCGATTGCCGCGACCACCCGGTTAGTACCCGCGCCGGACCGTTACCGCGTAGACGCGCCGGATCTGGGCGTCTGGTTCGCCAATGAAATCCAGAAGCAGATCGATGACATGGCCGCTCACGGCATCAAGTTCGCCGGTTTCCTCGCCGATTCGATTTTCTCCTCCGATGGCGTGCTGCCGGGGCCAGCCGGTTATTTGCAGGCGGCTATTGATGTGGTGCACGCCAACGGCGGCATCTTCATCGCCGACGAAGTGCAACCGGGCTTTGCCCGCACCGGTGATGCCTTCTGGGGCTTTGCCCGTCACGGCATAGTGCCGGACATCATCACCATGGGTAAACCGATGGGTAACGGCATTCCGGTATCGGCATTGCTGGCAAAACCCGAGGTGCTGGCAGCATTTAGCGACGAAATCCCCTATTTCAACACCTTCGGCGGCAACCCGGTATCGATGGCGGCGGCGCAGGCAGTACTGACGGTGATCCGTGAAGAGAAATTGCAGGAACACAGCAAGGTGGTGGGCGCGCAGTTGCTGAAAGAACTGGCCGGATTGGCGGATCGCCACGCCTGTGTCGGCGATGTGCGTGGTGCCGGGTTGTTTATCGGTTTCGAGCTGGTCAGTGATCGCGACAACAAGACGCCGGACAAGACGCGGGCGCTGAACGTGATCGAACAGTTGCGTGAACAGCGGGTGCTGACATCGGTGGCTGGCCCGCACGGCAACGTGCTGAAACTGCGCCCGACGCTGGCATTTCAGGCGCACGATATCGACTGGCTGGTTGGCGCGCTGGACAAGGCGCTGAGCGCCACCGCCTCCTGACTGTGCTACGGCGGCAATGGCAGAAACGGTGCCCTGGCCGCCAGTTAATGCTTCCAAACGGTGTTTCATCCCTCTCAGCCCTTGTGCTGCGTCACACCGTCGGCGGGAAATCGGTGATATCCATTTTTCCGCCGACCGTTTTTATGGCACATTAGCCGCCTTATCAATCACACTCATCGGGCAGTGTGTCGCCCCTAACCGGCAACTGCACAAGGAATTCGCAATAACAATGAAATGGTTTACTCCACTGGCGCTCGCGGTCGGTCTGGCCTGTAGCCCACTTTGGGCGCAAACGCCTCTGCAACAGCCCGCGTTACAGGCGGCTACCGCCCATCAGCAACAACGCGATGCCTTCGTTAGCGATTTAATGAAAAAAATGACGCTGGATGAAAAGATCGGCCAGCTTCGTCTGATCAGTGTCGGCCCGGATAACCCGAAACACGCCATTCGTGAAATGATCCGCAACGGTCAGGTTGGCGGTATTTTTAATACCGTCACCCGGCAGGACATTCGGGTAATGCAGGATCAGGTGATGCAACTGAGCCGCCTGAAAATTCCATTGTTCTTTGCATATGACGTGGTGCACGGTCAGCGTACCGTGTTTCCTATCGGTTTAGGGTTGGCGTCCAGTTGGGACATGAACGCGGTAGCGTTGTCGGCGAAAATTGCTGCTTATGAAGCGACCGAAGATGGCCTGAACATGACCTGGGCACCGATGGTGGATATTACCCGCGATCCGCGCTGGGGCCGTGTTTCCGAAGGTTTTGGCGAAGATACCTACCTGACCAGCGAAATCGCTCGCGTCATGGTGAAAGGCTTTCAGGGGGATGACCTGACTGATCGCCATTCGCTGATGACCAGCGTGAAGCACTACGCGTTGTATGGCGCGGCGGAAGGTGGGCGTGATTACAATACCGTCGATATGAGCCCACAGCGTATGTTCCAGGATTACATGCCACCGTACAAAGCGGCGATCGACGCAGGCAGTTACGGTGTGATGGCGTCGCTCAACTCTATCAACGGCGTGCCCGCTACCGCTAACCGCTGGTTGCTGAAAGACGTGTTACGCGACCAGTGGCATTTTAAAGGCATTACTATCAGCGACCACGGTGCCATCAAAGAGCTGATCAAACACGGTGTGGCGGCGGACCCGAGCGATGCGTCGCGCATTGCGTTGCAGTCCGGTATCGGTATGAGCATGAGCGACGAGTATTTCGTGCGTTATCTGCCGGATCTGGTCAAGCGTGGGCAGGTCAGCATGAAGGACATTGATGACGCCTGCCGCCAGGTGCTGAACATGAAATACGATATGGGGCTGTTTGAGAACCCGTACAACCATCTCGGCCCGGCCGGTTCCGACCCGGTAGACACCAATGCCGAAAGCCGCCTGCACCGCGAAGAAGCGCGTGATGTGGCGCGCCGCAGCCTGGTGCTGCTGAAAAACCGTCTGAATGTTCTGCCGCTGAAAAAATCCGGCACCATTGCGGTGGTGGGGCCGCTGGCGGACAGCAAACGCGACGTGATCGGCAGTTGGTCGGCGGCGGGGCGTCCGGCGCAGGCGGTGACGGTATACGAAGGGATTCGCAAGGCGGTGGGGTATAACGCCCGTGTTTATTACGCCAAAGGCTCTAATGTCACCAACCACCCAGGGCTGGTCCAGTTCCTTAACCAGTATGACCAGTCGGTGGAAATCGACCCGCGCACGCCGCAGGCGATGATTGATGAAGCGGTGGACGTGGCGAAGAAATCCGACGTGGTGATCGCGGTGGTAGGGGAATCCCAAGGGATGGCGCACGAAGCGTCCAGCCGCGCCAAAATCACCATTCCGCCGGAACAGAAGGCGCTGATTACCGCGCTGAAAGCCACCGGCAAGCCGCTGGTACTGGTGCTGATGAACGGCCGTCCGCTGGATCTGAGTCGTGAAGACCAGCAGGCTAACGCGATTCTGGAAACCTGGTTCAGTGGCACCGAAGGCGGTAACGCCATCGCCGATGTGCTGTTTGGCGATTACAACCCGTCCGGTAAGCTGCCGATGACCTTCCCGCGCTCGGTGGGGCAAATCCCGATGTACTACAACCACCTGCCGACCGGTCGTCCGTATTCGGCGGAGGCGCCCAACAAGTACACCTCGCACTATTTTGACGAGGCCAACGGGCCGCTGTATCCGTTCGGTTACGGCCTGAGTTACACCACCTTCGACGTGTCGGAGGTGAAACTCTCCAACCCGACCATGAAACGTAACGGCAGCGTCAAGGCATCGGTCACGGTCACCAATACTGGCAAGTGCGCCGGGGAAACCGTGGTACAGCTTTATCTGCATGACGTGGTGGCATCGGTAAGCCGCCCGGTGAAAGAGCTGCGTGGCTTCCAGAAGGTGATGTTGATGCCGGGTGAAAGCCGTACTCTGACCTTCACCCTGTCGCCGCAGGACCTGATGTTCTACAACGCGCAGATGCAGCAGGTGGCGGAACCGGGCAAGTTTGAGGTGATGATCGGGCTGGATTCCCAGCGTGTGAAAACCGGCAGCTTTACCTTGCTGTAAGCGTTTGTCGAGTAACTTATTGCTGTAGATACACGACGGCCCCTGGGATATGGCAACCAAGGGCCGGGCAGGAAAAACCGGCTGCGCTGCAATAGGCGGCCGGTTCTGACCGGTTAGGCGTCAGCCGCCGTGTACGATGATGATATACCCCACCAGCATCACGCCACCGATGCCACCCAACGCGCAGAGCGCAAACAGGCTGACGATCCCCAATTTTTTGATATTCATCCGGTTATCCTTTTGTTACATCCCGGCCGGTAAATGGTTACGCTCCGGTGATGATTAGGTTCCGGCGATTATAGAGCCTCCTGCACCGGATACAAGCCAACCGCCTTTGTCGGTACTGATTCGTCAATAGTCAGATAAATGTGACAACGTCACAATTATCACTGCTGACGTTGCCGCCGGTCTGTGGGACAATACCGGCCAGATTGAACCACAGTTGAGATGGCATGACCCTTACCCCCGCGTTAAAGCAGCAGATTGGCGACTGGTATAAAGCGCTGCAACAGCAGATTCCCGATTTTGTCTCCCGTGCGCCACAGCGCCAGATGATCGCTGAAGTGGCGAAAGCGCTGGCGGGCGACTACCAACGTCATCTGGTGATTGAAGCGCCGACTGGCGTGGGTAAAACACTTTCCTACCTGATTCCCGGCATTGCCGTTGGGCGAGCAGAGCTGAAAACGCTAGTGGTTAGCACCGCCAATGTCGCGTTGCAGGACCAGATTTTTAACAAGGACTTGCCGCTGCTGCGCCAGTTTATTCCTGAACTGAAATTCACCGCCGCGTTCGGCCGCGGGCGCTATGTGTGCCCGCGTAATCTGGCGGCGATGGCGACCGAGGCATCGGCACAGGGCGATTTGATGCTGTTTATGGATGAGCACTTGCCGTCCAGCCGCGAGGAACAAACCACCAGCGCCCGCTTGCAGCAGGCGCTGCAAAGCTATGCCTGGGACGGCTTGCGCGATCATTGTCAGGAGTCGATCGGCGACGCGCTGTGGCAACGCCTCAGTACCGACAAGGCCAATTGTCTGGGGCGCAACTGCCATTATTACCGCGAGTGCCCGTTCTTTCTCGCCCGCCGGGAAATCGAAGACGCCGATGTGGTGGTGACCAACCACGCGCTGGTGATGGCGGCGATGGAAAGCGATTCGGTGCTGCCGCAGGCGAAAAACATGCTGCTGGTGCTGGACGAAGGCCATCACGTGCCGGATGTGGCGCGCGACGCGCTGGAGATGTCCGGCGAGGTGACGGTCAGCGCGGTGCAACACCAGATGGATCAGCTGATTCAGCAGGTGGGGCTCTGTCTGGCGCAGTTTCCGCCTAAATCGCCACCGCGGCTGATGCAGCCCGACCGGCTGGGGGATCACTGCGGTGAGATACGGGAACAGTTGCAACTGTTCGAACGGCTGAGCAGCCTGTTTTTACCGTCTGCCCAGCCGGACGCCGATTACCGTTTCCCGATGGGGGCCTTGCCAGAAGAGATGCGCGAGTGCTGCAATCGGCTGTTTAAGCTTGCTGATAGCCTGCGCGGACTGGCGGACTACCTGCTCAACGATCTGGCGGAAAAAACTGGCAAGCATGATGTGGTCAAACTGCATCAGGCGATGCTGCGCATCAGCCGCTTGAGTGGTTACTGGGAATCACAGAGCAAGTTATGGCGGCTGGCGGCGCTGGAGAAATCCTCTAACGCGCCGGTGTCGAAATGGCTGCTGCGGGAACGGCGCGACAATCAACTGCACCTGTATTTTCACTGCGCGGGTATCCGCGTGTGCGACCAACTGGACCGGTTGCTGTGGCGCAATCTGTCGCATGTGGTGGTCACCTCGGCGACGCTGCGCTCGCTCAACAGCTTTTCCCGCCTGAAAGAGCTGTCCGGGTTGGACGAAGAAGAGGGCGATACCTTCATCGCGCTGGATTCGCCGTTCAATCACCGCGAGCAGGGTAAACTGGTGATCCCGCGTATGCGCTATGAACCGCTGATCGCGCATGAAGCTGAACATCTTGCCGAGATGGCGCGATTTTTCCGTGCAGAATTGCGGCGGGAAGCCCACAAGGGCATGTTGATGCTGTTCGCCAGCCAGCGGGCAATGCAGCAATTTCTCACCGAAGTGCCCGACCTGCGGCTGATGCTGCTGGTGCAGGGCGATCAACCGCGTTATCGGCTGGTGGAGCTGCACCGCCAGCGGGTACAACAGGGCCAGACCAGCGTGTTGATTGGCCTGCAATCCTTTGCCGAAGGGCTGGATCTCAAAGGCGAACTGTTGTCGCAGGTGCATATCCACAAGATTGCTTTTCCGCCGGTGGACAGCCCGCTTGTCCTCACCGAAGGTGAGTGGCTGAAAAGCCTCAAGCGGCACCCGTTTGTGGTGCAGAGCTTGCCGAGCGCTTCATTCAGCCTGATTCAACAAGTCGGCCGATTGATTCGCAGCCACGACTGCTTCGGTGAAATCGTCATCTATGACCGTCGCTTACTGACCAAAGGGTACGGTGCTCAACTACTGGCCGCCTTGCCGGTGTTTCCTATTGAGCAGCGCGCCATGCCGGATGATGCGTAGCCAACTGAGCGAACGATAAGGCGATTATGTCGACGGGTAGGTGGGCGATTTCGCGCTTCCTCTGCGACCAATTCATGCTATGTTTCCAAACAGTTGTCTTGTTATGACAGGGGTTCGCGCGCGCCTGAACGATGGAACACCGTCCACCTGTCGTCTTACCAATGAGAGCACATCATGGATTACACCCGAATCATTAAAGAGGTTGGCCGCGGCAAAAATCATGCGCGCGACCTGAGTCAGGACACGGCTTATCAGCTTTATGGTCAGATACTGAATGAGCAGGTGCCTGAACTGGAACTGGGTGGGCTGCTGATCGCGTTTCGTATCAAGGGTGAGTCCGAAGCCGAAATGCGCGGTTTCTATCAGGCGATGAGCGAACAGACGGTGCGCCTGTCCGCACCGGTCAGCAGCCCGATGCCGGTGGTGATCCCCAGTTATAACGGTGCCCGTAAGCAGGCCAACCTGACGCCATTATTGGCGTTGCTGCTCCATCGGCTGGGGCTGCCGGTGGTGGTGCACGGCGTGAGCAACGACCCGACCCGTGTCACCAGCGAGGCGATTTTTCGGGAACTGGGTATCGCGCCGGTGGATAACGCGCAGGCCGCGCAGCAGCGCCTCGACAGGGGCGAGCTGGTATTAATGCCGGTGTCGCTATTGTGCCCCGCCATTGAGCGACAGTTGGATCTACGCTGGCGTATGGGGGTGCGTAACAGCGCCCATACACTGGCTAAATTAGCTACCCCCTTCGATGAGTCGACAGCGCTGCGGCTGGCGAGCGTGTCGCACCCGGAGTACGTTGGCCGGGTCGGCACGTTTTTTCAGGACATTAACGGACGTGCCTTGTTGATGCACGGCACCGAAGGCGAGGTTTACGCGAATCCGCAGCGTTGCCCGGAAATTCATTTCATCCGTGAGCAACAGCAGGACATCCTGCAATGGCGGCAGGATCTCGTGGCAGACAGCACGGCGTTGCCTTCATCGAAGGATGCTGCCATCACCGCCCGTTGGACCGAGGCGTGCCTGGAAGGTCAACAGCCGATACCACAGGCGATTCGCCTGCAACTGGCGTGCTGTCTGATTGGATGCGGCGAGGCTGCATCAATGGATCAGGCTGTGTCGGCAATCCAGGAGCGACTGGGTTGATCGTAACGATTAGCGATAAGGAACAATAACATGCAACAGGCTAAGGCGTATTTTGACGCCCTGAACCGCGATTATCTGGCGGCGCATCAAACCAAAGAAGATCTGTTCTGGCAGCGTTATATGGGAACCGGCGATGAGACGGTTTCCGCCCGTTTCGCCGAAGCAGAAAGCGACTGGAAGCGTTTTATCTCGCAATCATCCCGACTGGCTGAGTTGCGACAGCACATCGCCGCTGTTGAGGCTGAGCCTGCTCATGACGCGCGCGATGCGTTGTTGCATGGCTTACGTGGCTGGCAGCGCTTTTTTGACTGCAATGTGATTGAAGACCCGCAGGCACAAGCGCTGATGGATGAGTTAATCGCCGCCGAAAACGATCTGTTTTCCCGGCGCAAAACCTATCAGCCAACCCACCTCAATGAGCAGGGCGAGCGGGTTCCCGCCTCGCTGGGTGAGCTGCTGACCAATCAGGCCACCAATGATGACGAGGCGTGTCGCCGCAGTTCGCAGCAGGCGCTGCGCGACCTGGAGCAATGGCTGGTCAATCACGGCTTCCCGGCGCTGGTTGGCCTGCGTAACCGTTTTGCCCGGCAAATGGGGTATCGCAACTATTTTGATTACAAGGTGAACAAAACCGAGCGTATGACGCCGGAACAACTGTTCGCTATTCTGGACCGTTTTGAAGCGCAAACGCGAGACGCTAACCTGCGCAGCCTGCGTCAGCTGGCAGAGGAAAAAGGCGAGGCGGCGTTGCAGCCGTGGAACGTGCGTTACGCCAGCACTGGCGACGTTACCCGTCAGATGGACCCTTACTTCCCGTTTGCCGCATCGCTGTCGCGTTGGATCAATAGCTTCAAGCGCCTGCATATCGGTTTTAGCGGCGCGCAGATGCAACTCGACTTGCTGGTGCGCAAAGGCAAATATGAAAACGGCTTTATGCATCAACCGGTGCCGCCGTTTGTCGACGAGGGGCAGTGGTTGCCCGCCCGCATCAACTTCACCAGCCTGGCTCAGCCGGATCAGGTCGGTAGCGGTGCCAACGGTATCAATACGTTGTTTCATGAGGGCGGCCATGCCGCGCATTTTTCGAATATCCGTCAGAATGCGCCCTGTTTTGCCCAGGAGTATCCGCCAACGTCGATGGCTTACGCCGAAACCCAGTCGATGTTTTGCGATAGTCTGCTGCAGGATGCCGACTGGCTGAAACGCTATGCGCATAACGCACAGGGTGAGCCGGTTCCCGATGCCTTAATTCAGGCCGATATTCGTGCTCGTCAACCGATGCGGGCCTTCAACGAACGTCATATTCTGCTGGTGCCGTATTTTGAATGGCAACTGTACTGCATGGATGACGCGGAACGAACGCCTGAGGCGATTTTGCAACTGGCGCGCGACACTGAACAGCGCATTCTCGGCATCAACGGCAGCCCGCGTCCGACCATGGCGATTCCGCATCTGTTATCGATGGAACCAGCCTGTTCGTATCAGGGGTATCTGCTGGCGATGATGGCGGTGGAACAAACGCGGCATTTCTTCCTGCAACGTGATGGTTACCTGACCGATAACCCGGCTATCGGACCGGATCTGGCGCGCCATTACTGGCAGCCTGGCAACAGCCTGACCCATGATGAAACCCTGCGCAGCCTGACTGGCGAAGGGTTCAACCCGGATTATCTGGCCCGCGAATGTAACCTGACGGTGGAGGAGGCGTGGCAACAGGCGCAGGCGACGATTGCCGCTGCAATGACGCGTCCGCAGCCTGCGGCGGACTTTGACCTTAACGCGCATATCCAGGTGGTGGACGGCGATGTGGTGTTGGCGGACAACCGGGACGGTGATGACGCCATGTGCCTGGCGTTCGCCCACGTCATTGAAGACACGTACCCGATTCATCGCTGAGTGTTTCAGGCGCGGTGGCTTCACCACCGCGCCTGTGTGATGTCATCTGCATCCATTATTCTTTTGTATCGCTAAACCGGTACGGCTCTCTCGCGCCGGGCGCGGACCGTGCCTATACTGGTTTGGCGATATCCGCAATGAAAGTGCCTGTTATTAAAAAAGTTTCACTGAACTGTCATCTGCACCGATTAGGCTGATGCGGTTTCTTATCCTTGACGATAATCCGTGACAATAAAAAGGACATACCATGCGCTATTCTTACGTGTTTATGGCGGTGGCTTGCTCACTGGCGACAGCCCAGGCGCAGGCCGCTTCCCAAAGCGATTCCCAACTGCCGCAAGTCAGCCTGCTGCAAACCACCACCGAGGCCAGCAATAGCGCTCCGGTTATCGAAATGCAGCAGCAGGTGCAGCAATATCTGCAAAAAGCCTTGCAGGGAACCGCGCCGAAATTGACCCGTGAGGTGCTGGATAAAGCGCCGGATCAGGGAGAGCCGCAAGGTGACATGAAATGGCTGAAAGCGACTGGCTACGTTTTCAACCCGAAAGATCAACAGCAAGCCAGCGTGAAACTGCTGGAGGGGTTCAGAAGCCTGCCCGCGCCGGTGTTGCAGAAAAACCTGGCGACGGTTGAGCGCATCAATCTGGAATCGACCCTGCCGTTGCGCCAGAAAGCGTTGATTGACGCCGAAAATACCCGTTATTTGTACGCACTGGCGGAAGCGCTGGGGCCGAAGCTGGGCAAGGCGTTTCTGGATGTGTACCAGAAAGGCGAAATGGGTAAGGCCGCTGCGTTGATCAAGGCTACCAACGTCAGCACGTCGGCGGCGAAAAATGCCTTTAACTATCCGCGTCCGTTCAAACAGCCGGGCAACAGTATCCATCTGGTGCCGGATACCGCTGTTGTGGCGGATAACGCCCGTTACAAAGCGTCGGGCGGTTCGTTCCCCAGCGGCCATACCAACGGCGGGTATAACGATGCGCTGCTGCTGGCGCAGATGCTGCCGGAGCGCTTTGTACCGCTGATTGACCGCGCCGCCACCTACGGCTATTCCCGGCTGGTGCTGGGGGTGCATTATCCGCTGGATGTGATCGGCGGTCGTATGGCGGCCGAGCGCAGCGTGGCGCATTTCCTGAATGACCCGAAATACCGCGTGTTGTTCAATGAAGCCAAAACGCAGCTGCGTGCCGCGCTGGAAAAAGCCTGTGGCACCACGCTGGCCGAATGCGCCAAACCGCAGGGTAAAAACGACCCGTATACCGACCCGGCGATGACGTCATTCTACCGCTACACCATGACCTACAATTTGCCGGTGGCGAAGGTGAAAACCCAGCCGGTCACGGTGCCGGCAGGGGCGGAAGTGCTGCTGGAAGGACCGTTGCCGCAGCTGAGCGCCGCCCAGCGCCGCGCATTGATGGTAAAAACGGCGATTGCCGACGGCTATCCGCTGTCTTCCGGCGGGGTGGATGCCAATTTCTGGCAGCGCCTGAACCTGCATGATGCCGTGGCAGCGGCGAAGAAATAACGTCGTGCTTTCCTGCCAGGGGGCAGGGTGAACGATGGGTAAGGAGAGGCGACGTTCATGCCTCTCCTTTTTTATTTATGCACAACTTTATTTATGTTTTATTTATGCACAACAGGCCGCTGGCCTGTCGCCTGGCTATCGATACGGTTAGTGCGCAACGCTCACGTTATCGAAACTGACTTTGCCGTTGTTGCCGTTGTGGGATGACAGCGCCAGCCCGATATACAGCGTATCGTTCATGTTGGGATTGATACGTTTGTTGAGTGTGGTCCAGGTCAGCCCATCGTCGGAGACTTCCGAGATAAAGGTATTGCCGTCGCGGGTTAGCCGCAGCCAGGCTGGTTGGCTGCCGTTTTCCGATTTGACAAAAACGCCTTTGCTGCCGGTCGCGGCACCGTCTTTACTGCGCCATTGCGACATCGCGCCGGATGACGCGGTGTACCCTGTCAGCATGTAAGCGCTGCCGTCAGATAAGGAGTTGCGTATCATCACACCGGCTTTGGCGTAAGGGTCACTATACCGCAGGTCGATCAACCGGGCGGTGATACTGCCGTCGCCTTTCAGTTTCTGATAGACGAAATTGACGCTATCAGCCGCGGCCCACATATCGCCGTTATGCGCTTCCAGTGCCATCACATCCTGATCGTTGGTGGCGCTGCCTGGGGTGTCGGCTTTGCCGATATCCTGCCGTTGCCATGCGTCACTGAGTGCTGACGCCGCAGGTGTCGTCACGGTGACCACATTGGAATACACGGAATCGCCAGCCTGATTGTAGGCTTTCACCCGGAACGCGTAGGTAGTGTTGGGGGACAGTGTACCCACCTCGACCGAGGTCGCGTTCGGCCCCAGCGATTCCGCACTGGTGTAAGCCCCTCCTGCTTCATAAGCTCGGGGCGTGGTGTCGTAAGCACCGTCACCAAAGTGACCCGCGTAGGAGTATTCGACGATAAAACCTCGCTCGTTATCTGAGCAGTCGTTCCAGTCCAGTTGAACCACCGAACTGGAGATGGCACCTGCGGTGAGGCTGTCGGGCGAGGCTGGCGGTTTGTCTTCGCCAATGTAAGGGTCTAGCGATACGCCATCACGCAGGGTTTTAGCGTTGGCGCGATGGTGTGTTGCGGCCAGCCGGTTGTTTACGTCGGTGAGCGTCAGCGGCGTGATACTGATATCGTAATCTACGTCACCCTCACGCTGGGTAAAGGTGGCGGTGCCGTCCAGATAGAAAATTTCGTTGAGCCACAGGCTGGGCATGACTTCGCCGTTACCGGCAGCAGGGCCGACGCTAAAGGGAACCAGCGGATTACCGGTGCTGGTTTGGATCCCGGCATTCCACACGGCGGAGCGGCCGGGCTCGCCGTCAAGGGGGTAATCCGGTGCGTAGCGGCCAGTCAAGGCGACCTTTTTGATAAAACCTTGTGTTGTTGTCACCAGTGGTGCATTTTCCGCCAGCAAGGTGCCGCCGCGGTTGAAATAATTCAGTTCCCAGTGCATCAGGAAGTACCCCTGGCCGGTCAGGGTCAGATGTTCACCGGCGTGCAGCAACAGGTATTTCCCTTCCTTTGAGCCTTTAATGGGTTCAACGTATTTATTCGCTTCGCCATCGTTGTTGCCAACCAGCGTCACGCCGGTCGCCGCTGGTCGCTGATACAGGCCGTTGATTTTCGGGTAGGACAGGTCCTGATCGCTTTTATCGAATGCCGCATGGTCGGCCACGGCGGCAGCCCCTGCACAGCGTTGCGCGTCGACAGCGGCGGCAGCATTACCAGAGAACCCGTATGCGCCGAACAGCAGTCCGCCAAGCAGGGTACTGAGTTGACGCCGGGGGCGGCGGGAACGGATGGTTTTCATGTACAGATCCTGGTGAATTTATAACTTATTGATTTAACGTGATATCGCTAATGGCGGGTGAGCGCTTCGGAGCAGCGTATAGGAATCAGTAAAAAATGCCAAACCCATCGGGTTTATTCTCGGAATGTTCGGATGCCGTGCGGTGATGATGATCATAGCGCTGAGGGAATGGGATGGCGTCCGGTCTGAGTCCGCGTATATTAACGGCAGCCCGACAGGGCCGCCGTTAATGCGCTATCAGGACACGTGTTGCAGAAACTCGCGCAGACGATCGCTGGGCGGGTTAGAAATCAACGCATCCGGATGGCCGTCTTCGGCAATACGGCCCTTGTCGATGAAGATCAGACGGGAGGCCACTTTCTGGGCAAAACCCACCTCGTGGGTCACGATGACCATGGTCATGCCTTCTTCGGCCAGATCTTTCATCACGTTCAGCACTTCGTGGCGCAGCTCGGGGTCCAGCGCCGAGGTCGGCTCGTCAAACAGCATCAGTTTAGGTTTGACCGCCAGTGCACGGGCGATCGCCACACGCTGCTGTTGCCCACCAGACAGTTCGGACGGGTAGTGATGTGCACGTTCCGCCAGACCCACTTTACCCAACAGCTCTCGGGCCAGTTTCTCCGCGTCGGCTTTGCTGGCACCACGCACCCGAATCGGGCCGAAGGCGACGTTTTCCAGCGCGGTCAGGTGCGGGAACAGGTAGAACTGCTGGAACACCATGCCAGCTTCCTGACGAATCAGGCGCTCGTCCACTTTCGGGTCGTTGACGGTCAGTCCGTCTACCACCAGCTCGCCGCTGCTGATCTCTTCCAGCTTGTTGATGCAACGCAACAGGGTGGATTTCCCGGAGCCAGACGGCCCGATAATCACCACCACTTCACCCTGATTGATGTTCAGGTTGATGTCGTGCAGTACCTGAGTCTGACCGTAGTGTTTCGATACGTTTTTGAATTCAATCATATAATCTTCAGTCTTCTTTCCAGCCAGCGCATTCCAATGGTAAGAACCAGTGTAATTACCAGATAGATAATCGCTGTGGCAGTCAGTATTTCCAATGCGCGGAAATTGCCCGCAATGATTTCCTGTGCCTGACGCGTGAGCTCAGAGACACCAATCACAATACACAATGATGTGTCTTTAATACTGATGATCCACTGGTTACCCAACGGGGGCAACATACGACGTAATGCCAGCGGCGTAATCACATGCCGCAACGTGGCGCGGTGTGATAACCCGAGCGCCAGACCGGCTTCGGTAAAGCCTTTATGGATAGACAGCACCGCACCACGCGTAATTTCGGCGATGTAGGCACCGGAGTTAATCATGATAGTGATGATGGCTGCGGTAACCGGGTCTATGCGAACCGATGTCAGCATCATGGGAAGGGCGAAGTAGATATACATTATCTGTATCACCATGGGGGTGCCACGGATCACTTCGATAAACACCAACGCGGTGCGATTGGATAACCATCCGCCATAGACGCGGGCAAAGCCCGCCACGACGCCAATAACCAGGCCGCCCAATAGCCCCAGCACGGAAATCAGCAGAGTCATTTGGGCCCCTTCCAGCAACTGAGGGATAGACGGCCAAATGACACTCCAGTCAAACTGCATGAACATTCTCCAGCAATGATAACGCCATAATAGCCAGGTGCCGCCCGGTATTACCGAGGGCACCGCAAAGGCTATTCAACCTGTCAGGTAGCACCTGTTATTTCGGGTCAGTACCGAACCATTTTTTGTAGATGGTGGCGTAAGTGCCGTTGTCGCGCAGGGTTTTCAGCGCACCGTTTACCTTATTACGCAGCTCGTCGCTGCCTTTCGGGAAAGCAACGCCGTATTGCTGTGCTTTGATCGACTCACCGACGGTTTTGAACTTGCCGTTGCCAGCCGTTTTGATGAAGTACAGGATGTTCGGCGTGTCATGCAGCACCGCGTCAGCACGGTTGGTGCCCAGTTCCAGATAAGCGTTGTCGATGTTTGGGAACTGGCGCAGTTCTTTGGTTTTGATGTTGGCTTTGGCGTAATCGACAGAACCGGTGCCGCTCTTCACCGCCACCACTTTGCCTGCCAGATCCTGCTCGCCTTTGATGTCCTGATTGTCGGCACGCACCATCACCAGCAGGCCGCTGTTGTAATAGCCGTCCGAGAAATCGATTGCGCGTTTGCGCTCTTCAGTAATGGTGATGCCAGCCAGCGCCAGATCCACGTTGCGGGTTTGCAGTGCCGGGATGATACCGCTGAAATCCATCGGCTTCAGGGTGTAATTCAGGTTCAGCTGTTTGGCGATGGCGTCCCACAGGTCGATATCAAAACCGACGTATTTGTCGCCTTGCTTGAATTCAAACGGTACGAACGCCGTATCGGTCGCCACAAGTAGTGTTTTTTCTGCTGCCTGACCGGACAGGCTAAAGGCCAGCGCAAGTGCGGCCAGTGAAACTTTAAATAACGATTTCATCAAAACGTCCTTCCTCTCGTTGGTTATATATTCCGCTGTCTTACCACACCTTACGGATTTACTGTGTCAGTCCCGGTTGCAGGCGTAGGGCTGATGGCCCGGCATCGGTCTGGTCATCCGCCGTACTGCTACTCAGGGGCGGTGGAGAAAACAGGGGGAGTCGTTGCCAAAACAGGACGGGTAGACCCGCTAATTATTATGCTGCATCCATTAGAAACGCCTATGGAATGCGCTGCTATGAATAACTGAATTGTGCAGGGGACACAACCGTTGATTACGTTCCGGGGTCAATATTGCTAACAAGCGCTAATTTTTTGTACGTTTTGCGCCGACTATTCGAACGATTTGCGTAGTGATGCAAAAATAATGCATATTATTTCAGGTTGCGTGACGGGGTGAAAACCAGGAAAAACCACAGGGATAAAAGCGTAAAAGTGGGATGAAGCCGCGATATTGGAGGATAAATCCGGCGGCTGAACCGCCGGTCATCATTGATAAATTATTCGATGTTGGCTTCGATGAACCACAGGTACTGATCCAGGTCGCGGGAGGCAGCGGTAAGCATGTCTGCGGTATCTTCATCTTGCGCCTGACCGATGGCTTTGCGGACCGTATTCGCCACAGTGGCGTAGCGATCTGCCAGGGCTTTCAGATGGTCCTGCACGCTGTGGATAGTGAGCGGGTAGCTCTTCAGCGCGGTTTTCTCGTGGATGACCTGAGTGGTGCCGGTTGCTACGCCGCCTAACTGCACTACACGCTCGGCGAAGGTGTCCAGATGGGCAATCAGCGAGGTGCGGAAGGTATCCAGCATCTCATGTACCGCGATGAAGTTCGCCCCACGCATGTTCCAGTGTGCTTGTTTGGTGATGAGCGACAGATCGGTGAAGTCCACGACCAGCTGATTGAGCAGGGCGATGGTCGAGGCTTTAACGTTATCGTCCAGATCGTTACGGGTGAAAATAAGATCAGCGGAGGCTGTTTTTACCAGTTTGGCTGTACGCATAGTATTATCCTCTCTATTTCCGTTATGACTGATAATGATTCTGGCTATCAACGCAGTGAATTATAACAATCGACATGAGTGGAAGATGCTCAGTTCGCTCTATTACAGGAATAGACTCAGGCATCAAAAGTGTTGTTTTGACTTTTTATACAGAAAATAAAAATTTCACTTTTAGTGCTATTTCACGTTGTGATTTTTTTTCGGAATGTGTCCGGCTGGAATTAAGTCGAGCGACCGGATTGTCATGCGAAAGGATATTTCCCGGCCGAGGGCGGCCGGGAAAACGGTATTTCAGGTTCAGGATGACGCCGATACGGCGGTTTTTTTCGCGCTAAGCGTGGTGCCCAGCGACGCAATAATAATAAACGCCAGCGCCAGCCATTGAGTGAATGACAGATGCTCGTTCAGAAAGATAATGCCGGATATGGCTGCCACAGCAGGCTCCATGCTCATCAGGGTACTGAATGTCCGTGTCGGCAACCGGGTTAACGCCAGCATCTCCAGCGTATACGGTAAGGCGGTGGAGAGCACCGCCACCGCAATACCGATCGGTAGGATATTGAGTGAAAACAGGGTGGTAGTATCGGAAAACAGCAAGCCTATCGGGCAATACACCAGTGCTGCGATCAGTGACCCCATCGCCACCGTACCGGCACCGTGGCTGGCCCCTGCTTTCTGACCAAACAGAATATAGCCCGCCCAGCAGGCACCGGCACCAACGGCAAAGGCGGCACCAGTCAGGTCGACATTATCAATAGGTTGCCCGAGCGGCAGCAAGAGCCACAACCCGGTAGCGGCCAGCAAAATCCACATGAAGTCCAGTAGACGACGAGAAGCCAGGATAGCGACTGCCAACGGCCCGGTGAACTCCAGCGCTACCACGATCCCCAACGGTACGGTGCGCAGCGCCAGATAGAACAGATAATTCATACCGCCGAGTGTGATGCCATAGACCAGCAACGGCAACCGATCCGAACCGAAATGCAGCCGCCAGGGCTTGAATACGATCAACAGAATCAATGTGCCTATCGCCAGGCGCAGCGCCGTCATGCCGGACGCCCCGATGACAGGGAAGACCATTTTGGCCATCGCCGCGCCGGTCTGAATGGAAAGCATGGCGATGATGATCAGTAATACCGGTAGTAATACAGAGTTTTTCAACGAGGAAATCAAGGTCATTGCAAGGCCTTAAAATACGATGTGCAGCCAGAAGAAAGTAGGCAATAAATGAACAAATTATTCCAGGTTAGTTTACTCTTGTTGACCTTAATTTACTCTTCATGAGGAAAATATTTTTTGATATAAATTCAGCTTGAAAATTAATCAAAAAATTAAGAAAACTCCGTATCGAAGCGAAGAAAAGCATTTATTTTTTCATAGCATGGTGAACTTTATTTCCCTTTTAAAATCAATATAATGAATTTAAAATGAAATGAATTGTTACATGTTTGGCCTAATTGAAAAATAATAACCAGGCGGTATGTGCCCTAATTTTTTGTTATATTTGCCTCGCTTAAATCTTCTTTCGTAAGATAATTTCGAGGCATATTATGAAAAAAATCGCGTGTCTTTCCGCTCTGGCTTGTGTTCTGGCCGTAAGCGCAGGTACTGCAGTGGCTGGCGAAAGCACTGTATCTCTTGGTTATGCTCAGGGCGACGCTCAGAGCGAAATGAACAAACTGCCGGGCTTTAACCTGAAATACCGTTATGAGTTCGACAACAGCCAACTGGGCGTAGTAGGGTCTTTCACCTACTTGCAGGACAGCCAGACTACTGACGGCGTTTACAACAAAGCACAGTACTACGGCTTCAGCGCAGGTCCGTCCTTCCGTTTCAACGACTGGGCGAGCATCTATGGCCTGGTTGGTGTGAGCGCAGGCAAGTTCACTTTCCACGAGACTGACGGTTCTTCCAACGCGAGCTCCAGCGACGCTGGCTTCGTATACGGTGCCGGTCTGCAGTTCAACCCGGTTCAGAACGTCGCCTTTGATGTTGGTTACGAGCAGAGCCGTATCCGCAGCGTTGACGTAGGCAGCTGGAACGTAGGCGTAGGCTACCGTTTCTAATCGCGCCATGCGTTGCACGCACTGCGTGACATCGTTGTTTTGAAAAATCCGCCCAATAGGGCGGATTTTTTATGGCTGCGGCAAACCCGCCAGTAATTTCTTGAGCAGTCGGTTGAGTTGTTGCTGTTCATCGTCATTCAATGACGCCAGCGCCTGTCGCTCATTGTCAATATGCAGCGTCACCAGCGTATCCATCAGTTCCTGCCCTTGTTTCGTCAGTGTCACCAGTGTCCCGCGCCGATCTTGTGGGTTGCTATGACGCATCACCCATTGCGCCTGCTCCAGCCTGTCGATACGGTTGGTCATGCCACCTGAGGACATCATCAATGCTTCGTACAACTGCGTGGGCGTCAGCGCATAGGGCTCACCGCTACGCCGCAACGTCGCCAGCACGTCAAACTCGCCAGGGCGCAGCCCAAAACGGGCAAACAGCGGATTGAGATGGTCCCGTTCGAGACGTTGGGTAGTTTCGAGGAGTCGGCCCACGACCTGCATGGGGAATGGGTCAATATCCGGCCTTTCTTGTCGCCATTGTTCATAAGCGGTATCTGCACGATCTGTCATAAGCATAATTTATCTTGACGTTAAGATTCTTTTGATGAAGATATTCTACGGACAATACCTGTCGTCGTTCAAGTCTCTGGGGATCATAAGGAGCGTTATGTCACACGCAATTCGTGCAGGATCACTGCTTTTTGTTGTCATTACCATCATGTTACTGGGGCTGAATCTCCGGCCGGTGCTGGCTGGGGTCGGGCCATTGCTGTCGCGGATTCAGGCGGCGACCGGCATGGGGGATACGCAAGCTGGCCTGCTAACTACGCTGCCGGTATTCGCGATGGGCATCTGCGCCCTGTATGGCGGCTGGCTCCAGGCACGACTGGGAGAATACCGCGGTATCGGCATTGGTATCGTCGGGATTGCGGTCGCCTGCCTGCTGCGCTGCTGGTTAACCAGCACCACCGGATTATTGCTGACCGCTGCGCTGGCCGGTATCGGCATCGCGCTGATTCAGGCGTTGATGCCGTCGTTTTTGCGACGCAGCTTCACTCGACAAAGCAGTCGCCTCATGGGGTTGTACACGACCGCTATCATGGCGGGGGCTGCGATGGCGGCAGCCAGCATCTCACCGTTGGCCGACATCATGGACTGGGATGGCGCGCTGGCGATATGGGGCGGACTGGCGACGTTGGCGACGCTGGCCTGGCTGATTACGGTGTCGCTGAATCCGATGCCGGATACCGCGTCGCGCTCGGGTTCAGCGCCTGCGTCGTCGCAGAGCCGGGCCTGGGCGCTGATGATCTTTTTCGGCATCGGCACCGCGGCGTATACCCTGGTGTTGGCCTGGTTGCCGCCGTATTACACCCAGCTTGGCTGGAGTCCCGCCCGTAGCGGGTTATTACTGGGCGGGCTGACGCTAACCGAAGTGGTGGCCGGGTTGCTGGTTTCGTTGCTGATCAACCGCTTCCCGGACCGGCGTTATCTGCTGTTGCCGGTCTTGTTATTGCTGCTGATGGGAATGGCCGGGCTGATACTGGCACCGCAGACGCTGGTGTTGCCGATCATGATTGCATTGGGACTGGGTATTGGTGCGCTGTTTCCACTGTCGCTGATTATCGCGCTGGATCAAGTGGATGACCCGCGTCAGGCTGGCGCGCTGATGGGGTTTGTGCAAGGCGGGGGTTATCTGATTGCCAGCCTGATGCCGCTGCTGGCGGGGGTTATCCGGCAGTATACCAGCGGTCTGGGGCAGGCCTGGCTTATCATGGCGGCAGGCGTGGTGGTGCTGATCCTGATGGCGTTGCGTTTCGGGCCGCGTCATCCGGTTGCGGCGTCGGCCTAACGGCGTGAAAACGCCAGTTGTGGCGTTAGAAACAGGTTGCGGAAGTATTCCCGAACCGCCTGCATCGCCGGGGTAAACTCGGCATCGCGCGACCAGGCGAGCCCGACGCTCATCGGATGCACCCGGTCTTTCAGTGACCGGGTTTCGATACGCCGCCCTTCAAGCGACCAGGGGCGATACACCAGATCGGACAAAATAGCGACGCCCAGTCCGTTCGCTACCATGCTGCGCACCGCCTCCACCGAGCTGGTGCGCAGCATCACCTTCGGGCGATGTCCACTCAATTCCCAATAGCGCATGGCGCTGTGATCTGCTTCATCCACCGTCAACATGATAAAAGGCTCGTCGGCGACATCCGCCAGGCTCACCTCCGGTTTATCGCACAGCGGGTGACGGCTGGGCAGCCATAGCCGTCGCTCCGAATTAAACAGCGGCTCGGCGGTTATTTCCGGGTGGGTAATGTTGGCGGTCAGCACCAGCGACAAATCTACAGAACGATCCAGTAATCCCGTTTCGATATCCTGCCGCTCGCGTTCGTTGAGATGAATAGTGACGTGAGGAAAGCCGTATGACAGCCGCTGCAAATGAAACGGCAGAAAATACCCCATCACCGTATAGCTGGCGGCCATGTTAAGCGAACCGGCGATACGATTGTCGGTCAGCGGAATATGCATGGCGTCATCCACGCTGCGCAGCACGGCGTAGGCGTGATTGAGGAAGTAACTGCCGTTTTCGGTCAGTGTCATACCGTGCACCGAACGCAGGAACAGCGGTTTTCCCAGCAGGTTTTCCAGCTCCTGAATCGCGGTGGTGACCGCCGACTGCGAAATATTGAGATGAATCGCCGCCTGAGATATTTGGCCCATCTCCGCCGTAGCGATGAAGTAGCGGATTTGACGCAATGTAACCATGGCATACCCCTTGTCGATGAGCGTTCTGTTTTTCAGATAGTGAGCATTCTGAAAATACGTCTTTCCGAAGAGAAAATAGTGGTTCTATATTATTTTTAAACAAAACCATCACAAATAAGAAATAACTATGAAATATGAAATCGATCTGAATTCCGATATGGGGGAAAACTTTGGCCCCTGGAAAATAGGCGATGATGTTGATCGACAGATTATGTCTTATATAAGTTCTGCCAATATTGCTGCCGGGTTTCATGCGGGCGACCCTTCAACGATGAGGCAAACTATTGAATGGGCCAGTGATTATGGTGTTGCCGTCGGCGCACATCCTGGATTTCGTGATCTGGTCGGTTTTGGCCGACGACATATTCACAGCCCGCCGCAGGAAGTGGTGAATGATATTCTGTACCAACTCGGTGCATTACGTGAATTTACCCGGCTGTATCAATTACCGTTGCAGCACATTAAACCGCACGGTGCGCTATATATGCATCTGGCACGTGACCAGCCATCCGCGCAGCTGTTTGTGGAAACGCTGCATCGGTTAGACCCGGCGTTACGGTTGTTTTGTCTGCACGGGTCATGGGTCTGGCAAGAAGCGAAAAAATTACAACATCCTGTTATTTGTGAGTTTTATGGTGACAGGGAATACGACGTCAGCGGTTCTATCGTCTTTACCCGCCGGGTTGGCGAGCTGGACCCCGCACGGGTAGCGGCGAAAGTGGTGCGTGCCTGCATGGAAGGTAAAGTGACGACAGTTGATGGCGAAGAGATTCACGTCGAGTTTGATTCTATTTGTATTCATAGTGATACACCCGGCGCACTGGCATTAATTAAAGCGACGCGCGAAGCATTGGATAACGCCAATATTCGTGTGCGTTCACCCTTGCAAAATAGTTTTAATAATCGGTAATTGATAAATAATTATAAGGAATTAGGCACATGAAAACATATGAGGTTTGCTCTCCTTTACCGGGTATTTTTTATCGTCAGCCTGCACCGGATGCTCCCGCGTTTATTGAAGAGAATACGCCGGTTAGCGCGAATACGGTTATTGGCCTGGTCGAGGTCATGAAACAGTTCAGTGAAATTTATGCGGAGCAGGCTGGCGAATTGGTGTCTTTCTGTGTGAATAGCGGTGATGCGCTGGAGCCGGGGCAGGTAATAGCCATCATAAAAATCGATGAATAACGGTAACCCTACAACGCATACCTTAAATAATTCGAGTTGCAGGAAGCCAACGCATCTGCAACTTGAAGTATGACGGGGATATATCCTCGTTATTACGTCATCAGGAGAACCGCACAATGCATCAGCCGATCAAAAAATTGCTTATCGCCAACCGCGGGGAAATTGCTGTTCGCATTATTCATGCCGCCCGGAGTTTGGGGATTGCCACCGTAGCCGCCTGCAGCGAGGCCGACATCGATTCGCTGCCCGTGCGTCTGGCGGATGAAAAAGTACTGCTGGGACCGGCGCGAGCCGACCAGAGCTACCTGAATCAGGCGGCGTTGTTGCAGGCAGCCAGAGACAGCGGGGCGGATGCGATACATCCGGGGTACGGCTTTCTGTCTGAGAATGCCGCCTTTGCCGAGGCGGTAGAACAGGCTGGGCTGGTGTTTGTCGGCCCGACGGCGGAAACCATTCGCATGATGGGCGACAAGGCCGTGGCGCGGCACACCGCGCAGGCGGCGGGGGTGCCGGTTGTGCCCGGTTCGGGGGTGTTGTCGTCATTGGAGGCGGCGTTACAGGCTGCCGCAGAGATTGGCTATCCGCTGTTAATCAAAGCGGCTGCGGGCGGCGGTGGGCGTGGCATCCGGGTCGTCAATCATGAGGATGACCTGAAACGCGAGTTTCCGATTGCCCAGAGCGAGGCGAGAGCGGCGTTCGGATGTGGCGATGTCTACCTGGAGTTGTTTATTCGCCACGCCCGGCATATCGAGGTGCAAATTCTGGGTGACGGTGAACGGGCGGTGCACCTGTATGAGCGGGAGTGCTCGTTGCAACGTCGCCGCCAGAAAGTATTCGAAGAGGCACCGTCGCCCGCGTTGACGCCGACACAGCGCGAAGCCTTGTGCCACAGCGCTCTGCAACTGGCACAACAGTTGCGCTACCGCAGCGCCGGTACGCTGGAATACCTGTTTGATACTGAGCGGGAACAGTTCTATTTCATCGAAATGAACACCCGTATTCAGGTTGAACATCCGGTCACGGAGCGGGTGACGGGTGTCGATCTGGTGCAATGGATGTTGCGTATTGCCAGTGGCGAACCGCTTAGCCTGCGTCAGGCAGAGATCAGTCTGCATGGACATGCCTGTGAGATGCGCATCAACGCTGAGGATCCAACGCGTAATTTTTTCCCTTGCCCCGGAGTGGTGGAATCGCTGAGCTGGCCGCAAGGCCCCGGCATTCGTATCGACAGCCATCTGTTTAGCGGTTACCGCGTCCCGCCGTATTACGACTCGTTGCTCGCCAAAGTGGTGATATCAGGACCGACACGCCAGCAGACGCTGGCCCGTGCCGAGCAGGCGCTGAATCAGTTACGAATCGGCGGCATTACCACCACACAGTCATTGCATCAATGGTTACTGGCGGATACCCGTCTGCGCGCCGGGCACTTTGATACCACCTCGCTGGAAAGCTGGCTACAGGCGCGAGAAGCCGAATCATTGTTGCTGTCGAAGGAGGCCTGAGATGACGTTTCCTGCAATACGTTACACCTTTGGCGGCGATGAGCACCTGTTTGCCGAAATTGATCAAGCCATGTCGCTGGGCGCGTTTTTTCGCGGGTTGGCGATGACCCGTGCGCTGGAGCAGCAGGCGCTGCCCGGCGTGCTGGATATTTGCCTGGCGAACGCGTCCTTTCAGGTGCGCTTTAACCCCGATGTCATCGCGCCCCAGGCGCTGCTGGAGACGGTGCAGCGTACCGAACAACAGGCGCAGACGATGACGGTGCTGGATACGCGCATCATCGAAATTCCGGTGCTGTACAACGACCCCTGGACCCACGAAACCCTGATGCGGTTTCGTGATCGCCATCAGGATCCGACGGCTACCGACCTGGAATATGCCGCGCGCATCAACGGTTATCAGGACGTGGCGGCGTTCATTGCGGCGCACAGTGGCACGCCGTGGTTTGTGTCGATGGTGGGATTCGTGGCGGGGTTGCCGTTCATGTTTCAGATGGTAGAGCAGGCGCAGCAGCTTCAGGTGCCGAAATACCTGCGGCCACGTACCGATACCCCCAGATTGTCGCTGGGGCACGGCGGCTGTTTCGGCTGTATTTATTCGGTACGAGGCGCGGGCGGTTACCAGTTGTTTGGTGTCACTCCGGCACCGATTTACGACCCGGAACAACGCCTGGATTACCTGCAATCGTCGATGGTGTTTTTTCGCGCGGGCGACATCGTGCAGTTTAAGCCTATCGATCTGGCGCGTTATGAGCAGGATGTACAGGCGGTAGAAGCCGGTGATTTCAGCCTGCGCATTCGCCCGGTAACGTTTGAACTGGATAAGTTCCTCGCCGACCCGGCTGGTTATAAACACTATCTTCAGGGGGTGCTGTATGCAGGGTAGTCGCGCGCAGATATCGGGTGAGCGGATATCGAATGTACGGATTCATGTCATCCGCCCGGGGTTGGCAACCTCAATACAGGATACCGGGCGCGAAGGCTATTACCACCTGGGTATTCCCCCCTCTGGCGGGCTGGATCAGTATTCGTTGCAACTGGCGAATATGCTGGTAGGCAACCCGGTGCAGGCTGCGGTGCTGGAAATGACGCTGCTGGGGCCAGAATTGCAGTTTGAGGGTGATGCGTTGGTGGCGGTGTGCGGGGCGCGGATGTCGCCGTTGCTGGATGGTATGGCGATGCCACTGGATACTACATTTGCGGTGCGCGCCGGTCAGGTACTGCGTTTTGCGCCGACAACGGCCGGGTGCCGCGCCTACCTGGCGGTGGCGGGGGGGATCGCGGTGCCGGAGGTACTGGACAGCCGTTCGACCTATGCGCTCGGCGCGTTGGGCGGGTATCAGGGGCGCCGACTGGCCGCCAATGATGTGCTGCCAGTGGGGACGCCGTACCGCAAAGCCGCGCCGGATGTGACGGTTCCGGTTGACTGCCTCCAGCCGCTGAATAAGAACGTGACGCTGCGCATGGTGACCGGGCTATACATTCATCGCCTGACTCCGGCGGCGGTAGAACAATTTTTTGCTGATGACTGGCGAGTCGGCACCGAAGCCGACCGTATCGGCTACCGGCTCAAGGGCGGCGCACCGCTGGCGTTTGAGCCGCGCACACCGCCGTTTGGTGCCGGTTCGGACCCGTCCAATATCGTCGATGCCTGTTACCCCATCGGCTCGGTGCAGGTGCCAGGTGGCCTGGAGCCGATCATTCTGTTGCGTGATGCGGTGTCTGGCGGCGGTTACATGACGCTGGGGACGGTGATCAGCAGCGATTTGGACATCATCGGGCAACTGCAACCCCACTACAGCGTTCGGTTTACGCCGGTGTCGCTGGAAGAGGCGCTGGCCGCCCGGCAACACTATCGCCGCCGTCTTGAACGGCTGACACAGTTGTTAACGCACTGACGTTAACACATTGACGTTAACACACTGATTTCAGACGGTCCCGCCGATTTTTCCCTGCGCCAGCACCAGGAACGGCGATGGCGGGACCTCGTCTGACATACCGAGCAACCTGACTAACCGTGCGGCTTTCGTCGCGGCGGCGGGTGGGTTCGGCCATAACGCATGTCACCATGCCGCATGACGCGGGTGGCATGTTATTCAATACGGGTCTGTGGAGGGGTTGCGATGGCTGAGGTATCTGATGTTCAGGGGGCAGCGGCGGCATCGCCTGCCGATACGGTATCCGGGACGGAGCGCATGGGAAAGCTATCGCTGACCATGGCCTGGTGGGCGGTGTGCAGCGCAATTTTTTATATTGTGGTGGGGGCGTCGCTGGCGCTGAATTACGGCGCGCGTAATGCCATTATCGGTATGGTGCTATCCGTCGTGTGTTACGGTTTGATCAACGCCGCCATTAGCCGCTTCGCTATTCGTAGCGGCTTGTCGGTGGCAGCCTTTTCCGGCCAGTTGTTTGGTCAGGCGGGCTCGGCACTGGCGACACTGATCTTTTTCTCCACCGCCATTTATTACGCGGTGTTTGAAGGTTCGGTGATTGCATTTGCCATTAATCACCTGTTCCCGTCGCTGGATTATCACTGGGCTGCCCTGTTGGTGGTGCTTTACAGCGTGCCGCTGATTTTCGGCAGCGTGCAGCACTGGCTGGACAAGTTCAACGGTGTGTTGCTGCCGTTTTATCTGCTCGGATTGGTGCTGACGGTGGCGGTGTCTATCCAGCATTATGGCTATCAACCGCAATGGCTGTCGTTCGGGCCGACATCGCCGCCTGCCTACGGCTGGTGGAACTGCTTCACCTACTACATGGGGGTGTGGATCCTGATGATGTACACCTTCGATTACGCCCGGTTTGGCCGCCGGGAAGACAGCCAGTACCACGCACGTATCAATTTCGGTATGCCGTTCTATCTGATCACGTTTCTGTTGAACGGGGTGGTTGGCATCTACCTGGTCAGCAGTTTTGCCGGGCAGAATGGCGTCAGTGAAACCGCGGTAGTGGTGAATATCCTCAATCTGTTGGGTTTTTGGGGGCTGTTGTTCGTGTGGGTAACCCAGACACGTATCAATACCGCCAACTATTATCTGGCTACCGTCAACATGCAGGTGTTTTTTGATCGTCTGCTGCGGTTGCGTTATCGCAAGATTGTGTGGGCTTGTGTCGTCGGGGCGGCGGTCTATGTCCTGATGCTGGCGGATGTGTTTGCGTATATTTTGCAGGCGCTGGCCTATCAGGGAGTGTTTGTGGTGGCGTGGGTCGGCGTGGCGCTGGCACATATCGTCTCCCACCGTGCACAGTCTACCGCGGCAACAGTGCGTGCGTTTAATCCGACCGGGCTTGGTGCCTGGCTGCTGAGCGTGGTGGCCGGGGTGGCGCTGATGCATGGCAGCGCTGTCATGCAGTCGTTTTCCGCGCCGGTGACCTTTGCCGTCGCGCTGGTGTTGTACTGGCTGTTGCCGCAGCAGCGTAACGCCTGAAAGTGCAGGGCAGGGATGCCCTCGTACCACCTGTGTGAATATTTTTTAGCCATAGCCCTTGAAAAAATCCTGTGCAGAACTATATGAAGAGGTGAAAGCAAGACACTGTCGTTGCCTTGCGGTTTGCACTTTTGAATGTGTGTAACGATATATTCAGGAGGTTAACCATGGCATTCAAATCCATGTCTTTATTTCCAGCCATCACCGATTCGCTGTTCTCTGACCGCTTCAACCGTATCGACCGGTTGTTCAGCCAATTGACCGGCGATACACCGCTCACCGCTACGCCATCCTACGATATCCGTCGGCTTGACGACACCCACTATGGCATCACGGTTAGCGTGCCTGGCTGGCGCGAAGAGGAACTGACGATCAGCACGCATGGTGGCCAGCTTACCATCAGCGGGAAACACAAGGACGACGTATCGGAAGGTCAGCAGGAAGGCTGGCTCTATCGCAGCATCAATCACACTGATTTCAGCATCAGTTATTCATTGCCGGAGCATGTTAAGGTGGAAGGCGCGCATCTGGAAAATGGCCTGCTGACCATTAATTTGCAGCAGGATATTCCGGAAAACGAAAAGCCGAAAAAAATTGCTATTGAAAACCGTAATCAGGCGGAGGCTCAGGCATTGGAGCATGAGCATTAATTCTTTCCTATTTCGCATTACACTGTCTGGCCCCGATAATATCGGGGCTTTTTTTTATGAATAATTCAGATGCGCTTATCTGATATTGACCGACGCGTTGCAGATTGTCTATTGCTGTATGGAAATATTTATTCTTTTTTATTTTATAGTGATGCTTTTCCTGATTCGAGAGTTGGGAATATTCTGATGTCGATATGAGGGTGGCTGAATAATATATTTTCACGCTCCCAGTATTTCACGTATTCAGATAGTGTTGATTCGATGCTGTTTCTGGTGGGCGTGTAACCGTCAAGGTGATCTTTATATTATGTTATTTTTACAACATCTGAGGTGAGTTATGAAATATGAAAAATGTCTTTTTTCTGCTGCTGTCGGCTGCTTGCTATTATCGGCATTCACCGTGCAGGCAGATTCAGGCGTGGGCACACCACCATTCAACCCATACCATCCGGGTAAGACTAAAACTTATGTGGCGAATACAAGCGGTTACTGCCTGGCGATATCTCGTAAAGATGGTCAAATGATAGGTAATGTACACTCCTTTGAGTTGGGGAGTGAACATGGGCGGCAACTTCCGAGTGAACATCCTGCCAGGATGCATGTCGTTTTTGTTCCGGCGAATAGTGCGGATACGAAAGTACAGTGTAAAAACGGTGTCACGGACCCTGCGAATAAATTCAGGGATGACATCATGTTCGATCAGACCGTCGTTGCCATTATTCCATCAGATGTGCCTCACTAAAAATAACAGGTGAGGTGTTATCAGGGCGATGCTCATCATTGAGATGAATGAAGTAAACGTGATGGATAAAGTAAATACGCTGATAAACGTGTCAGTGTAATACTGTCGGGGTAGATATGGGATATAAGGAAATATAAATGGTATCAAAATCACTTTTGCTGATTTTGCTATGTTTTTCCTTTTTATAACCATGTTGCTGTTCCCCGATTAATGTTGTTCCCCGATTAATAAAGTACCGGTCATTTTTTATATGCCCTACATAATTCGAGTGGCAGGGCAAAATGCGCAGCGTTTTGAACAACGTAATGCGTTGGCTCTTTAGGGCGAGGCCCATGAAATGGGCCGAGTAACGCCGCCAACGCACCTGCAACTTGGCGTAGGGCCGGGATATCAGGGTGCGGATAGGAAACTTATACCTGTGATTCGGATTGAAAATTTGCACCACCGCTATGGTGATACGGTTATCTTGCGCGCGCTTTCATTACATATCCGGCACGGAGAAACCTGCGCTATTCTCGGCCGCTCTGGCAGCGGCAAAAGTACGCTGCTCAATGTGCTGGGGCTGCTGGAGCCGCTACAGCAGGGCAGCTACCATCTGGATGGCGAGGATATCCAGCCGTGTTCCAACCGTTTGCGGGCCCGATTGCGTAATCAAAAACTGGGGTTTGTGTTCCAGCATTTTCATTTGCTGAGCAGCCATAGCGTACTGGATAACGTGGCGCTGCCACTGTTGTATCGGAACGTCCCGGTAGTGCAGGCCCGCCGCCGTGCTGCCGGGGTTCTGGGCGAATTGGGCATGTATTCACATCGTCTGCAACGCCCGGCAACACTGTCCGGTGGGCAGCGTCAGCGGGTGGCATTGGCCAGGGCGCTGGTCGGTGAACCGACCGTGCTGCTGGCGGATGAGCCAACCGGTAATCTGGATGCAGAAACCGCACAAGAGATTATCAACCTGTTGCTGGACATTAACCGCCAGCGGGCGTTAACCCTCGTCATGGTGACCCATGACGAACGATTGGCGCAGCGGCTGCAGCGGCGTTGCCGTATGCATGACGGCGTACTGATCGCGGAGTGAGCACGGGATGAATGTACTGCAACAGTGGCTTGAGGCTTGCCGCAATCTGCTCGCGTTTCATCAGCGTGCGTCGCTGGCGATGCTGGGTATTGGCGTTGGCAGTGCGTTGGTGGTGGCGCTGTTGCTGCTGGGTAAAAGCGCCCAGCAGGTGGCATTGAGCGCCTTTGACAATCTGGGCAGTGATATCATTGTGGTTGACATCGGCATAAAGGAGGATGAGCACGCAGCAGTCCCGTTGCCGATTAATCTGGATTTTTCCGCGCTGGCCCGTGTCCATCGTGGCATTCGTCGTATTGTCCCGCTGGCGCGCTGGAATATCCGGCTGCCACAGAAGAATGACGATGACGCTATCCCGTTGGTGGTGATCGGTTCTACGCCGGATCTGATGCCGTTGCTGGGGTTAACGTTAACGCAGGGGCGGGCGTTTTCACGCTACGACAGCCGCAGTACCTATAGCATTATCAGCGCGGAACTGGCGTCCCGTCTGGCGGGCACCTCATCGGCGCGTGCGCTCCAGCTCGGCCGCTACGCCTTCGATGTTATCGGTATCCTGAAACCGACTACGGCATCGGTGGGGGGGCAGACTATCGATCACGTGGTGCTGGTGCCGATAGAAACGATCACGCGGATTTCTCCTTTTGCGACCACGGACCTGCTGTACATACAGGTGACATCGACCGCGCTCCTGACGCCGGTGGTTAATGCAATCCGCCCCTGGCTTGAACAGATGCTGCCGACGCGGACGATCCAGGTTCAGATTCAACAGCAGCTTATCGACAGCGTGGCGAAGCAGAATACGACCTTCCGCTATTTGCTGGTGGCGCTGGCTGCTGTCGCGCTGTTGATGGGTGGCATTGGCGTAATGAATGTCATGGTGATGAGCGTGTCGACGCGGCGGCATGAGATCGGCCTGCGACAAGCTATCGGTGCACGCTCACTGGACATCGGTGTTTTGTTTTTGCTGGAAGCGGCGCTGCTTTCGCTGCCCGGTGCCGTGTTGGGCTGCGTGGCGGGGGCGCTGCTTGCCTGGGGGTATACCCGTTATGTCGACTGGCCGCTGATGGCTGACCCGTGGGTGTTTCCGCTGGCTATCGGCAGTGCATTGATGCTGGCCGTGTTTTTTGGTCTGAAACCGTCTCTCACGGCGGCGCGGTTATCCCCTGCGGAGGCGCTGCGTGAACATTAAATCGGCACAGACTGTCGCTTTTTTATCGCTGCTGATGTTGCCCTGGTTGTCGGTGGCGGCTGCCTCGATGGCTGAATCGCCATTACCACCAGAGACAATACCGCTCACGCTGGCCGATGCGGTCGCGCTGGGGGTTCGCAACAGTAATACGCTAAAAAGCGTCGCGCTAACCCGGCTGATGGACAAGTTTGACCTGGTGGTTGCCGAAGACAGTTTCCGGCCGCATCTGGTGTTGAACAATCAGTATCGTCGCAACACGGGTGATCAATTGCCTGGGCAGGAAAATCATGCAGGCCTTTCCACCAGCCTGCTGACGCCGCTGGGAACGCAGCTTGAAGCGGACTGGAACGAAGACTATTCCGGCTTAACCTCGTTCGGCAGCACCCGAAGTCGGGGCAACACGCTCACGGTGGTGCAGCCGTTGCTAAAAGGTGCGGGTGTCGAATTTAATACCGCACCGGTACGCCTGGCCCGGCTTGATGAACGCATTGGTCACCTGAACCAGCAAAAGCAGATCGCCGAAACGATTACTCTAATTATCCAGGCTTATTACGGATTACTGGCCGCACAGCAAGGGGTACTGCTGGCGCAGGCGTCTTTGCAACGCGCCAGCGCGCAACGCGACGTGATGCAGGCATTGATTGATAGTGGCAGACAGGCGGCGCTCGACAGGTTGCAGAGCGATGCCGATATCTCCTCGCAGCAGTTAAGCCTGGAGCAGCAAGAGAATACGCTGGCTGAACGCCGTCTGGCGTTGTGCGGCTTATTAGGCATCGACACCCGTACCGCACTGAGTGCCAGCGAACGCCTCGACATACATCCGATCACCCTGAAAGCGCCGCAGGCGATAGCAATGGCGATGAAAAATCAGCCTGACTATCTGATTCAGCAGCTCACGGCGCACAAACAGAAAATTTACCTGATGCAGGCGAAAAATCAGCGCCTGTGGGGGGTGGATCTGGTCGCTGGGGCCGGGCGGCTCAACACCCGCTCAGCGGATATCCAGAATGATAGCCGCTGGCAGCGCTATGTCGGCCTGAATGTGTCTATCCCGCTGAACGACCTGCAAGCCCGTCAGGAAGAGCAACGCGTCTGGGTGGCGGGGAAAATACAGTTACTACAAATGGCGGATGTACATCAACAACTGGAAGAAACGGTTACTCAGCAGGTCAACGCGCTTAACAGCAGTTGGCAGCAGTTTTTGATTGCCGACCGCCTGACGCGGTTGTCAGAAAAAACGCTACAGGCGGAGCAAGCCAAACTGCTGGCAGGGCGTTCATCAAACTTTCAGGTGTTGAGCTATCAGGGCAGTTTGCGTGCCGCGCAGAGCGCACGCGTATCCGCGCAGATAGCCTATCTCAATACGCGTGCTGAGTTGGATCGCGTGCTGGGCACCACCCTTGATCACTGGGGGATACAACAGAATGATCGGTAATGTTCTCGATGGTGATGTTCGCTGGCGGCGATGGGCTTTATTCAGCGGGATGACGGTCATGTTGGTGGCGGTGCGGTTATTCTGGCCGTCGGTAAAGGCGGATAAGGCTGATGAAGCCCACTGGCGTGCGGTCACGCCGTCGCCGGTAGAGAACCATATTACGCTGCTGGCGCATGTGCAGGCGGCACAGCAGTACCTGATAAACGCGCCTTTTGAAAGTGACATCAATCAGTTAAAGGTTCAGGAAGGGCAACAGGTACGTAAAGGCGATGCCTTGCTGACGCTGGATACCACGCCGCTACAACTTGCGTATCGCGACGCGCAGGCACAGTTTCTCAAAGCACATCAGTCGTTGCGGAGTTTACGCTATTGGGAAAGCAGTAGCGAAGTCATGTCAGCCCGGCGGGCATTGCTCATGGCGGAAATGAGTGAGCGGGACGCGTCCAGCCAATTGAATGCGGCGGAACCGCTGTATCACCAGGGGATCATCGCACGCTCGGAACGTGACAGTCTGCAGCAGCAGTTAGCCAGTCGGCGGCTGGAGTTGCTGGCAGCGCGTCAGGCATTAACGGCCGCACAGGTGCCAGGAAACGAGGACAATCAGGCGATGGCCGAACTGGAACTGAATAACGCTGAGCAAAAGTTACAGCAAATCCGCGATCAGCAGGCTCGCCACGAGGTGTATGCACCCAGTGACGGTTATGTGGTGCGTATACAAAATGGTGACAAGGATAAAGTGGCTTTTCCTCGCCTCGGGCAGCGGGTCAACGCTGGGGACCCCTTATTCATCCTGGCGGGGGTTGCGCACTTTGAAGCATGGACCAAAGCGGACGAAGCGGACATCGATCACTTGCGACCAGGGATGTCGGCGGTCCTTACCAGCGAAGCGCTGCCGGGACAGGTGCTGACTGGCCGGTTACGGGCGGTCAGCCCGCAGGCCAACTATATCGACGGGCAGCCAGGTGCTACCTATGATGTTGTTTTCGATCTCGACTGCTGCCACGTCGGGCAGTCTGTGCCGCGGTTTGGCATGTCTGCACTGCTGAAAATCACCACCTTTTCCGACCCTAATGGCATGGTCCTGTTACCGGATGAGATCGGCCAGAATGAACAGGGGAAGGCCGCGGTCTATTATCGTCGCACGCCCCAGGCACCCGAAGAAGTACGGCGCATTGACGTCGTTGGGCCGTTGCCGCAAGGCATTCTGGTAACCGGGCTGGAGCCCGGCGAGGTCAGGAAGTGGGACTGTTGCCGGACAGCGAACGGATCACGTCAGTAAGACGACGCCTTATCGGCGTCGTTCTCGTGTCACGAAAAGTGGATGAACCGTTGGCATTACTCGTGCAGTAATACCTGGGTGTTGTATTCCCACAGCCGGTTGAAATGGATGTTGTCCAGATCCCGCTGCGGGCTGATATTGCCCTTGAACGGCCGGTTGGTGGTGGCCGCCGCGCCCCACGGGTTAGCGAGGTCGTAGCTGCTATCAATGGTGCTGTCACGGATCACCAACTGGCCGTTGGCGGTGTTGCCCGGCAGGTAACCGGTCTGCTTCGCCCCCTGGTCCCAGGCGCGGCCCAGTTTGGCTTTCTGCGAGCCGCGATAGCCGCCATCCCCGGTTAACCGACTGTTGATCACCAAAAAGCCGTATTTCACCGACGGGATACTGTCCGGCGCGAACACATAGGCTTCTTTCGAACCACGGCTGGATACGGTATGGAAATGTACTCCGTCAAACACAGCGGTGGCGCGGCCAAACACGTAATCAACATCCCCTTCAATATAACTGTCCTTGATATAGGCACGGCTGTAATGGTCGGTGACATAGCTGTTTTTGCGGTCGCTGGTATTGACGAAGAAGGTGTCCTGACGGCTCAGCAGGCGGACATTTTCCAGTTGTACCCGATCGCCGTCGGTGCGTAGCGCGACGGCCTGATGGGTGCCATTGTCAACGGTGTCCAGCAGCGCGTTGACCACCGTCAGGTTTTTCAACTGAAAACCGTCGCTCTGTGACCACATCACCGCCGAGCAGGTGGTGTTGATGGTCGCACCCGTCTTAGCGGCACAGGTGTCGTACATATACCAGGCCGGGTCCGTCGGTTGATATTGGCCATGTGGATTGACGCGGTTGCGATACTCGGCCGGTGACATCATTGAGTCTAGCGCTAGCGAAACCACGACCTGCTCCGGTTGCTTTCCTGCACCGAACAGTGTCAACGGCGGTGCATCTGCCGGGATGTATACCGTGCCGGTATACGTGCCCGGCAGTAATTTGATGTACACCCGTTCTTTACCCGGATGCTGGTGCAATGCGGCGTTTACCGCCTGCTGGATGCTGGTATGGGTCACGCCCGCCACCCCGGTTTGGGGGCCGACCACATAGTTAGCCGTGACGTGAGAGGTATCAATTGGTGTTGGCATCCAGCCATCTGCCACCGGTCTGGTGTACTCGCCGCCCAGGGCGAAATAGTGTTGCGGGGTAAAACGCCCGGCTTCCTGCGCCGACAGCACCGGACGGCTGTCAGTTCCGGGAAACACCGGTTGGAAACGCGCCGGATTCGGCGTCTGGCTGGCGCAGGCGGCCAGGATCAGTGACATGGACACCGCAGCGGCCAGCCCGGAATAGTGTGTCAGACTCACAGCATACTCCTTTCAGGTTGAGGTCATGTTGTTGTATTCGTGAACGTTAACCTGTGGCAGGCTACTCAACCCGATACGAAAAAACGCGAAGCGGGATCATGGTTTCTGAAAAATAAACCCGCGTTTCATTTTTTTCTCTGCGAGCGGTTGCGACGACATGCAGTGCAATTCTGATTTTTAGCGGCATTTCTGTTAGATATAGGATCGTTCCGTCGGAGAATTGGCGACGGAAAGGGCGGGCGTGACCGACGGCCGGATGGTAAACCGATAACTGAACATCATAAAACATGGCATTACTGATAAAAGCGGCGCTGGGCGCTATCGTTGTGGTACTGATCGGCCTGCTGGCTAAAACCCGTAATTACTATATTGCCGGGTTGGTGCCGTTGTTCCCGACGTTTGCGTTGATAGCACATTACATCGTCGGGGCGGAGCGCGGTACGGAGGCGTTGCGCACCACCATTCTATTTGGCATTTGGGCGGTGATTCCTTATCTGGTGTACCTGATTTCGCTTTATTACTTTACCGGCATCATGCGGTTGCCTCCCGCGCTGGCGTTGGCGGTTGTGTGCTGGAGTGTATCGGCGGCGGTGCTGGTGAAAGCCTGGAGCAGCTACTATGCCGGATAACGCTTATGCCGGATAACGCTGACGTGGCGATAACTGCGTGATATTGACGAAAGAAATGCCCGGCGTGGTGAACGCCGGGAAGGCGGGTTACAGGTCGTCCTTGGTGATGCCACGGGTAGCGGGTGCAGCGGTTTGACCGGCGCTGACGCTATTTTCCGCGTTGTATACCAGGTAGATGTTCTTCCGGCTGTCGATGCCGTTATCGAACACCAGCGTGATATTGTTCTTGTCGAATCTGGCGGTTACCCGTGTGTTGGGTTTGTTCATGAAGGTATCAACATCATTGGCGGATAACGGTGCCGTCATGCCGTATTTGCTTTTCAACCCTTCCACTACGCTGGGTACGTCAGCCAGCGTTATCGAAATTGCCAGACGGTTGAACTTGTCATTGTTGAAACTGAAGATCGCCTGCGTTTTTTTGTCGGCGAAGCTGAAGTCCGGGCAGATATATACCGTTTGCCCCATGATCATTTCCGGGCCGCGCAGTGAACAGTTGGCCTGCTGCCGAATGGTGGTGGCAGAGGCACCGAATTTCAGGTTTTTGTAGCCATCGGCTGCGGATGCCGTCAATGACAGTAGCGATAAGGCAAGCGCCAGCAAAGGGGTATGTAGCCTGTTCATGAGATCCCTCGTGATTGTATGTTGCTAGGGGAGTGGGCCTTGCGCCTGACGGGGGACAGGAACCGTATGGGCTTGGCGGTAATCATGCGTCTATCTTACGTCGACTGTCGGATTCTCAGAACGATTTATTTGCTATGACTAAACGCCTGCCTGGCAACTCAGAGATGATCCCAGGGAACCAGCAGGAGTAACAGTTCAATCACCACGACCACAACCAGTAGGACAATCAGTTTCTTACGCCATAACCAGTCGTCGAACCGCATTATTTTTCTCACGTTATATCGGGTTTATCCACTTACTTTAGCGAGTTTTTTCTGAGGATACGACCGTCAGTAACATTGCGGTGATAACCCCAAACGATATCGTATTGGATTCGTACAAGCTGCATGGGAGTAATGAGGTTTTATGGGCGGTGCTGGCCGCGCAGGCGCGATGGGATAAGCGCCAGCAAATGGTGGCTGGCGCGGAAGAATGATACTGCGTTAACGGATGCTGTCAGGCGAGGGCGTTTTAAACCTCGCCTAACGACAAGCGTGCGTTACTTCACGGTCACCTTGATAACCGCGTCTTTATCATCAGGCTGAGGTTGTTTTTCCCACGGGCGGACATACGACAGGTCGATTTCGCCTTCACCTGCTTTTACCGCCTTGAAGTGAAACATTTCATGGCCGCCGCATCCGACTTTGTCGTGACAGTCTGCACCGGGCTTGTAGGTTTTGCCAGTCAGCACGACGATATCAGGCAGTTTCTTAATCGCCCAGGTATAACCGGTGCTGGGGTTGGCCGGTAGTGTCACTTCAAACTGCTCGCCGACTTTAGTTTCTTTGTGTTGGTTTTCGACAGCTGACGCTGCCATCACGCTTAACGGAAATAACAGACCAACAGCAAGGGCGAATTTCTTCATGTATTCCTCCAGAGATAATCGTGAATAATAAATGATGACCTGTTCATGAATTTCTAGGGTCCTTGTTTTCTGTCAGGCAGGCAATTACCCTTACCGCTCTGGCAAGCCCGTATATAAATGGAAGGCTGATGTTCAGAAAGCAAAAGGTGAACGCAACAGATAGGATGGGAATAATGTGTGTTGGAAGACATTTCTTACCTCGATGATAAAAATAAAACATGCCATATAAGGGTGGCATGGAATGAAGAAATGGCAAATTTATATTGGGAAATTATTTTTTTAAGTGCCTTTTCCTCACTTCAATTGGTAATGAAATCATCCAATAAGGTGTGGTGCGGATCGGTTTAATTTATATAATAGAGAGTGATTTTTAAATAAGGTGTTTATTTTTGAATTAAATAATGAGTGTGTAATCAATAACAGATGATGTCATTTTTTGTATGCTGGCATATTATAAACTGTGGGTGCGTTGATTTTAATAACCGGTTTCCCTATGAGTCTCGTCTTTCAGGCTGCCATTCGCTGTGTTTGATGCTGCTCCCGGCAACGTCGCCGCTTACCCGTCACATGCGAATGCCAACTTCTGAGGACTCTGCGGTGTAGCGGTGCTCGTCCAAACGTATCGCGCCACAACATACCATTGCCACAGCAAACATATCTGCTTTATCATATTTGAATTCGACATCAGGAGGCTTTCATGAATATCCTTACCCCACTGGAGCTGTTTAAAGCCTTGTCTGATGACACCCGCCTTTCGATTGTACTCTTATTGCGTGAGGCCGGTGAGCTATGTGTTTGCGATCTTTGCTCAGGGCTTCAGGCATCCCAGCCCAAGATATCCCGTCATCTTGCGCTATTGCGGGAAGCCGGATTATTACTGGATCGTCGCCAGGGAAAATGGATTCATTACCGGCTTTCTCCGCATGTTCCAGCCTGGTGTGCCGCGGTTGTAGAGCAGGCGTGGCTCAGCCAACGACATGAGGTGGCTAACCTCGTGAGCAGGCTGGAGCAGAAGGGCCGGTGCGAGTAAAAGATTTATCCTGATATATCTTATTTTTCATATGTATTTGGGGGCAACATGTTACTGGCTGGAGCCATTTTTATACTGACGCTGATACTGGTCATCTGGCAACCGCGTGGTTTGGGTATTGGCTGGAGTGCGTCGTTTGGGGCGATGCTGGCGCTCGTGACCGGGGTTATTCACCTGGCGGATATTCCTGTGGTGTGGCATATCGTCTGGAATGCGACGACGGCGTTTATTGCCGTGATTATTATCAGTTTGCTGCTTGATAAGTCCGGTTTTTTTGAGTGGGCGGCATTACATATGGCGCGCAGAGGTCAGGGGAAGGGAAAACGCTTATTGACCCTAATGATTGTATTAGGCGCATTGGTTGCGGCGTTATTCGCTAATGATGGTGCCGCGCTTATCCTGACGCCCATTGTCGTGGCGATGTTGACGGCGCTTGGGTTTAGCCGTGGCTCAACGTTAGCATTCGTGATGGCGGCCGGGTTTATCGCCGATACATCAAGTTTACCGTTGGTGGTATCTAATCTGGTCAATATTGTTAGCGCAGACTATTTTCGTATTGGCTTTACGACCTATGCGTCGGTCATGATTCCGGTGAATATTGCCTCGGTCATTGCCACGCTGGGTGTTCTTCACGGCTTCTTTCGGCGGGAAATTCCTGCCGGTTATGACCTGGACAAGCTGCAAAAACCGGCCGCCGTCATTCGCGATCGGCAGACTTTCATCGCCGGGTGGTGTGTTTTGCTGCTGTTGCTGACAGGGTTTTTCGTGCTGGAGCCGCTGGGCGTGCCTGTCAGCCTGGTCGCGACTGTCGCCGCCGGGATTCTTTGGCTGGTGGCGCGGCGCGGGCAGATTATTGATACCACCAAGGTGGTGCGTGATGCTCCCTGGCAGATTGTGGTGTTCTCGCTGGGAATGTATCTGGTGGTGTATGGGCTGCGCAATGCAGGCCTGACCGATTATCTGACACAGTTGCTGAATGCGTTTGCTGCACAGGGATTATGGGCAGCGACATGGGGCACCGGTTTCCTGACGGCGGTTCTGTCGTCAGTGATGAACAATATGCCAACGGTCCTTATCGGGGCGCTTTCGATCGACGCTTCCACTGCGGATGGGGTGATCCGTGACGCGATGATTTACGCCAACATCATCGGCTGTGATTTAGGGCCGAAACTGACACCCATCGGTAGCCTGGCCACGTTGCTGTGGTTACATGTGCTGGCGCAGAAAGAGATCAGTATCAAATGGGGATATTACTTTCGCGTGGGTGTGGTGATGACATTCCCAGTGCTGTTTGTGACGCTGGCCGCCTTGGCGCTGCGTCTTTCCCTCTGACTTGCGCGGTGGTACACCGCAAATCCTTTTGAAGAGAAAAACGATGACAGACATTACCATCTACCATAATCCCGCGTGCGGAACCTCCCGTAATACACTGGCGCTGATTCGTAATAGCGGTGTCGAACCCACCGTGATTCACTACCTTGAAACCCCTCCATCGAAAGATGAGTTGGTTAGATTAATCTCCGCAATGGGCATTACCCCCCAGGCGCTGTTACGTCAAAATGTAGAGCCTTATGCACAACTGGGGCTGGCCGAAGAGAAGTTCAGTGATGAGCAATTGATCGCCTTCATGCTGACGCACCCAATTCTTATCAACCGCCCGATTGTCGTGACACCGCGTGGCACTCGCTTGTGCCGCCCGTCAGAAGTGGTGCTGGATATTTTACCCGATGCGCAGCAAGGGGAATTTATCAAAGAGGATGGTGAGATAGTCGTCGATAAATCTGGCAAGCGAGTGAAATAGAATGGACCTGGACATCAGCCTTACTAGCCCAGCAGTCAGCGTAGGCCAAACCTTCTTATAGTGCGGTAACCCCGTTCGCGAGTACCTGAAACGCGAACGGGGCGCTCATTATCGTGACGATGCCGACGGCGATAGATTTAGCCGTCGCACAACGGTGGTATTCGTGATGACGGCCGGGTTTATCGCCGCTACATCAAGTTTACCGCTGGTGGTATCCAATCTGGTCAACATGGTTACCGCCGTCATTCCCTACAGTATGCAGCGATGAGCGTTACGCTACACGCTTCACTTCGCCTACCAGTAAGATATAAGACAGTGCGCCAACCAGTGCGACACCGGCAATGTAGGTCAGCGCTGGGGCAAAACCGTAATCCTGCGCCAGATAACCAATAATCAATGGCACCGTGATACCACCCAAACCGCCGACAAAGTTAAACACGCCCCCCGTCAGACCAATCAGGCGAATCGGTGCCAATGACGACACCAGCGACCAGGTGATGGAGGCAAAGCCATTACCAAAGAACGCCAGCGCCATCAACGTCATAATCCACATCGGGTCGTTGGTATAGTTTGCCCCCATAATGCAGGTGGAAATCAACAGGCCGCAGATAATCGGCGTTTTACGCGCCAGGCCAATCGATTTTCCGCTACGCACCAGACGGTCCGCCACAAATCCGGACAGTAACACGCCGACAAACGCCGCCAGGAAAGGCACCGTCGTCATAAAGCCAGCCGTCAGTGCGCTAATGTGTTTTTCCTGCGTCAGGTAGTTAGGGAACCACGTCAGGAAGAACCACAATGTGGATGTCACGGCAAACTGCCCGATATAGACGCCCACCAGCTTGCGGTTAAACACCAGTTTCCAGTCGGCGGCGGTCAAAGGCTGACGCGCTTTTTTCTCGATCGGCGCATCGCCATCAACCATACCACCGCCTTCGGCAATGTAATCCAACTCGGCCTGGTTGATCCCTTTACTTTTCTTCGGTGACTGATAAACCACGTGCCAGATAATGGCCCAGACAATACCGACACCGCCAGTAACAATGAATACCCAGTGCCAGCTCAGAAGCTCCTGCAACCAGATAAGTAATGGCGTCAGGAATGCCAGACCAACGAATTGTCCTGACGTATAAAAACCAACGGCGGAAGCACGTTCTTGCTCTGGGAACCAACTGGTCACCATACGGTTATTGGTCGGAAAGGCGGGCGCTTCAAACAGCCCGGTCACGGCGCGTAAACCAATCAACGACGCCAGCCCGGTGGCGAAGCCTTGCAGTAATGTGGCAATCGACCACCCCATGATGGCGATAAAATAGGTGACCTTTGAGCCGACGCGGTCAAGGAACCAGCCACCGGGGATTTGGCATAACGTATAGGTCCAGGCAAAGGCGGAAAAGATATAGCCCATTTGTGTTTTTGTAATGCCGAACTCTCTTTGAATATGTGCCGATGCCACGGCCAGGTTGGCTCGATCCACATAGCAGATGACGACCGTAATAAAAATCATCAGTAAGGTGAGATAACGCCGTTTTGTAGGACGGGTAGTTATTGTCATATCCATCTTCTGTTCCTATTTTTTAGTAAACGGACAGCCATACTTATTGCCCGCTATTATTGAACGTTCAATGCTTGAATGCTCAATAACACCAGCAGTTGGTATGCTTTATTTTTTCTAATGAAACCAATAACCGCGCACAGTCAATGCATTCTTTTATTGATAATGGCGTGTTTTAAACCCCGGTGATGGCACGCCTATACCCGTCATACTTCAAGTTGCAGGAAAACCAGCGTGCCTGCGAATTGAAGCATGACGATTATATGATGAGTGAAATACTCATCTCCCCAGTTTTAATAAAATAGTGCTCCCTCACGATGTAATATATTTCGTGAAAAATTATATTTGCTCTATTCGATTGCGCTGGGGAGAGTCGTTATCTATTACCACTCAGCAACGGCACCATCCGCGTAACGCCACACCGGGTTACGCCAGTCTGGCGCATTTTTACTGCGTTCGATGACTAACTCTTCATTAATTTCCACACCGAGGCCAGGCTTATTCAGAGGGTAGAAATGACCGTCGGTCATGGCAAAGTCTTCTTTATTGACGACATAATCCAACAGCTCGGCACCTTTATTATAATGGATGCCCATACTTTGCTCCTGGAATACCGCGTTACGCGCCACAAAGTCGAGATGCAAACAGGAAGCCAGAGCAATGGGGCCTAATGGACAGTGTGGTGCCAGCGCAACATCATAAGACTCTGCCATTGCGGCAATTTTAAAGCACTCGGTAATACCGCCTGCATGAGACAAGTCAGGCTGAATAATGGCCAGCCCGCCGTCTGCCAGTACGCGTTTAAAATCAAAGCGAGAGAACATACGCTCGCCTGCCGCAATCGGCAGATGGGTTTGCGCTGCCAGACGCGGATAATACTCCGCCTGTTCAGCCAACACCGGCTCTTCAATAAACAGTGGACGGTACGGTTCCAGCTCTTTGATTAAGATTTTCGCCATCGGCGCATCCACACGGCCGTGGAAATCCAGACCGAACTCGATGCTGTTACCAAAGGCTTCGCGGATTTCCGCGACCACGGCCACCGCCGCATCCACTTTGCGCGAGTTATCAATGATGCCCATCTCTTCACAGCCGTTCAGCTTGAAGGTATCAAAGCCAATTTGGGTCAGCTTTTTGATGCCCGCGATCACTTCGGAAGGACGATCGCCGCCAACCCAACTGTAGGCTTTGATCTTGTTGCGAACCAGCCCGCCCAACAACTGATAAACCGGCACACCCAGCACCTTGCCTTTAATATCCCACAATGCCTGGTCGATACCGGCGATAGCGCTCATCAGGATCGGACCGCCGCGGTAGAAGCCCGCACGGTAAAGCACCTGCCAGATATCGTTGATGCGTGCTGGGTCTTGCCCAATCAAATAGTCAGACAGTTCGTGAACGGCCGCTTCAACGGTACGCGCTCGGCCTTCGATAACCGGTTCGCCCCAGCCGACAACGCCTTCATCGGTTTCAATTTTCAGGAACATCCAGCGTGGCGGCAGCCGGTATGTGGTGACTTTGGTAATTTTCATTCAACAGCGTCCTTATAGGCGTTAACAAATGCTTGTGCTTTTTGCGCGGTAACCTCAACCGACTGACCGGCTCGGTACAGATCGCTGCCTAATCCGGCACCGATGCAACCCGCGCGAAGGTAATCCTTCAGGTTTTCTGGCGTGACGCCACCGACGGCAAAGACGGGAATGTCTTTGGGCAATACCGCCTTTAGCGCCTTGATGTAGTCCGGCCCAAACGCCGACGACGGGAAAATTTTCAGCGATTGCGCGCCCGCATCCAGCGCCGTGAAGGCTTCCGTCGCGGTGGCGCAGCCCGGACACACCGTCATGCCGTAATCCACCGCCCGGCGAATAACATCGGGAGAAATGTTGGGGGTGACCACCAGCTTGCTGCCAATTTCCTGTAATTTGTCGACATAGTCGGCTTTCAGTACCGTGCCTGCGCCAATCAGGGCGCGGCTGCCAAAATGTTTCACCGCCAGTTGAATACTTTCATACGGGTTTGGTGAATTCAGAGGGATCTCCACCGCATCGAATCCGGCATCCAGCAATGCCGCGACATGTGCCAGCACCTCATCCGGCGTGATCCCGCGCAGAATCGCAATCAAGGGAAGGTTAGTATTCCAACTCATTAACAATGCTCCTTATGCCTGCCTGAAACGCCCGATCACCATCCAGCGGCTGCCAGCGTAATCCAGCGTGTTGTAATGCTTTTTCATAGCGCGCGGTCAGGGCAGGGGAGCCGATTAAGGTGATGGACTCTTCCGCCGCCACCTGATAATGGCGCTGCATTTGTGAGACTTCGTTGCCAATCAATAATCCGGACAGCCAGTCGCTCACGGCACTTTTCTCCAGACGCCCCAGCACATGCGCAGCGCGGGTTTCAAACAGGCAACGGATGATGTTGTCATCGGCAAAACCCAGCGCCAGCCCTTGCTGGAACGCGTCGGGGGACGGTTGCTGCTCCGTCAGCCCCACGCCGATTAACGACTGCGTCATCAGCAGGTGGTGCAGCTCACCGGTCATCACGGTGCGAAAATCCAGCACGGTGCTGTCATCGGTCCGCACCCATTTCGAGTGCGTTCCCGGCATCAAATAAAGCGAGGAAGGACATTCGCTATAGGCACCAATAAGCTGGGTTTCTTCACCGCGAATCACATTGCAGTTGTCGTCTTGCGCAATACTCAACCCTGGTACAATCCACGCGGCCATCGGGCTGGCTTCGTCCACACGGGTCAGCCGATGGGCGATGTCCGTCAGGAGAGTCGGGCATGACAGATACGGCACGGAAAGCCAGCCCGCATTGCTGCCAATCATGCCCGCCATCACGACAGGCAGGCTATGCTGCTGCCACGGCGCAACAGTCTGCTGAAAAACCTGCTGCGGCGTTTGGCCATTCAACCGTGTGACGCCCGCTTCAGACTTCACGCTGTCGATACAGACGCCATCCCGATACAGCCACGCCCGCAGGTTGGTCGAACCCCAGTCAATGGCGATATAGCTTTCACTCATGTAATGTCCTTTAACCGTTTGGTCGAGCTGGCGATCATGGTCAACGCCGCCCGCTCTGCTGCTTCAATATCCTGATGCCGAATGGCATCGTAGAGATCCTGATGTTCACGCAATGTCCGTGGCATGTTGTCTTCGTCCGGCATATAGGTGCGCTCAAACACCGCACGCTGTAGCGAACTGATCGCGACGCTCAACTGCTGTAACACCGGGTTGTGCACCGCCGCCAGGACCGCCTCATGGAAGCGAATATCCGCTTCATTAAACGCATCACGATTCTGATGGTTGGAAATCATGTCGTTTAGCGCCGCTTCAATCACCGCCAGTTCACTTGAGGTCGCCCGTTCGGCAGCCCAGCGGGCAATCGTCGGCTCCACCAGATTACGCACCTCGCTCATTGCGCTGATCAGACGCGGGTCGTAGTCGCTTGCCAGAACCCATTGCAGAACGTCGGTATCCAGGTAATTCCACTGGTTACGCGCGGCCACAAACGCGCCACGATACCGTTTCACTTCCACCAGTCTTTTCGCCATCAGCGCTCTGAACACTTCACGAATGATGTTGCGCGAAGTCTGAAACTCTTCACATAGCTCCGCTTCTGCGGGTAACGGCGTGCCCGGTGCGTACTTCCCACTAACGATTTGTTGGCCAATATCCAGAATGATGCGGTCGGTTTTGCTTAATTCCTGCTTATTCATCATCACCTCAACGAGACAAAACGGATTGATATCACGGCACTTACTTTACCCACCATGCCGCCTGACGTCGTCGAATTGTTGCACAATAACCGCATCCTTCCCTCATTCGTTGCGCTGATTGTAGTGCTATTTAATATTGTTGTACTACAATGTGGATCACAAAACAGGCAATAAATGCAAATTTGTAACGCCAGGGTTAAAATGTGGCGGTGTGGTGAGGGGGCGGGGGGCTGAACATGGTCTGCGGCGCGAGAGCGTCTTTGAGGGATTGTTGATGGCTCCTTCAGAGCCGCTGCCAGCAGCGTTTAAATCTGCGTAAGCCAATTTTCTTTCACACCAGTTACTTACTGATGTAATCTTCTGTAGATTTACTCTGTTGCCGCGTTACAAGACTTATAATGAGCTTTGCCCTAAAGGCCAACGCGCCAGCGTGTTGGCTCGCAACTTGATTATTTTTGGTATAGACAACAACTACATTCACTCAGGGAAGATATGCCACATCATTCGGACCGTTTGGAACAATCTCTTTGGTGTTTCGGGTTACCCGTACTCTGGTACGGTATTTCAATCTTTACAGGGGGCTGGCTATATCGCGGCATATCGATTAATCCAGCCTATTCATTAGTTTTTTTTACATTAATGGCCTTTATTGTCATTGTGCCATTCTGGCTTAGGTACACAAAACGGTATGGATTACTCCCTCTCGGGCTTTTTTCCTGTCGCCTGATGCTTAAACTCACTTTTGTTCTGCTGCTCATCTTGATGCTGACAAGTCTAATGATGTCAAAAGAAGAGCGTTGGATGCAGCAGGTGACTGATTTTTCAAAACAAGGGGAGCTGAGTGTTGTATTGGCGATGCTCCTTTTCAGTCCGATCGTTGAAGAGATAGTTTTCCGCGGTTTTTTGCTGCAAGGGCTTCTTACCTGGTTGCCTAATAATAGGCTGGCTTGTTGTATTCTGGTTTCTTTGTTATTTGCGGGTGCTAATACACAATACACATCCACTGTAACGCTGGCTGAGTTAATAACGATATCCTTGCTGCTGTGTTACGCGCGTTTGGTCAGCAAAGGGCTGTTGATGCCAGTGTTGACACATATACTGAACAATTCAATCGTTTTGTTGTTCTGGTATGTCAATATATAGACATACTAATAAACTATACCATTCACGTTTAGAGAGCTTCCGGTATACGCCTTATTTTAATAAACCCATAGTTAGAGTCTGGAGCTACCGACGTTTGAAAACACCCTCATCTAAAAGCCATTCTATATCATCAGAAAAAATAGGGGCTGTAATTGAAAATTGTTTGCAGATAGAGCACGCGAGATGGGTTAGTTCAGACTCAAGAATTGCTTGGTTAACCCCATAACCGGGGAGTAGAAGATATTTAAAACTATCCCTTTGAATGTCCGTAATTTTATATGAATTATTTGCGGCAACATCTAAAATCAAAAGGCGTCTTGCAATGTTTATTCTGCTAGGGGCTATTTCTAATTTATCTCCATTCTCGATTACATAGCCGAGCTCTATGCATATAGATGCAATGCGATTGATTTCTTGAATAGCATAGCCATCAGTTTTCAGTGTATTAAAAACAACGTTTTTTAATCTACTGTCGCTGGTTAAGATAGAATGCTCAAATTCTATAGGTGTTAGAAAATCTATTTTTTGTAGCTCTCGCCTTAATCTTATCAAGATACTTTTTACTTGAAAGAAAGATGTTGTATTATCAAAAGACAGCATGTGAGATAAATCACCGCGCAGTGAAGCATAATATCCAGCACCATCAAGGTATTCTACAAACCTTGCAGATGGATATTTTTTGATAGTAAACTCCCTTGAGCTTTTTGTTTGATCTACTACTTTATGAGATATACTTCCGGAATCTCCAGCATAAAACTGAGATTGAATAAATAGCTTGGGTTTTGGTTCCCAGCCATCTATTTTATAAGGGATGATAAAGTCATATGCCCGCGTCTTCTTTTTTCTTTTCCCATCTTCAACTATTTCCTCTTCTCCAATGGTCACATCATTAGGATTGAAGTCAGAATTAGGGCGCAACCCCATATTGATGAGTTTTTCTCGAAGGATATCTTCTGTTACATGTCCACCAGAGGCAGAGACGCTACCGCGAATTTTAAATATAGTACAAGAGTTTAGTAGGAGTTTACCTAAAGGAAATTCAGTAGACAGCTTGTCTAAATCCATGTATGAGCGACAAATTGCCCAGAATTGTAATATATCCTCATTATCTTCTAGAATAAGGCTAGAATATTCTTTTAATAGCACCCTAAGATAAACATCCAGATCAAAGAAAGGCTCTGTTTTTATCATGTGAAGATATTTATCATGCGAGCCTACAAGGCATGAAGCTAAAGATTTTGCAACGAAATCAGACTTTGTTATTGCTGGGATGTTATTAAGCTGAAATTTAATTGTTTTTTTGTTTGTCCCTCTTTTGGGGATGAGCGGCATTACGTCATTTTTTTTCAGTTTAATCAAAAAATGATTTTTAAGATTATTGTCTGTAGCACCTGTGGTCAAAAATAATAAATTAAAAAATGAATTGTAAAATTCAGCAACTCGCTGTTCATCTTGAATAAAAAACTCTCCAGCAACAAGTGTATTGCTGGTGTTTATAACTGCATCGCACAAATTATCTATGGTGCAAATTTGATAGTTAGAAAAGTTATCAAGATAATGGGAAATAGACTGAATGCACTCACAAAGTGATTTTATTTCAGAGTTGAATTTATCACTATCTTTTATTCTGTCGAGTTTCGCGGTGAGCCATTGGTCAAACTCTGCTAGTTGCTCCGAAATTTCGAGATTTTCTGTGCGAAGTCGCATTATTCATCCTTTTGTTAAAATCAAATGCAAACGTTGTTATAATAACCTGTATAAAGAGGGTTTGACATGATATCAATAATAGATTTAAAAATTAGTAGGTTAGCTGACGCTCTCGGACTAGAGTCTCAGCATCAGCTTTCGTTGGATGACAGCGAGATATCTAACGTTCCTCAAAACTGGGCTCAAGCCGACACTACCCTCTTTGTCGGCGACAATTTACCTTACTTAAAAGAACTGGCATTGCTTAGTCCCGGGACGGTCGATATGTGTTACATAGATCCGCCGTACAATACAGGATCTAAATTTATTTACAATGACTTAAGGAAGTCGGATATGAGTGGTCATTTCGGCTCTCATTCTGCCTGGATGGGATTCATGCTCCCTCGCCTTGTCACTGCTAGAGAACTACTCAAAGAATCAGGATTGATCGCCATTAGCATTGATGATTATGAATACACATATTTGAAAATTCTTATGGATTGCATTTTTGGAGAAGATAATTTTATCGGAAATATCATCGTATGTAGATCAAAAAATGGCAAGGGAAGCAACAGAAACCTTGCATCTAATCATGAATATTTATTGATTTATGGGAAGTCAGACAAATCGAGTCTTCGTGGTCAGCTTGATGAAACCAAATATGATAAGCAAGATAAGTTTGGTCAATATCGAGTGGATGGTCTTTTCCGGAAAAAAGGTGAAGCTAGCTTAAAATCTGACAGACCAAATATGTATTATCCACTTTATTTTAATCCTGATAGTGGAGAAGTGTCTGTAGATCCCATTATCGGCTGGTATATCACCTATCCAATTGATTCAAAAGGTATAGATAGACGATGGCTATGGAGTGCTGAAACAGCGAGAGAAAGATCATGGCAGCTTTACGCTAGTAAAAAAGGTGTTATTTACGTTAAAAATTATTCTGGTGATGGTATTACGCAGAAGAGAACAAAAGTGAGATCCCTATGGAGCGAGACAGATTTTTATACCGAGAGGGGGACAAATGAAATTAAGAATTTATTTGGTGCTAAGGTATTCGATACGCCAAAGCCATTGGCTTATATAAAGAAAATAATTGATGTTTGTTCGCCCAGTGATGCTCTCATTCTTGATTTTTTTGCAGGTTCAGGAACAACTGCTCACGCCGTCGCAGTGTTGAATAGTGCAGATATGGGAACAAGGAAATGTATCTTAATGGAGTCTAACAGTGAAATTCCCATCAAGCATTTAGCTAGGAATATGGGCTTTAAAACTATATCGGAAATAACAGAGAAAAGACTTCATCTAATTCAAGAAGAATACAATAAATTCACCTTCCGAGTGATTGAAACTTCTTCTATTTCAGTACAAAAGATGATCTATAACGTATGAGTATTCTTAGGATATGGGGCGCTACTTACCGTCCATTCCTTCTCGGCAGGTTTGGCGGCTTTGATCTCGGTATTGGTCAGAGGGGTAGTTATACGGGCCATCGTAGTTATACGCTTTTGTAGTTATATGGGCGGTATAACTAAGCGTATAACCAAACTTTCCGGCTGTAAACGGGGTATCCCGGCAGATAACAGGCAACAAAAAACCCGCAAACTCAGAGAGGATGCGGGTTTCTGTGGGGTTTCCGTCAGTAACCGGTACTTACGGAAGTAGTATTTGGTCGGCACGAGAGGATTTGAACCTCCGACCCCCGACACCCCATGACGGTGCGCTACCAGGCTGCGCTACGTGCCGATGCTATGGGCCGCTATACTACCGTTTCCTGACTCGATTGCAATAGCCGCCCTAAACGACTGCTTTAGATTTAGGCAGTTAGTTGGCAATAAATCGCCGTTCGGTTGTTAGCACCTGCAAGAGCAGCCCCAACTGGGGTTTTTCATTGGGTAGTAGCCGACCACTGGCGTCGTAAGAGCGGTAGTTGCCGTTGCGTCCCAACACAATAACCTGCTGCGGCGTGATGATGGTCAGCGCATTGTTATCGCCATTGAGCAGCCAGTTGGTGCGGCGTGCGGCGCTGAACAGGTCTTCACCCTGAGAGTAATCCTCGGTTGCGGTTTTCACATGCAACAGACGTTGCATCAGCGTGGTCATCACATCTTTCGGGTCGGTCATTTTGCTGATGGTCTGTGCCGGGGTATCCGGCCAGTGCACGACCAGCGGCACCTGACGATGCTCACGGTTCATCGGTGATGGGTCGCTGTCTTTGAGACGTTCGGCGCTGCTTTGCTCGGCGGTAATCACCACCACCGTCTTGTCGAGCAGGTTTTTCTCGCGCAGCGTAGTGATGATGCGATCGATCTGTTCATCAATGCTGGCGGTGTCCTGACGATAGCGGCGCTGTTGGTCGCTGGCCGGAACCGGGCGACCGTTGCTGCCAAGCTCACTGTGGTTGAATTCGATAAACGAGAACCACGGAGAGCGTGCATCGGTATTGTTGTCCAGCCATTTGGTCCACTGGGTGGTAATGGCCTCATCGCTTTGCGGCTGTGTAGGTGGCAGTGAAAAGTCGGATAACAGTGCCTGACGGTAAAGCGGGCTGCTGAATCCGCTGGCCGAGAACAGGCCGAACTGATAGCCCTGCTGACTCAGCGCATTGATCAACGCCGACGGTTTGCTGCTGCCCAGCACGCCATCCATGTAGGTGGTGGAGATGCCATAAAACAGGTTGAACAGGCCGCCATCCTGCTGGGTTCCGGCGCTGAAATGGTTGCTGAAGCGCACGTTCTCTTCAGCAAAACGGGCCAGGTTGGGCATGGAATGGGGCGTGTCCTGGTCCGGCACGCTGTCCATCACCACCAGTAGCAGGTTATAGCCGCTACCGGCGTCGCGGAAGCTGATGTCGCTGAGCGGGTACTCCACCGATACCGCATCGGGATTGCCCTGCAACGTCAGACGACGTTCATACTCCTGCGCGTTAAGCAGACCGTGTTTTTCCAGAAAACGACGCGCCGTCATCGGGTAGGAGAGCGGCAGATTGGCGCGCTGCATGGTAATCGGGCGGTAGAAGTTGGCGTCTGCCCAGATGTACATCAGATGAGACAGGAAAAACGCGACAATGAATATCGCTGCCATTGGCCTGGCGAAGCGACGTCGGCCCAGGCTGCGCAACTTCTGCCAGCACCAGGTGCCGAACAGCATCTCCACCATAAAGATCACCGGCACGCTGATAAACAGCAACTGCCAGTCGCGCACCATCTCGCTTTGGTCCGGGTTGGTGACCAGTTCCCAAACGGTCATGTTCAGGTGCAAATGGAAGCGGCCGAACACCGCGGCATCGACAATCAGCAATGTCTGCCCGGTGGTGGCGATCGCGGCGGAGAGGAAGCGCAGCAAGCGCTGCGACATCACAATAAATGTCAGCGGGAAAATGATCAGCAGGTAGGCCGAAAACCCAATAAAGCTGAAATGCCCCAGCCAACTCACCAGCGAATAGACTCGCCCGGCCAGCGACGACGGCCAGTCGGCAACAAACAGATAGCGGCTACCCAGCCCCAGTGCGAGCAAAATGTTAAACAGGGCGAACCAGTGCCCCCAGCTGATCATCTGGGAGACTTTTTCACGGTAGCGCGGACGGTTGGTTACCATAAACGGGCCGGTATCAGTGGATGTCGTTGGTTTTTATAGACGCCTGTAACGCGTCGGCAAACGAACCAGCCAGTGCTTCGCGTTGTTTCGGATTAGCGATGCTGGTATTGAGCAGATTGGTGACCATGTTGCCGAGCACCATCAGTGCGAGATCGGTCGGGGTGTGGTGCTTTTCCAGCACATTAACCAGATCAGACAGCAGTTGTTCAATTTGCTCGTCACTGTAACGGGATGATTGTGGCATAAAATCGTGTATCTCAGGTGGTGAAAGGCAAATATATTACCGTATAGGGGCGTGGTTTTCCGCACTTTTATCAATGATGATCGTCAGAACCGGGATGCTTTGAGTTGCATACCGAAACGTCAGGTGCTTGAATACGCGCCTTACCAGAAGGAGAGTTTACCATGAGTCTGGATATCGACCAGATTGCCCTGCACCAGTTGATCAAGCGCGACGAGCAGTCACTGGAGATGGTGCTGCGTGATTCGTTATTGACCGTGAACGGCGCGGTCAGCGATATGATGGCGGAACTGCATCGCGTTTACAGCGCCAAAAGCAAGGCATATGGCCTGTTTAATGAAGAAAGCGAACTGGCGACGGCGTTGCGTTCCTGCCGTAAAGGTGATGATGACTTTCTGGCATTCTCCCGCGCTGCCACCGGCCGGTTACGTGATGAACTGGCCAAGTACCCGTTCGCCGAAGGCGGCGTGGTGCTGTTCTGTCAGTATCGCTATCTGGCGGTGGAGTACCTGCTGATTGCGGTGCTGAACAGTTGCAATAGCCTGCGGGTTAACGAACAGCTGGATATCAGCAGCACCCATTATCTGGATATCCATCATGCGGATATCGTGGCGCGCATCGACCTGACCGAATGGGAAACCAGCCCGGAATCGACCCGCTACCTGACCTTCCTCAAAGGCCGCGTCGGCCGTAAAGTATCTGACTTCTTTATGGATTTTCTGGCCGCAGCGGAAGGTCTGGATACCAAGGCGCAGAACAAGGGGCTGCTGAAGGCGGTGGATGACTATTGCACCGATGCCGAATTGGATAAAAACGAGCGTCAGCAATACCGTCAGCAAGTGTACAGCTACTGTAACGAGCAGTTGCAGGCAGGCGAAGAGATTGAGCTGGAAGCGTTGTCGAAAGAGCTGCCGCCGCTGGGCGACAAGACGTTTCAGGCGTTCACGGCCGAGCAGGGCTATGCGCTGGAAGAGAGTTTTCCGGCGGATCGCAGCACGCTGCGCCAGTTGACCAAATTCGCCGGTAGCGGTGGTGGGCTTAGCATCAATTTTGACGCGTTACTGCTGGGCGAGCGCATTTTCTGGGATGCGGCTACCGATACCCTGACCATCAAAGGCACACCGCCTAATTTGCGTGATCAGTTACAGCGTCGGTTTGGCGGCGGCGATCGCTGATTGCTCTTTTCTTCAGCCCGTTCTCCGCGATGTGCGGTGAGGGGCGCGTGCAGGCAGGGGCTATCCCTGCCTGTAAACCGGTTTGGCAGGGCGTGCCCGCTGTTCTATGATGGGCATTCGACTGCTTGTGTTGTGAGATCCCCGTGCGTTCGACCTTTGACATGTTGCTGGCGGTGTACGACCGCGCGGCATTGATGCTTATCTGCCTGTTTTTCCTGACGCGGACGCGTCATTTCCGTCAGCTACTTCAGCAGGACGAGCACTCCCGCTTTGACCTGACGGTGGTCACCGCTATTTTTTCTCTGTTCGCGCTGTTTAGCACCTGGTCCGGCATCAATGTGGAAGGGTCGCTGGTCAATGTAAGGGTGGTGGCGGTGATGTCCGGCGGCATCCTGTTTGGGCCGTGGGTGGGGATCACCACCGGGGTGATCGCTGGTGTTCACCGTTATCTAATTGATATTCATGGCATTACCTCGATACCTTGTCTGATCACCAGTATTGTGGCGGGGTTTATGTCTGCCTGGATTCATCGACGTATTCCGCGCGATCGCCACTGGAGCGTGGGTATCGCTGGCGGCATGTTGTGTGAATCGCTGACCATGTTGCTGGTGGTGCTGTGGGCGCGGCCGTTCTCGCTGGGACTGGATATCGTCGCCCACATCGCCATTCCGATGATTCTGGGGGCGGTCAGCATCGGTTTGATTGTGCTGCTGGTGCGCAGCGTGGAAGGGGAAAAGGAGGCGATTGCCGCTCAACAGGCCAAACTGGCGCTGGATATCGCCAACAAAACGTTGCCTCTGTTTCGCCATATCAACAGCCAGTCATTGAGTTCGGTATGCGATATTATCCGTCGAGACATCGATGCCGACGCGGTGGCGATCACCAACACCTCGCAAGTGCTGGCCTACGTTGGGGTCGGGGAGGAGAATTACCACAGCGGCGATCGCGATCTCAGCCCGACGACGCAACTGGCGTTAAAAAGCGGGAAGATCATCATCAAGAATAACGATGAAGCTTATCGCACCCCGGAAATTCATTCGATGATCGTGATTCCATTGCGGGAAAAAGGTGACGTGACGGGCACGCTCAAGATTTATTACCGGCGGGCACACCGCATCACCTGGTCGCTGAAAGAGATGGCTGTCGGGCTGTCACAAATCATTTCCACCCAGCTTGAAGTTTCGCGGGCCGAGCAACTGCGTGATATGGCCAATCGTGCCGAACTGCGGGCGCTACAAAGTAAAATCAACCCACATTTCCTGTTTAATGCGCTTAATGCGATTTCCACGTCTATCCGCTTGAATCCGGATACGGCGCGTCAGCTGATCATCAATCTATCGCGTTATTTGCGTTATAATCTGGAACGTAATGATGAGGAACTGATTGATATAAAAAGCGAACTTTATCAGGTCAAAGATTACATCGCTATTGAGCAAGCCCGTTTTGGCGACAAGCTAACTGTGATTTACGACATTGATGAAGACGTCAACTGCCATATCCCCAGCCTGTTGATTCAGCCGCTGATTGAAAATGCGATTGTGCATGGCATTCGGCCTTGTAAAGGCAAGGGCGTGGTGACGTTGAGTATTCAGGATCAGGGGGAACGCATCCGGGTGGCGGTGCGGGATACCGGTAACGGCATCAGTGACGAGGTGATTGCGCGTGTCGAGCGTAATGAGCTGCCGGGTAATAAGATTGGCCTGCTCAATGTACATCACCGTATCAAACTGCTGTATGGCGAGGGGCTGCGGATTCACTCGCTCCATCCTGGTACGGAAATCGAATTTTTTATCACTCAGGACAACGTGGGTCGTTCAGACAGTATGGTCGCGTTTCCTTCGTGAACGGCCTGTCAGTAGGAGAAAAGCGTGAAAGCGATCATTGTCGAAGATGAATTTCTGGCGCAGCAGGAGTTGAGCTGGCTTGTCAAACAGCACAGCCAGATTGAGGTGGATGCGGTGTTTGACGATGGCCTCGACGTGCTGAAATACCTGCAGGATAACCGGGTGGACGTGATCTTCCTTGATATCAACATCCCCTCACTGGATGGGGTGATGCTGGCGAAAAACATCAGCCAGTTTGCCCATAAACCTTTGATCGTCTTCATCACCGCCTATAAAAATCATGCGGTGGAGGCGTTTGAACTGGAAGCGTTCGACTATATCCTCAAGCCTTATCATGAAACCCGCATTGTCAGTATGCTGCAAAAACTGGAAGCAGCCTGGCAACAACAGCAGTTACCCAGCCATGTCAGCGGCGATAACCGCCCGGCACCGATGACCATCAATCTGGTCAAAGATAAACGGATTATTGTCACCAATATTCACGATATCTATTACGCCGAATCTCACGAAAAGCTGACTTTTGTCTATACCCGGCGGGATGAGTTCGTGATGTCGATGAATATCACCGAGTTTTGCAGCCGGTTGCCGGAGGCCTACTTCTTTCGCTGCCACCGTTCGTATTGTGTCAACCTGAGCAAGATCCGCGAGATCGAACCCTGGTTCAACAACACCTATATCCTCAAACTGAGCGATTTGGATTTTCAGGTGCCGGTCAGCCGCAGCAAAGTGCGGGAGTTTCGTCAACTGATGCGGCTGTAGTGGTGGGGAGGTCAGACGTCAGACATGAGAAGATAGATTTACTGTCATTAATACCGTTCTGGATGCATTTCATTCCCTGATTCATGCCGTTCATGCCCTTATTAACCCCGTGGATTTAGCCCCTCTTTATACTGGTGCCATTCGGCAGGCGTTGGCCTGTTTTATCTTCACATCAGAGAAATTAAGGGGACCGGCATGAACAACAAACCGGCAAATCGCGGCGTTATTATTGCAGGGACTATCCTCGCCCAAATGGGGTTGGGGACCATTTACACCTGGAGTCTTTACAACCAACCGCTGGTCGACAAATTCGACTGGCCGCTCAGTTCGGTGGCGACCACCTTTTCATTGACCAGCTTTTTCCTGGCGTTCGCTACACTGTTTGCCGGGCGCATTCAGGAGCTCATCGGTATTCGGAAACTGACGCTGATTGCCGGTTTAGTGCTGGGAACGGCGTTGATGTCCGCTTCTATGGTGTCATCGTTGTCGATGCTGTGGCTGTTGGTGGGTGTGGTAGTCGGGTTTGCCGACGGCGCGGCGTACATCACCACCTTGTCCAACCTGATTAAATGGTTCCCGAATCGCAAGGGCGTTATCGCCGGGATTTCGGTTGGTGCGTATGGCACCGGTAGCCTGGTGTTTAAATACATCAATAGCGCGCTGCTGGCGCAGGTCGGCGTGTCTCAGACTTTTTTCTGGTGGGGCGCGATGGCGTTGCTGATGATCACCGGCGGTGCCATGTTACTGAAAGACGCACCGGTACAGCCGACGCAGACGGCCGTTAATGGCGGCAACGTCAACTTTACCGTCAGCGAGATGCTGCGTCGTAAAGAAGCCTGGCTACTGTTTGTGGTGTTCTTCACCTCTTGTATGAGTGGGTTGTACCTGATTGGTATCGCGAAGGATATCGGCGTGAAAATGGCCGGGCTGGATGCGGTGACCGCTGCCAGCGTGGTATCGGCGATTGCTATCTGCAACACCGCCGGGCGTCTTATTCTCGGCTATCTGTCCGACAAAGTGGGCCGCTTGCGGGTGTTGAACTTTACACTGCTGGTGACCGCGCTGGCGGTGACGGTCATGGCGTTCCTGCCGCTTAACGGCATGACGTTCTTCTTGTGTACGGGGGCGGTGGCCTTCTGTTTCGGTGGGAATATCACCGTGTATCCGGCGATTGTGGCGGATTTCTTCGGCCTGAAGCACCACAGTAAAAACTACGGGCTGATTTATCAGGGATTTGGTCTGGGCCCGTTGGCCGGTTCCTTTATCGCCGCCGCGCTGGGTGGATTCCACAGCACCTTTATCGCCATTGCGCTGTTATCGGTGGTGTCGCTGGTGATTACCCTGTTCATCCAGCCGCCGAAAGCACCGCACGAGCAGGATGCGCCATTGGTCGCACAGGGCAGCCACGCCTGATAAACCTCACACTCTTCATTAATAGTCGTGTAGCCAAACGCCACCGCCATCATGCGGTGGCGTTTTTGTTTTTGGCGGGAGAGATAGCAAGACAGCGACTGGATGAAATGACCGGACAGTGAAGAAGAGAGAAAAACAAAAACGCCGCAACAAGTGCGGCGTTTTTGCTGGCTCGTCGAAGACGTTATGCGTGATTAAACGCGAACGAAGTCGATGTGAGTCAGTTTCGGCTTGAACGGGTGACGCTGAACAGCCTGAATTTTTACTTTGGTTTCTTTGCCATCGACAACCAGGACGATTTCACCGTACAGGCTTTCGCTGTTACGATCTTCCAGGTTTTTAACGATATCGTGGTCCAGTTCGATGGAAACCGGTGCTTCGCTGCCGCCGTAAACGATGGCGGGGAATTTACCGGTAGTGCGCAGGCGGCGGCTCGCACCCTTACCCTGCTCTTTACGTACTTCTGCGTTGATAGTAATCATTGCTTTCTCTACTTGATAAAATGACCCTGTTACAGGCGACCCAGCAACAGGCAGGATAACCATGCTTGTCATGCAAATAACGATGCCGTTATTCGAAATAAAAGCGGGCGAGATTCTAGCGGAATATGGCGGCGCGGGCAAATAAAACCGCCGCCAATTAGCCACGTAGCTCATGGGCACGGCGGTAGCGGCCCTGATAATCGAAGATTTTTTCCCGCACCTGCCAAAATTTGCCCTGCATACGGGCTACCACAAAATCCGGTGCGCGCAGCAGAGCCTGCTGTGCGACGACATCCTCAGCACGCTGCCAATGGAAGGGAACGCCGGGGGCGCGCTGGTGCGCTCGAAGAAAAACATGCGTAAAGGCGTTGCGCTGTGCGGTGGTATGCAACCGGAAACGCTCGCTGACGTCGGCCCCGTCTTCATCGTGGTAGGTGATGCGCAACCACTCGCCTTTGGCGTCGGTGCCGTGTTGCAAGCTCATGCCGCTGCAACGCAGCACCAAGGCGTCTTTCAGTTTTAGTGCGGCTTTCAGCATGTCGTCTGGGTCAACCAGGACTTCCTGGCACTGCTGGCAGCGCCTGGCGGCGATATCGTTTTCCGCTCCGCAATGCGGGCAGCTTTTGAAACGGAAGCGGTAATCGCATTGTTGCCTCCGCCCTTGTTCGTCCGCCTGCCAGCCCTGACAACGGCGGCCATAATGCTCAATCACGGTGCCGTCATCGGTGCATTTTCCAAAGAACAGGTTGGCGAAGCCGCACTGTGGGCAGAACACCTGCACCGGCTGGCTGTCGCTGTGTGGCTTGCTGTGGCCGACTTCGGGCGTGTAGAGATCGAACGGGTTGCCTGCGTAGTCCAGAATCAGGCAGTCGGTTTTGCCGGGAAACAGGCGCAAACCACGGCCGACTATCTGCTGATAGAGGCTGACGGATTCCGTCGGGCGCAAAATAGCGATCACATCGACGTGCGGTGCATCAAAGCCGGTAGTCAGCACCGACACATTGACCAGATAGCGCAATTGTTGCTGCTTGAAGGCGGCGATCAGCGCATCCCGCTGCGGTGCGGGCGTTTCGCCGCTGATCAGCGCCGCTTCACCGACCGGTAGCAGCCCCTCGACTTCCCGTGCGTGTTCAACCGTGGCGGCGAAAATCATCACACCCCGCCGGTTAGTGGCGTATTCCGTAATCTGGCGGACGATGAGCGGTGTGACCCGTTGCTGACGCTTCAACTCCCGGTTCAGCTCCACATCGCTGAACGATCCGTTATTGAACAGCCCATTACTACGCGCCGCCAGTTGGCTGAAATCGTACTGCACCACCGGCATGTCCAGCCGCTCTGGCGGCACCAGAAAACCGTGCCGGATCATGTAGCGCAGTGGCAGTTCGTAGATACAATCACGAAACAGGCAGCTGTCGTCGCCGCGGATCATGCCGTGATAGTGGTACTGATAGATCCAGCCCCGGCCGAGGCGATAAGGAGTGGCGGTCAATCCCAGCAACCGCAACTGGGGATTGGCCTGCTGCAAATGCTGGAGGATTTGCTGGTACTGGCTGTTTTCATCGTCGCTAATCCGGTGACATTCATCGACGATCAGCAGCGAGAAGGCGTCATCAAATTTGTCTGGGTGGCGTGCCACCGATTGCACGCTGCCAAACACCACCTTACCGTCGCTGTCGCGCTGGTTGAGCCCGGCGGCGAAAATGTCTGCCTGTAACCCCAGCGCACAGTACTTGGCGTGATTCTGCTCCACCAGCTCTTTAACGTGTGCCAGCACCAATACCCGGCCACGCGCCAACCGCGCCAGCTCGGCGATCACCAGACTTTTGCCTGCACCGGTGGGTAAAACGATGACCGCCGGGGCGGTATGTTGACGAAAATAGGCAAGGGTGGCGTCAACCGCTTCTTGCTGGTACGGGCGCAGTGTAAATGACATCAGTGGCGGCAGATTTTGCTTTCATGAGTGGTAAAGCCGTTATCTTGCGGAATGAATTTGCCTTTGTCAGCCAGAAATTGCACCAGTCCAGCGGCGGTCATGTCGGCGGCGGAGCAGGTATGAAAACGGGCATCGCGGCCAAAACGCGCCTCAATAGCGGCAATCAGTTCATCAGTGGTAAAGGATCTGTTGGCGGCTACCATCATATGTAATACTTCATGACCGTGAATCGATGACATAATAGGGCTCCTGATAATTATCGGGCGATGAAATACCGCCAATACGGCGAAACGTCGCGGTATACTCTCTCTTTCCTGCCTGATGACCAGCAGGGCAGGGAAGAACATAAAAGTTGCTTTTATTATGCTTCTTTAGATGATGAAGAAGGGCGGTTTACATCAATGTTCGGTGTGAACGCCGACGCTTTTTCCTATCAGATGGCGGTCAGCGCCATGACTGACCGGCAACTCGTGACGACCATAGGCAATATTCATTAATGCGATTGGATAAATTTCTCTCCCAACAGTTGGGGATCAGCCGTTCGCTGGTTGCGCGTGAACTGCGTGCGCAGCGTGTAACGGTAAATGGTGAGGTGGTGAAGAACGGTGCGTTTAAACTGCTGCCAGACCATGAAGTGGCGTTTGACGACAATGTGCTTGAACAGCAGAACGGGCCGCGTTATTTCATGCTGAATAAGCCGCAGGGGTATGTGTGTTCAACCGACGACCCTGACCATCCGACGATTTTATATTTTATCGATGAACCGGTGGCGCATAAGCTGCACGCCGCTGGTCGACTGGATATCGACACCAGCGGTTTGGTGCTGCTGACCGACGACGGCCAATGGTCGCACCGCATTACCTCGCCGAAGCACCATTGCGAAAAAACCTATCTGGTGACGCTGGAACAACCGCTGTCACCTGACACCGCGGAGCAGTTTCAGGCGGGTGTGCAATTACACGGCGAGAAGGACCTGACCCGCCCGGCGACGCTGGAGCCAATTTCTGAGCACCAGGTGCGGTTGACCATCAGCGAAGGCCGCTACCATCAGGTAAAACGTATGTTTGCCGCGGTTGGCAACCATGTCGTGGCGTTGCATCGTGAACGTATCGGCGCTATTGCGCTGGATGATGATTTAGAACCCGGCGAATATCGGCCGCTGACGCCGGAAGAGGTCGCCAGCATCGGGCAATAGTCGTAAGACTGTCGGCTGTCGATTTGCGCTTTGTTAAGCCCTTTTGTCCGCCACCGTCAGGTGGCGGGAAACCGTCGTCTACCTGGAGAACCGTTTTTCGTGCAACCACAATCATCCTCGCGCGTCGGTCTGATTTTTATTCTGGGGTTGATATCGATGCTGATGCCCATTGCCATCGATATGTATTTACCGGCGCTGCCGGTGATCGCAAAAGAGTTTTCGGTTGATCCGGGGCGGGTACAGATGACCCTCAGTTCCTATGTGCTCGGGTTTGCCATTGGTCAGGTGTTTTACGGCCCGATGTCGGACAGCATCGGCCGTAAACCGGTTATTCTGGGCGGGGTGCTGATTTTTACTCTGGCTGCCGCCGCCTGTGCGCTGTCGCAAACGGTCGACCAGTTGATTCATATGCGTTTCCTGCACGGCTTGTCGGCCGCGTCGGCCAACGTGGTGATCAACGCGCTGATGCGGGATATGTTCTCGAAAGATGAATTCTCACGCATGATGTCGTTTGTGATTCTGGTGATGACGGTAGCGCCACTGCTGGCACCGATCATCGGCGGTGCATTGCTGTTCTGGCTTAGCTGGCACGCGATCTTTTGGACTATCGCCGCCGCGTCGCTGGTGGCGACCGTGCTGGTGTGGCTATTTATCCGTGAAACGTTACCGGTAGAGCGGCGACAGCGGTTCCATTTGCGTACCACGCTGGGGAACTTTTTGCAGTTGGTTCGCCACCGTCGTGTCTTCAGTTATATGTTTGCCAGCGGGCTGTCGTTTTCCGGCATGTTTGCTTTTCTGAGCGCCGGGCCATTCGTTTACATCGATCTTAATGGCGTGTCACCCCAGCATTTTGGCTACTATTTTGCCCTGAACATCGTGTTCCTGTTCCTGATGACATTGCTCAACAGCCGTATCGTGTCGCGTATGGGCGCGATGTTTATGTTCCGGCTGGGGCTGATTATCCAGTTTGTGATGGGAATATGGCTGGTTGTGGTCAGTAGCTTCGATTTAGGGTTTATCCCGCTGGTGATCGGCGTTGCGGCATTCGTGGGGTGCGTCGCTACGGTGGCGTCCAACGCGATGGCGGTGATTCTTGACGATTTCCCCCATATGGCCGGAACGGCCTCTTCGCTGGCTGGCACCATGCGTTTTGGGCTAGGGTCGCTGGTGGGAACGTTATTGTCGCTGGCGACGTTCCAGAGCGTATGGCCGATGGTGGGCGCAATGGCGTTCTGCTCAGCAGGCGCATTCGGCTTGTTTTTGTATGCGGGACGGCGTTAATACACGTCTTCCGTTCTCCTCTTTCCTGCTTTTGCTGTCGGCAATCTACCGACAGCATTCCTGCCTGTTGTTCCTAAAATGTGAAAATATTGAATCGAAAGTGAACGATTTGAAGAAAATGATTGAGATATCGAGAATAAAAGGTTACATATAGCGCAAAATCAGTCAGAATCGTGATCTTGTTAACGTTTTGAACGGTTATCAATCTGAGCGCTATGCTTCTGGGGCGGCCTCATCATGAAAATATGTTGCTTTTTTGTATCCGTGTGGTGATAAAAAAGCCGTTGTGGCAAAAAAGTTTGCCGATTTATGTTATAATTTTGTGAATTTTAAAGCAGCTTAGCTGAGGAAGACCGCTGTGAATACTCTTCAACTTTCGGTAGTTCATCGTTTGCCGCAAAGTTACCGCTGGTTATCCGGTTTTACTGGCATCAAAGTTGAACCGATTCCGCTTTGCAGCATGGATGACGACAGTTATCTGATTGGTTTTAAACTGCTTAGCCATGATGGCGAAGAAGCCCGTCAGATTATGCGTCACCTCAACCAATCACTGGATGCTATCCAACTGCAATGCGCAATAGTGGAGTGGGAGGGCGAACCCTGCCTGTTCCTGCACCGCCAGGACGAGAGTGCTGCCATGTGTCGACTGAAAGACGTCGGTGTGGCGATTGCCGAATCCGTCTGTGCGCAATACCCTTTCTGAAGCAACCGCATCGTTAACGATGCGGCTGTAACACCTTTTCCCCGCTGTTCCGAGCTCAAGCCGAGAGTTGCAGTAGCTGCCGGGTGTAATCCTGTTGTGGGTGTTCAAACAGTTGCCGACACTCGCCTTGCTCCACCACTTCGCCGTGCCGCAGCACAATGACCTGATGACACAATGCACGCACCACGTGCAGATCGTGGCTGATGAACAGATAAGCTAACTGATGGGTCTGTTGCAGGGTTTTTAGTAGCGTCAGGATTTGTGCCTGCACCGTGCGATCAAGTGATGAGGTCGGTTCATCGAGAATCAGCAGTTCTGGTTGCAGGATCAGCGCGCGGGCGATGGCGATGCGTTGGCGCTGGCCGCCGGAAAACTCTGACGGATAGCGGTGGCGGCTGTCCGGGTCTAGCCCCACTTCCTGCATGGCCTGGATCACCCGCTGCGTTTGTTCTGCTGGGCTTAACTGATGATGTACCCGCAGCCCTTCCGCGATGATCTGCTCCACATTCAACCGAGGGTTCAGCGAACCATTTGGATCCTGAAACACCACCTGAATGCGACGACGTACCGGCAGCATCTGCTTGTGGTTAAAATGGTGCAGCGGCTGACCGTCGAACCAGATCTCGCCACGACTGCGCAGCAACCGTAGCAACGCCAGCCCGGTGGTGCTCTTGCCGGAGCCAGATTCGCCCACCAAACCAATGCTTTCTCCGCGGCGCAGGCTAAAGCTGAGCGCCTGCAATACCGACTTTTCTCCCACAGTACGGCGCAACAGACCTCGCCTGATGGGGAAGCTGACGCCCAGCTCGCGGACCTCCAACAGTGTTGTGGCGGTCTGCTCCAGCGGCAAGGCTTCCCCTGTCGGTTCGGCATCCAGCAACTGCTGGGTATACGGATGCTGCGGCGCGCTGAACAGCTCACGGGTGTCGTTCTGCTCCACACAACGCCCGGCCTGCATCACCGCTACCCGGTCCGCCAGCCGACGCACGATGTTCAGGTTATGGGTGATGAACAGCACCCCCATGTTCAGTTCCTGTTTTAGTTCGTTAAGCAGATCCAGAATTTGCGCCTGTACGGTGACGTCCAGTGCGGTGGTCGGCTCATCGGCAATCAGCAGGGTGGGTTGCGTCAGCAGTGCCATTGCAATCATCACTCTCTGGCGTTCACCGCCGGAAAGCTGGTGAGGAAAATCCGCCAATCGTCGCGCCGCCTGACGAATGCCGACACGTTCCAGACAACTGACGATTTCACCCCGCGCGGCCTCATGGCGCATACCCCGGTGCAGCGAGAGAACTTCCGCCAATTGCTTTTCGATGGTGTGCAGCGGGTTGAGGGACACCATCGGTTCCTGAAAGATCATGGCAATGCGGTCGCCACGAATCTGGCGCAGCCGTTGCTCGCTGGCGTTCAACAATGATTCGCCGGAAAACAGGATGTCGCCATGTGGGTAGACCACGGGCGGTGAAGGCAACAAGCGCAGCACCGACAGCGCGGTCACGCTTTTGCCGGAACCCGACTCGCCGACCAGCGCCAGGGTTTCTCCGGCCTCAATACTCAGCGAAACCTGGTCGACCACTTGCCGCTGCTGGCCGCCGTTGCGAAACGCAATGCTCAGATCGCGGATTTCAAGTAAAGGTTGTGCGGACATATCAATGCGCCTTGCCAGGGTCAAAAGCGTCGCGAACCGCTTCGCCGATAAAGATAAGCAGTGACAGCACTACTGCCAGTACGATGAAGACCGTGATACCCAGCCACGGTGCTTGCAGGTTGTTTTTTCCTTCCAGCAACAGCCCACCAAGTGAAGCGGAGCCCATCGGCAGACCAAAACCCAAAAAGTCGAGCGAGGTCAGGGTAGTAATAGAGCCACAGAGAATAAACGGTAGATAGGTGAGGGTGGCGACCATTGCGTTGGGCAACATGCAGCGAAACATAATGGCGCGATCGCTGACGCCCATTGCCTGTGCCGCACGGATATAGTCAAAATTGCGGGTACGCAGGAATTCTGCCCGCACCACACCAACCAATGTCATCCAGCCAAACAGCACGGTAATGCCCAACAGCCACCAGAAATTCGGCTGAATCACGCTGGAGAGCAGGATGATCAAAAATAGCGTTGGCATACCGGACCAGACTTCGATAAAGCGCTGTCCCCACAGGTCTATGCGCCCGCCGTAATACCCCTGAGAGGCTCCTACCACGATGCCGATCAGGCTGGATAGCAGTGTCAGCGCCAGCCCGAATAGAATGGAAATGCGAAAGCCATACAGCACCTGTGCCAGTACATCGCGGCCCTGACTGTCGGTGCCGAGCAGATTCTGGCGCGATGGCGGCGATGGAAATGCGCTTTGGGTCGCGTAGTTGATGGTATCGTAGCGGTAGTGGATCAACGGCCACACTATCCAGCCGCCTTGCTCCAGCCGTTGCTCCAGCCAGGGATCGCGGTAATCCGCCGGCGTTGCCAACGGGCCGCCGAAGGTGGTTTCACTGTAATCCACCATAAACGGCGCGTACCACTGCCCTTGATAGTGCACCAGCAGTGGCTTGTCGTTGGCGACCAGCTCCGAACACAGGGTAACAACAAAGAGCACCAGAAAAATCCACAGTGACCAGTAGCCGCGACGATTAGCGCGAAAACGCGCCCAACGTGCCTGATTAATGGGGCTGAGGTGGGTCATTAGCGCTCCTCGAAATCGATACGCGGGTCAACCAGCGTATAGGTCATGTCGCTGAGAATGTTCAGCAACAGGCCGATGAGGGTAAAAATGTACAACGTGCCGAACATCACTGGGTAATCACGCTGCAAGGTGGCGTCGTATCCCAGCAGCCCAAGACCGTTGAGGGAGAACATCACCTCAATCAGTAGTGAGCCGGTAAAAAACATGCTGATGAACGTGGCGGGGAAACCGGCGATCACCAACAGCATGGCGTTGCGAAAGACATGGCGATAGAGAATCCGTTTTTCATCCAGCCCTTTAGCACGAGCGGTAACCACGTACTGCTTACGAATTTCATCCAGAAACGAGTTCTTGGTCAGCATGGTTAGTGTGGCGAAGCCGCCAATTACCATCGCCAGCACCGGCAGCGCAATGTGCAATAGATAGTCCGTCACTTTGCCCGCGAGGCTCAGGCTATCAAACTGGGGCGATACCAGCCCGCGCAGCGGGAACCAGTCGAGATAACTGCCACCGGCAAACAGTACGATCAGCAAAATCGCGAACAGGAACGCCGGAATCGCGTAACCAACAATAATCAGCGTGCTGCTCCAGACATCAAAAGCCGTGCCGTTGCGCACCGCCTTTTTGATACCGAGTGGAATAGAAACCAGATAAATGATCAGCGTGCTCCATAGCCCGAGGGATATCGACACCGGCATACTCTCTTTAATCAGGGCAATGACCGACGAGCCACGAAACAGGCTGTTGCCAAAATCAAACCGCACATAGTCCCAGATCAATTTGAAGTAGCGCTCGTGCAGCGGTTTATCAAAGCCGTAACGTTTGGTGATTTCCGCGATGATTTCCGGGTCCAGCCCGCGGGCACCGCGATAGGTGTTTTCCACTGATGGCTTGCCGCCGCCTGGCCCGCGTACCAGCCCACCACTGCCATCGCCACCGGCGCTGAAACCGCTGCCCTGACCCATTTCAATCGAGGCGATGGCCTGATCGACCGGGCCGCCCGGCGCGACCTGAACAATAAAAAAATTGATGGTGATGATGGCCCACAACGTGGGGATCACCAGCAATAATCGACGCAACAGGTAAGTTCCCACATCGGCTCCTTATCGACGCGCTGCCGGCAGGGTGGCCGCGTTATCCGCGTCATACCACCAGCTGTCGATACCCAGCGTATAGGCGGGGCGGGTTGCAGGCATGGCAAATTTGTTCCAGTAGGCGAAACGGTCGTGATTGGAGTACCACATCGGTATCGCGAACTGGTTCCAGGTCAGCACTCTGTCCAGCGCCGGTCCCAGTGACAATAACGCCGGTTTATCGCCCTGATGGCGAATAATGTTGTCAATCAACTGGTCGATGGCGGCGTCTTGTACACCTGGTGAGTTATAGGAGGAGTTGATATATCCGGAACTCCAACTGATAGCGAGGTCTGAGCTAGGGTAGGGCATCGCCGGGTACAGTTTTGGGATCATGTCGAAATCGCGCTTGCGAAACCGGTTGTTGAACTGTGGGCTATCGACGCTGCGTACTTCCATACGAATACCGAGCCGAGCCAAATTATGCTGGAACGGCAACACATAGATGGAGTTGGCCGCGCTCGGCAGCAGCAGCTCGAAACGGAAAGGCTGACCGGTTTGCTTATTCACCAGTACCTGATTCTTTAGTTCCCAACCGGCTTGTTCCAGCAGGTGCAGTGCATTAAGCAGACCGGTGCGGTCATAACCGCTGCCATCAGACTCACGCGGACGATACGCCGGACCAAACACGTCGGCGGGGATCTTGTCTTTCAGCGGTGTCAGCCAGGCCAGTTCTTGTGCCGATGGCGTACCCTGTGCCGCGTACTCGGTGTTCTGGAAAAAGCTGGTGGGGCGCTGGTAGCTATTAAAAAACAGCGCTTTGTTCATCCAGTTGAAGTCAAAGGCCATCGCCAGTGCCTGACGCACCCGACGGTCGCTAAACTGCGGTCGCTGGATATTAAACACCAGCCAGCGAGTATCTTGCGCCGCCCGATTGGTTTCATCTTTCTTGCGAATGTAGCCACGAGCAAAATTACCGCCGTCGTACTGGGTCGCCCAGTGCTTGGGTGAGCCTTCGATACGCAGATCAAACGCACCGGCCTTGAACGCTTCCAGCGCCACACTGTCGTCCAGATAGTAGTCGTAACGCAGTTGATCAAAGTTGTAGCGGCCGCGGTTGACCGGCAGGTCGGCTGCCCAGTAGTCGGTTACACGCGAATAAATCACGTATTGACCCATGCGATAATCGGTAATGCGATAGGGGCCACTGGCCAGCGGTGGGGTACTCAGTGGGTCGCTAAGCTTGTGGTCGCGCCAGAATTTCTCCGGCATGACTGGCAAGGTCAGCATTCCCAGCATCTTTTCCTTGTCTGGCTCGGAGAAAGTAAAGCGAACCCTGTGTGGGGTGATGGCTTTGACTTCGGCACCTTTGTAATAAAGGCGGAACTGCGGCACTCCCTGCGTCATGAACATATTGAAGGTGAATGCCACGTCGGCGGCGGTAATCGGTGAGCCGTCGTGAAAACGTGCAGCCGGGTTCATCTCTACTTCAATCCAGCTGTAATCGCTGGCGTAACGTGCGTTAAGCGCAATCAACGGGTAATAACTGGCGGGTTCATCTTCTGAACTGACGTAAAGGGAATCGTACAGACTTTCGGTGCGGGCGGCAGCCAGACCGCGCAAAGCAAAGCGGTTAAAGTTATCGAAGGTGCCCAGCGCGCTGAGTGTCGCTTTACCGCCTTTGGGGGCAGAGGGATTGGTGTAATCGTAATGAGTAAAGCCCTGGCGGTATTTCGGTTCACCCAGTGTGGCGAATGCATAAGCCTGTTGTGTGGTCGGTTCCGCATAGGCCAGCCAGGTGCAGGTGGACAGCAAGACGGCGATAAGTGCACGTGTAAACATCGAAAGGGTGGACTCCTGATAACCTCATGTTTCTCCGTATGAAAAGCCGGTTTACCGGAGAAAGTGCCTGAAATTCCTGGCAACCACGATGCCGGACGCTATGACGCTCTGTTTTACCATGAAATAAGGTGTCAAACCTACTGTTTAATCTCTCCACGTTGTTACTGGAAAGGCAAATGGCGCAATAAAAAACGCCGCTGTCTGACGAGCGGCGTTTTGAATTTGTTTAGGCAACATCAAAGGAAAAGAAAATCAGCTGTGCGAATCCTGCTTCAGCACCCGCCGCGCTTCGCGGTAACGGGGTTTCCAGTAATTATCATCCATACTGGAGATGGTCACGCCAATGCTGGTAGACGCATGAACGAACTGCTGGTTACCAATGTAAATGCCCATATGGCGGCCAGTAGAGCCAGCATGGAACACAACCAGGTCACCTGGGCGCAGCTTATTGCGCTGAATTTGAACCCCAATGTCCTGCTGTTCGTAGCTGGAGCGAGGCAAATCCATACCGAATTGTTCACGGAAGGTACGCTGAACGAAACTGGAGCAATCAATACCCTTCCGGCTGTCGCCGCCGAGACGATAACGTACACCTTTCCAACTGGCGTATTGTTCAAGCAACTTGGATTTGACCTCCACGTTGCGAACCATCGCTTCGAATTCATTCTGAGAGGCTTGTAGTGAAGGGTCACCACCGTTAACTACACGCCTATCAGTTTGATTATTAACGCTTGCAGTATTGCTGGTACAGGCGGAAAGCATCACCGCTACCGCCACGGCAGGCAAGGCCCGCCAGATATATCTCAGAGTCGGTTGAGATTTGACCATTGTTGTTATGTTCCCTTGATGTCCTTAACGATTCAATCGCTATCGCTGTGTTTATGAACGATGTATCTATGCCAAACAAAACGAGTGTCAGACTAAAGCACTACTTTTAATGGGACAATTATCCGTTAACCAAATTGTGCCACAACGCACATTATTATTGGTGTGGCAACAGTGATTTAACTGGCCGGATGTCTGCCCATAAATTACGGACCTCGGTGACCATACCTTAACGAATATCAGATTGCGAGTTTTTTTGTCTCTTTTGTTTATATGATTTCGTGATGAAATCTTTCACGCCAGCCCTATAAAACTCTGTGGTGGACGACAGGGACAAGAAAACCTGCGCCAGATAACTAAAAAAATGAATAGGTGGGGAGGGTTGACCACAGCGAGACGGCTCATCCTGTGCTGTGGTCAACGCTTGTCAGACTTGCTGACTGAGCAATTTGCGGCCGGGTAGCACGCGGTCAATACGGTTAATCAGGGCGCCACAGGCCTTTGACATACTTCCTGACTCACTGTCAAATTTGTCCAGGCGCGTAACTTACACCGCTTATATTAAACGGGAGTTTAACAGCTGCTTTTGCAGCGTGTTCCATTCCGCTTCAGATTCATTAATGATTTCGATGCGGCTGTCCGGTGGTGGGGCCGATTGTGTTTCAATGCGCAGGTCGAATCCCTGGCGGTTAATCACCAATGTGCCTTCCGGAATACGCATCACACCTTTAACGCGGCTTACCGGTGCCAGACGCACCCAGTCAAGCAGACTGGCGGTGTTGAATTGGGTATCTCCATCGAAAATCCAGCCGCAGGCATAATAACCCTGACCCTGATTCAATGCTCGCCGCCAACTTTCCCGACCGGTCAGTTTTAGTGACGCCAGCCCAGCTTTAGCGGTGGTGGTATGGTGATGGTGGCGGGCATCCGGCAGTGCATTGTGGTTTTCCCGCGGCAGGTCCAGCACCGTGGTATCCAACTGCCCCTGGGCTACCGTGATCAGGCGACGATCCTGCCCCTGTTGCTGATACCACGCCATCAGTGTTTCACGGTCGTTGTCCTGCCAGGTATCTTCCTTATTAGCGACAATGACATCCGCCGCTGCCAACTGATCGCGGAAGTTTTCATTTTCCAGGCATCGGTTGTCACTAAGCTGACGCGCATCCAGCAGGCACAATGTCGCCTGCAACTGGAGCCAGGGTTGGTAGGCTTCGGCGGTCAGCAAGTTCAGAATCTGTTTCGGGTGACCAAGGCCAGTCGGTTCGATCAGTAAGCGATGGGGCTTTTTTTGCAGCAACATATTGAGCCCGACTTGCATTGGCAAGCCATTGACACAACACATACAACCGCCGGGGATCTCTTTGAGCAGAGCGCCGGTATCGCTCAGCAATGCGCCATCGATACCGATTTCGCCGAACTCATTGACCAGCACCGCCCAGGTTTCGTCTTCGGGCTTGCAGGAGAGTAGATGCCTGATGGTGGTGGTTTTACCGCTACCGAGAAAGCCGGTGATCAGGTTTACTTTGGTCAACACAGGAGGCCTCCTTAAGTCTGCTGGGATGCACCTGGCAGGAGCGTGCCAGGCGCAGAGTATCACCGACGAGGGTTAGTCCGCACGACCCATGTAACGGCGTTCGGCGATATGAATACGGATTTTCTCGCCCGCGCTCAGGTATTCCGGCACCTGAATCACCAAACCCGTGGTCAGCGTGGCCGGTTTGTTACGGGCGCTGGCGGAGGCACCTTTGATGCCTGGCGCGGTATCCACGATTTCCAGATCGACCGTTTGCGGCAGTTCCAGCGCCAGCAACTGTCCGTCCATGGTTAATACCTGAATACCCGGCATACCACCTTCTGGAATAAACAGCAGTTCATCTTCGATCTGCTCTTTCTTGAAGGTATACGGGGTATAGTCTTCCTCATCCATAAAGATGTACTCGTCGCCATCAATATAAGAGAAGGTCACGGAGCGACGGGTCAGGGTGATGGTGTCCAGAATGTCATCACCTTTAAAGCGCTCTTCCACTTTCAGACCGGTACGGACATCGGAGAAACGCATTTTGTACAGCGTACTGGCACCGCGGGCGCTGGGGCTTTGGATGTCGATATCTTTTACCAGCAGCAGCTTACCGTTGTAATTAACGGCCATGCCGCGTTTGATCTCATTTGCTCTTGCCATGAAACATACCTTAAATAAAGAAGAGAAATTTTTGTGGCGACACGTTACCCGTCAGGATGGGTTCAGGCAAGTGGGATTTGTGGCAGCCAGATACCAAACCAACGCACGGGAAATAGTGGTCTTGCGGCTGACAGCCTGTTAGGCTCTGCGGCCTGAAAGCACAACGGGAATCCCCCGGAGGTTATGTTGATGGAGTGTCGTTCTGATTGCGGTGCCTGCTGTACCGCGCCGTCTATCTCCAGCCCGATTCCTGGTATGCCACAAGGCAAGCCTGCCAATACACCGTGCATTCATCTGGATGAACGTATGCGCTGTGGCCTGTTTCATTCGCCGTTGCGCCCGGCGGTGTGCCGCGGCCTGCAACCCAGCCACGACATGTGCGGCAATCATCGCGATGAAGCAATGCTGTACCTTATTCAACTGGAAGAGGCTACCGCGCCCTGACGACATCAGGCGTCGCGGATGCGCCACATACAGACGGCTGCACCGGCCAGCATGACGATGGCGATGACAAATCCCGCATGGTAGCTCCAGACTTCAGCCACGATGCCCGCCAGTGAACCGGAGATGATCCAGCCAACCCGTGTGGTATTGGTGAACAGCGTGGTGGCCGCACCCGCCTGACCTGGCATCAGGTCCTGAAAATACAGCATTCCCATCCCGGCCAGAATACCGATGAAAATGGCGTTTAGCAGTTGCAACGCTAGCAATGCCCACGAACCGTTCAGCAGCGTCAGCCCGGCATAAAAAATCAGCCCAGCTATTACCGCTAGACGCATCAGCAGACGCTTACCTAACCGGCTGGTGAGGTAACCGGCCAACAACATTACCGGAATTTCCAGACCGGCGGCGGTGCCCATCATGACCCCGGCCAGCTTTTCTGGTAACTGTAATTCATTGACCAGATACAACGGCATATTGATCAGATAGATGCCGTTACAGGTCCACATCAAGGTACAGGCGGTAAACAGCAACAGCGTGTCGCGTCGGTTCTGGCGGGGCGACTCTAGCGTCGCAGCGGATTTAACCCCGGTTTTAGGCATCGACGGCAACAGCAGCCACACCAGCAACCCGCACAGTACGAATACTATCGCCGCTGTCAGATACATCGTCGGGAAACCAAAACCTAATGCCAACGCGAAGGCGACCGGCGGCCCGATGACCCAGGACAGCGAAATCTGTGCCCGCATCACCGAACTGAACATAGCCGCACCGCGACCGGTGCGGTCGGCGTGTTCCCGTGCCAGCGCAAACAGTTGGGGATTGGCGGTAGAGCCAAAACTCGACAGCAGTACGCCGATAAACAGCAGAACAAAATAGTTGCGATTCCAGGCATACAGCAGACAAGACAGCGCACCCAACAGGCAGCACTGCAATATCAGTGTCTTGCGATCACCCTGACGATCGGAATAGGTTGCCAAAATCTGGCTGACGACGATGCCGATCACCGCGCTGCCGGTATAAAACAGCCCGACCATGAAGGGACGCGCCTGTACTTCGGTTGATAAAAACAGGCTGAGCGTGGGGAGCTGCAACGCACCGGCAATCCCAGTCAGAAAAGCGATGACCAGAAACGCCGAAGACGTCAGGTCGGGCAGGCGCCGGGCCGTGCGGGCAGAAGACATTGTCATGCTGAATTCAGGTTAAAAAAGAAGCAGGAAGGAAACTGAACGCGCTATCTTACGCTGATGAAATAGAAACGAAAGTCCGTTTCAATTTTTTTTCTTCAGCAGCCATTCAGCATCGCTGTGTCAAAGTGTTACAGAACCTGATGTTTCGTGATGAAAATGTGCGTGACCTCTAAGATCTGTCATTTTATCTATGCAGAATGCTTGCATACACATAGTGAAAAACGCAGAATTTTTGAAACGTTTCAGCGAGGTTTGCTGAAACTACCCTGAGAGAGTCAGCAAATTATTTCTCATAATAGCTGAAACGATTCAACTTCAGCAAGAGAGGAGCATTATGTTTCAGTTGTCACAGCACGATATTCATTTAGGTGCTTCCGCCGACAGTAAAGAGGAAGCCATCCGTCAGGTGGCTGCCGCACTGACCGAAGCCGGTTGTGTGAGCGAGGGCTATGTCGAGGGGATGCTTCAGCGCGAACAGCAGACCTCTACTTATCTTGGCAGCGGTATTGCCATTCCGCACGGCACCACCGATACGCGCGATCTGGTGCAGAAAACCGGTGTTCAGGTGTTCCAGTTCCCGCAAGGGATCGCGTGGGGCGAAGACCAGACCGCGTATGTGGTGCTGGGGATTGCCGCCCGTTCTGATGAACATCTGGCGCTGTTGCGTCAATTGACCCATGTGCTGAGCGATGATCGCGTCGCGGCCCGTCTGGCCAGCACCACGTCAGCCGATGAACTGCGTGGGCTCTTGATGGGTGAGCAACTGGCGGGAGCATTCCGTTTTGACACCTCGCTGATTAGCCTGAACGTGGCGACCGATAACCTGATGACGCTGCAAGCGCTGAACGCCGGTCGTCTGCAACAGATTGGTGCGGTCGATGCCAGCTTTGTCAGCCATGTGGTCGGCAACAAGCCGGTACATTTGGGGCAAGGTGTCTGGCTGAACGACAGCCTGAACGGCAATCTGGTCAGTGCGCTGGCGGTGAGCCGCCCGGCGGCACCGTTCACGGTGGATGGCGAAAGCGTAGCACTGTTGCTGACAGTTTCGGCCGCTGATGAGCAGGTATTCGCATCGCTGGATTATCTCAGCAAGCTGCTGATCGCCGGTAAGGCCGACAGTCTGTTGTCCGCCGACGAAGCTACCTTACTGGCGCTGCTGACCAGCGAAGAAGAGGAAGAAGAGAGCAATGCGCTGACGGCGGAATTTACCATCCGCAACGAGCACGGGCTACATGCGCGTCCGGGCGCGATGCTGGTTAACGTCATCAAGCAGTTCTCCAGCGAGATCACTGTGGCAAACCTCGACGGCACCGGCAAACCGGCCAATGGCCGCAGCCTGATGAAAGTGGTGGCGCTGGGCGTCAAGAGCGGTCACCGCCTGCGCTTTACCGCTAACGGCAGCGATGCTGAAGTAGCGCTGAAAGCCATTGGCGATGCCATTCAGTCCGGCCTTGGGGAGGGTGCAGCATGAGCAGGCGCGTTGCCACCATCACCCTGAATCCCGCCTATGATTTAGTTGGGTACACCCCGGAAATTGAACGCGGCGAAGTCAATCTGGTTCAGACCACTGGCCTACATGCCGCAGGTAAAGGCATTAATGTCGCCAAGGTACTGAAAGATCTTGGGATTGATGTCACCGTGGGTGGCTTTCTGGGTAAAGACAATCAGGATGGTTTCCAGCAACTGTTCAGTGAACTGGGCATTGCTAACCGTTTCCAGGTGGTGCCGGGGCGTACTCGCATTAATGTCAAACTCACCGAACAAAATGGTGATGTGACCGACCTGAATTTCTCCGGTTTTGAGGTAACACAGCAGGACTGGCAGCGTTTCGTCAACGATTCGCTGAGCTGGCTGGGGCAGTTTGACATGGTTGCCGTTAGCGGCAGTCTGCCGAGTGGTGTTGACCCGGATGCGTTTACCGACTGGATGTCGCGTCTGCGCAGTCAGTGTCCGTGTATTATTTTTGACAGCAGCCGCGAAGCGCTGGTGGCAGGTTTGAAAGCCTCGCCGTGGCTGGTGAAACCTAACCGCCGGGAACTGGAAATTTGGGCTGGACGTAAGTTGCCCACGCTGGCGGATGTGGTGGATGCGGCGCACGCGCTGCGTGAACAGGGTATTGCCCATGTCGTGATTTCGCTGGGAGCGGAAGGTGCGCTGTGGGTTAATGCGTCCGGTGCGTGGTTAGCGAAACCACCGGCCTGTGAAGTGATCAGTACAGTAGGTGCGGGTGACTCCATGGTGGGGGGATTGATATATGGCTTATTGATGCGTGAGTCCAGTGAACACACGTTGCGCCTGGCTACTGCGGTGGCAGCATTGGCCGTCAGTCAGAGCAACGTAGGCATTAGCGATCGTCCGCAGCTGGCTGCGATGATGGCGCGTGTCGATCTAAAACCATTTAACTGACAGCAGGAGATAAACAATGAAAACGCTGCTGATACTTGATAAATCACTGGGACTGGCGAAAAGCCGTCTGGTGAAAAATTTGCTTGGTGCTGCTGCTGCTAACGCAGGACTTACCCTCACTGAGCAGTTTGCCGATGCGGAGCTGGCCATTGTGCTGGGCGCACCCGTACAGGCAGACAGTGGTCTGAATGGCAAGAAAGTGTTCGCCGGGGATAGTGAACTGGCGTTGAGCCAACCGGCGGTGTTTCTGGAACAGGCTAAAGCGCAAGCTCAGCCGTATCAGGCACCTGCTGCCGCTGTGGCAACGGCTGCGGCCCCGGCTGCGGCTAAGCGCATCGTGGCGGTGACCGCCTGCCCAACCGGGGTAGCGCATACCTTCATGGCGGCAGAAGCGATTGAAAGCGAAGCGAAAAAACGCGGCTGGTGGGTGAAAGTGGAAACCCGCGGTTCCGTGGGCGCTGGCAACCCGATAAGCCCGGAAGAAGTGGAACAGGCTGATCTGGTGATTGTCGCGGCGGACATCGAAGTTGATCTCGGCAAGTTTGCGGGCAAAAAGATGTATCGCACCTCCACCGGTCTGGCACTGAAGAAGACCGCGCAGGAGTTTGACAAAGCGCTGTCCGAAGCCACAGTGTTCCAGCCGTCTGCGCAAAGCGGTGCAGCGGCCGGTGGCGAGTCCGCCAAGAAAGGCGGCGCAGGTCCGTATCGTCACCTGCTGACCGGCGTGTCCTACATGCTGCCGATGGTGGTGGCCGGTGGTTTGTGTATCGCCTTGTCGTTCGTGTTCGGTATTACCGCGTTCAAAGAAGAGGGGACGCTGGCTGCTGCGCTGATGAAAATCGGTGGTGGTTCGGCCTTTGCCCTGATGGTGCCGATTCTGGCCGGTTATATCGCGTTCTCGATTGCTGACCGTCCCGGTCTGACGCCAGGTCTGGTCGGCGGTATGCTGGCTGTTAGCACCGGTGCAGGTTTCCTCGGGGGGATTATCGCTGGTTTCCTGGCCGGTTATCTGGCGCGTGCTATCAGTAATCATGTGACGCTGCCGCAAAGTATGTCGGCGCTGAAACCGATACTGATTATCCCGCTAGTCGCTACGTTGATCACCGGTTTGATCATGATTTATGTGGTGGGCACGCCAGTGGCGAAAATCCTGACCGGTCTGACCGGCTGGTTGCAGTCCATGGGCACCGCCAATGCGGTTATCCTGGGCGCGATTCTGGGTGGCATGATGTGTACCGACATGGGTGGCCCGGTGAACAAGGTGGCCTATGTATTCGGCACGACGCTGCTGAGTAGCCAGGTGTATGCGCCGATGGCCGCTGTTATGGCTGCCGGTATGGTGCCGCCGTTGGCGATGGGTCTGGCGACCTTTATCGCCGCGAAGAAATTCACTGCCAACGAACGTGAAGGTGGTAAAGCGGCGGTGGTGCTGGGGCTGTGCTTCATCTCCGAAGGGGCCATTCCTTATGCTGCTCGTGACCCGATGCGTGTGCTGCCGTGCTGTATCCTGGGCGGCGCGCTGACTGGCGCGATCTCCATGGCGATTGGCGCGAAGCTGATGGCACCGCATGGTGGTCTGTTTGTGCTGCTGATTCCGGGTGCGATTACACCGGTACTGGGTTATCTGCTCTCCATCATTGCCGGTACGGTAGTGGCTGGCGTGCTGTACGCGGTGCTGAAACGTCCGGAAGAGCAATTGGCTAAAGCCTGATTGCTGTTAACCTGATGACCAACGCCAGTCTTGCGACTGGCGTTTTTTTTATGTTTTTTCCGCCGCGTCGGGTAATAGCGGTATGATTTTGCCGTGCAGTAAAGGGAATAAGGAGAGCCGTATGCCGCGTCATCATGCCAGTCGTGGAATTTTGGTGCTGGAATCACCCTGGGAGCTGGATGAGCACGATGCTAACCGTTCATCCGTTGTACCATTTATTGAAGGCATTGCCAAAATCGCCGGTGATACCGAGGTGTATTACGCGAATTTCTACGATAAGACGAGTTTTCACACTGCGCTGCATTGCCTGTGCAAGATCCCGTTCAAGAACATTATTATTTATGTCGCCGCCCACGGTCAGGGAAAAAAGCTTGGCGGTACACATATTCGGGATGTTCTCGTACCGATTGGTAAATTGTCCCACCATTTCAATATTACCGGGCTGTTACTCGGCGCGTGCTTCGTGGGTGCCCATACCGACTTGATAGAAACGTTCACCAGCGGTAATCATCTGCGCTGGTGCGCCGGATATGCGTCAGAAACCGAATGGCTTACCGGCACGTTGATTGACTGCGCCATCATCAATCAGATGCTGTCGCTAAAAAAGAGTGCATTCGCCGATCGCGATACGATTATCGAGAATCTGGCGCTGGCGATTTCTCCCTTCCACGATAAATACGCGATTGGGCGTGATACGCACAGCAAGCCGATGCAACTGCGCGATGCCTTTCAGTGTGTGGTGCAACCCAGCGGCCAGGGGCATAAACCGCGCACGGTATCGGACAAGATATTCCAGCGGGCAGTACAATTGCGGCGGCAGGAAGTCGAGTAGGTGGAATTAGAGCGGTTAGGCGGCCTAAAAACAGGCCGCGACGTGAGGGTTCAGGCGATGTCGGCAGACGATTGCTGTGATTTCAGCCAGGCGATTTCCTGCGCCCAGATATCTGGGTTGATGGTTTCCAGAATCAGTGGAATACCGTCAAAGCGTGGGTCGCGCATAATATAGCTGAACACGGTTTTACCGATATTGCCTTCCCCCAGGCTGTGGTGACGGTCAACCCGGCTGTTGAATTCGCTTTTCGCGTCATTCAGGTGCATACCGCGCAAATAGCGGAAACCGACCAGTCGCTCTAGCTCGGCGAATGTACGCTCGCAATCCGCTTCGGTACGCAGGTCATAGCCGCCCGCAAAAGCGTGGCAGGTATCGATGCAAACGCCGACCCGACTTTTGTCTTCCACCTGATCAATAATTTCTGCCAGATGTTCAAATCGAAATCCCAGGTTGCTGCCCTGACCGGCGGTGTTTTCGATCACTGCAGTCACGCCGCGGGTGGCCTCCAGCGCCAGATTAATCGACTGGGCGATGCGGCTCAGACAGGCACTTTCGTCGATCTGACGCAGGTGACTGCCGGGATGGAAATTCAGCAGTGTGAGCCCCAGTTGCTGACAGCGTGACATTTCGTCGATAAACGCCGTCTGGGATTTCTGCAACGCGTCGTCGTCCGGGTGCCCCAGATTGATCAGGTAACTGTCGTGCGGCAGAATCTGCGCCGGGGTGAACCGATACTGTGCGCAGGCGGCCTGGAAACGATCGATGACATCTGCCGCTAACGGCGGTGCCTGCCACTGGCGCTGATTTTTGGTAAACAGCGCAAATGCGGTGGCACCGATGTCATGGGCGCGGGCAACCGCTTGGTCCACGCCGCCCGAGGCGCTGACGTGGGCTCCGACATATTTCATGCTTTTCTCCTTTTTATGCCCGCGCATTATGACATTACAGCCTGACTGGCTGTAGGTTTGTTTCACTCCTGTTGTTTCAGTCATGTTGTTTCGCTCAGGCGAAAAGATGTTGCACTCCAAGGTTGATGGCCGCGCCGCCGATCACCAGCCAGATAAATAAAACCGCGGCCAGCAGCAATGGCTTGATACCGGCCTGTCGCAATGTGCTCATGCGCGTAGCCAGACCCAGTGCCACCATCGCCATGGTCAACAACGCATTATCCAGTTGCGTCAACATGGCGACCCAGCTTGCTGGTAGTACGTTCAGCGAATTCACCCCGCACATCAGTATAAAACCCAGGGCGAACCACGGATAACCAGCGGTAACGGATGCCGTGGCCTGCTGCGTGGGTTGATGCTGTTTCACCCACAGGCCGAGAAGGAACAGAAACGGTGCCAGCATCATCACACGCAGCATCTTGCCGATAACCGCGGTGTTCTCGGTCACCGGCGCAATGGCGTGACCGGCGGCCACCACCTGCGCGACTTCATGTACCGTTGAGCCGAGGTAGAGTCCGAAAGTCTGCGGGGTAAATAACCAGCCGCTATACTGGATAAAATGCTGATACAGCCACGGGTAAAGAAACATGGCGGTGGTGCCGAACAGCACCACCGTTGATACTGCCACCGCCACTTTGTCAGCGCTGCTTTTCAGTACCGGTGCGGTAGCCAGCACGGCTGCGGCACCGCAAATGCTGCTGCCAGCGCCGATCAGCAACACCGTGTGTTTATCCAGCCGGAACCAGCGTTGTCCCAGCCAGCAGGCGAGCAGCAGGGTTGAGGAGAGCGTCAGCAGGTCGATCACCAGACCGGTGGCACCGATGGCGGTGAGTTGCTGAAAGCTGAGTTTAAAACCGTACAGGATGATGCCCCAGCGCAGCAGGTGATGCCGGGACCACTGAACGCCAGTTTCGCACCAGGGTTGCAGATGCGCATAGACCGTATTGCCCAGTATCATCCCAACCAGTATGGCCAGCGTCAGGGAACCCAGCCCCAATCCCGCTATGGCTGGCTGGCCGGATAACCCTAGCACGCCTCGTGCCAGCAGACCGGTCAGGATGATGCCGGTCAACAGGTGGCCGATGGCGGATAAGGGAGAAAAACGTTGTGCCCTGGAAGCAAATGAAAACATAGTCATACCCACTCTGGGTGATAGAGGTTGAGGGCACAGCCTATGATCAGCAGACTTAAAATAGAAATTGATTATATATTTATAACCTATAGATATTTACGATAAGAGCCCCTATGCATATTACGTTACGTCAACTGGAAGTGTTTACCGAAGTCCTGAAAAGTGGTTCAACAACGCAGGCATCGGTGGTGTTGTCGCTGTCACAGTCGGCTGTCAGCGCGGCGCTGGCTGATCTTGAAAGTCAGTTGGGGGTACAACTGTTTGACCGTGTTGGCAAACGGCTGGTAGTCAATGAACACGGCCGCCTGTTGTATCCTAAAGCGTTGGCGTTGCTGGAGCAGTCGGCGGAAATCGAGCAACTGTTCCGGCGCGATAATGGCGCGCTGCGTATTTATGCCAGTAGTACCATCGGCAATTATTTGATGCCCGCGATGATCGCTCGTTACCGTCAGGATTTTCCGGCCATTCCGCTGGAGCTGTACGTGGGCAATACGCAGGATGTGGTCAATGCCGTTTCCGAATTTCGGGTCGATCTGGGGTTGATTGAAGGGCCGTGCCACCATCCCGACCTGATTACCCAGCCCTGGCGGGAAGATGAGCTGGTGGTGTTTTGTGCGCCAGGCAACCCGATGATTCATCATGAATTTACGTTGCATATGCTGGCGGATGCCCCCTGGATCCTGCGTGAGCACGGCTCGGGAACGCGCGAAGTGCTGGACCACCTGCTGTTGGCGCGCCTGCCGCATTTCCGGCTGGTGATGGAGTTGGGCAATTCGGAGGCGATCAAGCACGCGGTGCGGCACGGTATTGGCATCAGCTGTCTGTCGCGCCATGTGATTGCTGACCAGCTTGAGGCTGGCACGCTGGTGGAACTGCCGGTTCCGTTGCCGCCGCTAAATCGCACACTGTATCTGGTGCATCACCGTCAGAAACATTTATCCGGCGTGTTGCAATGCTTCCTGGGGTACTGTCAGGGTGATGACGGTATCTAAACAGACTGGCAACACCGATGTAACGAACCGGGTATCAAGTCAGAGGGATTTCTTATGATACCGGGTGAGTTATGAAGCTCTCTTATAATCCGCGCGGTGCGCTATTCAGCGGGTAGCGGATTGCCTACAATCCGCCCTCAAATTTTCAAGGGCATGGATTGTAATGGCTCAACATGACACTCACTCCGCCGAACAGCGGGGAACCACACTGCGCCGTGAGTTGAAAGCGCGGCATTTGACGATGATCGCCATCGGCGGCTCGATCGGCACCGGATTGTTTGTCGCGTCTGGCGCGACGGTGTCGCAAGCCGGCCCCGGCGGTGCGCTGCTGTCCTATGCGCTGATCGGCCTGATGGTCTATTTCCTGATGACCAGCCTTGGCGAGCTGGCGGCATTCATGCCGGTTTCCGGCTCGTTCTCCACCTATGGCGCGCGCTATGTGGAGGAGGGGTTTGGCTTCGCGCTGGGCTGGAACTACTGGTACAACTGGGCGGTGACCATCGCGGTTGACCTGGTGGCAGCGCAACTGGTGATGGGATACTGGTTCCCGTCGGTGCCCGGCTGGGTGTGGAGTGCGCTATTCCTGTCGCTGATGTTTTTACTGAATTACATCTCCGTCAAAGGGTTTGGCGAAGCGGAGTACTGGTTCTCGCTGATTAAAGTGACCACCGTCATTCTGTTTATTGGGGTTGGGCTGCTGATGATCACCGGTATTCTGCGCGGTGGCGAGCACGCGGGCTGGCACAACTGGCAGATTGGTGATGCGCCGTTCGCCGGTGGTTTTTCCGCCATGATCGGCGTGGCGATGATTGTCGGCTTCTCGTTCCAGGGCACCGAGCTGATTGGCGTAGCGGCGGGAGAATCAAAAGACCCGCAGACCAACATTCCGCGTGCGGTTCGTCAGGTGTTCTGGCGTATTCTGCTGTTCTATATTTTTGCCATCCTGATCATCAGCCTGCTGGTTCCTTACACCGATCCGAACCTGCTGCGCAATGATGTGAAAGATATCAGCGTTAGCCCGTTCACGTTGGTGTTCGAGAACGCGGGCCTGTTGTCGGCAGCGGCGGTGATGAATGCGGTGATCCTGACGGCGGTGTTGTCAGCAGGGAATTCCGGCATGTACGCGTCTACCCGTATGCTGTTTACCCTGGCGCAGGAAGGTAAAGCCCCCGCGTGTTTTGCCCGGTTGTCTAAAGGCGGTGTGCCGCGCAATGCGCTCTATGCCACCACGGTAGTGGCAGGGATGTGCTTCCTGTCTTCCATGTTCGGTAACCAGACGGTGTACCTGTGGCTGCTGAATACCTCCGGTATGACCGGGTTTATCGCCTGGTTGGGGATTGCTATCAGCCACTACCGTTTCCGCCGTGGTTACGTCATGCAGGGGCGTGATTTGCGCTCGCTGCCGTACCGTTCCGGTTTCTTCCCGCTGGGCCCGATCTTCGCTTTCGTCCTGTGCCTGATTATTACACTGGGGCAGAACTATCAGGCGTTTCTGGCTGACAAGATCGACTGGTACGCGGTGACGGCGACTTACATCGGTATTCCGTTGTTCCTGGTTATCTGGCTTGGCTACCGGGTAGTAAGAGGATCGCGGATGGTGAAATACAGCGAGATGACGTTCCCAGAGCATTCATCGTCAGAACACCAGTAATCATGTATTAAGAAACAAAAAAGCCAGTCGGGTTTTTCGACTGGCTTTTTTTATGCGTGCGGGTTAATAACGCGTTTTATGAACGAGAACGACGCCACTCAAACGCGGGAATGCACCAGCCGCACGTGGCGGTAAACGCTGAGCAGGGTGGCGAACAGTGCCACCAGCACCAGCGGTGCGCCGACATAACCGATTTTATCCATCCCCAGATGCAGGCTGACCTGGCTACCCAGCAGCGCGCCGCCGCCGATACCAAGGTTGAACAGGCCGGAGAAAATCGACATGGCAACATCACTGGCGTCAGGCGCGAGCGACAGCACTTTGGCCTGCATTGCCAGCCCGATGGACATCATCGCCAGCCCCCACACCAGACACAACAGCGTCAGGCCGAACGGATAACCGGACAGCGGCATCAGTAGTATCAGGCAGGCCAGCAACAACAACATGGCGGTCACCAGAAAGCCAATCGGGAAACGTTCGCTGTAACGGCTGTAGAGCATACTGCCCACGATCCCGGCGCAACCGAACAGCAGCAATATCAGGGTGGTGAAGTTTTCCGGCAGACGGGCCACCGTTTGGATAAAGGGTTCGATGTAGCTGTAAGCGGTGAAATGCGCGGTCACCACCACCACGGTCAGCAGGTAGATGCCGACCAGCGCCGGGCGGCGGAACAGCTTAGGCACGCTGGATAACGAGCCGGAATGTTCGCTTGGCAGCAACGGCAGCAAGCGCGCCAGCATCATCATAGCGACTGTGGCACCGGCGGCAATGGTCAGGAAGGTGACGCGCCAACCCAGATACTGACCAATCACCCGCCCTAACGGCAACCCCAGCACCATCGCCAGCGACGACCCGGTGGCGATCAGCCCCAGTGCCTGCGCGCGTTTGCCGGGCGGCGCCATGCGAATCGCCAGCGAGGCGGTAATCGACCAGAATACTGAGTGCGCCAGCGCCACCCCGGCACGGGAAATCACCAGCACGGTAAAGTTCCAGGCCACGGCAGACAACAGGTGGCTGACAATAAACAGGCCAAACAGGCCAATCAGCAATTTACGACGTTCAATACCGCTGGTCAGCAACATACAGATCAGCGAAGCCACCGCCACGATCCAGGCATAAATAGTAATCATCAGGCCGACATCTTCGGTTTTCATGGTAAAGGTGTTGGCGATGTCGCTCAGCAGCCCCACCGGAATAAATTCCGTGGTGTTGAAGATAAACGCGGCTACAGCCAGCGTCACCACGCGTAACCAGGCGGTGGAGCGTGAGGAGGGAGCGGATGTCATAGTCAGGTTCCAGTCGGGTATTGCACATTGCGGACGGCCTATTGTAGTCAATGGATGATGACAATGCGATGTAGATCACACTTATGCGTGGAGTTTTTTTGTGTGCAGCGGGGGATGTTAACACGGTGGAATAACACCCACCGATGCGAGCCGGTGGGTGGGGGCGACGGTGTTTCTGGCGTCAGCGTTTCTGGAAATAAGTCATCGCCAGCGCCAGCGCCAGTACCAGACCTTTGATGATATCCATGGCGTAGTACGGCACGGACAGCATCACCAGCCCGTTTTGCAGCACGCCGAGGATCACCGCGCCGATCAGCGTACCCAGCGCATTGGGTTTGCCGGAGCCCGCCAGCGAAAAACCGATATAGGCGGCGGCCACCGCGTCCATCAGGTAACCCCCGCCCGCGTTGACCTGCGAAGAACCGATACGAGACGCCAGCAGAATGCCGCCCAGCGCGGCCAGCAGTGACGACAGCAGATAAGCCAGCACGCGGTAGCGAGCGGTGCGAATCCCGGCCAGCCGGGCAGCTTCCGGATTACCGCCAATCGCGTACATGCGGCGGCCGTGCTTGGTCAGCGACATATACAACTGCACCAGCACCGTCACCACCAGCATGATCACCACAATCACCGGCACCTGTCCTAGCGTGGCGAACACCTCGGGGATCACGCCTTCCGCCATTTCGCCGCTCGGCAACAGCATATTTTGGGTGATGGAGCCGCCGTAGCTGTAGGTCATGGCGACGCCCTGAATCACGAACAGGCTGGCTAGCGTTGCCAGCATGTCGGGAATCCGCAACACCACAATCAAAAAGGCATTGAACAGCCCCACCAGCAAACACAGCGTCAGTGTCAACACAATCGCACCGGTGGTGCCAAACCCGTGCCAGACGAACAGTGAGATAACCAGCGCGTTCGCCAGCGAGGCGGTGGAGCCGACCGACAGGTCGAAACCGCCGACCGACAGTGAAATGGAAACGGCTATCGCGATCACCGTGACGATGGCGATAGAACGCAGGATGTTGATGATGTTGTTCGGATCCAGGAAATTGTCCGACGCCAGCCCGAACAGGGCGATCAGCGCGACGACGGTAATCAGCATCCCCCATTTGTAGAACAGGTCAAACAGGCGGTGATGGAAAGGAAGCGCACCGTTGGGCGCGTCGTTGGATGCAAGTGGCTGACTCACGCGGGAGTTCCTCCGGTTGAATAAAGTAACAATGTCTCTTCGTCGGCGTCGGTGCCGTCCAGTTCGGCGACGATACGCCCGTCCCACAGCACACAGATCCGGTCGCACAGGCCGACCAGCTCGGAGAACTCACCGGAGGCGTAAATCACGCCTTTGCCTTGCTGCGCCAGCGAATCGATCAGCGTAAACAAATCCTGCTTGGCCTTGATATCCACGCCTTTGGTGGGCTCATCCAGAATCAGCACCTGCACGTCACTGCGCAGCCATTTACCGATCGCCACCTTTTGTTGATTGCCGCCGGACAGGCGGCGCAACCGCTGTTGTGGCCCACTGGTGCGGATGGTCAGCCGCTGGATCAGCTCGCGGGCCCAGGCCAGTGCCTGACCGTGCCCGAAAACGCCGTAGCGGGAAAAGCTGTCGCTGGCGCTGATGCTGAGATTCATGGTGACGGATTCGTCAATAAAGATGCCTTCTTTGCGTCGCTCTTCCGGCACCAGCGCGATACCTTGCTGGACCGCGTCGGCCGGTGACGTCGGGTGCCAGGCTTTCCCCTGATAGCGCCCGGAATCGATGCGGCTGCGGGCGGCCCCGAACAGCGCCTTGCACAGCTCGGTCTTACCCGCACCAGCAAGACCGGCGATACCGAGAATCTCGCCTTTACGTAGCCGGAGCGAAATGTTGTGCAGCAGGGTATCGTCATGCAGGCCATCCACCTGTAATAACGTCTCTGCGTCAGTGAGCGTGCGACGAGGCGGGAAAATATCATTCAACTGATGGCCCAACATCCGCTCGACAATTTCTCCGCCACTCAGCCCTTGCATGGGGCCGCTGCTGACAAATTGCCCATCGCGCAACACGGTCAAGGTATCGCAGATGGCTTTCAGCTCGTGGATACGGTGCGAAATAAAAACGATGCCGATGCCTTCCTGTTGCAGACGACGCACAACGGTGAACAGCCGGGCGCTTTCTTCCTGGTCGAGCGGGGCGGTGGGTTCGTCAAGAATCAGAAACCGGCAGCGGTGGGAGAGCGCGCGTGCCAGCAGGATTTGCTGTTTTTCCGCCAGCGTGCACTGCTCCAGCCGCTGGCGGACATTGATGCTGACCCCCAGTTGCGTCAATAAGGCTTGTGCCTGTTGGTAAAGCGCTGACCAGTTGAGCACGTGACCACGCTGTGCCAGCTGGTCCAGCATGATATTTTCCGCCACCGACAGTGTAGGGACCAGGGCGGCGTCGACTTCCTGCTGAACCAGATGAATACCGTGGCGTTTGGCGTCGCGGGGAGAATGAATTGCAACTTTTTCGCCATCCAGCAGGATATCTCCACTGTAATGGTCATAAGATCCAGAAAGAATCGCCATCAGCGTGGATTTTCCCGCGCCGTTAGCACCGGTCAGCGCGTGGATAGATCCGCCTTCCAGCGTGAAATTCACCTGTCTGAGTGCCGGGAATCCGGCAAAAGAGATGGAAATGTAGCGCATTTCCAGACGCGAATGCGATTGTATGGACATAATTGACAACAACGGGTTCTTAACAGCGATAATGACGGGAGGTCGACGTTGAAAAATATCACATTAACCGCAGAATGGAATGCCTGAATGGGCTTGCGGACGTCCCAGCGCAGAAATGAAAAGGCATAACTTAAGTAAAAACGTTATTAAGACTGGAACGGCTTATCCGTAAAGATGGTTTTTTTACGCCGGGTTTCAGGCTAAGCAGCGCGTTATTAATACAAAAAATTTATTCAGACAGGAAGATATCCGTAATGAGTACCACTGATATTCGGGTCCAGGTGGGGCCGGCCAACTACTTTTCTTTCCCAGGGGCTATCGACAAGCTGAACGAGTTTTATCCGGACGAGATACTGTCGCGTGCGTTCTGGATACATGGCGAGCGTGCGCTGGCGGCGACGCGTGAGTATTTGCCGACGGCGTTCTCTGCGCCAACGGCCCGGTCAGCCAGTTTTGATGCACATTGCAGCGAAAATGAAATTGCGCGCTTGACGGCGGCGGCGGGGGATGACCGCACTCTGGTGATTGGCATTGGTGGCGGTGCGGTGCTGGATACCGCCAAAGTGGTGGCGCGTCGTCTTGGTTTGCCGCTGGTGGCGATTCCGACCATTGCCGCGACCTGCGCCGCCTGGACACCGCTCTCGGTCTGGTACAACGAGGCTGGGCAAGCGCTGCGATTCGAGATTTTCAACGATGCCAACCATCTGGTCTTGGTGGAACCGCGTATTTTGCTGGCGGCACCGGTGGAATATCTGCTGGCGGGGATCGGCGATACGCTGGCGAAATGGTATGAAGCCGTGGTGTTAAGTCCTCAGCCGGAAACCCTGTCGCTGACGGTGCGTCTGGGCTTGCAGACCGCGCAGGATATCCGCGACGTGCTGCTGAATCAGAGTGAATCCGCGTTGAAGGCGGCGCAGAGCGCCACGCTGAACCAGGATTTTCTGGATGTTGTCGACGCGATTATTGCTGGCGGCGGCATGGTCGGGGGCTTGGGCGAGCGTTACACCCGAGTGGCGGCGGCACATGCGGTTCATAACGGGTTGACGGTATTGCCACAGACGGCGCATTTTCTGCATGGCACCAAAGTGGCCTACGGCATTCTGGTGCAGTGTGCGCTGTTGGGGCAAACCGATACATTGCGCCAGTTGAAAGCGGCGTTTCGGGTCTTCGGGCTGCCGGTATCGCTGGCGGAGCTGGATGTGGACATTAGCGATGAAGCGGCATTGCAGGCGGTTATCGCCCGGACGTTGCAGACTGGCGAATCCATTCATTATCTGCCCGGTCCGCTGGATGCTGACACGCTACTGACCGCGTTCCAGACCGTGGAACAGGTAAGGTAAACGGCTGATAAAGCAACGGGGCGGTTTTTAAACCGCCCCGTCATTGAGGATTGTGTTATTGCAGTTTGTCATACGGAAAGGAATTCCTGATGTAACGTGCGTAATAACGCGCTTTGGCGTTAGAGGCCATCAACTCCTCATAAATCATTCGTGCTACGTTTTTGTACTGATACAAACTACCGTTCAGTAATTCTACTTCTAATGTGCTGGTTTCCGAATCGTAACCTACGGCAAACAACTCGGTGGAAGATACACGTTTGCGTTGCAAAACAAATTGCTCCCTGTTGGTAGTTGCGGCGTAACGGCAATGTTACTTGCTGTATTTTTTTTGGTCAATGTCGACGCCAGAGGGTCGAAAAATCGTCAAACAAAACAGACGAAAACATACAAGAAAAGCCTGGATCCTAATCCCAATAGGTGTAATTAGCGCAGCCAGTTTGGGCTCGGAACAGCACGCAGAACCTGGTTCGTACACGCAGTACGTGAAGATTTAGAGCACAGCCCAGAGACAAAACGGCAAGTAAAATAGCCTATTGGATAGGCTCTTATTATTTCTCTATTTCACCTGCATCTCAGCAGGTGATGTCACGTTTACAGGAATCTATCCGTCAGTCAATGATTGGCTGTCAGGATGGATTCCCGCTTTGGTGGCGATCACGTTTTTAATGCCATACCGGCATATCAGTGGTGGTTCAATCTGAACCGTCTGCTGTGCCGGGTATCGCATTATTAAACAACTCTGATCAGTTCGACTGCAAGTGCTTTGCATGAAAACGCAGATGGTCTTCGATAAAGCTGGCGATGAAGTAGTAGCTGTGGTCATAACCCGGCTGAATCCGCAGCGTCAGCGGCCATTGCCGTGCGCTGGCGACGGCTTCCAACTGCTCAGGCTGAAGCTGGACTGGCAGGAAGCTGTCGCTGTCGCCCTGGTCTATCAACGTCGGCAGCGGCGCGTCGCTGTGAGCGAGCAGGTGGCAACTGTCGTACTGCAACCACTGCTGCTGGTCATCGCCCAGATAGGCGCTGAAGGCTTTTTGCCCCCAAGGCACCTGCGTCGGGTTGACGATCGGCGCGAAGGCCGATACCGAACGAAAACGCCCCGGATGGCGCAGCGCCAGCATCAGCGCGCCGTGCCCGCCCATCGAATGACCGCTAATAGCGACGCGATCGCTGGCGCTGACGTGCTGACGCACCAGCGACGGCAGTTCGTCGCTGATATAGTCGAACATACGGAAATGCCGGTCCCAGGGCGATTGCGTGGCGTTGACATAAAAGCCTGCGCCTTTACCCAGGTCGTACTGGGCATCGTCCGCAACGTCATCGCCGCGCGGGCTGGTGTCTGGCATCACCAGCACCAACCCCAGTTCCGCCGCTACCCGCTGGGCACCGGATTTAGTCGTAAAGTTCTCGTCGTTGCAGGTCAGCCCCGACAGCCAGTACAGCACCGGCGGCGGAGCCTCCCCGGCGAGGGGAGGATAAAATACGCTGAAAGTCATGTCGCAGTTCAACGTGGTGGAGGCATGGCGGTAACGCCGTTGCCAGCCGCCGAACAACCGGTGTTCTTCCAGCAATTCCAGTGACGCAGTCATGGTGTGCGAGTGTCCCGTCATCAGTTGAAATGAACCACGGAGCGAATGGATTTCCCTTCGTGCATCAGATCGAATGCTTCGTTGATCTGCTCAAGCGGCATGGTGTGAGTGATGAAGTCGTTGAGCTGGAATTCACCGTCCAGATAGCGCTGAACGATTCCCGGCAACTGGCTACGGCCTTTGACGCCACCGAAGGCGGAACCGCGCCATACGCGCCCGGTCACCAACTGGAACGGACGGGTGGCGATCTCTTCGCCAGCGCCCGCCACGCCGATGATGACCGACTCGCCCCAACCTTTATGGCAACATTCCAGCGCAGAACGCATCACGTTGACATTACCGATACACTCGAAGGAGAAATCCACGCCGCCGTCGGTCATGTCGACGATCACGTCCTGAATCGGTTTGTCGTAGTCTTTCGGATTGACCAGATCGGTCGCGCCCAGTTTGCGGGCCAGCTCGAACTTGCTGGTGTTAAGGTCGATACCGATGATGCGACCGGCACCCGCCATTTTCGCACCGATAATGGCGGACAGACCGATGCCGCCCAGACCGAAGATCGCCACGGTGTCGCCCGGTTTCACCTTGGCGGTGTTGGTCACAGCACCCATGCCGGTGGTCACGCCGCAACCCAGCAGGCACACTTCTTCCAGCGGTGCTTCCTTATTGATTTTCGCCAGCGAGATCTCCGCCACCACGGTACGCTCGGCAAAGGTCGAGGTGCCCATGTAGTGGAAAATCGGCTTGCCGTCTTTGAAGAAACGGGTAGTGCCGTCCGGCATCAGACCTTTGCCCTGGGTGGCGCGGATGGACTGACACAGGTTGGTTTTGCCTGAACGACAGAATTTGCACTCGCCGCACTCCGGGGTGTACAGCGGGATGACGTGGTCACCGACCGCCACGCTGGTCACGCCTTCGCCTACCGCTTCCACGATACCTGCGCCTTCATGGCCGAGGATCGTCGGGAAAACGCCTTCGGGATCCTTACCCGACAGGGTGTAGGCATCGGTGTGGCAAACGCCACTGGCGAGAATACGCACCAGCACTTCGCCTTTCTGCGGCGGCATCAGGTCCACTTCTTCAATAGACAACGGCTGGTTGGGACCCCAGGCGACAGCGGCACGGGTTTTGATCATTTGCATGGTGAAGCTCCTTTATTCAGAGTGGCATAGCCGCTGGAGTAACAACGCGGCTACCAGGGATAATGCGGCATTGACATTGAATGCCGACAAGAAATGCATCAGGCGCCGATTTCAATCATCAGTTTCTTCAACGCCTCGACATTGGGACCGAAGGCGTCCCGCCGCCAGATAAGCCAGGTGCCAACGGATGCGATGTCCGTTGGCAGGTGGTGGACCTGGACTTGCTGACCGGCAGGCAGTGCTTCCAGTACGCTGAGTGGCACCATCGCCACGCCGCTGCCGCTCGCGACACCCGCCAGCAGGGCGCTATACGACGGCATTTCCAGCACGGCGGTAGGGGAGATGCCCTGCCCGCGAAACCAGCCTTCCAGCCGCTGGCGGTAGCCGCAGCCGGATGAGAAAACCAGCAACGGCAGGTTACGCACCTGCTCCGCCTGAGAAACGGGCGGCAGGCCGACGGCGGTAATCAGTGCCAGTTGCTGCGAAAAAACCCGACAGCTGTTGATGGCGTCATGATTAATCGGCCCGGTCACCAGCGCCGTAGCCAGTTCACCGGCGTTCACGGCGTCCAGCAACGCGCCGCAGGTGTCGCTACGTAGTGCGACCTGAACCTGCGGATAGCGGCGGTGGTACAGCGCCAGTAATTCCGGCAATACCGTGATCAGCAGACTTTCCACTGCGCCCAGCGCGAACAGACCGGCGGGTTCACTGGTGTGCGCCATCGCCAGTGCTTCATCGCTCAACGCCAGAATACGCTGGGCGTAACACAGGAAATTATGGCCTGCGGGTGAAAGGCGAACGCGCTGGCGCTCACGAATAAACAGATCTGTCCCCAACTCCTGTTCCAACTGGCGCAACCGGGTGGTGAGGTTGGAAGGCACGCGGCTGAGTTGTGCAGCGGCACGCACCAGTGAGCCGGTTTCCGCCACCAGACAGAACATACGCAGTTGAGTGAGGTCCATATATTCTCTTTTTGTGAATAACTTTGTGTGAGTTGTTTATTTTTATTGAGTGTAGCGGTTGTGGACGACGCTGGCAACCAGGTTATTTGCCTGTTTAGGGTTTTACCGGTGTAGTGCCTTAGCATTCGCGTTATTGGGGGGCTGAGTACGACATCCTTACGTACTGCGCTTACGCCTCGCACCGTCCGAGTACGAACGGGCTACGTGAATGACACCGGGTGGGATAGGCGCTTATTTTTTGTGACATTTAAATCCGCCGTTGGGTCATAGCGCGGCTTTTTTTTTATCGCAGACTAAGGATAAGATGGGATTCGGGTTTTGGCACGGAGCCTGTTTATTCCCCTTTTTTCCTTGTGACATCCAATGGACGACATAGACGGTCGTAATTGACTGATCTCCTACCCGTTATACCCGCCATATTTCAATTGCGGATGTGTTGGCCGCGTTCCCTGAATCCCGTCTCTTACCCGTGTAAGTGACAGGGGGCCGCTGGGTGGCCGCCTGAGCGCGACTTGAATGACTTAGGGTAAATAGCTCCATGCATCCTTGCGCCATCGCGTTTTCTGCGCTGCGGATGAAACATTATTCAAATCAGACACACACTATCTGGATATCATGATGCGCATGTTAAAAAATATCACCATCAGGGCCATGCTGTTAATCATCCTCATCGGATTGACCTTAATCTGGGGAGGGAGCGCGATTACCACTATCGTGTCATTAAATAAAATCGAGTCCTTATTGGATATCAACCAGACCGAGAAAAAGAATTACACGCTGCTGTCCAATGGCCGTGAAGCTTTTACCCAGTCCATTGCGCTGATTAACCGCAGTACGCTGTTCCAGCAACGGGGGGATAGTGCGCAAGCGCAGGCGTTGTTGCAAAACGTGCAGAGTAACCTTGATAGCACCCGAGCGCTGCTGACAGCTTTTCGCGCGGCCAGCCATGACGGCATCAACGCCACGCTGGCGGGACAAGTCGCCGAGGCGTGGGATAACGCCATTTCCCAGGCGCTGATGCCGATGCTGAGCGCCAGCCGCGCCGGTCGTATCGACGAATACCAGCACTATTATCTGGACGTGTACCCCGCGCTGGCGCAGGCGTTTGGCAGCAAGGTGGCGCAGTACGGCGAGGCGATACAGGTCGACGACTCGTTGAGCAAAGCGAATCGTCTGGCCGCCATCAGCCGGGATGTGCTGAGCGCCGCCCTGATGTTGGGATTGCTGACATTGCTCCTGTGCGATCGCTATCTGGTTAACTATTTGGTGAAACCGGTAGGAGATATCAAACGTCATCTGACGGCCCTGACGGAAGGGCGTCTTGGTGCGGATCTGCAGGAATTCGGCCGTAACTGCGTCGGGCAACTGATTCCCTACATCCGGCAGATGCAAGGCAATCTGCGCGATACCGTGAGTGTGATTCGTGACAGTTCGGCGGCATTGCATGTCGGTGCGAGCGAGATTAAAAGCGGCAATGACGAACTGGCTAGCCGGACGGAAGAACAAGCCGCAGCGTTGCAACAAACCGCCGCCAGTATGGAACAGTTGAGTTCTACGGTTATCCAGAACGCGGACAACCTGAAGCAGGCAAGTAAACTGGCGCAGGAAGCCACCGAGCGCGCGCTCAGCGGCGGTGAAGCGGGTAAATCGCTGGAAGCGATGATGAAAGGGATTTCTGACAGCTCACGTCAAATCAATGACATTATCACCCTGATCAACGGTATCGCGTTCCAGACCAATATTCTGGCGTTGAACGCGGCGGTGGAAGCCGCTCGTGCTGGTGAGGCCGGGCGTGGTTTCGCCGTGGTCGCGGGCGAGGTGCGGAATCTGGCGCAGCGTAGCGGCCAGGCGGCCAAGGATATCGGCGCACTGATTGGTGATTCCGTTCAGCGCGTTGAAGCAGGCTCGATCCAATTGACGCAGGCTGGCGCGGCAATGAGCGATATTATTAACAGCATTATGAGCGTGGATGCGTTGATCCGCGATATCGCTTCAGCGTCTGAAGAGCAGAAAAATGGCATCATGCAGGTCAGTCAGGCGGTGACAGAAATGGACAGTGTGACCCAGCAAAACGCGGCGCTGGTAGAGGAAGCGGCATCATCGGCGGCATCGCTGGAATCCCAGGCCCAACAACTGGCGGACGCCGTTACCGTCTTCAGTTTGTCAGAAGAGGAGCACCGCTATTCCACTCACGGAATGCGGCCTTCTTCACCCCTGGCATTGGGCGCATCGCTGTCCCGATAATGTTTATGGCTGGGTCGTGAACGCCACGGCATCTTGCTGAGCAATCGTGTAATAAGAACCACCTGTCCAGTACCGGTGGTTTTTTTATGCCTGATGCGTATTCGTTCAATACGTTCCTGTTACCTGACGAGGTTAGGAACGCATGATGACAGCAATAGGTAATATTAATAAAGTGAGAAACTAATGGGTATATTAAATGAGTAGCGCGTAGATAGTTAATAATGTGATCGTCGACGACATTGCCTTTTTTAATTTAAGGCTTGCTTAATTTTTATAGAATAGTCTTCTTAATAAATATCACAGGGCTGTAAATTGATTTGTTGAGTGACAAAAATAATAAATTGAAGTGCAAGTGCACTCGTTTAATGGGTAATGGTTTATACCGGAAGGATTAGTGCTGTGACTAAATTGCATTGCTGAGCTTACCGGATTCATCAGGGTTTTTCTTGTCCCAACGCGTAAATAGGTAAGTGATATTAAAGGATCTGCATGATTGCATGGTGGCAACTAACGCAGGTGACTATTGGCTAATAGACGTGCCATGCACGCAGAGAATGATTTGGAGGCTGTCATGAACTTCTTAAAAAATATTACTGTCAGAAAAATGATGTTAATTATCCTGGCGCTGTTTACTGTCGTGTGGGGAGTTGCAGCCGCATTTACTTTGTATTCAATTGACAATGTCAATGGTTTATTAGGTGACAATCAGGATCAAAAGAAAAGCTATGCCATTCTGGTTCACGGCAGTGATCAATCTTCCCGTGCGGTAACACGTATGTCGCGCGTACTGGAATTTATACATCAAAGCGATGTGGATAGCGCCCGCAAAACATTAAGCTCTGCGACGGATGCGCTGAACAGTGCCAAAGAAGCGTTGGTGCAGTTTAAGCAGAGTCGGCAGGTTGGTGTCAGCAATGAACTGGTTCAGCAACTTATTGCCTCATGGGAACAGGTGCTCAGCAAGGCAGTCGAGCCGATGATGAACGACTTGAAAGACGGGCGCATTGATGAGTTTGAAAAAATATTCCTGAAGCAGTATCCAGCGATGAGTGTGGCATTTGGTGAATTAACCGAAAAATACGCTGCCGCTATCCAGTCTGACAACAGCATGATGGAGGTTGAAAGCCAACTCATGGTGAGCCGAAATGTATTACTGGCTGCACTGATTCTCGGTGTTATCGTGCTGTTCCTGAGCGACCGCTACATGGTGAATTATCTGGTCACGCCGATCGGCCAAATCAAGCGTCATCTGGAATTGCTGACTAACGGGAAACTTGGTGTAGAACTGAACGAATTCGGCCGTAACTGCGCCGGTCAGTTAATCCCCTACATCCGGGCGATGCAGCACAGTCTGCGTAATACGGTACAGACTATTCACACTAGCTCGTCGGTGATTTATACCGGCACCAGCGAAATCCGCCTGGGAAATGACGAGCTGTCGCGCCGTACTGACCAGCAAGCGGCGGCGTTGCAGGAAACCGCCGCCAGCATGGAAGAGTTGACCTCGACGGTGAAAAACAACGCCGATAACGTGCATCAGGCACGGCAGATTTCGGACCAGGCGCAGCAAATGGCGCGGCAAGGTGGGGACATTACCGACAGCGTAGTGACCACGATGCAGAGCATTTCCGACAGTTCCCGTAAGATTGCGGATATCACCAATGTGATTAACGGTATCGCGTTCCAGACCAATATTCTGGCGCTGAACGCCGCGGTAGAGGCCGCTCGGGCTGGCGAGCAAGGGCGTGGTTTCGCGGTGGTGGCCGGGGAGGTGAGAAATCTGGCGCAGCGCAGTGCGCAGGCGGCTAAAGAAATTGAGACGCTGATTGGCGAGTCGGTCAGCCGGGTAAATACCGGCTCGGAACTGGTGCAGGAAGCGGGTAACGCGATGAAAGTGATTATTTCCTCGGTGTCGCGGGTACACGACCTGATGGGTGAGATTTCGGCGGCCTCTGATGAACAAAGCCGGGGGATTGCGCAAATCGGTCAGGCGGTAACTGAAATGGATGGCGTGACGCAGCAAAATGCCGCACTGGTGGAGGAAGCCACCACGGCGGCGGCCTCACTGGAAGAGCAGGCGCGGAGTCTGACTGCGGCGGTGGCGGCGTTTGACCTCGGTGATGAGCCTATGACACAGCGCACCCCGCGAGTGAGTACACCGGCGCTGAAACGGCCTGCGAAAACTGCTTCGGTTAGTGCGCGGTCAGTTGTTACGACGTCCTCCCAGGAGGGGTGGGAAACGTTCTGATTCACTTCGATTGTCTCATGCTCTCTCAGAATGAATGCATCGGCTTGCCGATGCATTCTACTTTATGGGGACAGCGTCATTTTTATGTAGTGGTTACCGTCAAGATGGTTACCCGGTTTTCAATAACGGGAGAAATTAAAAATAAGGAAAAACAAAGAGCCAATAACGTGATCCTGGTCGGTTTTGCTGTTTTATTTTAAGGCTTACTTAATTTTCAAACGGTAGTCTTAACGATGAAGGTACATTGAACGTATCGCGGTCATGAGAGTGAGTACGGTGACTAAAAAGGAGTGTAGGTTTATTTCACCGTTATCATGATGGAGTAAATATTGTTATTAGCTTGTAGTAAATAATTTTATTGAATTGGGGTTTTTCTTGTCACAATGAGCAGCAGGTGCACAGTGATGAACAATGCATCTCTTTACACTGGGGAATACCAACTGCAGGTGGCTATAACTAAGCAAGCGCTGATGCGCGACTAATTATCTGGAGCCTGTCATGAACATTTTACGACACATTACTGTCAGACGAATGATGTTAATTATTCTGGTGCTGTTTACCGTCATCTGGGGGATTGCATCCATTTTTACGTTGAATTCATTTAGCAGCATGAGCAGTTTGCTGAATGATGGCATGGCGCAAAAAAAGACTTATTCGGTGCTGGTTAAAGGCAACGATCAATATTTTCGTTCGGTAACCCGGATGTTGCGTGCAGTAGATTTCCTGCAAACGGGGGATACCGACAATGCACAGAAAACTCTCAGCTCCTCTGCCACTGCGCTAAAAAATAGCCAAGAGGCGCTGGTGCAGTTTAAAAGCAGCGAACATATTGGCGTGGACAAAGCTGTCGTGCAGCAGATGGCCGATGTCTGGGGACAGTTGCTGCAAAGTGGCGTGGAGCCGATGCTGACAGCAGCTAAAGAAGGTCGGATGGACGATTTTCGCCAACTGTTCCGCAAACAGTACCCGCCATTGAGCGTGGAATTTGGCAACGTGGCGGAGAAATACGCAACGGCAATTCAGTCTGACGACGCGATTATCGCTGCATCGAAGCATATTGCCCTCAACAAGAATTTACTGTTGGTGGCCCTGATTATTGGCGTTATCGTGCTGTTCCTGAGTGACCGCTATCTGGTGAATTATCTGGTTACGCCGATTGGTCAGATCAAGCGTCATCTGGAATTGCTGACCAGCGGCAAATTGGGTGTGGAACTGGATGAGTTCGGCCGTAACTGTGCGGGTCAACTGATCCCCTACATCCGGGCGATGCAGCACAGCCTGCGTAATACGGTACAGACCATCCACGCCAGTTCATCGGTGATTTACACCGGCACCAGCGAAATCCGCCAGGGTAATGACGAGCTGTCGCGTCGTACTGACCAGCAGGCCGCCGCGTTGCAGGAAACCGCCGCCAGCATGGAAGAGTTGACCTCGACGGTGAAAAACAATGCGGATAATGTGCGTCAGGCACGGCAGATTTCAGACGAAGCACAGCAAATGGCGCGGCAAGGTGGGGATATTACCGACAGCGTGGTGACCACCATGCAGAGTATCTCCGACAGTTCCCGCAAGATTGCGGATATTACCAACGTGATTAACGGAATCGCTTTCCAGACTAATATTCTGGCGCTGAACGCGGCGGTAGAAGCGGCACGAGCGGGCGAACAAGGGCGTGGTTTCGCGGTGGTGGCTGGAGAAGTGAGAAATCTGGCGCAGCGCAGTGCGCAGGCGGCCAAAGAAATTGAGACACTGATTGGCGAGTCCGTTAGCCGGGTGAGTACCGGGTCGGAACTGGTGCGGGAAGCGGGTAGCGCCATGGAAGTGATTATCTCCTCGGTGTCACGAGTACATGACCTGATGGGTGAGATTTCGGCGGCGTCTGACGAACAAAGCCGGGGCATTGCGCAAATCGGTCAGGCCGTGACGGAAATGGACGGCGTGACGCAGCAAAACGCGGCGCTGGTACAGGAATCCACCATGGCGGCGGCCTCGCTGGAAGAACAGGCGCAGAACCTGGCAACGGCGGTGGCGGCGTTTGACCTCGGCGATGCACCTGCGGCGCTGCGCTCACCGCGAGCGAGTGCTCCGGTGCTGAAACGACCGACGATGAAGGCTTCGCTGCCAGCGACGGCCAGTTCATCTAACGGTGACTGGGAAACGTTCTGACGTATTCACAATACTGGCTTTATCTTCTTCAATGCACCGGCTAGCCGGTGCATTTGTTTTTTATACGCCAAACTGCTCACCACGAAGCGCGACCTCTGGATAGCGTGAGACGGTTAATGAGACGCCTGCGCACTTTAATAATTTCTTATCGCTTCTATACTCGTTTGACACAGACTGAAATATTTGGAAACCAGATGTTGAGCACCAGCGATGCCGTCGGGCTGGTGCGGCTGTGCCGTTCTGGTGTCGAGTTGAATATCATTTTGATTTTTCAAACAGTATTCGTACCAGAAACCGTCATTGTCGGGACTGACGTTTTCCGATGATTTTTGTTGAGTCCGCTATTTTCTTGTCAGGGTATGAAGTGGATGGCTGTGGCGAGGGATGCGTCTGGCTACAGTCAGGGTTGACCCAACGCAGGTGGCTACTATTAAACATGTGCTTAACGCGCGATTCATTGTCCGGAGCCTGTTATGACTTTTTTAAGAAATATTACGGTCAGAAGAATGATGCTGGTAATTCTGGCACTGTTTACCGTTATCTGGGGTATCGCCTCTATTTATACATTGAATTCTTTCAGCGGTATGAACAGCTTGCTGGATAACACAATAGAACAAAAGAAAAGCTATTCGAATCTGGTCACTGGCAATGATCAGTATTTCCGCTCGGTAACACGGATGATGCGGGTGGTCGATTACCGGCAGGCTGGTGATACTGACAATGCGCAAAAAACGCTGATCTCGGCGACCACCGCCCTGAAAAATAGCGAAGAGGCGCTGGCGCAGTTTAGAAGCAGCGGGCATGTTGGTGTGGATGAAGCACTGATGAAACAGATGATTGATGTCTGGAGCCGACTATTGCAGAACGGCATGGCTCCGATGTTGGCAGCGGTTAACGAAGGTCGGAATGCTGATTTCCAGCAGCTTTATCGCCAGCAATATATGGCGCTAAGCGTGGAGTTCGGCGATGTAGCGAATAAATACGTCAACGCTATCCAGTCGGACAATACCATCACGGCGTTGAAGGAACACATTGCCTTTAATAAAAACGTGTTGGTGGTTGCCCTGATCTTTGGCGTTATCGTGTTATTCCTGAGCGACCGCTATCTGGTGGCTTATCTGGTGAAACCGATTGGTCAGATTAAGCGTCATCTGGAATTGCTGACCAGCGGTAAGCTTGGCGTAGAGTTGGATGAGTTTGGCCGTAACTGCGCCGGTCAGTTGATCCCCTACATCCGGGCGATGCAGCATAGTCTGAGTGATACGGTGCAGACCATCCATGACAGTTCATCGGTCATCCATACCGGCACTGGCGAAATCCGTCAGGGTAATGACGAATTGTCGCGTCGTACTGACCAGCAGGCGTCTGCGCTACAGGAAACCGCCGCCAGCATGGAAGAGTTGACCTCGACGGTGAAAAACAACGCGGATAACGTGCGTCAGGCTCGACAAATTTCGGAAGAAGCACAGCAAATGGCGCGGCAAGGCGGGGATATTACCGACAGCGTGGTGACCACCATGCAGAGCATCTCCGACAGTTCCCGCAAGATTGCCGATATTACCAGCGTGATCAACGGTATCGCCTTCCAGACTAATATTCTGGCGCTGAACGCGGCGGTGGAAGCCGCGCGGGCTGGCGAGCAGGGGCGTGGTTTTGCGGTGGTGGCCGGGGAAGTGCGCAGTCTGGCGCAGCGCAGTGCGCAGGCCGCCAAAGAAATTGAGACGCTGATCAGTGAATCGGTTGGCCGGGTGAATACCGGGTCTGAGCTGGTGCGGGAAGCCGGTAGTGCCATGGAGATGATTATCTCTTCGGTGTCGCGGGTGCATGACCTGATGGGGGAAATTTCGGCGGCGTCTGACGAACAAAGCCGGGGCATTGCGCAAATTGGTCAGGCCGTGACGGAAATGGACGGCGTGACGCAGCAAAACGCCGCGCTGGTACAGGAAGCCACCACGGCAGCGGCCTCGCTGGAAGAACAGGCGCAGAATCTGGCGGCGGCGGTGTCGGCGTTTGACCTGGGGAATCGGGGCTCACTATCATCACCTGCCCGCATTGCTGCTCCGGCGTTAAAACGGCCTGAACTAAAACGACCTGCATTGAAAGCAGCGTCCTCCTCTCAGGGAGACTGGGAGACGTTCTGAGCCGATGACAGGTCAAGGCGTTATTTGTGCACCGGTTTTCCGGTGCATTTTTTATCCAAGCGACGGGTTTTTGGGGATGATTTTTTGTGAATTGTCAGGCGGATTCTCTCATTTTTTTCATCCCTGCCTATACTTGCAATGAGTTAACAGCAGTCGGCGGCGGCAGAAATAGTTTATTGCTGCGGGATAGGCTGATTGAGGCTGTTCTCGTTATTCGCCATCTCTTTCCCTTTGGGGAAATGGACTCTGAAAGTTATGCACAGCCGTATTTAAAACGTAACCGCTGTTCTGTTAATCAATGAACTCTGGAAATAGCCAATAACGTTCGGGAGTGATTATGACCTTTCTAAGAAATATCAGCATAAGATTTATGATGCTGTTTATAATGGGTTTTTTTGTAGTGTTGTGGGGGGGCGTGTCGGGATATAGTTTGTATTCATTAAAGCAGGTCACGCTATTACTCAATGCTAACTCAGACCAGGGAAGAACCTATAGTTATCTCACGTATGGTAATGACCAATACTTTCGGTCGGTAACACGCATGGCGCGAGTGATGGATTATTTGCAATTTAACGATGCTGAAAATGCCAAAAAAACATTAGATATGGCACTGACAGCAATCAATAACAGTAAAAATGCACTGAATAAATTTAAAGAAGCGCCACAGATTGGTATTGATAAAAAGATTTCAGATGAAATGGTATCAAGTTGGTCAGCATTGCTTACAACGGCAATTGAACCTATGTATTCCGCCTTGCAAAAAAATGATTTAGATACCTTCCGCAGTATATTTCGTAAGATCTACCCACCAGCCAGTTGGGCGTTTGGTGACGCAGCGCAAAAATATACGGCGATAGTGACCAGCTCTGATTTCATTAAAACGGTGAACTCACACAATAGCTGGACGCAGAATATCCTGATTCTGGCGTTGATTATCAGCGTGTCGATTTTTTTGGTTAGCGAACGCTACCTGACTAAGTATCTGGTCAATCCGGTTGCCATGATCAAAGCACATCTGGGGCAGCTCATCGCGGGGCGATTGGATCTGCATCTTGCGGAATTTGGCCGCAACTGTGCTGGGCGTATTATTCCAGATATCAAACAGTTGCAACATAGTTTGAAAGATACTGTCTCGTTGATTCGTGATACCGCTGAGGGGATTTATCAGGGGGCGACCGAAATCAGGCAAGGCAATAATGACCTGTCTGGTCGAACCGAACAGCAAGCCTCGGCATTGCAGGAAACCGCCGCCAGTATGGAACAGCTCAGTTCCACCGTGCAGCACAATGCGGAAAACGTGCATCAGGCAACCAAGCTGGCGCATGAAGCCACCGATGCAGCGAAGCAAGGCGGGAAAATTACCGATAGCGTGGTGGAAACCATGGACAGTATTACCGCCAGCTCCCGCAAAATTGCCGATATTACCTCCGTCATCAACGGTATTGCCTTCCAGACCAATATTCTGGCGCTGAATGCTGCGGTGGAAGCTGCACGAGCCGGTGAGCAGGGGAGAGGATTTGCGGTGGTGGCCGGAGAAGTGCGTAGTTTGGCACAGCGTAGTGCGCAGGCGGCCAAAGAGATCGAGGGGTTGATCGCTGAATCGGTATCTCGGGTGGACATCGGATCATCGCAGGTCAAACAGGCGGGGGACGCGATGGGGACGATTATCACTGCCGTGTCGCATGTTAGCGACCTGATAGCGGAAATAGCCTCGGCATCGGACGAACAGAGCCGGGGGATTTCGCAAATCGGGCAAGCGGTTAACGAAATGGACGGCGTAACCCAGCAGAACGCCACACTGGTGCAGCAGGCGATGGCGGCGATTACCTCGCTGGAAGAGCAGGCGCGGCAATTGACGCAGGCTGTCGAGGTATTCCATCTTGGGTCTGAACACCAGACAACCGCCGCGCGTACACGTCCGGCGGATAACATGGCGTTGAAGCGCCCAGCACTGAGGGGCTCTACCCCGGCGCTGCCACCAGCCCGCCAGGCTAACGGGCAGGATAACTGGGAAAAATTCTGATCCGGCCTGATCGCTCGCCGTGTTCGTGGTAACGGAGACGGCGAGCGTGGTGTGTGTCGTGGTCAGAACGGTGGCAAGTTGAAGTCTTTTCATCAGTCATGACGCACAATCACTGGATAATCATCATACACTCCATTAGAGTTGTGGCCGACGTTAGCCCCAGGCAACGTCAGACTGAGAGACACCTGCTGGAGAAAAACATGTCGGTTGTATTAACCAAAGAAGCGGCTATGGTTCACGAGGCGCTGCTGGCGCGTGGCCTGGAAACCCCTCTGCGCGGCAAGATGCTGGAGAGTGAAACCCGTAAGCGCCTCATCGCTGAGCACATGACGGAAATCATGAACCTGCTGAATCTCGATCTGGAAGACGATAGCCTGGCAGAAACGCCTCACCGCATCGCCAAAATGTATGTAGAAGAGATCTTTTCCGGTCTGGATTACGCCAATTTCCCGAAAATCACCATTATCGAAAACAAAATGAACGTGGATGAAATGGTGACGGTGCGCGACATCACCCTGACCAGCACCTGCGAGCACCATTTTGTGACCATCGATGGGAAAGCCACGGTGGCGTACATCCCGAAAGAGGGCGTGATTGGGCTGTCTAAAATTAACCGCATTGTGCAGTTTTTCTCCCAACGTCCACAAGTGCAAGAGCGCCTGACTCAGCAGATTCTGGTGGCGTTGCAGACACTGCTCGGCACCACCAACGTGGCGGTGTCGATTGACGCGGTGCATTATTGTGTCAAAGCGCGCGGCATTCGCGACGCGACCAGCGCCACCACCACCACGTCGCTGGGCGGCCTGTTCAAGTCCAGTCAGAATACCCGGCAGGAGTTCCTGCGCGCGGTACGCCACCATCAACACTGATCACCCCGGCGGTGTGTCTTCTGGCGGCCGGTGTCGGCCGCTATAAAATCATGGGCATTTGCCGTGCCAGTCACTACAATTCGCTGATACTTCCCTGTATTTGCTAAAAGTCATGTCGTTACCGCCGCATTCTTCATCCCGTATCCCTATGTTGGACTTCGCCCGTGGCCTGGCGATGCTCGGCATTCTGTTAATGAATATTGTCTCGTTCGGCCTGCCGCACGCCGCCTACCTCAACCCAGCGTGGCAGGGGCCGCCTTCCACAGCGGATGCCTGGACGTGGGCGCTGATGGATATGCTGGCACAGGGAAAATTTCTCACCCTGCTTGCCTTGTTGTTTGGTGCCGGATTGCAGCTGTTGCTCAACCGCGGCAAACGGTGGATCCACGCGCGCTTGTTCTGGTTGATGGTGTTTGGTCTGTTTCACAGCATCTTTATGTGGGACGGTGACATCCTGCTGGATTATGGCCTGATCGGCCTGGTGTGTTATGGCCTGTTGCGACACGCCGACAGTACCCGCATGTTGCTGCGTACCGGTGTGGTGTTGTACCTGATGGGGCTGGCGATGTTGGTGGTGTTGAGTCAGGTGCTCAGCCCGGACGGCGGTAGTTTCTGGCAGCCGGGGGCGGCCGAGGTCAGTTATGAAGCCTGGTGGCTGGCGCAAGGTGGGGCGGAAGCCTGGCGTAATCGACTGTCGCTGCTGAATGAAAGCCTGCTGTCGTTGAGTATCCAGTATGGCTGGTTGCTGGCGGGGGCGATGTTAATGGGGGCGGCGCTGATGCGCAGCGGCTGGCTAAGAGGGCAGTTCAGCCAGCGGCATTATCGCCGCGTTGCGTTATGGTTGCTGCCGTTGGCGTTGTTGATTAATGGGTTGGGTGTTGTCGCACAATGGCAACTGCAATGGGACTACCGCTGGTGCGGCTTGCTGTTACAAATCCCGCGGGAAGCGGGTGCCCCCCTGCAGGCAATTGCGTATCTGGCACTGTGTTACGGCTTTTGGCCGACATTGGCGAACTGGCGGCTGACTCGCTGGATTGTTGATGTCGGGCGTATGGCGTTAAGTAGTTATCTGTTACAAACCCTGATTTGTACCACGCTGTTCAACCGCTTCGGTTGGTTTATGCAATTGGATCGCTCACAGCTCCTGCTGGTGGTGCCTGCGGTATGGCTCTGTAATCTGCTGGTGGCTCGTTTCTGGCTGAGAACTTTCCGTCAAGGGCCCGTAGAGAGCATTTGGCGCTGGCTGACGGCTCGGGTTGCCGGGCCGGTTTCAGCGCCATCGACGCGTGAGTCCTGATCAGCGGGATGTTGACGGTGACGGTTTCTGCCGTAGCGGTGGCTCTACGCGTGAATCCTGGTCACTCATGAATTCCGGTGGCACCGCCGGGTAACTGGGTTCGTCATCCGAAATCTTGTACTCGGACGGAATCGGCACCTGCGGCCCCAGAAAGCGTGGCTCACGCTTGAGAATATAGAGATCGAACAGGGTGCCCAAACGGGCACCGAATTCCCGCATTCGTACCTGCCAGATATCCTTGGGTGACGGCACCGCGAAGCACTGTGCCTGAATGCCTTTGTGCAGCGCGATAAAGAGCGCCCGTTCACAGTGGAATCGCTGGGTAATAATGGTGAAGTCGTTGGTATCGAACACTTTGCGGGTTCGCACGATGGAGTCCAGCGTGCGGAATCCGGCATAGTCCAGCACAATATTGGTGGGCGGCACCCCGGCGGCGATCAGGTCGCGCCGCATGGTCATAGGTTCATTATAACTTTGTTGGGCATTGTCACCGCTCAGCAGCAGGTAGCTGACCTTACCACTGTTGTAGGCGTTGAGCGCGCCCTGAATCCGGAACAGATAATACTGGTTGATAACACCTGCGCGATAATATTTGGCGGTGCCTAATACTACCCCCACCTGACGTGGCGGCAGATCCTGCACATCCTCGTAAATGTAGGGCGCGGTGCGCCAGCTGATACAACGATCAAGCAGAAAAGCGCCGCAGGCCATCACCAGAATGGCGGTGAAAAGACCGAATATCAGGCGTTTCCACATGCTGCTGCCTTTGTCCGCATGGAGTAAATAGTCATGAGGCAAGGCTACTTGAGGTGTCAGAGCGACGCAAGGTGAACTGTCCGGAAGCGATAAACGTTGCTGGTTTTTTGGTCAGGATGGCAGGGGGAAAGCACCAGTCGGGTTATTAACCCGACTGGTTGAGACGGTATCAGACCAGGCTGCCCCACAGGTCGTATTCGTCAGCGTATTCGATTTTCACGGTAACCAGGTCGCCTACTTTGACTCGGTTTTCGCCGTTCAGGTAGACGGCACCGTCGATCTCCGGCGCATCTGCCATACTGCGGCCAATCGCGCCTTCTTCGTCGACTTCATCGATCAACACTTTCAGTTCGCGGCCCACTTTGGCTTGCAGACGCTGGCTGGAAATCTGTTGTTGTATCTGCATGAAACGGTGATAACGTTCTTCTTTCACCGCTTCCGGCACCTGATCCGGCAGGTCGTTTGCTGCCGCGCCTTCTACCGGGCTGTAACGGAAACAGCCTACGCGATCCAACTGCGCTTCCTGCAAGAAATCCAGCAGCATCTGGAAATCGTCTTCGGTTTCGCCGGGGAAGCCGACGATAAAGGTTGAACGCAACGTCAACTCCGGGCAAATCTCGCGCCAGCGCTTGATGCGTTCCAGCGTTCGTTCCACCGCACCGGGGCGCTTCATCAGCTTGAGGATTTTCGGGCTGGCGTGTTGCAGCGGAATATCCAGATACGGCAGCACCTTACCGGCCGCCATCAGCGGAATAATCTCATCTACATGCGGGTAGGGATAAACATAGTGCAGACGTACCCACAGCCCCAGTGTCGACAATTGTTCGCACAGGCTGACCATGCTGGTTTTCACCGGTTGCCCGTTCCAGAAACCGGTACGGTGCTTGACGTCGGCACCATAGGCAGAGGTGTCCTGGGAGATAACCAGCAGTTCCTTCACGCCTGCATCCGCCAGTCGTTTAGCTTCATCCAGCACGGAACCGATTGGACGGCTGTCCAAATCGCCGCGCATCGACGGAATGATACAGAAGGTGCAACGGTGATCGCAGCCTTCGGAAATTTTCAGATAGGCATAGTGGCGTGGGGTCAGTTTCACGCCTTGTGCCGGAATCAAGCTGGTGAACGGGTCGTGTTCCGGCTTGGGGACGTAGTGGTGCACATGGTTCAGCACCTGCTCGTAGCTGTGCGGACCGGTGATCTCCAGCACGTTGGGGTGCACTTCGCGAATCTGATTCTCTTTTGCGCCCAGACAGCCGGTGACAATCACCTTGCCGTTCTCATTGAGCGCTTCACCAATCGCTTCCAGTGATTCCTGCACCGCACTGTCGATGAAACCGCAGGTATTGACGATCACCAGGTCGGCGTCATCGTAGTTTGGCACCACCTGATACCCTTCAGTACGCAGTTCGGTCAGGATGCGTTCAGAATCCACCAGATTTTTCGGGCAACCGAGGCTGACAAAGCCAATCTTGCGGGACAGGTCTTTGCCGACACCACCGGATTGATCGCCCAAGGCTTTTTGCGGAGCCGATAGCGTGGTGGTCTGGGATGGATCGAAGGTGTTAACAGTCATAGCGTCTCATACGTCGGTTTGGGGCGGAAAAATGCGGCGGATTATACCTGAATCATCGCCAGGAAACAGTCCCGTATGATTATAAAATAATCAGCAAGAACCGCGAACCGGTGACCGGCCCGGTTTGGGGGAACAGGATGCAAATTTGAGTAAATTTTACCTGGCAGTTTGGTTCAACATGCTATTTAGTTTTACGTTCTATGTCGTTTTACATGTGGTGGTTTTATCGCCACACCTATAACAGGGAGAACCTGCATGTTTTTTCCCCGCATTCGTCTTCTTACCCTGCCGTTGCTGGCGGTGGGCTGGTTATATTCCATGAATCTGTTTGCCGCACCAACCGTCACGGTGTTGCAGGATAATCTTAATCATCCGTGGTCGCTGGCGTTTTTACCGGATGATCAGGGATTGTTATTGACGGAGCGATCCGGCCAGTTGCGGTACTGGCAGGCTGGTAAAGGGCTGTCGGCACCTATCGACGGCGTTCCGGCGGTGTTTGCCCGTTCACAAGGCGGCTTGCTGGATGTGGTACTGTCACCGAATTTCCGGTTGGATCGCCGCGTATACCTGAGTTATGCCGAACCGGGGCCGGAAGGGCTGGCAGGCACGACGGTGGGATTTGGCGTGCTGTCGGATGACCTGCGGCAGTTGAATAACTTCACCGTGATTTTCCGGCAACTGCCGAAGCGTTCGACCGGTGCGCATTTTGGTGGGCGCATGGCGTTTGACCGAGAGGGGCATCTGTTTATCGCACTGGGCGAAAATCAGCAGCGTATGCTGGCTCAGGATCTGGGCAGCCTGCAGGGCAAACTGGTGCGCCTTACCCCCGAAGGCGAAGTGCCGGTGGATAATCCGTTTGTTAACCACTCCGGTGCCAGGCCGGAAATCTGGTCCTACGGATTGCGCAATCCACAGGGATTGGCGTTGAATCCGTGGTCCGGTGATATCTGGGAAAGTGAACACGGACCACGCGGTGGTGATGAAGTGAATATCCCCCGGCCGGGCGAAAATTACGGCTGGCCACTGGCGACCTACGGTATCGATTATTCAGGGCAAAAGATTACTGAATTTCAGGGAACGGAAGTCGCTGGCACGGCCAATCCGGTCTATTACTGGAAAGTGTCGCCCGCCATCAGCGGGATGGCATTTTATAACAGTGGTCGTTTCCCAGCCTGGCGGCATTCGTTATTCATTGGTGCATTGGCCGGTACGAGTCTGATCCGGCTGTCACTGGAAGGGGATCGGGTTGTGGCGGAAGAGCGTCTGCTGGCGGAGAGAGAAGAGCGTATCCGTGATGTGCGGGTGGGGCCGGATGGCTATCTTTATGTGCTGACCGATCAGGATAACGGTAAATTGCTGAAAGTCGGGCTAGCGGAGTGATGACTCCGGTATAACGGAGCACCCGGATGGGTGCTCCGTGCAAAATTAGGTTAGTGGCAGCATCACGGTCTGACGGAATGCGTCTCGTTCGGTTAACTGCTGATACCAGCGTTCCAGATGCGGACGAGGCTGGCGGCTAATCGGCAGGTTAAACCAGCTATAAGCGATGCACCCTAACGGAATGTCGCCAATACCGAATTCATCACCGGAAAGCCAGCGCTGTTTTGCCAGCACCTCATCGGCGATAGCAAACAATTTTTCGCATCCGGTGATACCGGTTTCGACATCTTGCATATTGCGTTTTTCCGGCGCGGTGCGCACCAGGTTGATAAAGACCTGCTTGTAAGGCTCAGTGAACCCCGCAGCCCAATCCAGCCATTTATCGATACCGGCCTGTGTCTTCGGGTCGTGATGCCAGAAGCGGTCCTGACCGTATTGCGCAGCGAGGTAACGCACGATGGCATGAGATTCCCACAACACCAGGTCGTCATCCTGTAGGCAGGGCACCAGCCCGTTGGGGTTCATGGACAGATAGTCCGGGTCACGGTTGCGGCCGAATTGCCCGCCCGCTGGCACCAGTTCATACGCCAACCCGAGTTCTGCCGCACACCAGCGTGCCTTCTTCACATTGGTCGAATTTTCACGACCCCAGATTGTCAGCATCACATCACTCCTTACCGTTGGTTTTTTACGCAATGACGTCGTGGTTATCATACCGCCTGACGCTCATGTGCATGTCAGTGCTTTAATAACGCGGTTATCACTATACCCATAGCCGTGGAGGGATGTAACCGCTTCTGAGGTGGCGATTTATTCGTCATTCTGTGTAACAGACAGACAGGAAATATTGATATAGCTTTTTTCTATTTACCAATCAGACTGATATTTCCAATAATAACCGCTATTTATTAGCAGACGGGATAACTATTACATGACATTAACCCATAGTATGACATTCACCCATTCGATTCGCGCCGTGCTGACGGTCGCGCTTTTGGCTTCTGGGACCTCGCTGGCGCTGGCGCAGAGCGACCCGCACACTATCGTATTTGGCGTGGCACCTGGGCCATACGGGGATATGGTGAATCAGGCCATTAAGCCGGAATTGACCAAAAAAGGTTACAAGGTGGTGGTGCGTGAATTCAGCGACTACGTGCAGCCCAATCTGGCGCTCTCTAACGGCAGCATTGACGCTAACCTGTTCCAGCATACGCTGTATCTGGAAAAATTCTCCGCCGACAAAGGGCTGAAACTCACGCGTCTGATCACGGTGCCGACCGCCAGTATGGGGTTCTACTCCCGTAAAATTACCTCGCTGGATCAACTGAAGAAAGGCGATGTGATCACCCTGTCCAACGACCCGACCAATCTGGCGCGTGGCTTGCGTTTCTTGCAATCGTTGGGGCTGATCACCATCAAACCGAATATCGATCCGACCAAAGCATCGGAAAAAGATATTCAGGACAACCCGCGTGAACTGGTGTTCAAGCCACTGGAGGCGGCACAACTGCCGCGCACGCTGGATAGCGTGACCGCGTCGCTGGTGAACGGCAATTTTGCCATCGCCGCCGGGCTGAAACTCTCCTCCGCGTTGAAGCTGGAAACGCTGGATGAAAACCTGAAAAACGTGATTGCGGTACGTACCGATGATCTGGACAAGCCGTTTGTGAAAGAGATTAAAGCGGTGGTGGAGTCCCCGGCGTATGCTGCGGTGATTAACGATCCGGCGACAATGTTTAGCCAGTTTCAGCGTCCTGACTGGATGACGGCACAAACACCGGTGGCAGCCAAATAACACCCACCTGAAGCTGATGGTGACTGAGGTATGACGCTATCGCAGTACGTCGATTCAGAATAAGGGTCGCGTAGTTTCAGTATGAGCCGGTCTTCGACCGGCTTTCTGTTTTTCTTCTATTGGTTATCAGGAGTCATGCGGATAATGATTCAATTAGAAAATATCTGCGTAGCATTTCCCCAGGAAAAAGGCGCGAGTGCGCGTGTAGTGGATGATGTCAGCCTGCACATTCGCCAGGGAGAGGTGTACGGAATTGTCGGAGCCAGTGGGGCGGGGAAAAGTACGTTGCTGCGCACCATTAATCTGTTGCAACGCCCGGTTTCCGGCCAGGTGCGGGTCAATGGCGTGCAGGTCAGTGACCTGAGTGGTCAAGCGCTGCGTACCGAGCGCCAGAAGATTGGTATGATTTTTCAGCATTTCAATTTGATGCAGACGCGCACCGTGGCGCAGAACGTGGCATTCAGCCTACGCGCCGCCGGTAAACCGACATCGGTTATCGATCAGCGGGTTCCGGAAATTCTGGCGCTGGTCGGGCTGGCGGATAAAGCAGAGGCCTATCCTTCACAGTTGAGCGGCGGCCAGAAACAGCGTGTGGGCATCGCCCGTGCTATCGCCAATCACCCGGACGTGTTGCTGTGTGATGAGCCGACGTCGGCATTGGATCTGGAAACGTCGTCGGCGATTCTGGCGTTGCTGAAAGAGATTAATCAGAAGCTGGGTATCACTATCGTGTTGATCTCCCACGAAATGAGTGTGATCAAGGCGATTTGCGATCGGGTGGCGGTGATGACCGGCGGTCGTGTCGTGGAGGAGGGGGATGTGTTCGATATTTTTGCCACGCCGCAACATGCTTTTACCCGGCAACTGGTGTCGCATACCCTCAATCTGGAACTACCGGCACGGTTGAAGGAGGAACTGCGTGGCACCTTGCTGAAAATCCTGTTCATTGGCGAGTCGGCCGAGCAACCGGTGCTGTCGGATGTGGCGACCCGATATGGCGTATCGGTCAATATCCTGCACGGTAAAATCGAGTACATCGGTCATCGGGCGTTAGGCATTCTGGTCGCGCTGCTGACCCATCCCAACGACGAGCAGGTCGTGGCGGATGCGGTGAAACATATTCAACAACGCACGGCTCAGGTGGAGGTGCTGCATGGCTGATTTGCTGGTCGATCTGTTCAATGCTTTTGGTGAAACCTTCCAGATGGTAGGGATTTCGACACTGTTTGCCCTGTTGGGCGGCTTACCGCTGGGATTCCTGATCTATGTAACCGACCGACATCTGTTCTGGGAAAATCGGTTTCTCTATTTGTTCGGTACGGTGCTGGTGAATATCATCCGTTCGATTCCGTTCGTCATTTTGCTGGTACTGTTGTTGCCGCTGACCCAGTTCCTGCTGGGGAATACCATCGGTCCGGTAGCGGCGGCGGTGCCGATGTCAGTGGCGGCCATTGCGTTTTACGCACGTCTGGTCGACAGCGCCCTGCGTGACGTGGATCCGGGAATTGTTGAAGCGGCGGAAGCGTTTGGTGCCAGTCCGTTGCGTATCATTTGTACGGTGCTGTTGCCGGAAGCTCGCGCAGGGTTGCTACGCGGGTTGACCATTACGCTGGTCAGTCTGATTGGCTACTCTGCAATGGCCGGGATTGTCGGCGGTGGTGGTGTGGGCGACCTGGCGATTCGTTTCGGCTATTACCGCTACGAAACCCAGGTGATGGTGATGACGGTGATTGCGTTGGTTATCCTGGTTCAAATCGTACAAACGTTCGGTGACTGGCTGGCAAAACGGGCAGACAAACGCGAACGTCGTCGATAATTAAACATTACTGGATAATCTACTTAGTAACCAGGCCGCGGATATCGTTCTACCGCGGCCTGGAAAATAAGTTTTCGTTATGCGAAAAATGATATTATTCTTTCTGCTACCTGTTTTGCGGCTTTTCTGTTTTCGAGGTCAAGGAAGTGGCCCGCTTCAGGAATCGTACTGAATTCGCAAACCCTGATATATTTTTCCATTTTCTTGATATCGTCAGCGGTAGTGTACTCGTCATTTTCGCCGTTCAGGAAAAGCACTTCAGCATTAATGTCTTTGAATATCTCGATATACTGCTCTTCCTTGAGTGTGAGTACCTGATCAATATGGAAGTTGACCTGCTGGAACGCAAATTCGCTCATGGAAGAAATGTGTTTCAGATTAATGTGCTTTAATAAAGGCGGCAGGAATTTACCCACTTCATTATTGAGCAGCTCTGCTGCATTTTCGAATTCTTTCGAGTGAATATAATGCCTTGCGCGTTGGATATAATCCCGCATCTTGTCGTTAAGATGCGCAGAGAATGACGCGATTACCGCTTTCTTGATGTGTTTGGGCTTGTTTGACAGCGCAAGCATTGAAGACAGGCCACCCCACGAAATCGACAGGATATGGTCTGGTTCAAATGTGTCAATGAGATGAAGCAAAATGTTGACTTCATCATTTTTTGTTATGACTCTATCCAGCGTATTGTGAGGCAGGGATTCACCGATAAATGGCAAATCAAAAAGAATGATATTAAACCTGCCGGACAGGTTTTTGACGGTATTTTTGAATGCTGCTGTTGTCGATAGTGCTCCGTTAACCATAATAATGGTTTCATGTGCAGGATCGGAAATATGCTTTTCAACATATATTTTCCATGAGTCATATGTGACAATGCATTTTTCTATGGACATGATAAATTCCCTTTTGTTTGCCCGGCCAAGGCATGGCGCTATCGTTAGATCGTTTCTATTTGTGAGTTTTAACCGAATTAATAATTCTCCCTCTGAAAAAAATGAAGGAAAACCGGTTCCATCCTTGTTATTAATATATTGACATGATTAATTTATCACATTATTTGGGATGAGATAAATGCCACTTTATTTATTCGCAGCATTAAGCTTTCCAAAAAGAAATAATGGATTAAAAATGTTGACTTAAGCAGTATGTGAAGATGATTTGGTAAGTAATTTTTATGATTTCGACAGGTGTGCCGGTGCGGGCAAACTTTGGTGGTGTAAACAGGGGCATTATCGCCTGTTAGTAGTGAATCTGACTGTGCTTTTGGGTCAGATTTGGCTGATTTTTTATTTTCTTTGACGAACTTTACAGAGTGAATGATTTTATTCTCAGGTATGGCGGGCTACCTTAGTACAGGTCGGACTGGGTAAACCTTTTGATCCTCTTCACTTTTAACCATTTATGGGCAGCGCGCATGAAGATAGTGACACCTCTCATTTCCTGGGGGCGGCTGGTCGTGGTCGCCGCCGCAGTGCTGATGATGGCTTCGCCGGTACTTCGAGCTGAGCAGATGCCGCCTCCGCCGCAAATCGAGGCTAAAGCCTTTATTCTGATTGACTCCGCCAGCGGGCGGGTACTGGCTGAGTCGAATGCCGATGCCCGGTTGGATCCCGCCAGCCTGACTAAAATCATGTCCAGCTATGTGATTGGGCAGGCCATCAAAGTGGGGAAGATCACGCCGGAAGACAAAGTCACCGTGGGGAAAGACGCCTGGGCTACTGGTAACCCGGCGCTGCGCGGTTCATCGCTGATGTTCCTCAAACCGGGTGATCAGATTGCGGTGTCCGATCTTAATAAAGGCATTGTGATTCAATCCGGCAACGATGCCAGTATCGCACTGGCGGATTATGTTGCTGGCAGTCAGGATGCGTTTGTCAGTCTGATGAACCAATACGCTGCCAGGCTTGGGTTGACGAATACCCATTTTCTCACTGTTCATGGGCTGGATACGCCAGGGCAATACAGTACCGCGCGCGACATGGCGCGCCTGACGCAGGCGCTGATCCGCGACGTGCCCAGCGAATACGCGCTGCACAGTGAAAAAGAATTTACGTTCAATAATATCCGCCAGCCGAATCGTAACCGCCTATTGTGGAGCAGCAATCTGCGTGTGGATGGTGTGAAAACCGGGTATACCGATGGGGCGGGGCACAGTCTGGTGGCGTCCGCTGTTGAGGGTGACATGCGGCTGATTTCGGTCGTGCTGGGTGCGCCGTCCGACGCGGTGCGCTTTCGGGAAAGTGAAAAGTTGCTGACCTGGGGATTCCGCTTCTTTGAAACCGTGACGCCAGTGCGTAGTGATACGCCATTCACCACGTCGCGGGTATGGTTCGGCACGGAAAAACAGGCCAGGCTGAGTGTCGCGCAGGATGCCGCACTCACTGTACCGAAAGGGCAAATGAAAAATCTGAAGGCCAGTTTCACGTTGGCGCAGCCACAATTGCGGGCACCGTTGAAGAAAGGGCAGGTGGTCGGCACCATTGATTTCCAACTGGATGGCAACAGTATCGGCCAGCGCCCGCTGGTGGTGATGGAGGATATACCGGAAGCCGGTTTCTTCAGCCGGTTGTGGGATCGCGTGCTGATGACGCTGTCCGGTTGGTTGGGCGGGTTATTCGGTTAACCGGCTTTGAACGTGAGCGGATGGCCTTGTCGGGTCATCCGCCGGGTGGACCGCGCTAGTCTCTGGGGGTTAGCAACCGAATGTTGTTAGCTTTGAGATAATGTGTGCAGCCAGCATCTGGTGTGCGATTGGTAATCACCGTATCAAATAAGGTCAGCGCACCGATGCGTGCCGGTTTGCGTTTGCCGAACTTGCTGCTATCCGCCACCAGAATCACTCGTTGGGATAACGCCATCGCGCGGTGTTTCATCGCCAACTCAGCGAAGTTAAAACAGGTGGCACCGGCCTCTGGGTCGATTCCTCCCGCTGAGATGAATGCTTTGGTCGGGCAGATCTGATCCAGTTCATGCTGGCGTCCCAGCGGAGTGAAAATAGCATTGTCAGGATGGAATTCCCCACCGCATAGGATTACCCGGCCGTTCGGCTTGCTCTGTAATGCCAGAAACGTGTTGAGCGAATAGCAAATACCGGTGAACGGCAGATCATCGGGAATAGCGGCAATGATAAAAGGAATGGTGGTGCCGCAGTCAAAAAACACGGTATCGTTCGGTTCGATGCAGGCGGCGGACAGTTCGCCCACGATACTTTTTTCCACCACGTGCTTGGTCTGCTGGTCGGAGACAAAATAACTGGTTGCGCCGTTGGTTTTCAGGTCACAAACCACGTAGCCGCCTAACAGCACGACCGATGCTTCCGGTTGAGCGTTCAGGTCGCGTCGGACGGTCATCTCTGAGACGCCGAGCAGAAGCGCTGCTTCTTTCAGGTGCAGTTTATCGGCCTTTTTTAAAGCCTGAGCCAGTTTGTTGAGCCGTGCTGCACGACGCGTTTCCATGTTTTTCCTCGATTATGCCTGTCAGACGTGCCCCGATGCAGGATCTCCACCATGCACTACGCCATCCTTCATGGCAATTGCCTGAATGGTGATACGTGATGGGGGTGAAAGTGAATGCACCGGGGATGGTTAACCGCAGGCCATGTGCGCTGACTGCTCAGCAGATGGGACATTAATATAACCTTCATGAAAGGTGGGGCGCAAATCCATCATGAAAATGTTATAACGCACCGGACCTTATTAGATCGGCTAATTAACGTAGATAAAACAATGGGAAATTGTGTGGCGGGGATGGATGACAACAGCGGTCGCCATTAAAGCCATTAAAAAAGAAAATGCCCGTCGCTCTTGAACCTAACCGGCGTGAACGACGGGCTCCTCAATTCAGGGATATCAAAGAAAAGCAGTGGCACTTATTCAGACTTTACCTCTGGAAAAAAGTTCTGCGCTTTTCGAAAAAAAAATTGACGTTGATTTACAAACCGACTCAACCGGGCAGTTGCGGCCAGATGATCACAATCAACGACCCGGCCAGCGTCAACAAGACGTTGGCGATGGCGTAAGTACCGGCGTAGCCCAATGCCGGAATATTACTGCGAGCGACATCGCTGATGATCTCCATCGCCGGGGCACAGGTACGTGCGCCCATAATGGCGCCGAACAGTAATGCCCGGTTCATGCGCAACACATAAGCGCCAAACAGAAAACAGATGACGACCGGCAACAGGCTGACGAGCAGTCCGGACAACACCATCTGGATGCCGATGTCGCCGAAGCTATGGTTGATAGTGCTGCCAGCACTGAGCCCGACACCGGCCATGAAAACCATCAAACCGAACTCTTTCACCATATTCAGCGCACCCTGTGGGATGTAACCGAACGTCGGGTGGTTAGCGCGCAGAAAACCGAGCATGATGCCGGAAAACAGCAGGCCTGCCGCGTTACCGATGCCGAAAGAGAAATTGCGGAACTGAAAAGTGATCAGCCCCACCATGATGCCGATGATGAAAAAGGCGCAGAAAGCCAGCAGGTCGGTAACCTGGCTATGAATGGAAATAAACCCGATGCGGTCAGCGATGCTTTTTACCCGGCGAGCGTCACCGCTAACCTGTAAGACGTCGCCTTTGTTCAGCACCACACCGTCGTCGATCGGCATTTCAATCTGGCTGCGGACGATGCGGTTGAGGAAGCAACCGTGGTCGGTCAATTTCAGTTGGCTCAGGCGTTTACCCACGGCGTTGTGGTTTTTCACCACAATTTCCTCGGTCACGATCCGCATATCCAGCAGGTCGCGCTCAAACACTTCCTTGCCATCACGGAAATTAGGATTGAGGCGGGCGTGAGCGTCCGGGTAGCCCACCAGTGCGATTTCATCGCCTAATTGCAGTACGGCATCACCATCCGGCGTTGCCAGAATGCCATTGCGGCGGATACGCTCAATGTAGCAGCCGGTTTGACGGTAAATGCCCAGTTCGCGCAGGTTTTTGCCGTCAGCCCAGGCCACCAGCTCAGGCCCGACCCGGTAGGCGCGAATGATTGGTAAGTAGATCTTGCGCTGACTGTCGGCATCCAGCCCACGTTCGCGAGCAATCTGTTGGGCGCTGGTTGGCAGATCCTGATGTTGCAGTTTGGGCAGATAGCGGGCACCGAAAATCAAACTGACCAGGCCTATCAGGTAGGTCAACGCGTAGCCCAGGCTCAATTGTTCCTGCGTCATCGCGAGCTGTGGTCCGAGACTGATGGTGTTGCGCAGCGTATCCCCGGCCCCCACCAGCACCGGTGTTGATGTCATGGCACCGGCGAGCATACCGGCAGTCAGGCCGATTCCCCAGCCGAATACCTTGCCCAGCACCAGCGCGATCAGCAATGCGCTAGCGACCATCACCAGCGCCAGCATCAGGTAATTTTTGCCGTCACGAAAAAAAATTGAGAAAAAATTGGGCCCAGCTTCTATGCCAACGCAGAAAATAAACAGCATAAAGCCGAGGTTGAGCGCGTCGGTATTGATAGCGAAATGCTGTTGCCCGAGTAACAACGACACCACCAGAACGCCAATAGAATTGCCGAGTTGAACCGAACCAAGCCGCAATTTCCCCAGACAAAGACCTAAACAGAGAACCACGAACAGCAGCAGAATGTAATTCCCGTTTAACAAATCAGCGACGTTTATATTCATGGAATGTAACTTGTTGTTTACTGGTAAATTATTGATATAAAAAATAATTTAGACTAAATTTACCCCATTGCAGGGGTTCCGGCCATGTCTGGACGACAACATGATGATAAGAAAGGCTTGACCCTGTTACTCATTATCCGGCAATGCCCCGAAATAGCGGCGGCATCGTCTGGTATGGCAACGCCATTTTAGTGATTTCTCCAGCGGACAACCAGCTGATGATGCTGATAAATCATCTCATCGCTGGCTTTTCGTCCCATCAGGGATACCGGCCGCGGCATGATTGATATGGGCGACGATCGTCACCCGTCATGCGTGGTTTCAGTCTATTTCGGGGAGGCTCACATGACAGGAAACAACAGAGGGTGGCTGGGCGTGGTCAGCTGTTTTGTCTTGTTTACGCTGGTGTTTCTAAGTCAGAAACTGCGAATTGTCGGTACGTCACTGGAAGACGGTTTCCGGGGCGACCCTGGGATGCTGCTGTTTTTGCTACCGGGGATGGTATCGAGCTATCTGTCGCGTAACCGGCGATTGCATTATCCCCTGATGGGTGCGTTGGTGGCGATGCCGGTCTGCTTGCTGGTGCTGCAATTGTGGCAGTTTTCCAGTTTATCCTTCTGGCAGGAGCTGGCTTATGTTAGCAGCGCGGTGTTCTGGTGCTTGTTGGGGGGGCTGATGTATCTGTTCTTGCGAGCGGTCAGTCGACACTATTTTCACTAGGCTATTCTTGCTGGTGAGGTTTCTGGCTGTGCTCTCTGTGCGATAAAGAGAACGGCTTACTTTTGCAGGCGGGGAAGTAAAAATCCGCCTTGATTAAAGGCGGATTTTTGCCAGTAACCGGGATTACTGGAACAAATTTTCTCTGGCGTAGGCTTCGAAGTCGGTGCAGCCGCCAATGTGTTTTTCATCCAGGAAAATCTGAGGAACGGTTTCCACCGGTTTACCGACCGTTTTGGACAAGTCAGCTTTGGTGATGCCTTCCGCGTGAATGTCAACGTAACGGTAATTGAAATCGTCACGCTCTTCGGTCAGTTTTTCTGCCAGATCTTTGGCGCGGACACAATAAGGGCAGCCGGGGCGACCGAAAATAACAGCGTACATGTGAACTCCTTACGTTCTAATTTTTCCGGGTTGCCCTGTCATCAGGGAATACCCAGGTTGTAAACGGTTTCTCGTCAACCGCGTTACTATTTAGTATAGCCAACCGCGCTACTATGCCTGCAATCAGGGGTGATCTGAAGCAGTCATTGCCTGTCATAACGATTAGTGTCATCTATTGCAAACCGGTTTAACGCCAAATATGGCCTAAAATTACTGGCGGCCTGATGGTCCGATACCATACGCGTCATACGTCAGGTTGCAGCCAACGCGCGGCGCTGTGCACCCGCAGAGGGGGCATCCTGCAACGTAGATTATTTAGGGTATACTTGCCACTTAATGCCGAAAGGTATGCCGATGGTCGTTTTATCAACAGAACGGCGACACCGGGTGGCTGTACGCCGGTATTGCGCTTGTCTGCCAGCGTTTCGCGTCGGAAAGCGCAACCGGTGTTATGTCATCTCAACATTATGTTTCAGGGATATTCAACGTGACGCCAACCATTTCACTGTTATGCCAGCACCGCTCTATCCGATCGTTTACCGAGCAGCCGCTTAGCGATGAGCAGCGCGGTGCCATCATCGCCGCCGCGCAGAGCGCGTCCACCTCCAGTTTCCTGCAATGCAGTTCGATTATCCGTATTACCGAGCCTGCATTACGCTCACAGTTGGTGCATCTGACCGGCGAACAGCCTTGGGTCGGGCAGGCCGCGGAGTTTTGGGTGTTCTGCGCCGATTTTCATCGCCATCAGCAGATTTATCCGCAAGCGGAACTGGGGCTGGCCGAACAGTTGTTGCTCGGTTGTGTCGATACCGCGCTGATGGGGCAGAATGCGCTGGTAGCCGCCGAATCGTTGGGATTGGGCGGTGTTTTCATTGGCGGTGTGCGCAATCAGATTGCCGAAGTAACCCGGTTGCTGGCGTTGCCGCAACAGGTATTGCCGCTGTTTGGCTTGTGTCTGGGGTATCCGGCCGCGCAGCCTGATCTCAAACCGCGTCTGCCTGCGGCACTGGTGGTGCATGAGAACCGCTATCAGCCGCTGGATCACGCCGTACTGGCGGAATATGACCAGCATATTGTCGAGTATTATCGCCACCGCGACAGCAATCAGCGTATGGAAAGCTGGAGCGACCAAATTCGGCGTACCCTCAGTAAGGAACGTCGTCCATTCATGCTGGACTACCTGCGACAGCAGGGCTGGGCCACCCGATAGCACCGGAGCGCTATGAAAATCGCTATTCTGTCACAGGACGGTTCTCTCTATTCCTGCAAGCGGTTATGCGAAGCGGCGGAGGAACGGCAGCACAGTATTGAGGTGATCAATCCGCTGTCGTGCTATATGAACATTAATTCGGCCGCGCCGTCCGTTCATTATCGCGGGCGTCAGTTAGCGCAGTATGACGCCGTGATTCCGCGCATCGGCGCTGCGATTACCTTTTACGGTACGGCCGTGTTGCGCCAGTTTGAAATGCTGGGCAGCGTCGTACTGAATAACGCGATGTCGGTGATTCGCGCCCGCGACAAACTGCATTCACTACAATTGCTAGCCCGGCAGGGCATTGATTTGCCGATTACCGGTTTTGCGCACTCGCCGGACGATACCGCCGATCTGATCAAGATGGTCGGTGGCGCGCCGCTGGTGGTGAAACTGGTGGAGGGCACGCAGGGTATCGGCGTAGTACTGGCGGAAACCCACCAGGCGGCGGAAAGTGTTATTGATGCCTTTCGTGGCCTGAACGCTCACATTCTGGTGCAGGAATATGTGCGTGAAGCTCACGGCAAGGATATTCGCTGTCTGGTGATCGGCGATCGGGTGGTGGCGGCGATTGAGCGACAGGCTAAACCGGGCGACTTTCGCTCTAACCTACATCGGGGTGGGTCAGCCAGCCGGGTACGGATCACGCCGCAGGAGCGCGCAATTGCGGTCAAAGCCGCAAAAACATTGGGACTCAATGTGGCGGGTGTTGATATACTGCGGTCGGCGCGTGGGCCTCTGGTCATGGAGGTCAACGCGTCGCCCGGGCTGGAAGGCATCGAAACCGTCACCGGGCTGGATATCGCAGGGATGATGATTGACTACATTGAACACCATCACCGTGCGGCATCTCGTTCGGTCAGGGCAGGGTGAATGCCTGGCGCGGACGCAGTCTTTTGGGCGCGTAGCCGCGTGCCGAATGGTCAGTCAACGATGAGGATTGACCCTCTATTCCTGGGTTAGGCATTGCGTAGGTCAGGATTTTTTATCATCCATGAAATATGAGGCGGTCAGATGGATTCAATCATCGTCCCTGATTTGAATTTGCTTCGGCGGTGGCTGGATCAACTGGGCATCATTTACTTCGAGTGCGACTCTTGTCAGGCTTTGCATCTGCCGCACATGCAGAATTTTGATGGCGTGTTCGACGCCAAAGTCGATATGGCTGACAGCGTGATCCTGTTCTCTGCGTTGGCGGAAGTGAAACCGACCGCCTTGATTCCGCTGGTGGGTAACCTGAGCCAGATCAACGCCAGTTCGTTGACTGCCAAGGCCTTTCTCGATATTCAGGACGACAACCTGCCTAAATTGATCGTCTGCCAGACATTCAGCGCCGGTGCCGGTATCACGCTGGAGCAGTTCCGCCATTTCATGCAGCAGGCTGAGGAGCAGATCTCCATGGTGATCATGGAAGCCAGTGCCAATAATCTGCTGTTTTTAGGTGATGAGGAAGAGAGCCCTGCTGAGCGTTTTAATACCTCAAGCCTGCACTGATCGCGTTATGTATCAATAGCCGACCATCAGCTTTTCTTATTTTATAAAACCGCATTTAATGCGGTTTTTTATTGTCTAAGCCAGATGTTTTCCTGCGTTTGTCGTTTCAGGACGCAGCACATAGATAGATTGTGAATAAATAATCGATAAAACCTGTTTTTTGTATTCCGGTATGGTACGGGCGTAACAGTGCGGTTATGCTTTATTTCTGTATGGTTCAGATAATAACGTCATGGTCGGCTGTGTTTTAACGATGAAAAAGCGGGTGCATAGCCATTCATCGTGTCGTCGTTCTGAGCCTGGAGAAACAGCGAGCGGTGTTGTTTCCAGGCACCGTGCATTCACCCCCCTATATTTACCCCTGGTATGGAGGAAGGAACGGATGTTCACCCAACGTAAAAAATGGCTTTCGGGTGTGTTAACCGGCTTAATGATGGCCGCGTCCGTCACCGCGTCTGCGGAAGAGAAAACGCTGCACGTCTATAACTGGTCTGATTATATCGCGCCGGATACGCTGGAAAATTTCCAGAAAGAGAGCGGTATTAAAGTCGTGTATGACGTGTTTGACTCCAACGAAGTGCTGGAAGGCAAACTGATGGCCGGCAGCACGGGGTTCGACCTGGTAGTACCTTCCGCCAGCTTCCTGGGGCGTCAGATCAGTGCCGGTGTCTTCCAGCCGCTGGATAAGAGCAAACTGCCGAACTACAAAAACCTTGATCCTGAGCTGATGAAGCTTATCGAGGAACATGATCCGGGCCATAAATATGCCGTACCGTATCTGTGGGCTACCACCGGTATTGGTTATAACGTGGATAAGGTCAAAGCGGTTCTGGGTAAAGATGCGCCGGTCAACAGCTGGGATCTGGTGCTGAAACCGGAAAACCTGGAAAAGCTGAAGAGCTGCGGCGTTTCCTTCCTTGATGCACCGGCTGAAATTTATGCCACGGTGCTCAACTATCAGGGTAAAAACCCGAACAGCACCAGTGAGGCCGATTACACCAAAGATGCGACCGACCTGCTGTTGAAATTGCGTCCGAGCATCCGTTACTTCCATTCGTCCCAGTACATCAACGATCTGGCCAACGGCGACATTTGCGTGGCTATCGGCTGGGCTGGTGACGTCATGCAAGCGGCCAACCGTGCGAAAGAAGCGAAAAACGGCGTGAACATCAGCTACAGCATTCCGAAGGAAGGGGCGCTGGCGTTCTTTGACGTGTTCGCGATTCCGAAAGACGCCAAAAACCTGGATTCAGCGTATCAGTTCCTCAACTATCTGCTGAAGCCGGAAGTGATCGCCAATGTCAGTAACCACGTGTATTACGCTAACCCCAACAAGGAAGCGACCGCGCTGGTGAAAGAGGAAGTGCGTGACAACCCGAACATTTATCCGCCTGCGGATATTCGTGCCAAGCTGTTTACGCTCAAGGTGCAATCACCGAAAATCGATCGCGTGATTACGCGTTCGTGGACCAAGGTGAAAAGCGGGAAATAACCGCCACCTTTGATTCCACTTCATGCGACAGGCGGGTTAATCCCGCCTGTTTGTGCTATTTGTATTAGTGTCGTAGCCATGTGGCTACGACTTTGTTCTGCTTCTGCCGGAGAGCAATATTAAGTGAACGAAGCGATTCCCCGCCCCCAACCCAAGCCTCAGAAAGCGGCCACACCGTTGCTGGAAGTGCGCAACCTGACTAAATCCTATGACGGCCAGTTCGCGGTCGATGATGTCAGCCTGACCATTTATAAAGGCGAGATTTTTGCCCTGTTGGGTGCCTCGGGGTGTGGTAAATCCACACTGCTGCGTATGCTGGCGGGGTTTGAACAGCCTAGCCAGGGTCAGATTGTGCTGGACGGGCAGGACCTGTCTCTGGTGCCGCCTTACCAGCGCCCGATCAATATGATGTTTCAGTCTTACGCGCTGTTCCCACACATGACGGTGGAGAAGAATATCGCCTTTGGCCTGAAACAGGACAAGCTGTCGCGCGGTGAAATCAAAGATCGCGTGGAAGAGATGCTGACGTTGGTGCACATGCAGGAGTTTGCCGGACGCAAACCGCATCAGCTTTCCGGCGGGCAGCGTCAACGCGTAGCGCTGGCGCGCAGCCTGGCCAAGCGTCCTAAACTGCTGTTGCTGGATGAACCGATGGGCGCGCTGGATAAAAAACTGCGTGACCGTATGCAACTGGAAGTGGTCGACATTCTGGAGCGGGTCGGGGTGACCTGCGTAATGGTGACACACGATCAGGAAGAAGCGATGACCATGGCGGGCCGTATCGCTATCATGAACCGCGGTAAATTCGTGCAGATTGGTGAGCCGGAAGAGATCTACGAAAACCCGAACAGCCGGTTTAGCGCCGAGTTCATCGGGTCGGTCAATATGTTCGAAGGATTGCTTAAAGAGCGCCAGGACGATGCGCTGATTGTGCAGAGTCCGGGGCTGGTGCACCCGCTGAAGGTCAACTCCGATGTTTCGGTGGTGGACGGTGTGCCGGTGTACATCGCGCTGCGTCCGGAAAAAATCATGCTGTGCGACGAGGTGCCAGCCGATGGCTGCAACTTCGCGGTAGGCGAAGTGGTACACATCGCTTATCTGGGCGATCTCTCGATTTACCACGTGCGGTTGAACAGCGGTCAGATCATCAGCGCCCAGTTGCAAAACGCCGACCGTTTCCGCAAAGGTTCGCCGACCTGGGGGGATGAAGTCCGCCTGTGTTGGGATGCGGACAGCTGTGTGGTGTTGACGGTATAACGGGGGAAGACGCAATGGCGATGTTATCTGAACAACATGAACCGCCGGGCCAGCCGATGAGCCCGTTGCGCGCCACGCTGGCGCGGCTGCGTCTGGCGCATGGCCGCAAGCTGGTGATCGCGCTGCCGTATCTGTGGTTATTGTGCCTGTTTATGCTGCCGTTCCTGATCGTATTCAAGATCAGCTTTGCGGAAATGGCACGCACCGTGCCGCCTTACACCGACCTGCTGGAGTGGGCGGAGAACCGCCTGCAAATCAGCCTGAATATCGGCAACTACCTGCAACTGCTGTCCGACCCGCTGTACATCGACGCTTACCTGCAGTCGCTGAAGGTGGCGGCGATTTCCACCCTGTGCTGTCTGGTGGTGGGGTATCCGATGGCCTGGGCGGTGGCGCACAGCAAGTCGTCTACCCGCAACATTCTGCTGCTGCTGGTGATTCTGCCGTCATGGACGTCGTTCCTGATCCGCGTGTACGCCTGGATGGGCATTCTGAAAGACAACGGTATTCTGAATAATTTCCTGATCTGGTTAGGGGTTATCGATCAGCCGCTGGTGATTTTGCATACCAATCTGGCGGTGTATATCGGTGTGGTCTACTCCTATCTGCCGTTTATGGTGCTGCCGATCTACACCGCGCTGACCCGCCTCGATTACTCACTGGTGGAGGCATCGCTGGACTTGGGCGCTCGCCCGGTAAGAACCTTCTTCAGCGTGATTGTGCCGCTCACCAAAGGTGGCATCATCGCCGGGTCGATGCTGGTGTTTATTCCAACCGTCGGCGAGTACGTCATTCCTGAGTTGTTAGGCGGGCCGGATAGCATCATGATCGGTCGCATCCTGTGGCAGGAATTCTTTAATAACCGTGACTGGCCGGTGGCGTCGGCGGTGGCGATGGTGATGCTGTTCCTGCTGATTGTTCCGATCATCTGGTTCCACAAACATCAGAATAAAGCGGCGGAGGATCAGGCATGAATAATTTACCGGTCGTGCGTTCGCCGTGGCGGACACTGATTCTGGTGCTGGGATATAGCTTCCTGTATGCGCCGATGCTGATGCTGGTGATTTACTCCTTCAACAGTTCCCGTCTGGTGACGGTATGGGCAGGGTGGTCTACCCAGTGGTATCGCGCGCTGTTTGAAGATTCAGCCATGATAAGCGCGGTGATGCTCAGCCTGACCATTGCGGCGGCCTCGGCCACTATGGCGGTGGTGCTGGGCACGCTGGCGGCGGTGGTGATGGTGCGTTTTGGCAATTTCCGCGGTTCTAACGGGTTTGCTTTTATGCTGACTGCGCCGCTGGTGATGCCGGATGTCATCACCGGGCTCTCGCTGCTGCTGCTGTTTGTGTCGCTGGCGCAAGCCATTGGCTGGCCTGCCGAGCGCGGTATGCTGACCATCTGGCTGGCGCACGTCACCTTCTGTTCGGCGTATGTCACCGTGGTCATCAGCGCGCGTCTGCGCGAGTTGGATCACTCGATTGAAGAAGCCGCGATGGATCTGGGCGCGACGCCGCTGAAAGTGTTCTTCATCATTACCGTGCCGATGATCGCTCCAGCACTGGTGTCTGGTTGGTTGCTAGCCTTTACGCTGTCACTGGATGATCTGGTGATTGCCAGTTTTGTCTCCGGTCCTGGTGCCACCACCTTGCCGATGCTGGTCTTTTCCAGCGTAAGAATGGGCGTTAACCCGCAGATTAACGCACTGGCATCCCTGATATTGTTGGTGGTAGGCATTATTGGTTTGATTGCCTGGTGGTTTATGGCCAGGGCGGAAAAACAACGTCAGCGCGATTTGCAAAAAGCGAGACGTGGCTGACGATAACGCGGTTCCCGCCCGGTATTTGCCAATTCTCAGCGCGCCGCCATACTTTCTGGTGGCGCGGTGATTTCAGGGGGAACGCAATCATACTGTACGGTAAACGGGAACTGCTGCGGCGGGGGCTGTTCGCTCCAGTCGCGATTATGGTAGCGGGGTCGGCGATTATCGCTACCCGCTGTCTGGGGATTGTCCTGACCATCAGCGAGCTGGGACTGAGCGGCTTTGGCGGCTGGCTCAGCAGCAGCGCTAAACAGTGGGACAGCACGCTGGTGCTGCTGGCTGCGTTGCTGGTGGTGTGTCTGGAAATCCGCTGTGGGTTTGCGGTGCTCAGCGGGTTGAACTGGGGACGTTGGTGTTTCCTGTTAACCCAGTGCCTGGTGACGGTTTACATGCTGGCCGCATCGCTGGTGGAGTTTCTGCCGCCGATCTTTCATGTCAATGGCGATGGCGTCGGTGAAATCCTCAACCATCTGCTGATGCAGCGGTTGCCGGATTTTCTGCTGATTTTGCTCCTGTTCCTGCCCCGACGTAGCCAGCGTTTTTTTACGCGGCATCCCTAACTTTCCCGCACGGGGGTGATACAATCAGCCCCCTTTTGATGTTGACGACAGATTTCAGATTTTCCATGCAATGTGCCCGCTATAACGACGGTTCGTGCCGTTCCTGCCAATGGCTGGAAATCGCCTATTCGCAGCAGGTGAGCGATAAGCAGCAACACCTGATCGGATTGCTGTCCGCCCATCCGGTTCAACAATGGCTGACGCCGGTAACCTCGGCGGACGTCGCCTTTCGCAATAAAGCCAAGATGGTGGTCAGCGGCAGTGTAGAACGCCCGCTGTTGGGGATGCTGCACCGTGACGGTTCGGCGGTGGATCTCTGCGACTGTCCGTTGTATCCCGACAGCTTTGCGCCGGTATTCGCGATACTGAAAGCGTTCATCGCCCGTGCCGGTTTAACCCCCTATAACGTCGCTCGGCGGCGGGGGGAATTGAAATACCTGTTGTTGACGCAAAGCACCCTGAGCGGCCGCTTCATGCTGCGTTTTGTGCTGCGATCCGAAACCAAGCTGGCGCAATTGCGCGCCGCGTTGCCCTGGCTGCAACAGCAGTTGCCGCAACTGGCGGTGATATCGGCGAATATTCAGCCGGTTCATCAGGCGATACTGGAAGGGGAGCAGGAGATTCCGCTGACGGAAGCGCAGGCGCTGGAAGAGCGTTTTAATCAGGTGCCATTGTATATCCGGCCGCAAAGTTTCTTCCAGACCAACCCGCAGGTGGCGGCGGCGCTGTATGACACCGCGCGGCAGTGGGTGTCAGCGTTGCCGGTCCACAGTCTGTGGGATCTGTTTTGTGGCGTAGGCGGATTCGGCCTGCATTGCGCCAGCCCCGACACGCCGCTTACCGGTATTGAGATCAGCCCGGAAGCCATCGCCTGTGCCCGGCGTTCAGCGGCGCAACTGGGGCTGACAGCGGTCAGTTTTGCCGCGCTGGATTCCACCTGCTTCGCTGTGGGTGAGGCTCAGACGCCGGACCTGGTGATCGTCAACCCACCCCGGCGCGGTATTGGCGCTGAATTGTGCGATTACCTGAGCCACATGGCACCGCCGTATCTGTTGTACTCCAGCTGCAATGCCGAGAGCATGGCGAGAGACATTGCGCGCCTGCCGACGTATCAAATACAGCAGGCGCAGCTATTCGACATGTTCCCGCATACCGCGCATTACGAGGTGCTGGTGCTGTTGCAACGGCGCGTTTAACTGATACCGGCAGCAACCCGTAGCCCGGCGTTTACTGCTGCGGGAACCATTTGTCGTTGATGGCCTTGTAGGTGCCGTTGGCTTTGATGCCATCCAGCGCGTGGTTCAGTTTTTCCAGCAGCGCCTGATTGTCCGGGCGAACGGCAATCCCCAGTCCGATGCCGAAATAAGCCGGGTCGGTGACTTTTTCGCCGACAGGAGCCAGGTCTGGGTTGGCTTTCAGCCATTCGTTCACGACCGCCGTATCGCCGAATACGCCATCCAGACGGCCGTTTTTCAAGTCTATCAATGCATTCTGATAACTGTCATAGGGAACGGTTTGCACTTCCGGGTGCTTTTCCTGCAAGAATTTCTGGTGCGTGGTGCCGTTTTCCATGCCGATGCGTTTACCTTTCAGGTCCGCCAGTGTGTGGAATTTGCCTTTCTGAGCAATCACAATCGCCGAATTGGCGTAATAAGGCTGGGTAAACGCGACTTGCTTGCTACGTTCCGGCGTGATGTCCATGCCGGAAATAACCGCGTCATAGCGGCGAAATTTCAGCGCTGGGATCAGGCTGTCGAATGCCTGATTGGTGAAGCTACAGGTAGCCTGCATCTGTTTGCATAGCGCGTTGGCGAGATCGATATCAAACCCGACGATCTGGTTACCGGCATCCAGTGATTCGAACGGTGGGTACGTTGCCGATGCGGCGAAGCGAATGGTATCCGCTGCTGTGGCGTTAAAGATCATGGCGCTAAAGGTGGTGCTGGCCAGCAGGGCGGCAAGGACGAGCTTCTTCATGTCGTACTCCAGATTAACTGATGTTTATCAACGTAATGGTCGTTGAAAAGGATGACGACACCATGCCATTAAATGTATTTATATGCAAATATTATGATTATAAATTCATTTTTGTTTGTGATATGGCAGTGTGTTTACGGTATTTATCGGATAATTGAATAAAAATAAAGCTGATTTGTATTGGTGGGTAGACTGACTATGATGCATAAAAAACGCCGACATAAGCGTCGGCGTAGCCAGTCATTGGATTATTTTTATTGCTGATTTAGGTGTTGCGCCGTTCAAAACGCAATGCGCGACGTTCGACCAGACGCATCAGTAGCGTCAGCAAGCCATTGACGCATAGGTAGACGATACCTGCCGCGCCAAACACCAACACATCATAGGTGCGGCCGTACAGTAGCTGGCCGTAGCCCATCACTTCCATCAGCGTGATGGTGTACGCCAACGAGGTGCCTTTGAACACCAGAACCACTTCGTTAGAGTAGGAAGAGAGTGCACGCTTGAACGCAAACGGTAGCAGGATGCGTAACGTCTGGCGTTGATTCATGCCCAGTGCGGCGCAGGATTGCCACTGCCCGGACGGAATTGCTCTTACTGCGCCATAGAACAACTGGGTGGTATAAGCTGCGCTGTTAAGCGCCAATGCACTGACCGCACACAGCCACGGCTGAGACAGCAAACTCCACAGCCAGTCGATTTGTCGAATCGACGCGAACTGACCGGGGCCGTAGTAGATCAGGAAAATCTGCACCAGCAGTGGCGTACCGGTGAACAAGGTGATGTAACCTTTGGCTATCTGCGATGCGACCGGGGTCTTCAGCGTCAGGATCACCGTCAGTAATAACGACAGCAGTAACGCCAGCAATAGCGCAGCCAGTGTCAACCAGAGGCTGGTGTGCAGCCCTTTCAGCAGTTCAGGAATGTAACTCAGCATCAGGACGGCCTCCGTTCAAAGCGCGTGGCGCGAGCTTCAATCCTGTTCAGGATGGCCTGACTCAGCAAGGTAATCACCAGATAGATCGCCGCGGCAATCATGTACCAGGTAAAGGGTTCCTGGGTACGGGTGGCGATACTTTTGGTTTGTAGCATCAGGTCGTTGACGCTGATAAGCGATACCAACGCGGTATCTTTCAGCAGCACCAGCCACTGGTTACCCAGCCCCGGCAACGCATGACGCCACATTTGCGGCATGATCAACCGACGGAAAATCACGCTGTTGCTCATGCCCAGCGCCTGCCCAGACTCCCATTGACCGCGTGGCACAGATTTCAGCGCACCACGCAAGGTTTGAGACGCGTAGGCGGCATACAGCAACGACAGCGCAATGACACCGCACAGAAACGGGCTGACTTCAAAGTTATCAATATTCAGTTTGACCGGTACTTGCGTCAGGCCGAGATTAAGCGTGAAGCCATCGGACAACATCAGCAGCAACTGCGACGAACCAAAATAGATAAACAGCACCACCAGAATTTCCGGCAGGCCGCGTAGCAGGGTGACAACAGCAGTGCCGCAGGCGCTGACGACTTTCCAGCGTGCCGTTTCCCATAAAGCAAACAACATCGCCAATAGCAGACCCAGCACCAGGGCACAAACGGCAAGGCCGACGGTCATCCCGGCGGCGCTTGCAAGAGGTTGGAATTCAGTCATTGAGTCTTAGTCGGCTTACTGCTGGAACCATTTCTTGTAGATGGTCTGGTAAGTGCCATCCTGTTTGATCTTGTTCAGCGCATCGTTGAATTTTTTCACCAGTTCGTCGTTGTTCTGACGCACGGCAATCCCCAGCCCGATGCCAAAGTAGTCTTTATCGGTAACTTTGGCACCCACAGAGTCCAGATTGTCGTTCTGTTTCAGCCATTCGTTTACGACGGCCGTGTCACCGAAGACCGCATCCAGACGACCGTTTTTCAGGTCCAGCACCGCGTTTTGGTAGCTGTCGTACGGCACCACGGTGATGTCTTTATGCTTGTCCAGCAGATATTTCTGGTGGGTGGTGCCGTTCTGTACCCCGACACGCTTGCCGTTCAGTGCGGCGACATCGGCCAGTTTGCCTTTCTGGGCGATAAACAGCGCCGAGTTTTCATAGTAAGGCTGGGTAAAGGTCACTTGTTGCTGGCGTTCCGGCGTAATGTCCATACCGGCAATCACCGCATCGTAACGGCGGAATTTCAAACCGGGGATCAAACTATCAAATGCCTGATTGCTGAAAGTACAGGTGGCCTGGATCTGTTTGCACAGCGCGTTAGCCAGGTCGACATCGAACCCGACGATCTGGTTACTGGCGTCCACCGATTCAAACGGAGGGTAGGACGCTTCAGTGGCAAAACGGATAGTTTCAGCTGCACCAGCGGAAAGGCTTAACCCGCCGAACAGCGCGGCAACGAACAATTTTTTCATTTTATTATCCTTATCTATCAGTGAGATAAATAGCCAGCAAATTCCGGAGTTTGTGGTTGGGTAAAATGCGAGGCGTCGCCTTGTTCCACAATCCGGCCGTTTTCCATGTACACCACGCGGCTGGCGGTTTTACGTGCGAAATCGACTTCGTGGGTGACGATGACCTGAGTAATGCCGGTTTCGCTCAGTTCCTGAATAATGCTGACGACCTGAGCGGTGATTTCTGGATCGAGAGCTGCGGTCGGCTCGTCAAACAGCAGTACCTGCGGCTCCATCATCAGTGCGCGAGCGATGGCGACACGCTGTTGCTGGCCGCCGGACAGATGCAAGGGGTAGCGGTCGGCAAAGTCGCTCAGTCGCAAACGGCTTAACAGTTTGTTCGCGCGCTCCTGCGCCTCCTGACGGCCCAATCCCAGCACGCGGCAGGGCGCTTCAACCAGGTTTTGCTGTACGGTGAGGTGCGGCCACAAGTTGTACTGCTGGAATACCATGCCGACGTTGCGGCGTAGTTCACGAATGGCGTTTTCAGCAGGTGTCTGGCTGAAATCGAAGGTATTGCCGCTGATACTGAGCGTACCGGAACGGGGTGTTTCCAGCAGGTTTAGCACCCGCAATAACGAGCTTTTACCGGCTCCGCTTGGGCCCAGTAACACCAGTGTTTCTCCGGATGGACAATCAAGGGTGACATCGAACAGCGCCTGATGTGCGCCATAGAAACAGTTAATGCTGTTTAGTTGAATACTCATGCGCAAGAATTGAATAGACATTGATGCCGCAAATGGTAGCCTCGGCAGAATAGTTATGCAATCGTCGTGGGTTAAAATTTGCAAATACACGACTTATTGTCGATATTTTAGCACAAAATCGTGCTTTGCTGCGGCAGCGGGCTGATTTGTCAGGGCTGGAGCCGATTTGTGGCGGACAATCATCAGGCATCCGCAAGCCCTGCCGTAGTGAACTACGTTGCGGAAAAGCACGATTGATGACGTCTGTGTTGTAAAAAAGTCTTTTAGTGGCAGAGATTGCTATAAAAGCGTAATCAGGCTGTGAGATATACAATCGCTGGCTGCAAAATTATCTAAGACGAGGAAGCATGATGCAATTATCCACTACGCCAACCCTGGAAGGACACGTCATTGAGAGCTACTGCGGCGTGGTGACGGGCGAAGCCATCCTTGGTGCCAATATCTTTCGGGATTTCTTCGCCAGTATGCTGATGGTGTCGGTCAGCGGCACCGCGGTAGTGGTTCGCCGCTCATGAGCCGCGGGCACATCGTGGTGACATGGCGAGGTGTGGTGCTGATGGCACTAACGTTGCTGGCAGGCTGCCAGACCCGCGAGCGTTATCTCGACGAAGGCGACTACCAGTTGGATCAGTCGGTGTCGTCTGTCAGCCGGGGAGAGCGGGTACGTTTTCTGGTCTTCCACTACACAGCCGAAAATTTTGGCAATTCGCTGGAAAAACTCACCGCTGAACATGTTAGTGCGCATTATCTGGTGCCAGCTTACCCAACACCGATGAATGGTAAGCCTGTGGTGTGGCGACTGGTGCCGGAGTCGCAAGCGGCCTGGCACGCAGGCACTAGCTATTGGCGCGGTTACAGTCAGTTGAACGCCACCTCGATCGGCATCGAGCAGGAAAATCCCGGCTGGCGGCAAACAGCGTCTGGCACCCGCTGGTGGCAGCCTTATACCCCGCAACAGATCACGCTGGTGACCCACCTCGCTCGGGATATCATCGCCCGTCACCATATTGCGCCGCAGGATGTGGTGGGGCACAGCGATATTGCTCCCCAACGCAAGGTTGATCCAGGGCCGCTGTTTCCCTGGCATCAACTGGCGATGGCAGGCATTGGTGCCTGGCCGGAACCGCAACGGGTGCATTTCTATCTCAGAGGACGACCAGAATCTACACCGGTGGACAGACAAGTACTGCTGGAAAAACTGGCCTGTTATGGCTATGAGGTTAATCCGGGCATGAATCCACACCAGCAACAGCAGGTCGTGGCGGCATTCCAGATGCATTTCCGGCCGCAACGGTATGACGGTGAGGCCGATGCAGAAACCGAAGCCATTGCCGATGCACTGCTGGAAAAATACGGAACGGCGTCCTGCCACAGGACTGGCGTCGGGCGATAACCGGCTCCCGGTGAGGTAGCAGCACCAGACGGCTTAGTCGTTGTCGGGGAGGCGTGAGATATCCCGGTGTTCGGCCTCTTGCGCCAGTACGGCGATACGGCGCGCCATACCACGAAACACAAACAGATGCGCAGGCATCATCAGGAACCAGTAACCCAGCCCACGCCTGCCAGCAGGATGCCACCAGGCACGAACATCCAGCACCCGATAGGTGCCGCGATCATCAATAGAGAAAACCAAACGCCCCAGCCCAGGTGCTTTCATGCCAAACAGCAACACCAGTTGCTGATGCGGCTTAACCCGGATGACCTTCCAGCCATTGACGAAGTCACCCTCCATCAATTCAGCTCGCTCCGGGCGGCGGTAAATCACCTGATTGCCGCAAAAATCATCTATTCGGGCACGGATTGCCCACAGCACATTGGCGTAAAAATAACCCTCACGGCCGCCGACCTGCTGGACTATCTGCCACAGGGCCTGACTGTTGGCTCCGGTTTTATGGCTGTAGCCTGCCTGCTTGGGGTAGAACGCATAATTAGGCTGCCAGCGGGCCAGAACATCGGGGTCATACCCCCAGTCAGGGTGTTGCGCTGCGGCTTTTTCGTCAGCCAGCGTAGCCCGCACCGCTTCATCAAACGTGAGCAACCGTTGTGGAATCAGACGACGCAGTTCGGCATCGTCCATCGGCAGGTCGTGGCGTAACCCCTGTACCAGCGCTCGGGCGGTAGAACCGGGAACGGAGGTGACCATGTTCAGAAACCAGGAGGATACCAACCCGGTCGGCACCGGAATCGGCAGCAATAGGCGGCGTTTTCCGGTAATACGAATGAATCGTTCGAACAGGGTCTGATAACTCAGGTATTCCGGCCCGGCAGCATCGAAAACCCGATGATGCTCCGAAGGAGCGTGTCGCAGTTCCGTCAGGTAGGTAAGCAGGTTTTCCAGGGCAATCGGCGAGGATTTTGAACGCACCCAGCGCGGCGGCGTCAGCACCGGCAAATTGTTCACCATATCGCGCAGGATTTCGAAGGCAGCGGAGCCGGGGCCGACGATAATACCCGCACGCAATTCGGTAACCGGAATGCCGCTGCTGCGCAGAATGTCACCGGTCAGCTTACGTGCCTGCATATGAGTAGAAGGATGGTGATCAGCTTGTGCAGAACCGAGATAGATGATCTGTCGAATGCGGCTGGTTCGCAGCACTTGCCGCAGATTCTGCGCTGACTGGTATTCCCGTTCCAGGAAATCGGCCCCATCACCCATGCTGTGTGCCAGATAATAGAGGGTGTCTGCCTGCCAGAGCCCTTCCGGCAGCGTGTACGGCTTCATCAGATCAATGTATTCACAGCGTATACCCGGAAGGTTCAGTACCGCCAGCGAATCGATGTGACGCGACGCCGCAATCACGGTTTGCCCTTGCTGACTGAGACGCGAAAGGAGATGGCGGCCGATGTAGCCACTGGCACCAAGGATCAGAATCGGGGCGGGTTTGATGGTCATGATGGTGTTTGCTCCTGCCACAACAGCGCGATTGAAACTGCAGCGGTGTCCCTGTCGATGTTCACACCCGCAATACGATATCAATACAGCCTAATATAGCCGGAAGCAGAAAGGGGAAAAACCCCGCTTTAACGGTTTATTAACGAAAGTGCGGGGTGGATCCAGAGTGTGGTGCACGCCGTATGATTGCGGCGTGCTGAAGTGTTAGACCAGTTCTACATCGCCTTGCAACTGGCAACTACAGGCGAGTACATAGCCGTTTTCAATGTCGTCAGGTGTTAGCGTCATGGTGCTGGTGGTGGTGTAACTGCCGCTGAGAATTCGGGTCTTGCAACTACCGCATACCCCGGCACGGCAGGCTGCGTTTACCGGTAACTGGTGGCTTTCCAGTGCTGCCAGCAGGCTGATGCCGATCGGGACTTTCAACTGCTGCAACGAATGACGGATGGTCATGGTCAGTTGTTCGCCATCGTCGTCCACGGCATTCTCTGGCGCACCGAACTGCTCTTTGAAGATGCGCGTAGGTGGCACGCCAGCCTGTAGACAGAATGTCTCTACCTGTTGCATATAGGGTTGCGGGCCGCAAGTCATCACGGTGCGACTGGCGATATCCGGCACCTGTTGTGACAGGAGTGACTCCGTGAGACGGCCGCTGAGAAAACCGGCTTCAGCCTGCTGTTCCGCCATCAGGATCAGTTGCAACTGCTGTGGGTAACGCTGGCGGAGTGCCTGCCATTCGTCGGCAAAAATCACGTGCTGTGGGGAACGCACATTGAAAATGACCTGAACATTCGTATTCGGGCGATTGACCAGCAACCAGCGGGTCATCGACATGATGGGGGTTACGCCGCAACCTGCCGCCATCATCAGGTAACGGTCACTGACGGCATGGGTGCAGGTGAATTCACCCTGTGCATCGGAGATCCACAAATAATCGCCAGGTTTCACCTGCTCGGTCAGCCAACGCGAGCCAGTGCCGTTGTCCAGTCGACGTACCGTGAAGGTAATAAACGGGCTGAGTCCGGGCGAGGAGGACAGGGTATAAGCACGTAACGTTTCACTGCTGTTGGCGATGCTGACCAACGCGTACTGGCCGGGTTGCCAGGGGTAAAAGTCATGGCTGATCAGGGAAAGCGTCCATACATCCGGCGTTTCCTGATGAAGAGAGTGCACCTGCATACGGTTAGGGCACTGCGGGGTAGGCATGGTCATGGCTGTCTCCATAACAGCCTTCCGCCGGGTTGCTGCGGAAGGCGAAGGTCAACAAATAATCAGACGGCGAGGATCTCGTTGAGATCCTGTTCCACCGTGGTGATGGCGCGCATACCAAACTTCTCGTTCAGGATCGCCAGCAAGGATGGGGTCAGGAAGCCTGGGGCGGTCGGGCCGGTGTAAATATTTTTCACGCCCAGCGCCAGCAGCGTCAGCAGAATGACAATGGCTTTCTGTTCAAACCAGGACAGTACCAGACTCAGCGGCAGGTCGTTGACGCCACAGCCCAGTTTTTCCGCCAGATTGACCGCCAGCATGATGGCGGAGTAGGCATCGTTGCACTGGCCGACATCCAACAGACGCGGCAAGCCTTCCAGCGTACCGAAGTCCAGTTTATTGAAACGATATTTACCGCACGCCAGCGTCATGATCAGACAATCCTGTGGCACACTGCGGGCGAAATCGGTGTAGTAGCTGCGTTCAGTGCGGCTGCCGTCGCAACCGCCGACCAGAAAGACATGGCGCAGTTTCTTGCTGGCGACCAGATCAATGACGGTATCAGCAGCATTTAACAGGGTCTGACGGCCAAAACCGACGGTAATCAGGTGCTCGATTTCACTGTACGGGAACCCCGGCAGTTGCTGCGCCTGAGCGATCACGGCGCTGAAATCATCGCCTTCGAGGTGCTGCGCGCCCGGCCAGCCGACGATGCTGCGGGTCCAGATACGGTCGGTATACTGGCCTACGTTGGGGTCGATGATGCAGTTAGAGGTCATCAGGATCGGGCCAGGGAATTTGGCGAATTCACTTTGCTGATTCTGCCAGCCGCTGCCGTAGTTGCCGACCAGATGGGCAAATTTCTTCAGTTCCGGATAGCCGTGTGCTGGCAGCATTTCGCCGTGGGTATAAATGTTAATGCCGGTGCCTTCGGTCTGTTCCAGCAGCATACGCAGGTCTTTCAGATCATGACCAGAAATCAGAATCGCCTTACCTGCGACAGGCCGAACGTTAACCTGGGTCGGCTGCGGATGTCCGTAGGCGGAGGTTTCCCCCTGATCCAGTATCGCCATTACGCCGAAATTCATTTTGCCAATAGCCAGTGCGTTGCCGAGCAGGGTGTCGACATCGGTGGGCGCAGTGCCGAGCCAGGCCATAAATGCATGGAAGTCAGCGTACAGTGCATCATCGTGCTGGCCCAGCACGTGGGCATGTTCCATATAGGCGGCGGCACCTTTCAGGCCATACAGACACAACATGCGTAATCCGTGAATGTCCTCGCCGATAGCGGCTTTATCTTTATCAAGCGCGAACATCGCCGCCTGTTGCAGTAGCGTCGGAATATCATCGCCCGCCAGTTGCAGCTCCGCCATGGGATGATCGACCGTGATGGCGGCGTCTAGCAGCCGACAACGGGTAGCCAGCCCCTGGCGCAGGTTAATTGCTTCGCGGGCGTAGCCGATGATACGCGGTGAATCAAAATTCACATTGGTTAAGGTGGCGAAGAACGCGCGGGGCGCAAAATTGTCGATCTCATGGTCAATGATGCCCAATGCGCGCGCCTGCAGCGCCCAGGCGGACAGCCCCTGGAGAACGGCGACCAGCAGGTCTTGCAGGTCAGAGGTTTCGGCGGTCTTGCCACACATGCCTTGCGCGTAAGCGCAGCCATTGCCTGCCGGGGTTCGGATGGTCTGTTCACATTGCACACAATACATAATGGCTTCCTTTTTTAAAGTTGCATTTATAATGCCTGTTTAAGAGCATAGAACGGTTTGCGGGTATCTAAAAAGATCTTTTCCAGGCAATTTGAGGCGAAGTTGATTTAGCGCAATTTTTACTTGTGGATGACAATCACTCGCATCCACGTGCATTTTTATGCGTCGCGAGGCAGATCCGAGGCATAGGGCTTGACCCTGCCGCGTTTTTATCGTCATTCTCGTTAAAAGACCACAGAACAGGAGGCACGGATGTATCTGGAAAGAGTCGAGATTCTTGGATTCCGTGGTATTAACCGACTGTCGCTGACGCTAGACGACAATACAGTGCTGATTGGCGAAAATGCCTGGGGTAAATCCAGCCTGCTGGATGCACTGTCGCTGTTGCTGACGCCGTCACCACCGCTTTATCACTTTGATCTGCAAGACTTTCATTTTACGCCGGGTAACGAAACCAGCCGCGAGCGCCACCTGCAGGTGATCTTCACGTTTTGTGAATCTGCACCCGGTCATCATTTGGCTCCCCGCTATCGTTCGTTATCGCCGGTATGGATCAAGGGCGAAGGGCGGTTGCACCGCGTTTTTTATCGTTTGGAAGGGGAAATGGATGAAAGCCAGGCGATCTTCACCTGGCGCAGCTTTCTTGATGCCAATGGTCAGGCATTGCCGCTGGACAATATTGACTGGCTGGCTAGCGAAGTCGTTCGTCTGCACCCGGTGCTGCGTCTGCGTGACGCCCGCTTTATTCGTCGTTTTCGCACCGGCACGTTGATGCCGCAAATCGATGATAACGATCGACTATCGCGCCAGTTTGAAACTCTCGTGCGTGAATTGGCGCAAAATCCTAACCGGTTGACCAATCAGGAACTGCGGCAGGGCTTGGTGGCGATGCGCCAACTGGTGGAGCACTATTTTTCCGAACAGGGCGCGGACCCGAACGATCGGCGGCACCATCGCCATGCCCGTGCGGGTAATGGTCAGGCATGGCGCTCGCTGGATAACATCATCCGTATGATTTCTGGCCCTAATAGCCGCAGCCGCCGTATTATCCTGCTGGAGCTGTTTTCCACCCTGTTGCAGGCCAAAGGCTCCGCCGCGCTTGATCCACACGCCCGGCCGCTGCTGTTGATTGAAGACCCGGAAACCCGACTGCACCCGATTATGCTGTCGGTGGCGTGGGGGCTGCTGACGCAGTTGCCGCTGCAAAAAATCACCACCACCAACTCCGGTGAACTGCTGTCGCTGGTGCCGGTAGAGCAGGTTTGCCGTCTGGTGCGCGAATCGGCGAAGGTTGCGACCTACCGTATTGGCCGTCAAGGCATGACACAAGAAGACAGCCGCCGTATTACCTTTCATATTCGGTTCAATCGCCCGACGTCGTTATTTGCACGTTGCTGGCTGTTGGTGGAAGGTGAAACCGAAGTCTGGATGCTCAGCGAACTGGCGCGCCAGTGCGGTCACCACTTCGAGGCGGAAGGCGTGAGGGTGATCGAGTTTGCGCAGGTGGGGTTAAAACCGCTGCTGAAATTCGCTTATCGCATGGGCATCGAATGGCATGTGCTGGTGGATGGCGACGATGCTGGGAAAAAATATGCCGCCACAGTGCGTAGCCTGTTGCAGTCGCAAAACGAGTCCGAACGCGATCATTTGACCGTACTGCCTGCGTTAGACATGGAACATTTCATGTATCGCAACGGGTTTAGCCAGGTTTATCACCGGGTTGCACAGTTGCCGGAGCCGGTGCCACTGTCTATGGCGAAGGTCATCACCAAGGCGATTCACCGTACCTCCAAGCCGGACCTGGCGATTGAAGTGGCGTTGGAAGCGGCATCTCAAGGCGAATCGGCTATTCCGCCGCTGATTCGCAGCATCTTTTCGCGTGTACAGTGGCTGGCGCGCGGGCGCGCGGACTAGCTCTGTTGCTCCATTGGGGTGAGTGGTCGTGTGGCAAGCGTGGAAAGAAGAGAAAGAATACCGGCCGCTTTACGACCGGCATTGGACTCGTTTTACCTGGTCACAAGAATTAAAGGAGAAAGACCGGAAAGCGTGGGGGGAACATTCAGGCGACCGTTTCGCCGACTACCGGCACGATCAGACTGGCGTGATTTCCTTTCGGCCCTTGGTGCACGGTAAATTGCACCACCTGACCGGCTTTCAGCGTCCTGTAGCCGTCCATCTGAATGGTTGAATAGTGGGCGAAGATATCTTCACCACCGCTCTCAGGACAAATAAAGCCAAAGCCTTTGGCGTTATTGAACCATTTAACAGTACCTGTCTCCATGAATCTTCATCCTTCGCTAGAGTGTTCTCTAAGGTGAGGTTATTGGGTTAAGGCAAAACCGAATTGATTAAAACGGCATCAATTCAACTCTACACTCTAGTGAAATCGACCTTGCCGTCAAGCACTCGAATCCGACACGTTGCAGCCGGTTTGTGAAAATTTGATACAGATAACGCTATCGTTGGGTTTTATTGCCGTTAATATCAGGAAGTGTGTGTCTTTGGGGTCTGAGCGATTTTGAGCGGGCGGTGATACAATAAAAATCAGGTATGCTGCTGTGAAGGCAGCCAGCAGAGTAAGTATCAAAACTGATTTGGGTAGAAGATGGGAAATCATAGCACCGGGGCGCAGACCGACGACCTGACCAAAGAGCATTATACTGAAGCCTTGCAGCCGCCATCGATGTATAAAGTGATACTTAACAACGATGATTACACGCCGATGGAATTTGTTATTGACGTTCTGCAAAAGTTCTTTTCTTATGATATTGAACGTGCAACACAACTGATGCTTACGGTTCACTATCAGGGCAAGGCCATTTGCGGCGTCTACAGCGCTGAGGTGGCTGAAACCAAGGTGGCGCAGGTGAACCGTTATGCCCGGGAGAACGAGCATCCATTGCTTTGTACGCTAGAAAAAGCCTGAAATAGGGCAATTTATTGGGGGAGGTGCCTATGCTCAATCAAGAACTGGAACTCAGTCTCAACATGGCTTTCGCCAGAGCGCGCGAGCACCGGCATGAGTTTATGACCGTGGAACATTTGTTGCTGGCACTGCTCAGCAACCCCTCCGCACGAGAGGCTCTCGAAGCCTGTACGGTCGACCTGGCAGTTCTGCGTCAGGAACTGGAAACCTTTATCGAACAGACCACACCCACACTGCCGCAAAATGATGAAGAACGGGATACCCAGCCGACGCTGAGTTTTCAACGGGTGCTGCAACGCGCGGTGTTCCACGTGCAATCGTCTGGGCGCAGTGAAGTATCCGGTGCCAACGTGCTGGTCGCTATCTTTAGCGAGCAGGAGTCTCAGGCTGCCTATCTGCTGCGCAAGCACGACGTCAGTCGGTTAGATGTGGTGAATTTCATTTCTCACGGCACGCGCAAAGAAGAGAGCGGTCCGGCGGCAAACCCGGAAAATCCGGTTAACGAAGAACAGGCTGGCGGGGAGGAGCGTATGGAAAACTTCACCACAAATCTCAACCAGCTTGCCCGCGTAGGCGGTATCGACCCGCTGATCGGCCGCGACAGCGAACTGGAGCGCACGATTCAGGTATTGTGCCGTCGCCGTAAAAACAATCCGTTGTTGGTGGGCGAATCCGGCGTGGGGAAAACCGCTATCGCCGAAGGGTTGGCCTGGCGCATTGTGCAGGGTGACGTGCCGGAGGTGATGGCTGATTGCACGCTCTATTCGCTGGATATTGGCTCGCTGCTGGCGGGCACCAAATACCGTGGCGACTTCGAAAAACGCTTTAAAGCGCTGCTCAAGCAACTGGAGCAGGATCAGAACAGCATCCTGTTTATCGACGAGATTCACACCATTATCGGTGCTGGTGCGGCTTCCGGCGGCCAGGTAGACGCCGCTAATCTGATCAAGCCGTTGCTGTCCAGCGGCAAGATTCGCGTGATTGGCTCCACCACGTATCAAGAATTCAGCAATATCTTCGAAAAAGACCGTGCGCTGGCACGCCGTTTCCAGAAGATCGACATCACCGAGCCGAGCGTGGAAGAGACGGTGCAGATCATCAACGGTCTGAAACCGAAATATGAAGCGCACCATGACGTGCGGTACACCGCCAAGGCGATTCGCGCAGCGGTGGAACTGGCGGTGAAATACATTAATGATCGTCATCTGCCTGATAAAGCGATCGACGTGATCGATGAAGCGGGTGCGCGCTGCCGCTTGTTACCGGCGAGCAAGCGTAAGAAAACCGTCAATGTGGCGGATATTGAGTCGGTCGTTGCCCGCATCGCTCGCATTCCGGAGAAAACCGTTTCCGCCAGTGACCGTGATGTACTGCGCAATCTGGGCGATCGTCTGAAGATGCTGGTGTTCGGGCAGGATAAAGCTATTGAGGCGCTGACTGAAGCCATCAAGATGAGCCGTGCCGGATTAGGGCATGAGCGCAAGCCGGTCGGGTCGTTCCTGTTTGCTGGTCCAACCGGGGTCGGGAAAACGGAAGTGACGGTTCAACTGGCGAAAGCGCTGGATATTGAGCTGCTGCGCTTCGATATGTCTGAATATATGGAACGCCACACGGTCAGCCGTTTGATCGGTGCACCTCCGGGTTACGTGGGTTACGATCAAGGCGGCCTGCTCACCGATGCGGTGATCAAACATCCGCATTCGGTGCTGCTGCTTGATGAAATCGAGAAGGCGCATCCAGACGTGTTCAACCTGTTGTTGCAGGTAATGGACAACGGCACGCTGACCGACAATAACGGCCGCAAGGCGGATTTCCGCAATGTGATCGTGGTGATGACCACCAATGCCGGGGTACGGGAAACCCAACGTAAGTCCATTGGTCTTATCCAGCAGGACAACAGCAGCGATGCGATGGAAGAGATCAAAAAAGTCTTCACGCCGGAATTCCGCAACCGTCTGGACGGTATCATCTGGTTCAACCATCTGTCGGCGGAAGTGATTCAGCAGGTGGTGGACAAGTTTATTGTCGAACTGCAAGCGCAGCTGGATGCCAAAGGCGTGTCGCTGGAAGTGAGCGAGGAAGCACGCAACTGGCTGGCGGAAAAAGGCTATGACAAAGCGATGGGTGCTCGGCCGATGGCTCGTGTCATCCAGGAAAACCTCAAGAAACCGCTGGCTAATGAACTGTTGTTCGGTTCGCTGGTCGACGGCGGTTCTGTGAAAGTGGAACTGGATAAGGCAGCGCAACAGTTGACGTATCGCTTCCTGAGCGCGCAAAAGACCAAAGCCGAAGGCGCGGTTCACTGAGTGAGTTGATTACGCCGCTACGCTAAAAACGCAAAAGGGCATCGTCAGATGCCCTTTTTCATGTCGGTCGCATTCATCATGTTCACCACACCCTTTATCTGGCTGTACTTACAGCAGTGTCTAAATTAATAGGCGGGTAAGTTATTGACCGGCTTAAAATGCAAACGCCCTCACCGAAAGGCAAGGGCTGAGAGGTAAACACCCTGGCGCATCGCCTCAGGCGATAGCGCGGTTGTTAACGGCTACGGAAGACAATGCGGCCTTTGCTCAGGTCGTACGGGGTCAGTTCCACAGTCACTTTGTCACCCGTCAGGATGCGGATATAGTTTTTACGCATTTTACCGGAGATATGAGCGGTAACCACGTGCCCGTTTTCCAGCTCAACGCGGAACATGGTGTTGGGCAGCGTATCCAGCACGGTGCCTTGCATTTCAATATTGTCTTCTTTGGCCATCGAATCCTCTAGGTTTAAGTACCTTAGTTTTTAACCGGCAAGATAATGCCGAAAAACCCTCATTATGTAAAGGCGCGTAAGTCACTGCCGCTCATTTATCCCTTTCAGAAGGGATATCGATCATCGGAGCATCCAGGAGTTGTGGATGCCAGCAACCGTCGATTAATACAGCCTGTTGCAGCCGGTTCAACGCCTGCAGAAACTCGCGTCGGGGAATGTCACAGGCACCCAGCGAGGCAGTATGGTCGTTGAGCACCTGGCAATCAATTAACTGACCACCGTGGCGCACAAAATGATGCAGAAACGCTGTCAGCGCGTATTTGGACGCGTTATCCGCCCGGCTGAACATTGACTCGCCGCAAAATAGCGCGCCTTGAGCGATACCGTACAAGCCGCCCACCAACTGGGTGCCATACCAGACCTCGACCGAGTGCGCCAGACCAGACCGGTGTAACTGCACATAGGAGCGCACGATGTCCCTGCCAATCCAGGTGCCTTCCTCGCGCTCGCTGGCGCAGGCGGCAATCACCGCTTCAAACGCCTGATTCAGTGTGACCCGATATGCGGTGCGGCGAATGAACTTTTTCATGCTGCGGCTAAGGTGAAACTGCGCCGGGAACAGTACCGCCCGTGGGTCTGGGCTCCACCACAGGATCGGTTCCCCAGGTGAAAACCACGGGAAAATCCCCTGCCGGTAGGCGCTTAGCAGGCGCTCGGGTGACAGATCACCGCCATAGGCCAGCAACCCATTCGGGTCACGCAGCGCGGTTTCCGGGTTGGGAAACTGCAGCGAAAACGGAGACAGTTCATACAACAGCATGTGCGCACCTCGGTCTACAGGTGTTGATGAAATTGCCAGTAGCGCCCTTGTAACGCCATCAGGCTATGGTGCGAGCCCTGTTCCACCAATTGTCCGCCATCCATCACGCATAGCCGGTCCATGCTCTCCAGCCCGTTCAGGCGATGGGTGATGACGATCAGGGTCTTGCCCAGACAGTGCTGACGTAATAATTGCAGTATGCGCTGTTCGGTATCGGCGTCGAGCCCTTCGGTCGGTTCATCCAGTAATACCAGTGGTGCCGGGTGGAGTAGGGCACGCGCTACACCGATGCGGCGTTGTTCACCACCGGATAACTGGCGTCCCCCTTCGCCCAACCAGGCGTTGAGCCCCTGATCCTCCAGCAGTTTCTCCAGCCCGACTTGCGTGAGCACCGCCTGCAACTGCTCATCGCTGGCCGCCGGGGCAGCCAACCGCAGGTTTTCCCGTAGTGTCGCGCTGAAAATATGCACCCGCTGTGGCACCACGCTCATGGCATCACGCAGCGCAGACTCCGGGAATGCCGCGATCGGCGTGTCATTAAGACGGATTTCACCGGTATTGCAATTCCAGGCGCGGGTCAGCAATTGCAACAGTGTCGATTTGCCGCAACCGGTACGGCCCAGCAACGCGACATGTTCGCCCGGCGTAAGCGTCAGCGAAATCCCGCTCAGTGCTGGTTGGGTTTGTTCCGGGTAGGTAAAGCTCACTTTATCCAGCGTCAGTTGAACCTGTTCCAACGGCGAAGGGCCCTGAGACGGAAAAGCGACTGGTGGGTGCAGTTTCAGTAGCTGGTCGACGCGATGCGCTGACGCGACAACTTGCCCAATATGCTGGAAGGCACCAGCGACGGGGGCCAGTGTTTCGAACGCGGCGAGCGCGGCGAATACAAACAGTGCGATGAGTGCACCTGGCTGATGATCGCCGCCGACGCCATCAGCCGCCAGCCACAACAGTAAGGTCGCGGTCAGGCCGCTGGCGGCAATCAGAATGGACTGTGACAACGCACTTAGCTCGGCCTGTTGACGTTGCCGTTCAAACCAGCGTTGCTCCAGTTTTTCCAACTGCTGGCGAAAGGGAGCCAGCGCGCCAAATACCGCCAGTTCAGCCTGCCCTTGAATCCAGGTGGTCAGCTGTACCCGATAGTGGGCGCGCAATGCGGTCAGGTCGGCACCAATCGGTTGTCCTGCCCGGTAAAACACCAGCGGCAACATGACCAGCAGCGTCAGCATGATGGCGGCCAGTGTCAGTGCCAGCGATGTGTCCAGCCAGCTCAAGCCATAGGCCATCACCAGAATCACGATCAGCGCACTCACCAGTGGCGAGATTACCCGCAGGTAAAGATGGTCTAGCGTATCCACATCTGCCACCAACCGGTTGAGCAGTTCGGCCTGACGAAAACGAATCAACCCACCCGGAGCCAATGGCAGGATGCGACTAAAGGTGAATACGCGCAGATGCAACAGAACACGAAAGGTGCCATCGTGGCTTACCAGGCGTTCAAAGTAACGACTGGCGGTACGCAGAATCGCCGCGCCGCGCACCCCGGCTGCCGGGAGCATATAGTTGAATGTGGCTAGCCCGGTCAGACCGGCGATGGCTGATGCGGCCAGAAACCAGCCTGACAGCGTTAACAGCCCGATGCTTGCCAGTAGGGTTAGAATCGCCAGGACGATACCCAGCCCAAGCCTGAACCAGTGACGGCGATACAGCGCCAGAAAGGGTTTGAGTACCTGCATTGTCCGGATCTTTTCCATTTCACAGTTCTCCCCGACGTTGCGCCAGCAAATCGGCAAACGGCCCAGTTACCTGACTCAGGGTCAGGTAGTCACCTTGCTGGACCAACTGGCCGTTGACCATGACCCAGACCTCGTCATAGTCCCGAATCTCGCTCAGTTGATGGGTCACCAGCAATGTGGTCTGAGCGTGCGATGCTTCACTCAGCGCGCTCATCACCCGCTGTTCGCTGTGCGCATCAAGGCTCGCTGAGGGCTCATCCAACAACAGTAATCGGCATGGGTGCAGCAAGGCGCGTGCCACCGCGACACGCTGGGCCTGACCGACTGACAGCCGTGCGGCACCATCGGCCAACAGGGTATCCAAACCTTGCGGTAACTGGGGGAGAAATTCGTGCACATAAGCGCGCTCAAGTGCGTGTCGCAGCGTATGGTCACTGGCCTCCGGGCGGCCCAACAGTACGTTCTGGCGCAGCGTGGGTTCCGGCAAGTGAGGATTTTGCCCCACCCAACTCAGGTGTTGACGCCATGATGCAGACGACAGCGTGCGTAGCTCCTCGCCATTCACCGTCAGTGAACCGCGATAAGGTAGAAAACCCAGCAACAGGTTCAGTAGCGAGCTTTTCCCGGCACCGCTGGGGCCGACCAATGCGACGCGTTGCCCCGCGTTCAGTTTAAAGGAGAGCGGCCCGGCCAGTGTTTTGCCAGAGGGTGACAGAATAATCAGATCCTGGGCTACCAGTGCGACAGGCGTATCACTGTGAAAGTGATGCGTACCGACACCGTTTTCCTCGCTTTCGGCCGTCATAAACCGGTGCAGTGCTTCCGCCGCCCCGACCGCTTGCGCCTTAGCGTGGTAAAACGTACCGAGATCGCGCAGCGGCTGAAAGAACTCCGGGGCCAGAATCAGCACCAGAAAGCCAGCAAACAGTGTTACGCCAACGCCGTAGCTGCCAAAATTCAACTCGCCCAGATATGAAAAACCGAAATAAACCGCGACCACCGCAATCGATATTGATGCGAAGAATTCCAGCACGCCGGAAGACAGAAAGGCCATACGCAGCACTTCCATCGTGCGACTACGAAACTGTTCCGACGCCTGGCGAATCTGTGCGGTTTCTGCCTCGCCGCGATAGAACAGGCGCAGAGTATCCAGACCACGTAGTCGATCAAGAAAATTGCCACTCAGTCTGGCCAGCGCCTGAAAGTTGCGGCGGTTGGCATCGGCGGCACCCATGCCGACCATTGCCATGAACAGCGGGATCAACGGGGCGGTAGCTAACAGGATGACCCCTGCGGCCCAGTTCACCGGAAACACGATAATCAGGATTAGCACCGGAATCAGTACGGCCAGATACATCTGGGGTAGATAGCGGGCGTAGTAATCGTGCATATCGTCCACTTGCTCCAGTATCAGCGTGGCCCAGCTACCGGCCGGTTTTCCCTGAATCCAGGCCGGACCTAGCTGTTGCAGTCGATCCAGAACTTGCTGACGGATATGCTGGCGAATCGTCTGACCGCAGCGAAAACCGACTCGCTCCCGTATCCCGTTGATCAACGCCCGCAATACGAACGTTGTTGCCAGTAGCAGAAAGGTCGTGGTCAGTTCATTGCGTGGGGTGTGGGTGATAATCAAGGCGTGCAGCAGTGAAGCCAGTAACCAGGCCTGCGCCATAATCAGCAGGCCGCTTGCCAGACCGAGCATCAGCGATAGTCGCAGCCAGCGGTGTGCCAGACGGCTTTGCTGTTTCAGCCAGCGGGTCAGTTCTCGTTGTCGGGTGTCTTTCATCAGGTGCTGATCGCTTCCAGTTGGTACATGAAAATAACGCTTATATAACCGTTACTTAACATAAGTGCGGGCGTAACGGTGGCGATGCGCCATGTTACCGCGGCGGCGAGGTTGTGCAAACGAAAAGCAGGCGGCGGAACGGGGTGCCGATCAATTTTTACAGTCACGAACGACAATAAAAAACCCGGACGTGATCACGCCCGGGTTGGCATTACTGGTCATCAGGGCTTACTTGACGAGGGCGTCCAGATAGCGTTCGGCATCCAGTGCGGCCATGCACCCCGTCCCGGCAGAGGTAATAGCCTGACGATAAATGTGGTCCATGACATCACCAGCGGCGAATACACCAGGAATACTGGTCTGAGTCGCGTTGCCGTGAATGCCTGACTGTACCTTGATGTAGCCGTTTTCCAGTGCCAGCTGATCACCGAAGATGGCGGTATTCGGGCTGTGACCGATAGCGATAAACACGCCCGCCACGTCCAACTGTTCGGTTACCCCAGCTGCGTCGCGCAGACGCACACCTGTTACCCCCATATCATCGCCCAGCACTTCATCCAGCGTGCGATGGGTATGCAGCACGATATTGCCACTGCTGACCTTCGTCATCAGGCGGTCGATCAGGATTTTCTCCGCGCGGAAGCTGTCGCGACGGTGAATCAGATGCACTTCGGCGGCGATGTTGGACAGATACAGCGCTTCTTCCACGGCAGTATTACCACCGCCGACGACCGCGACTTTTTGGTTGCGATAGAAGAACCCGTCACAGGTTGCGCAGGCGGAGACGCCTTTCCCTTTGAACGCGTCTTCAGATGGCAGACCCAGATAGCGGGCGGATGCGCCGGTAGCGATGATCAACGCGTCGCAGGTGTACTCGTCGCTGTCGCCGAACAGGCGGAAGGGCCGGGTTTGCAGGTCGACTCGTGTGATGTGGTCAAAGACGATTTCGGTATTGAACTTGGCGGCATGGGCGTGCATACGCTCCATCAGCAGCGGACCCGTCAGTTCGTCTGGGTCGCCGGGCCAGTTTTCCACTTCGGTGGTGGTGGTTAACTGACCGCCTTTTTCCATGCCGGTGATCAGCAAGGGATTTAGGTTTGCCCGCGCAGCATAGACCGCGGCGGTATAACCGGCCGGGCCTGAACCCAGAATCAATAATTTACGGTGTTTGGCAGTGCTCATGAGTTCCTCATTCACTCGAACGGACGATATAACTGATTGTAAGGAAATTACCTGCGTAAAAAAAGTGTAGAGGAATGTTGTTGGCTATCGGTTCCATCGTTACGAAATATTGGCAGCGGGCGGCTAATCGTCTCGACGGCGGCAGGTAGTGTGTAAAAACGCTGCCCGAATGGACCGTCAGGAGTGAATCTGGCACTTTCTTCTGATTTTAATTGTTTTGCTTTGACAATCGGCTGCTCTTTTGCGAAAACATCCTTGGAAGAGGAAATTTTTTGTATGTGAATAGTTGAATGCTCCGGCTTTTATGCGTTTGGGGTCTATAGCGACGGTGCTTGATTGCCGATAGCTAACCGGCGTTTTGCGACGTTTCTGGGAAACGCGGTCGGATCAGAGCATGAACACATTACAAAAGGCAGGGGTCTTCTTTAGGGGTGGCTCTGGTACATTGAGGTTGGTCAGAGACAGCGGTTAAACAGGGAAGGATGAAGAGAGACAATAAGAATGGTAGACACGAAAAAACGTCCGGGAAAAGATCTTGATCGTATCGATCGTAATATCCTGAACGAATTGCAAAAAGATGGACGTATCTCCAACGTGGAGCTTTCCAAACGGGTCGGCCTGTCGCCAACTCCGTGTCTGGAACGTGTTCGTCGTCTGGAACGACAGGGTTTTATCAATGGCTATACCGCGCTGCTAAATCCGCATTATCTGGATGCGTCATTGCTGGTGTTTGTTGAGATTACGCTCAACCGTGGCGCGCCGGATGTGTTTGAACAGTTCAATGCAGCCGTGCAGAAGCTTGAGGAAATTCAGGAGTGTCATCTGGTTTCCGGGGATTTTGACTATTTGCTCAAAACCCGTGTACCGGATATGTCGGCATACCGTAAGTTGCTGGGAGAAACGCTGTTGCGTCTGCCAGGCGTGAACGATACCCGCACCTATGTGGTGATGGAAGAAGTGAAGCAAAGCAACCGGCTGGTCATAAAGACTCGCTGACGGCAAGGGTGCATAACCCGATAAATTCAGTTACACTCCTGTGAATATGTACAGTATGGCGCCGGGGAAGACTCGGCGCTTTATCATGAAACATTTACAGGGAACCTGGAGAGACGCTTGAGCCAGGAATATACAGAAGATAAAGACGTCACGCTGACAACACTCAGCGCGGGTCGACGTTTACTGGAAGCGATGTTAATCGTTGTGGTGCTTTTTGCCATTTATCTGGCAGTGGCGCTGTTAAGTTTCAGCCCTTCGGATCCCAGTTGGTCGCAAACTGCCTGGCATGAACCGATTCATAATCTGGGGGGCGGGGTAGGGGCCTGGCTGGCAGATACCCTGTTTTTCATTTTTGGCGTACTGGCGTATGCCATTCCTGTCGTCATGGTGTCGTTATGCTGGGTGATCCATCGCCAGCGCGGCCAACGCGCGACGTTGGATTACTTTACCCTTTCGCTGCGCCTTATCGGTACGCTGGCCCTGATTCTGACTTCGTGCGGGCTGGCGGCGCTCAACGTAGATGACATCTACTATTTTGCCTCCGGTGGCGTGCTGGGCAGTTTGCTCAGCAGCTCGATGATTCCGCGTTTCAATAATATTGGCGGCACCATGATTCTGCTGTGTGTCTGGGCCGCCGGGTTGACGCTGTTCACTGGTTGGTCCTGGCTGACGATAGCTGAAAAGCTAGGGGCAGGGGTGATGGCGTGCCTGACACTCTTTTCCGGCCGTCGGCGTGAAGATGATTATCTTTACGATGAGGAAGAAGAAGAGGTTGATGAATCCGCCGTGGAGGCGCGTCGTACTGCTGCGCCTCACCAGGAAGACGTCACCACAATGCCGTCTTCGGCTGAGGACGATGAGGACGATGTGCTGTTTTCCGCTCCCGGTGTGGCGGCCGCATCAGACCCGGTCATTGCTGCATCGGTTGTGGCCGGAGTACCGGTTGCAGAAGATGTGTGCGATATCGCATTTGCCGCTGCGGCAACACCTGAAACGACAGATGCGGAGCTGGTGCTGAAGCCGCACCCTGAACCGCTTGCCGTTACGCCATTAGCCGAGCCTGGATCTTATGTCCCGCCAGTGGTAACGCCTGCACCTGAATGTAGACCGGGAACTGATGTCTCTTCGGTATTACCTCCGGCACCCGCACCTAGTGAGACAATGCCGGTATCGTCTGGGCTTGCGTCCTCACTGTCCGAACCGTTGCCGGACTGGCAACCACTGACCTTGCAGGCCGATGACCGTATCGCCCGCACGGCAGCGGCGGCAGTGACAGCGGCGACGGTTGTTTCGGGAAGCGTTGGGGGGGCTCCTGAGACGAAACCGGAATCGCAGAATGTAACGCCGTTTATGCCAGCATTCACCACCGATGAAGACAATAACCCACAGGTCAAGCGCGGTATGGGGCCGGAATTACCTCGGCCGAATCCGGTGCGTATTCCTACGCGCCGTGAACTGGCATCGTATGGCATCAAACTCCCCTCACAGCGGTTGGCTGAACAGCAGGCCCGTGAAGCGGAGCAACAGGCACAGGCCGCCCACACTGAGCAAACCGACGCGTCGGCGTCGTTTGCCGCGCCGGTGCCCTTGCCAGACCATGTGGCGGCCCAGAGTCTGGCGTCTGACGATGAACAGGATGCGTTGATACAAGACGCAGCGTTACGACAGGCGTTTGCTGACCAGCAACGCGAACGCTACGGCGAAACCTATCCCGATCATGAAGAGGACGAGGAAACGCTGTTGCAGGCGCAACTGGCACGTGATTTTGCTGCGATGCAACGTTCTCGCTACGGAGAAGTGCATGAGCCGGATACGGAACAGGCTGCCCCTGCGATTTTTGCGGTTGAGCCGCCCACGGTGGCGCCTGCTGCGGCAGAAACCAGAAAGCCTGACATGAAGCCGAAAACCGAGGCTCCGCTGGACAGCGCCTTCGCCATTTCACCTTTTGCCGACCTGGTGGATGACGGTCCTCTAGAGCCGCTGTTCACGCTGCCGCCGCAGGAGAGTTTCCCTGAGCAGCAGGCGCAACCGCCAGTGACAGCATCTGCGTTGCAGGCTGCCGTGCCGAATGAGCCTGAAGCGGAAGCTGAATCGCCATCAATTATGGACAGCCTGATTCATCCGTTCCTGATGCGTAACGACCAACCGTTGCAGAAGCCGACGACACCGTTGCCATCGCTGGACCTGTTGACGCCACCTTCCATGAATGACGCGCCGGTGGACCGGGACGCGCTGGATGACATGGCGCGCTTGATCGAAACCCGTCTGGCGGATTATCGCGTTAAAGCGACGGTGGTGGATTACCACCCTGGCCCGGTGATCACCCGATTTGAACTGGATCTGGCACCGGGCGTCAAAGCGGCCCGCATCTCCAATCTGGCTAGAGATCTGGCGCGCTCATTGTCGGTCGTGGCGGTGCGCATTGTAGAGGTTATCCCCGGCAAACCCTACGTCGGTCTTGAATTGCCGAATCGTCATCGCCAGACGGTGTTCCTGCGGGAAGTGCTTGATTGCGACCGATTCCGTGACAACGCTTCGCCGTTAGCGGTCGTGCTCGGCAAAGACATTTCCGGGCAACCGGTGGTGGCTGACCTGGCAAAAATGCCGCACTTGCTGGTGGCAGGGACTACCGGTTCCGGTAAGTCGGTCGGCGTCAACGCCATGATTATCAGTATGCTGTACAAAGCAACACCGGCAGATGTTCGCTTTATCATGATCGACCCCAAAATGCTGGAACTGTCGGTGTATGAGGGGATTCCGCATCTGCTTACCGAAGTCGTGACGGACATGAAAGACGCCGCCAATGCCTTGCGCTGGTGCGTGGGTGAGATGGAACGCCGCTACAAGCTGATGTCGGCGCTCGGCGTGCGTAACCTCAGCGGTTATAACGAACGCGTGATGCAGGCGGAAGCGATGGGTCGCCCGGTGCCGGACCCGTTCTGGAAGCCGGGTGACAGCATGGATACCCAGCCGCCAGTATTGGAAAAACTGCCGTATATCGTGGTGATGGTGGATGAGTTCGCCGACCTGATGATGGCGGTAGGCAAAAAAGTGGAAGAGCTGATCGCTCGACTGGCCCAGAAGGCGCGTGCCGCCGGGATTCATCTGGTGCTGGCGACGCAGCGCCCGTCGGTGGATGTGATTACCGGCCTTATCAAAGCCAACATCCCTACCCGTATCGCTTTTACCGTGTCGAGTAAGATCGACTCCCGTACCATCCTCGATCAGGGGGGGGCGGAATCGCTGCTCGGCATGGGGGATATGCTGTACATGGCACCCAACTCCTCGATTCCGATTCGCGTTCATGGTGCGTTCGTGCGTGATCAGGAAGTTCATGCCGTAGTGCAGGACTGGAAGGCGCGAGGTCGTCCGGAGTACATCGACAGCATCATTAGTGGTGATGACGACGGTGAGGGCGGTAGCCTTGGTTTTGACGGAGACGAAGAACTGGATCCGCTGTTTGATCAGGCGGTGTCCTTTGTCGTGGAAAAACGCCGAGCCTCGATTTCTGGGGTGCAACGCCAGTTCCGCATCGGCTATAACCGTGCGGCCCGCATCGTCGAGCAGATGGAAATGCAGGGTATTGTCAGCGCGCCCGGCCATAACGGCAACCGCGAGGTGCTGGCACCGCCGCCGATGGAGTAATGTTGAGAGTGGTGTATCTCCCTGCAAAGAAACGTAAAAATAGCGGGTAACAGACAATTCGCCTGTCATGCCATGCCCGGCTGGGCTACATTAGCGTTCAACTAAAGCAACGTTCAACTGACGTGGCGTTTAACTGAAATCGGCTCCCGTCGGGAGCCGCGACGCGGTAAGAATACGCAAAGGATTTTTTGTATGATAAGAACAGGGTTGATGGTCGGTTGCTTATTGACCAGTCTGGTTTCCGGTGCAGTCTATGCCGATGCGGCCGGTGATTTACAGAGCCGTTTGAGTAAAGTGAACAGCTTCCATGCCAGTTTCACGCAAAAAGTCACCACGAATGATGGTGCTGCGGTGCAGGAAGGTGCGGGTGAACTGTGGGTAAAACGCCCGAATCTGTTCAACTGGAAAACCACGTCGCCGGATGAAAGTACGCTGGTGTCCGATGGTAAAACGCTGTGGTTTTACAACCCGTTTGTTGAGCAGGTGACAGCAACCTGGGTGAAGGATGCCACTGGTAATACGCCGTTCATTCTGATCACCCGCAACGACCCAAAAGACTGGGGTAAATACAACGTGACCCAGAAAGGGGATGACTTCGACCTGACTCCCCGTGCGGCGAATGGCAACTTGAAACGGTTCTCCATCAACGTGAGCAGTGACGGCATTATTCACAGCTTTACCGCCACCGAACAGGATGGGCAGCGCAGCGCTTATGCGCTGAAAAATCAGCAAAATGGCGATGTAGACGCCGCGAAGTTTCGTTTTACACCACCGAAAGGTGTAGCGGTGGACGATCAGCGTCAGTGAGGCGTGTGTGAGCAACCTGTCACTCGATTTTTCCAGTAATCAGTTCCAGCCATTGGCCGCGAGGATGCGGCCAGTCAAGCTGTCACAATATATCGGTCAACAACACTTGTTGGGGCCGGGTAAACCGTTGCCGCGCGCGATTGAAGCAGGGCAGCTTCACTCCATGATTCTGTGGGGGCCTCCGGGGACGGGTAAAACGACACTGGCCGAGTTGATTGGGCGCTATGGACACGCCGATGTGGAACGGATATCCGCGGTAACTTCTGGCATCAAGGAGATTCGCGAAGCGATTGAGCGCGCGCGCCAGAACCGTGATGCCGGGCGTCGTACCATCCTGTTTGTGGACGAAGTGCATCGCTTCAATAAAAGCCAGCAGGATGCGTTTCTGCCGCATATCGAAGATGGCACCATCACGTTTATTGGTGCCACCACCGAGAACCCGTCGTTTGAACTGAACTCGGCGTTGTTGTCTCGCGCTCGTGTCTATCTGCTTAAAGCGCTGAGTGCTGACGACATCGAACAGGTGCTGGAGCAGGCGCTACAGGATAAAGAGCGCGGGCTAGGTGGACAACAGATTGTTCTGCCAGAGGATACTCGTCGCCTGCTGGCTGAGCTGGTAAACGGCGATGCCAGGCGTTCACTGAACCTGCTGGAAATGATGGCCGATATGGCTGAAATGGATGCTAGCGGTCAACGCCGGTTGACCTCGGCATTGTTGAAGGAAATTTCCGGTGAGCGTAGCGCCCGTTTTGATAATAAAGGCGATCGCTATTACGACCTGATTTCCGCACTGCATAAATCGGTGCGTGGTTCAGCACCCGATGCTGCATTGTACTGGTATGCCCGCATCATTACCGCAGGGGGTGATCCACTTTATGTGGCCCGCCGTTTATTGGCGATTGCTTCCGAGGATGTGGGTAATGCCGACCCGAGGGCGATGCAGGTCGCGATTGCTGCCTGGGACTGTTTTACCCGCGTTGGTCCTGCGGAAGGCGAGCGAGCTATCGCTCAGGCAATTGTCTATCTGGCGTGTGCGCCGAAGAGTAACGCGGTGTATATCGCATTTAAATCTGCGATGCGTGATGCCCGCGAAAAACCGGACTATGACGTGCCGGAGCATTTGCGTAATGCGCCAACCCGCCTGATGAAAGAGATGGGGCTCGGTGCCGAATACCGTTACGCGCATGATGAAGAGAACGCTTACGCCGCCGGTGAAGTCTATTTCCCACCTGAAATGGCAGAAACTCACTACTATCAGCCGACTTCGCGGGGGTTGGAGGCTAAGATTGGCGAAAAGCTGGCCTGGCTCGCTGCTCAGGATCAAAATAGCCCGACAAAACGCTACCGCTAGCATTAACGTTGCGGTAAGGTTATTGCGAGATTTTCTGCTGCACGGTGCTGTTGTCGGCACCCTGTAATTATCGATATCCCCTTAATAATACAAGCACAGGACTAGCATGCTCGATCCCAATTTACTGCGTAATGAGCTAGACGCAGTTGCCGAAAAATTACTGGCTCGCCGAAATTTTAAACTGGATGTGGAAGCACTGCGTACGTTGGAAGAACGCCGCAAAGTGCTTCAGGTCGAAACGGAAAATTTGCAGGCAGAACGTAACTCCCGATCGAAAGAAATCGGGGCGGCTAAATCGCGTGGGGAAGATATTGAGCCGCTGCGTCGCGAAGTAAACACGCTGGGTGAAAAGCTGGACGTTGCTAAGACTGAGCTGGAAAAGGTTCAAAGCGAGATTCAGAATATTGCGCTGACGATTCCTAACCTTCCTGACGACTGTGTGCCGCTGGGTAAAGATGACTCTGAGAATCAGGAAGTCTTTCGTTGGGGTGAACCTCGGCAGTTTGATTTCCCTGTGCGCGACCATGTAGACCTGGGCGACATAACGGGCGGTTTAAGCATGGCGCTAGGCGTGAAGTTGACCGGTTCCCGTTTCTCGGTGATGAAAGGCCAGGTAGCCCGGTTACATCGTGCGTTGGCGCAGTTTATGCTTAATCTGCATACTGCTGAGCATGGCTATGAGGAGGCGTATGTTCCTTATCTGGTCAACCATGCCACCTTGTATGGCACAGGGCAGTTGCCTAAGTTTAAAGAAGATCTGTTTCACACCCGCCCACTGGAAGAAGAAGCTGAAACCAGCAACTATGCGTTGATTCCCACTGCGGAAGTGCCGTTAACCAATTTGGTACGTGATGAAATTCTGGATGAAGAGTCGCTGCCGATCAAACTAACCGCGCATACACCATGCTTCCGCTCTGAGGCTGGCTCGTATGGTCGGGATATGCGCGGTCTTATCCGTGTACACCAGTTTGATAAAGTCGAAATGGTGCAGGTCGTCCGTCCTGAAGATTCCATGCAAGCGCTGGAAGAACTGACCGGTCATGCGGAAAAAGTACTGCAACTGCTGAAACTGCCGTATCGCAAGGTGCTGCTGTGCAGCGGTGATATGGGCTTCGGCGCGTGCAAAACCTATGACCTGGAAGTTTGGCTGCCCGCGCAGAATACTTACCGTGAAATCTCTTCCTGTTCCAACTGTTGGGATTTCCAGGCTCGTCGTATGCAGGCGCGTTGCCGCAGCAAGGGCGATAAGAAAACTCGTCTGGTGCATACTCTGAACGGTTCTGGCCTGGCGGTAGGCCGTGCGTTGGTCGCGGTGCTGGAAAACTACCAACAGGCAGATGGCCGGATTGAAGTGCCGGAAGTGTTGCGTCCTTACATGAATGGCCTGCAATTTATCGGTTAATACCGCCATTGCTACGGCACTGACTTGCTGACTAAAGCGCCTTCTGGGGCGCTTTTTTTATGGTTAAAATCCCCTCTTATATTGTGGTCATGATTCGCGGAATTGTCTGATTCCGGTCAAATATCGGTATGGATGAGTGGATTCAGGCATCCTCTTATGGAGAGCTGTCTCGTAGGGTTCTAAGTTTTTGTCGTTGCACTGGCTGGTACTGAACTCATCCGAGGAAAGAGCAGGTAGTGGCACGATAATAACGCACGATAACAACAAGGAGGGAAACCTCCTGAAGAAGTCAACGAGGTCATTTATGCCAAAACATATCGTTAGTCTGACAGGACGGTTGCTAGGCGCTTTACTCTATTATTCACCGGATGATGAGCATAATGCCGTATGGATTGAGCGCCTGAGACATCAGACGTGGCAGCAGGCATGGCCATGCGGCAACCGGGCGGACATCGCCACTGCCGCCCGGCAGATTCAGCTTGGCTTGCAGCCGGGCTACGATGAATCGTTATCGCTCGCCTGGCGACAATTATTTAATAGCGGCGAGGGGGTTCCTGCTCCGCCCTGGGGGTCCGTATATCTTGATCGGCACAATGTGTTATTTGGTGATTCGACACTGGCATTGCGGCGTTGGCTGAGAGAACTGGGGATTGAACCGCGCTGCGATCGGCATGAACCGGAAGATCACATTGGTTTGATGCTGATGCTGGCGGCGTGGTGTGCGGAAAATCAGCCAGATAGCTTGTCAGAATTGCTTACCGAGCATTTGCTACCTTGGGCGATGCGCTATTTGGATTTGCTGGAGTGCCATTGCCGCCACCCATTTTATCAGGGCGTTGCGTGGTTAACCCGCATCACGCTGCAAGATTGGCAGGCACGTTTCCAATTGCCCCAGATGGAAAGGGTACTGTTCTATTGACGGAGTTTTTAGTGAATAGCGCTTTATTGAACCTGGTTTTATGGGCGGTTGCTGTCGCAATCTGGTGGGAATGCCGTCGGGTAGAAGTCCTGACGGCGGAGTGCTGAGCCATATTGCTTGTCACACCCCTGATGGATAACGGGTCAACATATGCGCTATTTTAACCGTAGCGGGCAGCGCGTTGCCAGGCTGGCCGCGCTCGCATCGCGTCCAGCAGACGCCAGAGATTGGTTCGCGACGGGGTGAGCCAGCCACGCTGGGCGGCAATATCCAGTGGAAAGCCCATCATGATGTCTGCGACTGAAAATTCATCGCCAGCCAGCCAGCGAAATCTCCCCGCTTCCTGTTCCAAAAAATCATAATGCAGATTGAGCTGGGTCGTGACCATACTGCGAATCGGCCAGCCAAATGGCCCCATCTTGTGAGCAACCAGTTTTAACAGCATGGCCGACATCAGCGAGCCTTCAGCGTAGTGCATCCAGTAGCGGTAACGCCAGAAATTTGAGCTGTCGTGCGATGGTGCCAACTGCGGGCCAAATGTGGCGACCAGATATTCCAGGATTAAACCGGTTTCCGCCAGCACCTGTCCGTTGTGTTCTACCACTGGCGCTTTCCCTAGCGGATGAATATCACGCAAAGTACACGGGGCGCGCATGGTGGCTTTATTGCGCTGATAATTGATCACCTCATAAGGGACATCCAGCTCTTCCAGTAGCCATAAAACCCGCTGTGAGCGGGAGGTATTCAGATGATGAACTCGAATCATGGGACGTCCTGTTGATGGCGAGAAGCTGTGCTTACCAGGCTAACAACCCGCTGTTTCCCGTTGTGCAGTAACAATGGAAAGCGGGTTGGGCGTAGTAGTTCACTGATTTTCTGCCACCAGTTTTGCCAGATAGTCATGCCAGTCGTCAGGACGACCCAGCCAGGGGGCAATATTTAGTGTGGTGAAGATATCGTCTACCGCGAAGACGAGTGTTGGAAAACCAGCCCCCCCGGATTGAGTAAGCCATTGGCGGCTTTCTTCGATATGTTTGCGAGTGGGTAACCCGCGCCAGTGAGTACAGGCATTCTCGAAGTCGTCCAATGGCAGGCCGATCTCTACCGCCATTTTCATCAGTACCGGAGGATCGGCGATACGTAATCCTTCAACATAGTGGGCGCGTTGCAGACGCTCAAGCAGGTCAAGCCCGCGGCCGCCCAGCTCTTCTGCTGCCAGAATCGCGGTGGTGGGTGGCTCGGAGTCCAGCGTCGCTGTCACATCCCACAACAGGCCGTTGAAGTAACCATCACCAAACGGCTGACCGCTCATCTGAGCAATGCGGCGATCATGCGGCTGAACATAATCTCGCCATTCTGGAGTAATGCGACGGCGGTTCGGGCCAGTCATCATTCCGCCAGCGTGCAGCACAACAGGCAACCCTTCGATTTTACGGGCTGCATGGATTAACGGCGCTGCGGCGTAACACCAACCGCACAGAGGGTCGAAGATGTAGTGTAGCCTGTTCATTCATACGCTCCGTTGTTGCCCGGTGTACCGGGTACATCAGAAAAGGGAAACGACTGATTATCGCGCCACGCGCCTTTCCGAGAGAGTGTGGGAATGGCCGCCCGTTATTATCGCCTTTGTGGCGCTCTACCTTAATTATTGTCTATTTCCTGAGAGTTAGCAGGCAATGACATAATTTTCTGTCCTGGTTCTGCGATCAGGGATCGCAAACCTGAAAGAAAAGTAACCCGTCCTGACAGCAGAGGCGATCCGCTGGTGGTCGCCTCTGCTGTTTTGCTGGTGGCTCTCAGGGCCACTGCATCTCGCCTTTGATGACCTTGGCACCCAGCTCCAACGATGCAGGTTCGCTGAGGTCTGGGTAGGCGCGCTTCATCGCTTCGATCAGTGCTGTACTGTTGGCCGACGACGAGACGTTTTGCTCGAAGGTCTTCAGGTACTGGCGGGTGAAGTCCACATTTTTCGGTGACCAGGGCGCGGACCCGTCTTTGTTCGGCAGGTAGTGGCTTGGCACCACGGTGGTCGGGTTGAGCTTATCAATCGCATCCAGGTCTGCCAGCCAGTGCTGACGTGAGGCTGCCGTCTGCGTGTCCGCCACCCATACATGGATATTCGCCGAGGTATGCACACCACCAACGACGGTTTTTAGTGAAGGGATCCAGACGAAGGTACGGTCTGGTGTTGCACCTTTTAGACCCACGATGTCAATGGCGTTGCCTTCGAGCGTCAGATGGTCCGCATTCAGCACCTGCGGCACGACTACCTGTTTAGGCGCGTTTTCTTTCAGAATTGGCCCCCAATAAGCCACTTTTTTGTCTTTGGTTGCATTAATTGCAGCGATGGTTTGTGGCGTTGCGACGATCTGTGCGCTAGGGAACGCGGCCTTCAGCACATCCAGCCCGAAATAAAAATCAGGATCGTGATGACTGATATAGATAGTTTTCAGGTTCTTGCCGGTAGCACGGATTTTTTCCACCAGCTTTTCGGCATCATCACGCTGGAACTGGGCATCGATCAGTAAGGCATCGTGCTCACCAGTAATAATCTCAGACGATACTGGGAAGACGGATTTTTCACCGGGGTTGTAAACCTCCATTTTCAGTGCGGCGGAGGCGGAAAACGCCATGGAAGCGAAGAGTGTGGCCAGCAGGGTTTGTTTTAACACGGTAATACTCCTTCCTGAATAAGATGGCGTCATGGTAAGTTTCATTTTTATAAAGAAAAACCCCACTTTACAAACAACTTTGTTGCATAAAACGGACGAATGATGGATAGAATTCTTGCTGCCCGAGTCTTTGTCACCATTACTGAACAGGGGAGCCTGACGGGGGCAGCGCAGGCATTGGACATGTCGCGTGCGATGGTGACGCGATATCTGGCGGAGATGGAGCGCTGGGCCGAAGCGCGATTATTGCATCGCAGCACCCGCCAACTGAGCCTGACCGGTGAGGGGGAAACGATATTGCGACACTGCCGCGAGTTGCTGGCGGTGTCACAAAAATTGGAGATGCCTTCCCGCGGTAGAAAGGAACCGTCCGGGTTGATGCGACTGACCTGCTCCCCATCACTGGCTCAAACGACACTGGTGGCAGCGATCAGTGCCTATCTGCGGCGTTATCCCAAGACGGCTATTGATCTGCAGGTAGCGAGCCATACCCTGAATCTGATCGAGGATCGTATCGATCTGGCGATTCGTATTACCAACCAACTGGATTCAGGGCTGATTGCGCGTCGGCTGGGGGGATGTATGTCGGTTGTATGTGCCGCGCCATCCTACCTGGCTGCGCAGGGTACGCCACAGCGAGTGGAGGATTTGGCGGTGCATAATTGCCTGACTTATTCCTTCTTTGGCAAAAGTCTGTGGCGCTTCACCCGTAAAGGTGACGCCGTAGCGATACCCGTTAGCGGTAGTTTCAGCGCCAATGATTCGCTGATGCTGCTGGAAGCCGCGTTAAATGGCGCAGGCGTCACGTTGCAGCCGCTCTATTCCGTCACTGATCTGATCGCTAGCAAGCGGCTTATTGCCTTGTTTCCCGAGGCGCAACCACAAGAGCTGGACATTTATGCGGTCTATCACTCCCGCGAACGAATGCCATCTGCGCTAAGAGCCTTGGTGGATTTTCTGGCGGAATGGTTTGACAGCAACCTGGAATGGAGGCGGGTTTCCCATCGTTAAAATGCTTGCTGTTTTGCAGGCGTGTTGGCGGATGAGCAAATTGTGCGGCAGAGGATAATAAGGCGATTGACTTTGCCATTGCCAGTGGCATGATGCGCGCAAATTATCTTCTCTTTCCGGTTTGTCTTCCCATGTCAACCACCTATACGCGCCCGGTTTTACTGCTGCTCTGCGGGCTGTTGCTGCTTACTGTTTGTCTGGCCGTTTTGAATACGCTGGTGCCGTTATGGCTGAATGATCGCCAATTGCCGGTCTGGCAGGTTGGCGTGGTGGGCTCGGCCTATTTCAGCGGAAACCTGCTGGGAACGTTGGTAGCTGGCGGGTTGATTCGGATCTATGGCTTTAACCGTAGCTATTATCTGGCGACGTTGGTGTTTGGGCTGGCGACTGCGGCGCTGGCGTTGTCACCGGATATCGGAAGCTGGATCCTGTGGCGCTTTGTCGCTGGGGTCGCTTGCGCGTTGATTTGGGTGGTAGTGGAAAGCGCGCTGTTGTGCAGTGGCAATGCGCTCAATCGGGGGCAACTGCTGGCTGCTTACATGATGGCCTACTATCTGGGCAGCGTGGTGGGGCAGTTGTTGCTAGGGATGGTGCCAACCGCACTGTTTAGCATTCTACCCTGGTTGGTTGCCCTGGTGCTGCTGGCGGTATTGCCACTGCTGTTTGCCCGTATTCCACCGCCACAGCCCGTAACCCAGCGTATCAATGTCTGGCGCATGTTGCGTTATCGCACTGCCCGATTGGGAATTCAGGGATGTGTAATTTCCGGGATCATTCTTGGCTCATTGTATGGCCTGATGCCATTGTATCTGGCCCATCAAGGCATGAGCGACGCCAACGTTGGCTACTGGATGGCGTTATTGATCAGCGCCGGTATCGTCGGACAATGGCCGGTCGGGCGGATGGCGGATCGTTATGGACGATTACTGGTGCTACGTGTTTTGGTATTCGCTGTCATTCTCGGCTCGCTGGCGATGCTGGTTCCTGGGCGATACGGCATGGCACCGTCGCTGTTTCTGCTCGGTGCTGCCGGGTTCACGTTATATCCGGTGGCGATGTCGTGGGCTTGTGAAAAGATAGCGCCCAGTGAGTTGGTCGCCATGAACCAGGCGTTACTGCTCAGCTATACCATCGGCAGCCTCTGCGGCCCCAGTTTGGCTGCAATGTTGATGCAGACGTATTCCGACCAGCTACTGTTCGTACTGATTGCGGTGGTATCGCTGGGGTATCTGATCATACTGCTGAAAAAAGCCGACCATCACCCCCGGCCACTGGCGGTGTAAGTCATGTCCGGATCGCCGGGTTCATGACCGGTGATGGCGGCCGTTCAGGGAAGGCTGACCGGCTTCAACGATATTGTTCCACAGGACTTCGGCGACCGGGCTCAACCGCTGTTTAGCATTACGGACCAGATAAAAAATACTGCTGAGTTGCAGGTTTTCTGGCGCAACAGCGGTCAGCTTCCCTTCCTGGACCCAACGTGACGCGTAGTGGTCTGGCAGGAAGCCCACATGAGTGCCAGCCAGAATCAGCAGCATACAACTTTCCTCGCTACCGGCTATGTTCTGTTGTCCTTGTTTAGCCACTGGCCCCAACTGTTTACAGATTTCACTCATCGGGTAACCACCAAGCAGCAGTCGCTTCGGGTTCAGAGTACCGTCGCGCCACTCTTGCCCGATGCGTTCGGCATGTTCGGCTGCGGCGTAAAATGAACTGTACTCAATGAATGCAGGCTGGAAGAAGATATCTGGCGGCACATCGGCTGGCAAAACGGTTAGTACCACATCCAGTTCGCTGTTACGTAGCTGCTCCATCAGTGCGTGATGGTCATTGATACTCAGGTTCATCGATGCATCGGGACTTAACTCGAACAAATGATGAATTGCCCGCGAAACGGCTTGATCCGGATGAGAGACGATATTATCCAGACAGCCAATTCGTACTTCGCCGATCAGCTCATGCTTGATGCGAGCCAGACGGTTGGCAAAGTCATCGAGTGTAGCAATCACTGAGCGAGCTTCCTGATAGACCAATTCGCCTTCGGTCGTCAGCGAGAATCCGCCTCGACCGCGTTCACACAGAATCAGCCCCAGAGTATCTTCCAACCGGGAAAGGTAGTGGCTGAGTACTGGCTGGCTTAGCCCGGTGGCGTCCTGGGCATTGGTAATGCCTTTTTTTTCAACAATCTTGCAGAACAGTTTTAGCCAGCGAATTTCCAGTTTGTCGAGCCGCATAAATGTGCCCCTGAACACATAGCCATTTTAAATATCACATTGAAGTAAATCGATTTTATTCAACGCATTTTCCCTTTATGGCACGCGCAGCTGCCTAGCTTGGGCGGTGTCCACATTGCAATACAATAATGTGGCTATGCGCGACATCAGGGGCCTTTTTAGTATGGCTTATCAAACTGGATATACCGTTACCTGCCATATAATATCCATGATTATCCATTTTCTGGCTGTGCGTTTGCTTCTGGTTGTGCACAAAGAAAAACACAAAGAAACAAGGCCATTTATGCCATACGAACAATCAACGTAACAGGCTGAGGTTTAAAGACGCGATGCTCCGGAGAGATACTCGTTACCTGCTATTCTCTCGCTGATTGTGATGTCAGATAAGCGTGGCGCGTTCAGAAGGAAGGGTGATTCGGCCATGTGCTATCGGCGGATGTGTAGCGAGTAGGGCACAGTAGTTGTTATCAACGTCAGCAGATTTTAGTCTACGGCTGACGTTAATGCGGGCTGACGGTGCGGCTTTGGTGGAGAGGCGTATTGGGTGTGGTTCAACCTGCGCGACTCTCCACTGGAAATGAACGGTTAGTACACTACCTTGTGGCCGTAACCGGTCAGAATAGATTTGATTCGGTCCATGGTATCTGCTTTGGGCGGTTTGACGCCATCCAGCTTGTATTCCTCGCCCATCGCCGTCCATTTGTGTTTGCCCAGCTCGTGGTAAGGCAACAGTTCAATCTTCTCAATGTTATGCATATCTTTGGTGAACTCACCCAACTGATGAGCGGAAGCGTCGTCATCGCTCCAGCCGGGGACCACTACATAGCGAATCCAGGTGCGTTGGTTACGCTTGGCGAGGTAACGGGCAAAATCCAGTGTACGGTGGTTGGATACCCCCACCAGATTTTGATGCACCTCATCATTGAGTTGCTTGAGGTCGAGCATGACTAAATCTGTCGCGTCCAGTAGTTCGTCAATAACCGGGTCGTAACGACGGACAAAACCATTGGTGTCCAGGCAGGTATTGATACCTTGCTCGTGACAGGCCCGGAACCAGTCGCGGACGAACTCTGCTTGCAGAATAGCTTCACCACCTGATGCCGTTACGCCGCCGCCAGACGCATTCATAAAATGGCGGTAGGTCACCACTTCCTTCATCAACTCTTCTACGGTCACTTCCTTGCCACCATGAGTATCCCAGGTATCGCGGTTGTGGCAGTAGAGGCAACGCATCAGGCAACCCTGGAAAAAAGTGATGAAGCGAATACCGGGGCCGTCTACGGTGCCACAGGATTCAAAAGAGTGAATGCGACCAATAACTGACATGCAAGGTTTCTCCAGGTTGGGCCGAGAAATAGCGGCCTTCGATGAGCACAGTAACGACACTGCGGCACGGACAGCCACAATATTCGCTCTGTGTCGAATCTGTTTTGTCAGCCCGCCAGTCTGAAAATAGCTGGCTGACAAAACAGGTTCTGATTTTTCGGTGGGAGCGGTGAAAAAATTTCCAGAAGAAACTTTTAACGCTGTTAGTGACAAGCCATAAGGAGAATAGACAAGACACCCGTTATAAAAAGGCTCCACCGATGTGGAGCCTTTAGTTTACGCCTTTTCAGACAGACATGTAATTACATGGACTGAGTGAAAGTACGGGTGATAACGTCCTGCTGCTGTTCTTTGGTCAGCGAGTTGAAGCGAACAGCATAACCAGAGACACGGATGGTCAACTGCGGATATTTTTCCGGGTTTTCCATGGCGTCTAACAGCATTTCACGGTTCATCACGTTGACGTTCAGGTGCTGACCGCCTTCGATGCTGGCTTCGTGGTGGAAGTAACCGTCCATCAGGCCTGCCAGGTTGGTTTTACGCACGTCGTCGTCTTTACCCAACGCATTCGGCACGATAGAGAAGGTATAGGAGATACCATCTTTCGCGTAGGCGAACGGCAGTTTAGCCACAGAGGTCAGAGAGGCAACAGCACCTTTCTGGTCACGGCCGTGCATCGGGTTGGCACCCGGACCGAACGGTGCGCCAGCGCGACGACCATCCGGGGTGTTACCTGTTTTCTTACCGTATACCACGTTGGAGGTGATGGTCAGTACGGACTGAGTCGGGGTGGCACCACGGTAGGTATTCAGTTTCTGAATTTTCTTCATGAAACGTTCAACCAGGTCACAAGCCAGGTCGTCAACGCGCGGGTCGTTGTTACCGAACTGCGGGTATTCACCTTCGATGTCAAAGTCGACAGCCAGACCGTTTTCGTCACGAATCGGTTTAACTTTCGCGTACTTGATAGCAGACAAGGAGTCAGCAGCAACAGACAGACCTGCGATACCACAAGCCATGGTACGGAACACGTCACGGTCATGCAGCGCCATCAGTGAAGCTTCATAGCTGTACTTGTCGTGCATGTAGTGAATGATGTTCAGTGCGGTGACGTACTGTTTAGCCAGCCAATCCATGAAGTGATCCATACGATCCATCACTTCGTCAAAGTGCAGTACATCGCCTTTGATCGGTTCGGATTTCGGACCTACCTGCATTTTCAGTTTTTCGTCCACACCGCCGTTGATTGCGTACAGCATGGTCTTCGCCAGGTTAGCGCGGGCACCGAAGAACTGCATTTGTTTACCCACGACCATCGGGCTTACACAACAAGCGATCGCGTAATCGTCATTGTTGAAGTCCGGGCGCATCAGGTCATCGTTCTCGTACTGCAGAGAAGAGGTATCGATAGACACTTTAGCGGCGAATTTTTTGAAGTTCAGCGGCAGTTTTTCAGACCACAGGATGGTCATGTTCGGTTCCGGAGACGGCCCCATGGTGTACAGGGTGTTCAGGAAACGGAAGCTGTTTTTAGTGACCAGAGTACGGCCATCCAGACCCATACCAGCCAGAGACTCGGTTGCCCAGATCGGGTCGCCAGAGAACAGCTCGTCGTACTCCGGAGTACGCAGGAAGCGAACCATACGCAGTTTCATCACCAGGTGGTCGATCAGTTCCTGAGCGTCCTGTTCGGTGATTTTGCCTGCTTTCAGGTCACGTTCGATGAAGATATCCAGGAAGGTGGAGACACGACCGAAGGACATCGCGGCACCATTCTGAGATTTCACCGCAGCCAGGTAGCCGAAGTAAGTCCATTGAACCGCTTCTTTGGCGTTGGTTGCCGGGCCGGAGATATCACAGCCATACTTCGCTGCCATCTCTTTGATCTGTGACAGAGCATGGTGCTGGTCAGCGATTTCTTCACGCAGGCGGATAGTCGCTTCCAGATCTTCACCATTTTCCAGTTTGGTCTGCAGGGAAGTGAACTGGGCGAATTTGTCTGCCATCAGGTAGTCGATACCGTACAGTGCAACACGACGGTAGTCACCGATGATACGGCCACGGCCATAGGCGTCTGGCAGACCGGTCAGTACACCAGATTTACGGCAGCGCAGGATATCCGGGGTATAAACATCGAATACGCCCTGGTTGTGGGTTTTACGGTATTCGGTGAAGATTTTTTTCAGTTGCGGGTCCAGTTCGCGGCCATAAACCTTACAGGAACCTTCAACCATTTTGATACCGCCGAACGGAATCAGTGCACGTTTCAACGGCGCATCAGTTTGCAAACCGACGATTTGTTCCAGTTTCTGGTCGATATAACCGGCATCATGAGAGGTGATGGTAGCAGCGACATTGGTATCGAAGTCAACCGGCGCGTGAGTGCGGTTTTCCTGTTTGATGCCTTCCATAACGGCATCCCACAGTTTAGTGGTTGCCGGGGTAGCGCCAGCCAGGAATGACTCATCACCTTCATACGGTGCATAGTTTTTCTGAATGAAGTCACGTACGTTGACACCATTCTGCCATTCGCCTTTGCTAAAACCTTCCCAAGCCTGGGCGAGATTCTGATTAAGTTCGGTCATATTACACCTACCTTTGATTTGGATTTTTGTAACCCGACGTTGCGGCCGACAGCAGCTTAGTGCTGATCTCCACCGCGCAAATAGATGACCCAGTAAGTCAACCCTACCAGTAATCCACCGCCAATGATGTTGCCGATCGTGACAGGAATCAGGTTATCGACAATAAAATTGCTGACGGTCAAGTGCTCAAACTGGCCCGGCGTCATACTAATGGCGTGCCAGAATGTATCCGGAGCGAAGTTCTTAATTACAATCCCCATTGGGATCATGAACATGTTTGCGATGCTATGTTCAAAACCGCTGGCGACGAACATGGCGACCGGCAGAATCATTGCCAACATCTTGTCGGTCAGAGTACGACCAGAGTAGCTCATCCACACCGCCAGACAAACCATCAGGTTTGCCAGAATCCCGAGGCACAGCGCTTCAACAAATGAGTGCTCCAGCTTGTGGCTGGCGGTTTGCAGTACATTCAATCCCCAGGCACCATTTGCTACCATGTACTCGCCGGAAAACCAGATCAAGGCTACGAAGAACAAGGCACCGATCAGGTTACCAGCATAAACGTTGAGCCAGTTTGCCCCCAACTGCTTCCAGGTGATACGGCCGCTAGCCTTGGCAATCACAGTAAGCACCGTAGAGGTAAACAGGTCTGCGCCACAAACCACTACCAGCATCAGCCCCATAGAGAAGCAGATGCCTCCTACCAGTTTAGCCATGCCATATGGCATGGATGAAGAACCGGTAGTAGCGGTGATGTAAAAAACGAACGCTATTGAGATGAATACACCGGCGGTAATCGCCAGGAAAAATGCAGTAAGCGGTTGCTTAGTTGCTTTATAGACACCGGCATCTTCAGCAACTTTCGCCATCGCCGACGGTAATAACAGGGTGAAGGGGTTGTCAGCTTTCACACTAACTCTCTCTTAAAAATTATCTACGTTGTGATACTAACAAAGGGTTATTCGTCATAATTTGACGTGGATCATACCGCTGGAATTTATTAGGCTGATCAGGAGCGAGTTTAAGGGGTAATCAGCATCTAATCAATTGATTTAATTGTAAAAAAAATTTTTTAAAAATTACAAAAACAGTTGAATTTAGAGGCTGGGATTAACGATTTGGCGTTAAATAAAATAAGTTTTTGTAGTGATTATACACACGAGGTTTATATTATTTAATTTGTTATTTACCGTTTTATAACAACACTGCCTTTATCAAAAATAAATATCCCTCATGACGCAATATACCCATATTAAAATAAGGGATAAGCAAGGCGTAAAAATTAAGATTACGCGTGCCCCCAGCGCTGATCAGTAAAAAAAGTATACCCACCGTATTCACGTCACAGGTGTGTTGGCTGAATTACTCGGCCATTCCATGGTCCTCACCTCTTCGGGGCCGCCGCCAGCCGCGTTCAAATCGGCTTACGCCAATTGACGCTCTCTCGAATCGCTTACCTGAATAAGATCATCGAGATTCACTCACTTGCCGCGTAACAAGGCTCTTATAAACCTGACCTTAAAGGGTTAACGCGTTTTGCCCTGCATATTGCGGGTATCTATGAAAAAAATGCAGGCATTATCTGTGATGAATAGGTAGCTGACCGAACGCGACGGGGCGCCCGGTCAGTTACAGCGGTGATTTATTTCACCGGCCAGTGCTGGCGTTTAGCACGTTGCAATTTTTCATAAGCCGCCAGCAATGACTGATGAGCTGGCAGCGCCTTCAAATCAGCATCAACAGCGAACAGGCCATAAAAGCACTGTTCACCGACAATGGCAGCGCTTGCAGCGTCAACGGCGTCCTGTCCGTACATACGCACGAAGGTATCGTAGTATTGAGCGGGGTCGCGTTCAGGCTCCAGCGCCAGTTGCAGCAGCGTTTGCAAGCAGCGGTAGTAATTACTGCGTGCTGGAGCAAAAACAGACTGGTTGAAATCCAGTGACCATTCTGCCCAGCTCAGCGCCTGTTCCAGGTCGCCGCCAGCCAGGGCCAGCATGGATTTCAGTTCGCCAATGCGCAATGTGAACCAACCGTTGTCTTTGCCGGTCGCAATTCCTAACAGCTCGCGTACGCGGGTGAAATCATCCAACCCTTCGTCATCCAGTTGCTGCAACATGGCCAGATAATCCGCTTTTTCCCATTGGCTGTCCGGCAGGGACAGCAGGGTTTCACGCAGATGCGCGCCCATACTGTTGTTCGCCAGCAACAGGTCTTCCGCTGGGTAGATGTCCGACATGCCTGGAACCAGAATACGGCAGGCGTACACCGACAGGTGCTCGTAATCCGCGATATACACTTCTTTATCTTCTTTATTGAAGATCGCCATCAGCGTTGCAAATTCTTGCTCGGTGGTGCCGCTGAAGTTCCAATCGGCGAACGTGTAGTCAGCCTGGGTTTTAAACAGATCCCAGGAAATCAGGCCACTGGAATCGATAAAGTGAGTTTCCAGGTTGGTATGCTCCGCAACTTCTTCATTGTCGAATGTTGGCGGTGTAAAAACGTCCAGGTCTTTCAGTCCCCGACCTTGCAGCAATTCGGTGACGGTACGCTCTAAGGCGACACCGAAATCCGGGTGTGCACCAAACGAGGCAAAACAGGTGCCGTTGGCTGGGTTGAACAGCACCACGCAGATCACTGGGTACTGGCCGCCGAGAGAAGCGTCATAGGCGAAAATCGGGAAGCCTTCCTGCTCAAGCGTGGCAATAGCCTCCACTACGCCAGGATAGCGTGACAGCACATCGTCCGGTATTGCCGGAAGGCTGATGGCTTCGGCGATAATACGATTCTTCACATAGCGTTCAAAAACTTCTGACAACCCCTGAACCCGTGCTTCATTACGGGTATTGCCTGCGGACATACCGTTCGACACATACAGGTTGCCGACGATGTTCATCGGGATATACACCGTCTGCTGGTCGGACTGACGGGTAAACGGCAGGGCACAGATACCGCGGTTATGGTTGCCTGATTGCAGGTCCACCAGATCGCTGGCGACCAATTGTTGTTCCGGGTCATAAAAGGCGTGCAGGCGTGCATCCAGAATGCCTTCTGGCAAGCTGTCGTCTTCGGGCAACGGGAACCACTTCTCGTCAGGGTAATGCACGAAGTCACCTTCGGCGATCTGTTGGCCCAGATAGAAATCGGCAAAAAAGTAGTTGGTGGACAAACGTTCGAAGTATTCGCCTAGCGCGGAAGCCAGAGCGGCTTTCCGGGTTGCGCCTTTGCCGTTGGTGAAACACAGTGCGCAGTCGCGGTCACGAATATGTACCGACCAGACGTTGGGCACCGGATTCAGCCATGAGGCTTCTTCGATGTTGAACCCCAGGTTGAGGAGCTGCTGTTGAAAACGGGCGATGGAATCTTCCAGGGCGGCGTCTTTGCCTGGGATAAACGTTTGGGTCATGGTTCGAACCTGAATGTGTTATGAGGAGGCTGCATCATACGTGGTTTTGTGTGCTGACTCTATCCTGCATGTTGCGTATTGCGCGGCGTATTCCGGCGATGATGTAACAGATGTATCGCCGGGGACGATAACAGGCGAACGAGCGCGCAAGTTTTCCGACATCAGGGGCAATAAGCATTGCAGGCAGGAAAAACGAGTGATAAAACCGATAGCAGGGTAAACTGATGCGACTTAGACAGGTTGCTATTTATAGTGATAGGTGGTGAGGGGAAATGACTCAGGTTTTTAATTTTAGTGCTGGTCCGGCCATGTTACCGGTAGAAGTGTTGCGTCGTGCAGAACAGGAACTGTGCAACTGGCATGGGCTGGGTACGTCGGTGATGGAGATCAGCCACCGTAGTAAAGAATTCATGCAAGTGGCCAGCGAGTCTGAGCAGGATTTGCGTGACTTGCTGAAAATCCCCTCGAATTACAAAGTATTATTCTGTCATGGCGGTGCCCGAGCGCAATTTGCAGCGGTTCCACTCAACCTGCTGGGCGATAACACCAAAGCCGACTACATCGATGGCGGTTACTGGGCACACAGCGCGGTCAAGGAAGCTGAAAAATACCTCACCCCAAATGTCATTGACGTGAAAACTCGCGTTGATGGTCTGCGCGGTGTGAAACCGATGAGTGAGTGGGCACTGTCAGATGATGCGGCCTATGTTCATTATTGCCCGAACGAAACCATTGACGGTTTGGCGATTGAAGAAACGCCGGATTTCGGTGACAAAATTGTGGTGGCGGACTATTCCTCTAGCATTCTTTCCCGCCCGGTGGATGTCAGCCGCTATGGTGTAATTTATGCTGGCGCGCAGAAAAATGTTGGGCCAGCCGGACTCACGTTGGTGATTGTGCGTGAAGACCTGCTCGGTAAGGCGCGCCGTGAGTTGCCGTCGATTCTGGATTACAAAATCCTGGCTGAGAACGATTCCATGTTCAACACACCGCCGACGTTTGCCTGGTATCTGTCCGGAATGGTGTTCAAGTGGCTGAAAGAACAGGGCGGCTTGCTGGAGATGGAAAAACGTAATCAAGCTAAGGCTGAACTGCTGTATGCCGCGATTGATGGCAGCGATTTTTATCGTAACGACGTAGTGCTGAACAGCCGTTCCCGCATGAATGTACCGTTCCAGCTGGCTGATGCGGCATTGGATCCGGTGTTCCTGCAGGAGGCCCAGGCTGCTGGTCTGCACGCACTGAAGGGCCACCGTGTTGTAGGTGGTATGCGTGCATCTATCTACAACGCTATGCCGTTGGAAGGCGTAAAAGCGCTGACTGAATTCATGGTCGACTTTGAGCGTCGCCACGGCTGATAAATATATACCCTAAATCATTCGAGTTGCAGGACAACCGACTGGTGTGTTGAACAACGCTACGCTTGGCCCTTTGGGGTTAGATTCACTGGAGCCTTGTAACGCCGCTGAGGCACCTGCACCTTGACGTATAACGGGTATAGCGCAATAACGTGCTGCTTCTGATTTTAAACCCCGGTGTCTGGCCGGGGTTTTTGTGTTAACTCTTGGAGAACATGTTTCACATGCAGGAATCCCTGACCCTACAACCGATTTCATTAATTAATGGCACGATCAATCTGCCAGGTTCCAAAAGCGTTTCTAACCGTGCGTTGCTGCTGGCAGCATTGGCCAAAGGCACAACTCATCTGACCAACCTGTTGGACAGTGACGATGTTCGTCATATGCTTAATGCGCTAAGCGCATTAGGGGTTGAATACCACTTGTCGGACAGCCGCACGGAGTGTGAAATCGTTGGCGTGGGAGGCGCACTCACGGCGTCTGCACCACTGGAACTGTTTTTAGGGAACGCTGGGACTGCAATGCGCCCGCTGGCTGCTGCGCTGTGTCTGACGGATGCCGAGATCGTGCTGACCGGTGAACCTCGCATGAAAGAGCGTCCGATTGGTCATCTGGTGGACGCGTTACGTCAAGGGGGAGCCCGCATCGACTATCTGGAACAGGAGAATTATCCGCCGCTGCGTCTGCAAGGGGGCTTCAACGGTGGCGATATCAGTGTAGACGGTTCAGTATCCAGCCAGTTTCTCACCGCGTTGCTAATGGCGGCACCGTTAGCGGCGCAGGATACGCGTATCAGCATTAAAGGTGATCTGGTTTCCAAACCTTATATTGATATCACTCTGCACATGATGGAAACATTCGGCATCACGGTGCTCAATAACGATTACCAGACCTTCGTGGTCGCCGGCAATCAGCATTACCAGTCCCCCGACCATTATCTGGTGGAGGGTGACGCATCGTCTGCCTCTTATTTCCTGGCGGCTGCGGCTATTCGCGGAGGGACAGTACGTGTGACTGGCGTAGGTCGCCAGAGCGTACAGGGCGATATCCGTTTTGCCGATGTGTTGGAGAAAATGGGCGCGACAATCCGCTGGGGGGATGACTATATTGAATGTCAGCGCGGTAGTCTCCACGCCATCGATATGGATATGAATCATATCCCTGATGCGGCAATGACCATCGCGACGGCTGCGTTGTTTGCCGATGGTGGAGCAACGACATTGCGTAATATCTATAACTGGCGCGTAAAAGAAACCGATCGTCTGACGGCGATGGCGACGGAGCTGCGTAAGGTCGGCGCTGAAGTAGAGGAAGGGCACGACTACATTCGCATTACCCCGCCAACGCAACTGAAAGTAGCCGAAATCGGCACGTATAATGACCATCGTATGGCGATGTGCTTTTCGCTGGTGGCCTTATCTGACACGCCGGTGACCATTCTTGACCCTAAATGTACCGCTAAAACGTTCCCGGATTACTTTCAGCAACTGGAACGCCTGAGCCAGCACAACTGATAGTCTGACGCACAGAACTACGTTATGGCTCTGTGCGTCAACATTTAGCGTTATACTCTGGGTATCACAATATTTTCCCGATCTTCTGCAGTAATAAGTCTTTAATTTCACGCTTGCTGCCACAGCAGGGTATAATGACTTATTGTTTTGTCTACAATGACATGCGATTTCCCTGTTTTGTAAGGAGTGAGAGATGGCGGTGACTGCACCGGTAATTACGGTTGACGGGCCAAGTGGTGCGGGCAAGGGAACCCTTTGCAAGGCGCTGGCCAACGCGCTGCAGTGGAATCTGCTGGATTCCGGCGCGATTTATCGTGTGCTGGCGTTGGCAGCCCTGCATCATCAGGTGGACATTGCCTCTGAGGAGGCGCTGGTGCCGATAGCATCACATCTGGATGTGCGGTTTGTGCCGGAAGACGGGCAACTGAAAGTGATCCTGGAAGGCGAAGATGTCAGCAATGAGATTCGTAGCCAGGAAGTGAGTAATACAGCGTCTCAGGCCGCCGTATTTCCGCGGGTGCGTGAAGCGTTGTTGCGTCGCCAGCGCGCTTTTCGTGACATGCCGGGGCTGATTGCTGACGGTCGCGACATGGGAACGGTCGTGTTCCCCGATGCGTCAGTGAAGATTTTTCTGGATGCCAGCGCGGAAGAACGCGCCAAACGTCGAATGCTCCAGTTGCAGGCGAAGGGGTTTAATGTTAACTTTGAACGTCTTTTGTCCGAGATCAAAGAGCGTGACGAGCGTGACCGTAATCGACCGGTTGCGCCGTTGGTGCCAGCACCGGATGCATTGGTGTTGGATTCCACACATATGACGCTGGATGAAGTGGTCGGGCAGGCGCTGACGTATGTGCGCCAGATATTGCCTCAATCGGCCTAATATTATTTTTTACCTCGCCGCAAGGATGTGGCGGGGATGTGAAACAACCCCATCGAGCAGGATGCCAGATGGACGTTAAATTTAAAAACCCAAAGATTATCAACATGACTGAATCTTTTGCTCAACTCTTTGAAGAATCCCTGAAAGAAATTGAAACCCGTCCGGGTTCCATCGTTCGCGGCGTTGTGGTTGCTATTGACAAGGACGTTGTCCTGGTTGATGCCGGCCTGAAATCTGAATCTGCCATTCCGGTAGAGCAGTTCAAAAACGCTCAGGGTGAAATTGAAATCCAGATTGGTGATGAAGTAGACGTAGCTCTGGACGCGGTAGAAGACGGCTTCGGCGAAACTCTGCTGTCTCGTGAAAAAGCTAAACGTCACGAAGCATGGCTGATGCTGGAAAAAGCTTACGAAGAAGCTGCCACTGTTACCGGTGTTATTAACGGTAAAGTGAAAGGCGGTTTCACCGTTGAGCTGAACGGTATCCGTGCGTTCCTGCCGGGTTCTCTGGTTGATGTCCGTCCGGTACGTGACACCCTGCATCTGGAAGGCAAAGAGCTTGAGTTCAAAGTGATCAAGCTGGACCAGAAACGCAACAACGTTGTGGTTTCCCGTCGTGCCGTTATCGAATCTGAAAACAGCGCTGAGCGCGATCAACTGCTGGAAAACCTGCAGGAAGGCATGGAAGTCAAAGGTATCGTCAAGAACCTCACTGACTACGGTGCATTCGTTGATCTGGGCGGCGTTGACGGTCTGCTGCACATCACTGACATGGCCTGGAAACGCGTTAAGCATCCGAGCGAAATCGTCAATGTGGGCGACGAAATCACCGTTAAAGTGCTGAAATTCGACCGCGAGCGTACCCGTGTATCTCTGGGCCTGAAACAGCTGGGCGAAGATCCGTGGGTTGCTATCGCTAAGCGCTACCCGGAAGGCACCAAACTGACCGGTCGCGTAACCAACCTGACTGATTACGGCTGCTTCGTAGAAATCGAAGAAGGCGTTGAAGGTCTGGTACACGTTTCTGAAATGGACTGGACCAACAAAAACATCCATCCGTCCAAAGTGGTTAACGTGGGCGACGTGGTGGAAGTTATGGTTCTGGACATCGACGAAGAACGTCGTCGTATCTCCCTGGGCCTGAAACAGTGCAAAGCCAACCCGTGGCAGCAGTTCGCTGAAACCCACAACAAGGGTGACCGCGTAGAAGGCAAGATCAAGTCCATCACTGACTTTGGTATCTTCATCGGTCTGGATGGCGGTATTGATGGCCTGGTACACCTGTCTGACATCTCCTGGAACGTAGCTGGCGAAGAAGCCGTTCGCGAATACAAGAAAGGCGACGAAATCGCTGCTGTGGTTCTGCAGGTTGATGCCGAGCGTGAGCGTATCTCCCTGGGCGTGAAACAGCTGGCTGAAGACCCGTTCAACAACTACCTGTCTGTTAACAAGAAAGGTGCAATTGTTACAGGTAAAGTCACCGCAGTTGACGCCAAAGGTGCTACAGTTGAATTAGCCGATGGTGTTGAAGGTTACCTGCGCGCCTCTGAAGCTTCTCGTGACCGTATCGAAGACGCCACACTGGTTCTGAACGTGGGTGATGAGATCGAAGCCAAATACACTGGCGTTGATCGCAAAAACCGCGTTGTTAGCCTGTCCATCCGTGCTAAGGATGAAGCTGACGAGAAAGATGCAATCGCTTCTGTTAACAACAAACAGGAAGAAGGCAACTTCTCTAACGCCATGGCGGAAGCTTTCAAAGCTGCAAAAGGCGAGTAATGACGGTGGGTTGGGCGGCATCGTTTGCCGCCCGATCTTAAACGGTAGTAAGTTAACGTGGCAGTAATTGACCACATGCTTGGAGGAATCATGACCAAGTCTGAACTTATCGAAAGACTTGCTGGACAGCAATCTCATATCCCGGCCAAGGTGGTTGAGGATGCGGTAAAAGAGATGCTGGAACAGATGGCCACTACGTTGGCCAGCGGTGATCGCATTGAAATCCGCGGGTTTGGCAGTTTTTCACTCCACTACCGTGCACCGCGTGTGGGTCGTAATCCGAAAACTGGCGAGAAAGTGGAACTGGAAGGCAAATACGTTCCGCATTTCAAACCGGGTAAAGAATTACGCGATCGCGCCAACATTTATGGCTGATTAACCAGCTGTAACGCCTGTTTCATAGATAGCACCCAGCCGGGTGCTATTTTTTTGTCTATAGAAAACCCCCAGCCTAGCTGGGGGTTTTCTATAGACAAAAAAGCCCGCTTTACCGACGATAAAGCGGGCAGGGTGAATTACTTCGTGTGGCGTGCTTTCAGGTTCTGAATGATTGTGCCCAGATCCAGGTTTTGATCTTGCAACAGCACCAGCAGGTGATACATCAAATCGGAGGCTTCATTCGTCAGTTCGTCGCGGTCATGCACCGTGGCCGCCAGCGCGGTTTCCAGACCCTCTTCGCCGACTTTTTGGGCGATGCGTTTGGTGCCGCTGGCATATAACTTGGCTGTATAAGAACTGGCTGGATCGGCGTGCTTGCGCTCCGCCAGAAGTTGCTCCAGTTGGTACAAAAACTGCCACTGCGTTTCTGCCGGGTGGAAACAGCTGTTGTTTCCCAGATGGCAGGTCGGGCCAATCGGGTTGACCAGAATCAGTAGCGTGTCGTTGTCGCAATCCGGCGTGATCGAGACAACATTGAGAAAGTGGCCGGAGGATTCGCCTTTGGTCCACAGTCGTTGCTTGGTTCGGGAGTAGAAGGTCACTTTGCCGCTGTCTTCCGTTACCTTCAGCGCTTCCTGATTCATGTAGCCCAGCATCAGCACTTCGCCGGAAACCGCATGTTGTACGATGGCGGGTAACATGCCGTCAGTTTTTTGCCAGTCGAGCTGGTTTCGTTGTTGTTCGGTTAACACACCCGGATCTCCACGCCTTGTTGCTTAAGGAACTGTTTGAGTTCGCCAATATTGATAATTTGTTTATGGAATACCGAGGCAGCCAGTGCACCGTCTACCTCCGCATCCTGAAATGCTTCCAGAAAGTGCTGCATGGTGCCAGCACCGCCTGAAGCGATCAGTGGAACATGGCAGACGTCACGCACTTGCTTGAGTTGCGTCAGGTCATAACCATTACGCACGCCGTCCTGATTCATCATGTTCAGTACGATTTCCCCAGCACCGCGCTTCTGTACTTCCTGCACCCAGTCGAGCGTTTCCCACTGCGTCACACGGGTCCGTTTTTCATCGCCGGTATACTGATTGACATGATAGCGGCCAGTTGCGGCGTCATGCCAGGTATCGATGCCGACGACGATGCATTGTACGCCGTAGCGATCCGCCAGACGTGAGATCAGGTCAGGATCTGCCAATGCGGGCGAATTAATGGAAATTTTATCCGCGCCGAAAGACAAAATTTGCCCGGCGTCTTCCACGCTTTTGATGCCGCCGGCCACGCAGAACGGAATGTCGATCACTTCCGCTACGCGGGACACCCAGCTTTTATCTACCACGCGGCCGTCGGATGACGCGGTGATATCGTAGAACACCAGTTCGTCGGCACCTTCCTGCGCGTAACGCTGAGCCAGCGGTACGATATCACCGATGATTTCGTGATTACGGAACTGGACACCTTTCACCACCTGGCCATCACGCACGTCCAGACAAGGGATTATCCGTTTTGCCAGCATGAAATCGCCTCCGTCACGTTGAATTTACCTTCCAGCAAGGCCCGACCGACAATCACGCCTTGTACGCCGCTGCCGCGCAGCGCGGCGATATCCGCCAGCGAGCCGATGCCGCCGGATGCCTGAAACGCCACCTGCGGATAGCGGGTGCTGATTTCACGGTATAGCGCGACGTTGGAACCCTGTAACGTGCCGTCGCGGGAGATATCCGTGCATAGCACGTGCTTCAGACCGAAGGGCAGATAACGTTCTACCGTTTGCTCCAGTGTGATGCCGGAGTTTTCCTGCCAGCCGCTGATGGCGATGTTTTTAACACCGTTGGCATCAATACGGACGTCCAGTGCCAGCACCAGTGCCTCTGCGCCATAGCGGGTGAACCATTGTTGTACCTGTTCCGGCTGTTTTACCGCGGTGGATCCGATCACCACCCGGCTGGCACCGGCGGCCAGCAATGCATCCACATCCTGCTCGGTACGGATACCGCCGCCAACCTGTACCGGCACGGAAACGCCAGCCAGCAGTGTTTTCAGCAACGGAATCTGACGCGCCGCTGGGTCTTTGGCACCGGTCAAATCGACCAGATGCAGTACCTGCGCCCCTTGCTGCTGGTAATCCTGCAAGCGGGGTAGCGGGTCGCTGCCGTATTGGCGCTGTTGACCATAATCGCCCTGATGCAAACGGACCACCTGTCCATCAATCAGGTCTAATGCGGGAATAATCATGTCCGTTTACATCTCCAGAAAATTCTTCAGTAGCTGGGCACCGGCAGCGCCAGAGCGTTCCGGGTGGAACTGAACGCCATAGAAGTTATCCTTCTGTACCGCGGCGGTAAAGGCATCGCCATAGTGAGACTGGGCAATGGTATTGGCGCAAACCGGCATGGCGTAGCTATGCACAAAGTAGAAGTACGAGCCGTCCGGAATATCGCGGAACAGGCGGTGACCAGCCTGTGGTGTCACCTGATTCCAGCCCATGTGCGGCAAGGGCAGGCCGCGATCGACCATCTGCACCACCGGCGTATCGATGATACCCAGCGTATCCACACCGTTACTCTCGTCGCTACGGCTACCCAGCAACTGCATACCAAGACAGATGCCCAGTACCGGCTGGGTACAGGCTTTAACCAGGTCGATCAACTGGCGTTCGGCCAGTTGATCCATCGCGGCCTGTGCGGTGCCGACGCCTGGCAGAAACAGTTTATCGGCGCGCAGCACCACTTCCGGTTCGCGGCTGACCTGTGGGTCATACCCCAGCCGCTTAACCGCGTACATCACGGAAGACAGATTGGCGCAACCGGTGTCCAGAATCACCACATTCATCACAGCACTCCTTTGGAGCTGGGCAAGGTGTCACCTTCCACCCGGATGGCCTGACGCAGTGCCCGGCCAAAGACCTTGAACAGACTTTCGACACGGTGATGGTCGTTGCGGCCCTTGGTTTTCAGGTGCAGCGTGCAGCCCATCGCGTAGGAGAGAGAACGGAAGAAGTGCTCCACCATTTCAGTGCTGAGATCGCCGACACGCTGATAGTTGAACTCTGCTTTATATTCCAGATGTGGGCGGCCGGAGATATCGAGCGCGCAGCGCGCCAGACACTCATCCATAGGCAGCACAAAGCCGAAACGACCGATGCCACGTTTGTCGCCCAGCGCGTTATTCAGCGCTTCACCCAGCGCCAGTCCGGTGTCTTCCACCGTGTGGTGATCGTCGATGTACAGATCGCCTTTTACGTCGATATTCATACGAAAACCGCCGTGGGTGGCAATCTGATCCAGCATGTGGTCGAAAAAGCCAACACCCGTATGGATCTTGCTGCCGCCTTCGCGGTCCAGCCAGACGTTAACGTCAATGGCGGTTTCACGGGTGACGCGGTTGACGTGAGCATGGCGGTCGCGTTTGATCAACTGGGATGTAATTGCCTGCCAGTTAAGGCCGTCGCGTTGGTAACGCAGGCCGGTGATACCCATGTTCTGCGCCAGTTGGACGTCGGTTTCGCGGTCGCCAATCACGTAGCTGTTGGTGCTGTCCATCACGTTGTCTTTCAGGAACGCGTCCACCAGCGCAGTTTTGGGTTTGCGGCAGTCGCAGTTATCGCCGGGGAAGTGCGGGCAAATCAGCACTCGCTCGAAACGCACACCCTGTGAGGTGAAAATCTGCATCATCAGATTGTGCGGCGGATCGAAATCCTCCTGCGGGAAACTACTGGTGCCCAGGCCATCCTGATTGGTGATCATCACCAGTTTGAAACCGGCCTTTTGCAGAGAAAGCAGTGACGGAATGACATCCGGCTCCAGTGCCAGCTTATCCAGCCGGTCTACCTGAAAGTCTTCGGGCGGTTCGGCAATCAGCGTGCCGTCACGGTCGATGAAAAGATACTTTAATCCCACGGTGATTCCTCAAATTATGCCGTTTTTCCGGATAACGCCTGCAAGGCGCTGATAACGCGCTCGCACTCATAACGGTTGCCGATGGTAATGCGCAGACAACCCGCCAACCCCGGCTGTTTGTTCTGATCGCGTAAAATAATGCCCTGATCCCACAAGGTTTTGAAGACGCCTGGCGAATCGGCGAAGCGCACCAGCAGGTAGTTGCTTTTGCTGGCGTATACCGTTTCTACGTTTGGCAGAGCGTTTAGCGATTCACTCAGCCAGCGGCGGTTTTCGATCACCTCGGCCACATTGCGGCGCATGTCCGCCAGCCCGGCCTCGCTCAGCGCTTGCGCGGCGATATCCGCTACCGGCAGCGCCAGTGGGTAGGGGGCGATCACTTTGAGCAGCAGTTGAATCACCTCGGTGCTGGCGAGGGTGAAGCCGCAACGCAGACCGGCAAGGGCGAACGCTTTGGACAGCGTGCGCAACACCACCTGATGTGGGTATTCCGCCAGCCAGCCGACCGTGCTCGCCTGCGGGCAAAACTCGATGTAGGCTTCATCGATGGCGACGATGGCTCGGCCACGCGCCAGTTCCAACAGGCGGCGCAGATCTTCCGGGTTGATCAGGTTGCCGGTTGGGTTATTGGGCGAACAGACATAAATCACTTTGACGTTATCCAGCGCGCCTTCGATAGCGGCCAGATCCAGTTGCCAGTCGGCGGTTGACGGCACGACGCGGCGCTCCACGCCGAAGGTTTCCGCGCTGACGGCGTACATACCGTAAGTCGGCGGGCAGAACAGAATGGCGTCTTTACCCGGTTCGCAGAATGCGCGGATCAGCAGCTCGATGCCTTCGTCCGCGCCGCGGCTTACCAGCACCTGCTCCGGTTTTACTCCGGCATAGGCAGCATAGCGTTCAATCACCTGCACAGGCTGGCATTCCGGGTAACGATTCAGCGTTTGTAAGGTCAGTTGGTACTGCGGCGCTTGCGGGTATTCGTTGGCGTTCAGCCAGACATCGCCATTACCGCCCAGGCGGCGCGCGGATTGATACGGGGTAAGGCGGCGGACGTTGTCGCGAGCCAGATTCTCAATACTCATGCTTGCTCCTTGAGGGCGTTGACGCGCAGGGTAACGGCGTTTTTGTGGGCGGTCAGCTGCTCGGCTTGCGCCATGATTTCAATGGTTGACGCCAGCCCCAGTAAACCTTGCGGCGACAGCTGTTGTACCGTCATGCGTTTCTGGAAATCCGCCAGCCCCAGACTGGAGTAGGTGGCGGTATAGCCGTAGGTCGGCAACACGTGGTTGGTGCCGGAGGCATAGTCGCCAGCAGATTCCGGTGACCAGTCACCCAAAAAAACCGACCCGGCGCTGGTGATACGCTCGACAAGCGTTTCGGCAGTGCGGGTTTGGATAATCAGGTGCTCCGGGCCGTATTGATTGCTGATGTCGATGCATTGGTCCAGATCACGCGCGACGATCACCCGGCTGCTCGCTAGCGCCTGACGGGCAATGTCCGCGCGGGACAGCGTTGCCAACTGGCGCTCCACCGCGTCGATTACCGCTTGTGCCATGTCGGCATCCGGCGTCAGCAGAATAACCTGCGAATCCGGGCCGTGTTCCGCCTGTGACAGCAGATCGGAGGCCACAAAATCCGGCGTGGCACCGCTGTCGGCAATCACCAGCACTTCGGAAGGACCGGCTGGCATGTCGATGGCCGCACCGTCAAGCAACTGGCTAACCTGACGTTTAGCTTCCGTCACATAGGCATTACCGGGGCCGAAAATCTTGTCCACTTTCGGCACGCTATCGGTGCCGAACGCCATCGCGGCAATCGCCTGCGCGCCGCCCAACTGGAACACTTCCTGCACACCACACAGTTTTGCCGCATACAGGATCTCGTCGGCGATCGGTGGCGGTGAACACAGAATCACTCGCTGGCAACCGGCGATGCGCGCTGGTGTTGCCAGCATCAATACCGTGGACAGCAGCGGAGCGGAGCCGCCCGGAATATACAGGCCGACGCTGGCGATTGGTCGGGTTACCTGCTGGCAACGCACGCCCGGCTGGGTTTCCACGCTGATCGGTGGCAGTTTTTGCGCGTTGTGGAAGGTTTCGATGTTACGAACGGCGGTCGCCATCGCTTGTTTGATGTCGTCGCCCAGTCGTGCAACGGCGGCGTCAATGGTTTCGGCGGATACGCGCAGGCTGTCAACCTGCACCTTGTCAAAGCGGGCGCTGTATTCACGCAGCGCAGCATCGCCGTCATCACGCACCTTTGCCAGAATCTCGCCGACAATCGCGCTGATGCGATCGGAAGCGGAGATCGCCGGGCGGGTCAGCAACCGGCGCTGCTCCTCTTCGGTGCAGCTCTGCCAGTCAATCAGGGTGTTGAAGCGGTTGCTCATGGCGTTACTCCATCATCTTCTCAATCGGCAACACCAGAATAGAGCTGGCGCCCAGCACTTTCAGTTTTTCCATGGTTTCCCAAAACAGGGTTTCGCTGCTGACCATGTGCATAGCGACCCGATTCTGATCGCCTGCCAGCGGCAGAATGGTGGGGCGTTCAGCACCCGGCAACAGCGCGATGACTTCGTCCAGGCGCTCGCTGGGCGCGTGCAGCATGATGTACTTGGATTCGCGCGCCTGAATCACGCCCTGCATACGGGTTAACAGTTTGTCGATCAGCTGTTGTTTCTCGGTTGGCATCTCGCCATCACGCTGAATCAGGCAGGCTTTGGAGCGGTAAATCACTTCGACTTCGCGCAGGCCGTTGGCTTCCAGCGTCGCGCCGGTAGAAACCAGATCGCAGATGGCGTCAGCCAGACCAGCGCGCGGTGCCACTTCTACCGAACCATTGAGCAGACAGGATTTGAAATTGACGCCTTGCTTATCGAGGTACTGTTTGAGCAGGTGCGGGTAGGAGGTCGCGATACGTTTGTTGTGCAGACATTGCGGGCCGGTGTATTCCTCGTCGAGCGGCATCGCCAACGACAGGCGACACCCGCCGAAATCCAGACGGCGCAGCGTGAAGTAACGCGGGTCTTCGCCCTGTGCGCGGCGGTTGAGCAACTCTTCTTCCAGCACGTTTTCGCCGATGATGCCTAAATCTACCACGCCGTCCATGACCAGCCCCGGAATATCGTCATCGCGTACGCGCAGAATATCGATAGGCATATTTTCGGCAAACGCGATCAGGCGCTGCTGGTGCAGGTTGATTTTAATGCCGCAGCGGGCCAGTAGTTCCCGAGAGTCATCGCTCAAGCGGCCTGATTTCTGCATCGCGATACGTAAACGTGTTTTATCCAGCATGTGAACCTCAATTTATCCTGTCTGTGATGCCTGTTAAGCAGGCTTTTTTAAAAAATTCCGGCCAAAAAAAAGCCCCCGGAATCGATCTTCCGGGGGCTTTTCTTACGCGTCTACCGCCACTGGAAGATCTGAGTGTCTTCCAGCACCTATCGCCTGAAAGACTAGTCAGGGTGATGGTGATGATGGTGGTTGAATTTAACGCGTAACATGAATTTGTCTCTTTGTTGTCAAAGTAGAGTGATGTTGTCTGTTGGTTAACCTAAACCATGTTGATGTGGTAGCGCAACATTTTTTTACCTCGCAGTGTACAAATCATATGGTGTGCCAATCATCGTGTGTGCAAATCACATTGCCGCCAAATGGGTGATAAAGGTACATAATGAAAAGTGCGGAATAGGCATCCGGAAACAGACATGCCGGAAGGGTAGGAGAACAACGATGAAAAAGGTAGCGATAATCGGACTAGGCTGGCTGGGTATGCCGCTGGCGCAGGCATTACAGAGCCGGGGGTATCGGGTGGTGGGCAGTAAGAGCACGGATGATGGCGTGACGGCGGCACGTCTGTCCGGGGTGGAATGCTATCGCCTGTGTCTGACACCGGAGCTGGAGTGCGAGCCGGACGAACTGGACATACTGCTGAATGCGGACACACTGATTATCACCTTGCCGCCGGGGCGCCTTGAACGGGCTGGTGGCGCTTATCTGCAAGCGGTGCAGCAGGTGGTAAACAGCGCGCTGGCATTAGGCGTGCCGCGCATTATGTACACCAGTTCCATTTCAGTCTACGGGCCGCTCAGTGGCCGGGTAAAAGAAAACAGCCCGTTGCAGCCGGAAACCGGTACAGGCAAGGTTCTACTGACGCTGGAACAGTGGCTGCACGCGTTGCCTCATACCGAGGTGGATATTGTGCGGCTGGCCGGATTGGTGGGGAATAATCGCCATCCGGGACGTTTTCTTGCCGGGCGACGTGATTTACCCGATGGCAGTCACGGCGTCAATCTGGTCCATCTGGAGGACGTGATCGGTGCGATTACGCTGTTGCTGCAACGTCCGCATGGCGGGCATCTCTATAACTTGTGTGCACCGGTGCACCCAGCTAAACAGGATTTCTATCCCGCGCAGGCGCGCCAGATGGGGATGGAGCCACCACAGTTTCTGCCAGGCGACCCCGCACAGGCCCGATTGATTGACGGGCAACGGATCTGTAGCGAACTGGGGTTTGAATATCAGCATCCAGACCCGATGACGATGGTGTTCTAGGCCAGATGGCTGCTGCTTCTTCTCATTAACCACCGCCACCGCTGATTTTCGTGTGAGCCCAAAAGACACGGCCCGTCAAAGGCGGGCCGTGTGTCAGGATAACGTCGGAACGCTCAACTAGAGCGATCACACGCTAGCGTGCTAAAAGGACGCCCAGTCGTCCTGATGATTTTTAGCGGCCGGTTTTGCCGATGCTTTACCCGCGGCGGGCAGGGCTTGCAGTGGGCGGCGCGGGTTACTTAGTGCCGTTGGGCGCGGTGACGGTGCTGAGGATTCAGATAACCGGAAGGTGGCGACCAATTTTTCCAGCAGCATTGCCTGTTCTTCCAGCGTATTGGCGGCTGAGGATGACTGTGAAACCAGCGCCGCGTTTTGCTGTGTGGTGCTGTCCAGTTCGGTGATGGCGCGGGAAATTTGTTCGATACCACGGCTTTGCTCTTCTGAGGCAGAAGAAATCTCGCCCATAATATCGTTAACGCGGGATACCGAGTTGACGATGCTATCCATGGTTTGTCCCGCTTCCGCTACCAGCGTACTACCGGCATTGGTTCTTTCTACGGATTCGGCAATCAGGGCGGCGATATCTTTGGCAGCCTGGGAGCTACGCTGGGAGAGGTTGCGCACCTCGCCAGCAACGACGGCAAAACCACGCCCTTGCTCACCGGCACGGGCGGCTTCCACAGCGGCGTTCAGCGCCAGAATGTTAGTCTGGAACGCGATGCTATTGATGACAGCTGTGATATCGGCGATTTTTCGCGAACTGGCGGCGATATCATCCATGGTTTTCACCACGTTTTGCACCACTTCGCCGCCTTTATGCGCATTTTGGGAGGCGTCGGAAGCAATCTGGCTGGCATGACGGGCATTTTCCGTGTTGTTCTTCACCGTGGAAGTCAGCTCTTCCATGCTGGCGGCGGTTTGCACTACGGCGGCAGATTGTTGCTCTGTTCGGGAGGCGAGATCGCTATTACCGGCGGCAATATCAGCAGCAGAGTGGGTGACATGCCCCACGCTGTCGCGGACATCGGAAATCATCTGACGCAGACGGTCATTCATGGCAGCCATCGCAGCGGTCAGTTTACCCAGTTCATCGTGGCGATCCACGTTGATAGTGGCGGTCAGATCGCCACTGGCGATGCGCTCTGCCAGCATCAGGTTATGCATTACCGGGCGGGTGATCTGGCGAATAATATAGACGGCAATCAGGATACCGATGATCACCGCGACTAACCCGATCAGCAGTGTAATGTTGGCCGAACCATACGCCAGCGCATCATTCTGGTTTTTTACCGTCGTGATCAGGGACTTGATCACTGCACTACTTTTATCCCCACCGATCTTCACGGCATTTTCCGCTTTTTTCAACTCGTTCCAGGCACGAGAGTAGTCCTGATTCTGCGAGGCGTATTGTCCGGTGTATTTCCAGAGGTCTTCCGCCAGTTTCTGCGTTTCGCCGGAAAGCGCCGGTAACAGGGCCTGATAAGCCTTTTGCACCTCGGCATAGCGGCTGCTAAATGCTTTGGCGGCATCGTCAGTGCCGCTAAGCTGCAATTCATACGAGAGGTTTTTCAACGACGCGGTAGCGTAAGCCAATTCATCTACGCGCTGGTATAACGCGGTGTCCAGTTGCTGATTTTGCAGGCCGTCGCGAAAGCTTTTGACGGCATCCTGCGCATTCAGCGTGGCGATTTGCTTTCTCAGCGCGACCACCTGCTGCGTAGCGGTTGACATATCTGCGACCGATTTCTGGAAATCCACCATGATCTTGTCCAGATCGTTGATGTAACCGAGTTCGTCACTGTGCCAGGAGAGTGTGTGGGCACTTTGGGTCAGTTCGGTGGCGTGTTTGACGAAACCGGTCAGAACGGCTTGCGTATTGTCATCCGGGGTATAGAAATATTTCAGGCGGTTGATTTTGGCCTGGAAGACTTCGATGTTGATGTTGTAAATCAGATTGGTTTTTTCATAGATATCGCGAATATCGCGAAAGCGTATTGCGCTGAGTGAGGAAGCCATGACTACCAGCAATAACACTACGCCGAATCCCAGGTAGAGTTTGTGAGATATTTTGGTATTTTTTATCGCGCTGCTGAACCCCATTGCCGTACTCCTTGAAATAAATTACCTGCGTGTTGTTATTGGCCTGGTGCCGTGAACGTCGGTGCTGCATAAGTCTACATTTTTGCAACGCTCGCTCAATGTGTTATCGGTGTTGGCAGCATGGAGATTTAGTTGTGCTCACACGGTTTGATGATGTTTTGTGATGTGAAGCGGTTTATCTGGTGAAACGCCTAAGCAAATTAGGTCTGTTGACTGAAATCTATGGCTATTGGAAGGGGCGATGACTGGCGAGAGTACGCCATACTGGCAAGAAGCGGCCGGTATGGCGAGCAGGAACATGTCAATGAGAAAACGCCAATGAAAAAACGCCAATGAAAAAACGCCAATGAATGGTGCGTTAGTCGAGGTGCTTTTTGCGATAGAGCCGACGAGGGTGACCAATTTTGCCGTAGCGCATTTCTACATCCAGAAAATGGTTTTCAAGCCCAAACTCCAGATACCGCCGGGCGGTAGTTTTGCTTAATCCGGTTTTCTCCACCACTTCATCCACGGAGAACAGCGCTTGCGGGTCGTCCTGAAAAATCTGCTTGATCAGGCTAAGGGTATTTTCTTCGATGCCTTTGCTGCCCGGCCCGTTAGGTACGGTAGACGCCTGCAACTGGTAAAGCACGTCCACGTTCTGCTGATCGACGACCTTGTAGGTATGCTGGGTTTTGACGAACTGGATAAAACGCTCCAGCGATGAGCGTAACCGTGGATAAGACACCGGCTTGATGATGTAATCAAAAGCCCCGCACCGAATAGCTTGCGCGCAGGTATTCATGTCGCTAGCGGCAGTAATAAAAATCACTGAACAGTTGATGCTGCGCATCAGGTCGCTTTCGATCAACTGGACACCTTCGCCGTCCGGCAGGTAGTTATCCAGCAGCATCAGTCGGGGTTTGTATTGTTGCAGCATACGTTTGGCTTCATTCAGGGTTGACGCCGTGCCCACCACCCGCAGCGCGAAATTTTTTTCGATAAATTCTGCGTGGATATTTGCCAGCTTTCTTTCATCTTCAACGATCAATACGTCGAAGTTTTCAATGGTTCGTTCAGTCGGCATGGTGCTCGCAATCGGCATGTGCTCGTATTCCCTGTTTTTGGTTATATGGTGGTTTTCGGAATGAAAATAGAAAAAATAGCGCCGTGAGGCGAATTGTCAGAAACCTCGATCACACCCTGTGCCTGGCTGACATAGCTGGAAACCAGATGCAGGCCCAACCCGTGATCGCCTTCCTGTTTGCTGGTGACACCCATTTCAAATACCCGATCTGCAATGGTGGGGTCAATCCCTGTACCTTGATCGGCGACTTCAATGACCAGTTCCTGCTCACCATCGTGGATATACACTTCGACCGGATGATAAGTCGGGGTGCTAGCCAGCGTGGCTTCGACGGCATTATCGATTAAATTTCCAATAATTGACATCAACTCGGTTTCACTGAGGGAAGAAGGGATGCCACTGAGCTGGCAGCGTGGATCAAAGTGCAGCTCGATGCCTTTTTCTCGGGCGCTGGCGTATTTACCCAGCAGCAGGCCGCAAAGCGCCGGGGAGCAAAAGCGGCTGGAGATGAAATCCAGCACCACCTGCGCGCCTTCGGACTGTGCCTCTATGTAACGTATGGCTTCATCATAGCGGCGTAAATGCAACAGCCCGGCCAGTGTAGCGGTCCAGTTTAGCTGTTCGTGGCGCAGGATGCGTAGGCTGTTGGCGTAGCGTTTGACCTGGCTGAGCTGCATACTCAGGGTGTGGAGGTCATTTTTGTCGCGAAAGCTGATGACCCAGCCTTGCAGTTCGTCTGCCAGCATAATGCGTACACGGCTGGCAATGACCGTAATCTGGTTGAAACGGCAGATCTCGTCATGAGTATCGTTGAACCAGATATCTTTATTGGAGAAGAACGGCACCGGCGCAATGACATCATCGATAGGTTTGCCGCGTAACTGATATGAGGGCGTCGTCAATCCAAGCAAATCTTTTGCTGCATGATTGATCACCGCGATGTTGCGCTGTTTGTCGATGGCGATCACGCCTTCATAAATGGACTCCAGTAGCGCCTTTTGCTGCCTGACCAGCAGCCTGATTTCCAGCGGTTCCAGTCCGAACATCTGCTTTTTCAGGTTGCGGGAGAACCACCAGGAGAAAAAAAACAGGGCAACCAGCATGGCGACGATCGCCAGGCCGACATGGGCGACTTTGCTGAGTGTCAGGTTGTCGATACGCTTTTTCAGATACCCCACCGAGACAATGCCGATAACCTGGTCGCCTTCCATGATCGGCGCTTTGCTGCGCAGCGAAATGCCGATGGCACCACGGCGTAGCGTGATGGTGCTTTGACCTTCCAGCACTTCTTTGTTATCGCCGCCGATCATTTCGGTGCCGAGCAGCGAGGGCTCTACCGAATGGTAAAGGTGGGTAGCGTTGCGATCACCGATGACAATAAAGCTGGCGTCGCTGCGAGCTTTGATTTGGTCGACCAGGTCATCAATGGTGGCGGTATCGCGGCGTTTTACTGCTTCAATCAACGAGGGAATAATGGCGATTTCACGCGCCTGAATCTGCGCCCGGCTACCCAGCTCATCGTAGAGCTGCAGGTCTACCGCCCGGTAATAGTAAAGCCCTGCGGTGATAAGCAGCAGAGAAAAAAAGATCATCAGGTAGATGAACAGCTTGAGATGAAACGGTAGCCTGACAGTCATAATGTGCTAATCACCGGTCAACCACAGAAACGAAGATGGCTAATTTATCATGAAAGGCGTACAAGAAAGGGGATAAAAAATAGTCTTGTGAAGCGCTCCGCGTAAATTGTGAAAGAAGTATTTTAATTTCTGTGTTTTTAAATAAAGCGTAAATTAAGCATCACGAAGAGAAGACATTTTAATTACTTTTTTTCAACATATAATTCCATTGGCGAAATTGGTGCCATTTGTTCCATAAAAACCATAAAAACCGCAAAAATAACTCCCGCCTCATGTGTTTTTATATTATTGATTTATAGATTAAATTTAATAAAAACCATAAAAACCATAAGTGCCATTAAAACTCATTTTTTAATTTGAAGATTGTCACATAATAATTGGTGTTGACCTCTTACCATGCCTGGGAAAATAACAAGGGGAGAAGGTTATGAGTACCACTGATGATTCTTATATCGTTGTAAAAGATGAGGCCTCTGGGAAGGTTTCATTAAAAGAAAAATGGTGGCATGTTCTGGATAACTATAAAATTGGCGTTATTCCAGTGCCGCTGTTTATCCTTGCCGGGCTATTGATTGCACTGGACTGCTTTGAAGGGAAACTGCCCAGCGATATCGTGGTGATGGTTGCCACGTTGGCGTTCTTCGGTTTTGCCTGTGGTGAGTTCGGTAAACGTTTGCCGCTTATCGGCAAAATGGGTGCGGCGGCCATCTGCGCCACCTTTATTCCGTCCGCACTGGTGTATTACGGCCTGCTGCCGCAGGTGGTTGTGGACTCCACTACCAAGTTCTACAAATCTACCAACATTCTGTATCTGTATATCTGCTGCATTATCGTCGGTAGCATCATGAGCATGAACCGGCAGACGCTGATTCAAGGCTTCCTGCGTATTTTCTTCCCCATGCTGTGTGGTGAAATCGTGGGCATGATTGTCGGTATGGGCGTCGGCATTACGCTGGGTATGGACCCGTTCCAGATCTTCTTCTTCCTGGTACTGCCGATTATGGCGGGCGGTGTCGGTGAAGGGGCGATTCCACTCTCTATCGGTTACGCCACGCTGCTGCACATGGAACAAGGTGTCGCACTGGGCCGCATCCTGCCAATCGTTATGCTGGGCAGCCTGACGGCTATCGTTCTTGCTGGTGTCCTGAATCAACTGGGTAAACGTTATCCGCACCTGACCGGTGAAGGCGACCTGATGCCGAACAAGGCAAACGGCACCGAACAGACGCCGGCCACACTCACCAGCGCACTGAGCGGCAAAATGGACCCGGCCAATCTGGCGGCGGGTGCTCTGCTGGCTATCCTGCTCTACATGATCGGTATGCTGGGCCACAAACTGATTGGTCTGCCTGCACCGGTTGGCATGTTGTTCGCCGCGGTGATCGTAAAATTGCTGAATGGTGCCTCTCCGCGTCTGCTGGAAGGTTCCCAGGTTGTGTATAAATTCTTCCAGACATCAGTAACTTATCCAATTCTTTTCGCAGTAGGTGTTGCTATCACTCCGTGGGAAGAGCTGGTTCATGCGTTTACTCTCACTAACCTGGCCGTCATCGTGTCCACTGTCGTGGCACTGGTTACCACAGGTTTCTTCGTTGGCAAGAAAATCGGTATGCACCCGATTGATGTTGCCATCATCTCCTGCTGCCAGAGCGGGCAGGGCGGTACTGGTGATGTGGCTATTCTCACCGCTGGTAACCGCATGGTGCTGATGCCGTTCGCTCAGATTGCTACTCGTATCGGTGGAGCAATCAACGTCTCCGTGGCCTTGCTGGTTCTTGGCAAGTTCCTGGTGTGACGGTTGTATGACAAAAACAAATAACGCCGCGATAGCACGCGGCCTTATTTAAACGGGAAAGATTATGAAACTTGCAAGTTACCGCCATCACGGCAAAAACAGCTACGGCATCCACACGCCTGCGGGCCTGATTGATTTGGGAAGCCGACTTGGCAACCGCTATCCGGACCTGAAAGCGTTGCTGGCTGGCGATGCGCTCCAGGAAGCCGCGGCTTTCCAGAGTGAGACGCCGGACGTCGCCGTAGCAGACGTGACCTTCCTGCCGGTGATTGTGGCTCCGTCCAAAATCCTGTGTGTCGGCATGAACTACGCCGACAAACGTAAGGAATTTAACGAACAGAACCCGGCACCGACACTGTTTGTGCGCTTCGCCGACTCGCAGACCGGCCACGGCACTCAGGTGCTCAAGCCGCACTACTCCAGCGAGTTCGACTATGAAGGCGAGCTGGCCGTGATCATCGGTAAAGACGGCCAGAACATCAGCCGTGATGAGGCGCTGTCATTTGTCGCCGGTTACAGCTGCTACATGGACGGCTCTGCTCGTGACTGGCAGCACAGCTGGTTTACCGCCGGTAAGAACTGGCAGAAAACCGGTGCATTCGGGCCTTATCTCACTACCCGTGATGAAATCCCGGACCCGCACGCTCTGGCTATTCGTACCTACCTGAACGGCCGCATGGTGCAGGACGACAATACCGCCAGCATGATTCACAAAGTGGCGGACCTGATTGAGTACATCAGCACCTTCACCGCGTTGAGCGCGGGTGATGTGATCATTACCGGTTCACCGGGCGGTGTTGGTAAGAAACGTACTCCGCCGCTGTTTATGAAGCCGGGCGACAGTATTGAAGTGGAAATTGAAAACGTGGGTCACCTGCGAAACACCATTGGTGAAGTCGCCCAGCCGGTGAAAGCCCAGCGAGCGGCACCCGCCGCTGTGGGGCACTGACCGGTATCGCCTCCGGTTCGCCGGAGGCGTCGACCCCATGTGTTATGTGGTACAGCAAATAGCAGGATAACCGTTATGTACGCCGATGAGAGTTTTACGTTTTCCACGCTGGATGTTCGAGTCCAACCCCGTGAAGTGGCTGAAGTTAGTCAATTTCTCGGGATGTGCCAGTTGGGCATGGACAAGGATATCGAGTTCTTTGTGGTGGGCAGGCATAACGGCCAACTGGTTGCCTGTGCCGGGTTGTGTGCAAATACCATCAAGTGCGTGGCGGTAGATCCCGATTATCGTGACCTCAATCTGGGGGTGAAAGTGGTGAACGAGGTGGTACAGTTTGCCGCCGAACGTGGTCAGTTCCATCTGTTTCTCTACACCCGCCCTTGCAATATCACGGTTTTCCGCGGCTGTGGTTTCTACCCGCTGGCTTGTTATGACGACAAGGCCGTACTGATGGAAAACACACCTATCGGCATTAAACAGTATTGTCAGTCTCTGGCGTCGCAGGTCAAACCGGGTCGGGATATCGGCGCCATTGTGATGAACGCCAACCCGTTCACACTGGGGCACTGTTATCTGGCGGAGCAAGCTGCCCGCGCCTGTGACTGGCTGCACATTTTCGTGGTGCGGGAAGATGTGTCTTTTTTCCCGTTCACTGAACGGCTGGACATGGTACGTCAGGGGGTAGCACACATCCCGAATCTGACGGTTCACGCCGGGTCGGAATACATGATCTCCAAAGCGACGTTTCCGGGCTATTTCCTGAAAGAAGAGCAGTTGATTACTCAGGCCCACGCGGCGCTGGACCTGATCATCTTTCGCCAGTACATCGCACCAGCGCTCGGCATTACCCGACGCTTTGTCGGTACGGAACCCTTCTGCCCGGTAACACACCGCTATAACCAGGATATGCATCACTGGCTGGAACAGGCTGGGCAGGTTGCCGCCCCGGCGCTGGAAGTGGTGGAAATTGAACGCACTCGCGAACACTCCGGCCTGGCGATTTCCGCCTCTGAAGTGCGCCGGTTACTGAAGCTGCGTCAGTTTGAACATATCCGAGAGATCGTTCCGGTGACTACGTTTGCACATTTACAACGCTATGGCGAACTCGCCTGTGCGTAACGTGTTTTTAAATGTATTAAGCAGGTAAACAACATGAAAATTATCAAGGAGGCCCTGGCGGGGACCTTTGAATCCAGCGACTTGCTGGTCAAGGTAGCACCGGCGGAAGGCCAGTTGACCGTGGTGATAAACAGTGAAGTCATCAAGCAGTTTGGCGCACAGATCAAGCAAGTGGTGAACGACACCCTGAGCACGCTGGGCGTAGAGTCCGGCACCATTGTGGTTGAAGACAAGGGTGCGCTGGATTGTGTGATCCGTGCCCGAGTGCAGAGCGCCGTGCTGCGTGCCGCCGATGTTGATCAGATTGACTGGGAGAAACTGTGATGAGCACCACTCAGCCGAAAAAATTGCGCCGTAGTATGTTGTTCCTGCCAGGCGCGAATGCTGCCATGTTGTCTAATGCTTTCATCTACAAACCAGACTCCATCATGTTTGACCTGGAGGATGCCGTTTCCCTGCGTGAGAAAGATACCGCACGCCTGCTGGTCCACCATGCATTGCAGCACCCGATGTATCAGGACATCGAAACTGTAGTGCGCATCAATCAGCTCAATACGCCGTTCGGCCTTAAAGATCTGGAAGCCTCTGTACGCGGTGGTGCGGATGTTATCCGTTTGCCGAAAACCGACTCTACCGACGATGTTGCTGAACTGGAGCACCATCTGGCGCGCATCGAAAAAGAGTGCGGCCGTGAAGTCGGCTCGACTCGCATCATGGCGGCGATTGAGTCTGCCGTCGGCGTGATCAACGCCGTATCTATCGCCCGCTCTTCTGAACGCATGATCGGCATCGCGCTGGCGGCGTTTGACTACGTGATGGATATGCAAACCGAACGCGGTGATGGCACCGAGTTGTTCTATGCCCGTTGTGCGGTGCTACATGCCGCTCGTGCTGCCGGTATCGACGCCTTTGACGTGGTGTACTCCAACGTCAACGACGAAGAAGGGTTCCTGAAAGAAGTGGATCTGATCCGCAAACTGGGCTTTAACGGCAAGTCGCTGATCAACCCGCGCCAGATCGAACTGCTGCACAACGCTTACGCGCCGACTCAGGATGAAGTGGACTACGCTCATCTGGTCATCAAGGCGGCGGAAGACGGTGAACGTGCTGGTCTGGGGGTGATTTCGCTGAACGGAAAAATGATCGACGGCCCGATTATCGACCACGCCCGCCGAGTGGTGGAACGTGCACTGGCCTCCGGCGTGCGCAAATAAAGGCAGGCCGGTAACCGGATGGAGTCTGGTTTGTAATAGTTTCCGCACTGGCCAGCTGGCGGCGTGATGTCGCGCTAGCGGGCCTTCGCAATGACAGGATTGGATCATGAGTAACTTTATTGAAGCACTGCAGAAGCAATATCCAGAAAAAAGCCATCTGCAACCGTTCGTCAATGCCAACCACAGTACCCCCTGGCTGAATGACGTTACCGAAAAACACCAGCGTAAATTGTGCGCCGATCTGGAAGAAGCCATTCGCAAAAGCGGGTTGCAGGACGGCATGACGATTTCGTTCCACCATGCGTTCCGTGAAGGGGACAAGGTGATTAACCACGTGGTGGATACCCTGGCCCGTCTGGGTTTTAAAAACCTGACGCTGGCTTCCAGTTCGTTGATGACCTGCAACGCACCGCTGATCGAGCATATCCGCAATGGCGTGATTACCCGCATCTATACCTCCGGTATGCGCGGCAAGCTGGCGGATGCCATCTCTCACGGCCTGATGAAAGAGCCGGTTCAGATTCACTCTCACGGCGGCCGCGTACATCTGTTGCAGAGCGGCGAGCTGAAGATTGACGTTGCTTTCCTCGGGGTGCCGAGCAGCGACGAATTCGGCAACGCCAACGGCACGTCGGGTAAATCCCGCTGCGGTTCGCTCGGCTACGCGATGGTCGATGCCCAGTACGCAGGTAAAGTGGTGCTGCTGACCGAAAGCCTGGTGCCGTTCCCTAATATGCCTGCCAGCCTGGTGCAGGATCAGGTGGACTTTGTGGTGCCGGTGGATGAAGTAGGTGATCCGGCGAAAATCAGCGTAGGTGCAGCTCGCGTCACCAGTAACCCGCGTGAACTGCTGATTGCCCGCAGCGCTGCGGATGTGATCGAGCACTCCGGCTATTTTAAACCGGGCTTTTCGATCCAGACCGGTTCCGGCGCAGCCTCTACCGCCTGTACCCGTTTTCTGGAAGATCGTATGCAGAAACAGGGCGTGGTGGCGAGCTTCGCACTTGGCGGCATCACCGGCAGCATCGTCGACCTGCATGAAAAAGGGTTGATTGAAAAACTGCTGGATACCCAATGCTTCGACGCCAATGCGGCGGCATCGCTGGCGAAGAACCCCAATCACGTAGAAATCTCCACCAACGTTTACGCGAACCCTAGTTCCAAGGCTGCCTGTTGCGACCAACTGGACGTGGTGATTCTGAGTGCACTGGAGATCGATACTCAGTTTAACGTCAACGTGATCACCGGTTCCGACGGCGTGATGCGCGGCGCGTCTGGCGGTCATTGCGATGTGGCGACGGCGGCGAACCTGACCATCGTCGTTGCGCCGTTGATTCGCAGCCGTATTCCAACGGTAGTACGTCAGGTCACGACCTGTGTAACGCCGGGCAGTGCTATCGACGTATTGGTGACCGACCACGGTATCGCTGTTAACCCGGCACGTCCGGATGTGGCGGAACGCCTGGTCAAAGCCGGTCTGAGCGTGATGTCGATTGAAGAACTGTATCAACGTGCGATTCAACTGGTGGGCGAACCTAAAGCCATTGAATTCCACGATCGCATCGTCGGGGTGATTCGCTACCGTGATGGCAGTGTGATTGACGTGGTACGTCAGGTTAAAGAGGACAACGAGTGAGCGATATTGCGATAGATTCAACGGTCGCTGTCTCACTGGAAAGCCTGTTAGCGGCGAAGGATCGCCGCTGTGCTCGCCAGCAGCAATTGCTGGCGCGACACCAGTCTACACTGGTGTCGTTAACGCTGGTGACGCCGGGGCCGGTTAAAGACTCGCCGCTATATCGCCGTGCGATGGTGGAAGCGGTAACGTCGTTCAATGACCTGTGCCTGGCTCGCGGTTGGGAAGCGCTAGAGCAGCAAGTGCATTGGTTGGATACCGGTGCAGAGGCATTCTGGGTCATCACCAAGGATGCATTGAGCGTTAAGGCGGCGGCTATTGCGCTGGAAGATCAGCACCCGCTGGGACGGCTGTGGGATTTTGACGTGTTTTGTCCGCAGGAAGGTTCTATCAGTCGAACACTACTGGCGCACGATCGTCGCCAATGTATACTCTGTGATGAATCAGCGCATGTCTGCGCGCGTTCGCGCCGCCATGCGTTACCGGACGTGATTGAAAAAATCGAGAGTATCCTCCATGCCTGGTTTAACGCACACTGAGTCGAGTGTTTCCTCACCGCTACTGACAACGCTATTTCCTGATGCCACCGGTGCGCTGGTGGCGATACCGACAATTCACCAGCAGGTGGCTGCTGCCCTGACTATTGAGGTGATGCTGACACCAAAACCCGGTCTGGTGGATCGAGACAACAATGGCGCTCATCGCGATATGGATGTGCCGTTGTTTCAGGCCAGTATCGCGGCGTTGGCTCCCTGGTTTTCACGTTTTACCGAAGCGGGCATAGCGCATAGCACCTTGCCGATAACCCAACTTCTGCCACAGGTGCGGCCTATCGGCATCGCCGCCGAGCAGGCGATGCTGGCTGCGACGGGTGGCGTGAATACGCACAAAGGTGGCATCTTCGCCTTTGGATTACTATGCAGTGCGGCAGGCTGGCTGGCGGGGCGTCGGCAACGGTTAACGCAGAATAGTTTATGTCACAGTGTGGCGCAGATGAGTGCCGATTTAGTGCGCAATGAGCTGGAGAAAAGCCAGCACGCGGCTACGGCGGGAGAACATCTATTTCGGCGTCACGGCTTGACCGGTGCCCGTGGCGAAGCTGCCAGTGGTTTTGCTACCGTTCGTCAGTATGCGCTGCCCGCTTACCTGCGCGCTCGCGCACAGGGGCAGGACGATGAATCTGCCTTGCTGCAGACGCTAGTGGTCTTAATGGCCCATAACCCGGATACCAATGTCGTTTCCCGTGGTGGAATAGAAGGGCTGGCGTTCGTTCAGTCGAATGCGCGGGCATTATTGTCCGGCGGTGTCACTCGCCAGGGGCTGCAGGACATGAATCAGGCGTTAGTTGAGCGCAATATCAGCCCCGGTGGTAGTGCCGATCTGCTGGCGTTGACCTGGCTGCTTTCTCACTATCCTCTCGACTGAACCTCGTCTATTATTGGCAAACAGTCCCCCCATTCTTTTCGTCCGTTTTCGCCTCGCGCTTGCGGGGCTTTGCTGTGTGCCAGTGGTTCCATGCGCACAGTGATAAGCGAATGAACGGATAAAAACCCTAAAGTTGATGGCATGAGTGTCGATATTAATGCCATGCTGTATCCTGGGGGTTCTGGGACACTGAATGACGCATTGACCATTCAATTGACGGTGGGGATGGATGTAGTGGATAACAATATGAAAGAGCAGTACGCCAGGCGCAATAAAATGGCTATTTGCGCCACATTACGCGGACTGCAAAAGCAAGACACCACAGTAATGGTGTATCACACGCACGGTCAGTTCATCAGCAAGATCCTTGAGGTTGATTCGGACGAAGAGGAATTCCTGTTTGACCTCGGCGCGCTGGAGCGTGAAAACAGTCGGGCACTGTTTGCCGGTGAACTTGAGTTTGCGGCAGAAACGGCTGGTGCCAAGGTCGAATTTCGCTCCACGATCATCAGAACGGTCGAACATGACGGTCTTCCTGCTTTCTGCGCAGCCGTTCCCGACGTGCTGTACTATATCCAGCGTCGTAATTTTTTCCGCATTAATTCACCGGCCTGGCCACCGATGTGCTGTCGGGGAGAGCTGCCGGACAACACCCATTTCGAATTTAACCTGAAGGATTTGTCGCTGGGTGGCCTGTCCATGTATACCGACGATAAAACCGTAGCCGAGCTGTTTGAGCCGGGTATGCTTCTGAAAAACATTGATGTGGATCTCGCCAGCTACGGACAATTCTGCCTGGACCTGCATTTTGTTAATCATGCCACTACCAAGGTTGTTGACAGTAAAGGCGAGGTGAAGCAGATCGAGCGCCTAAGCTTCAAGTTTTCAACGCTAAGTGCGGCGCAGGAACGAGGATTACAGCAGGTGATCACCGAACTGGAACTGGATCAAAACGAAAAGCGTAAACGGCTTCGCTAAGTCGTTTGATCCGTACTGGCGACCGCGTTAACCGTACAAGCAATACACGACTGGCTTCATAGGTCTTGTCTCTGCTTGTCACCTAGGGCAGAATACGCGCCCTGAAAAACCGACGCATACCTATCGCGTCGGTTATTTTTTTGTATTTCTTATAAGAGGCTGGCGCTATTGATGGTGCCGGACAGATATCGGTAAAACGCACGCTACAGGCTGCGCAGAGTTAATAGAGAGACATAATGGGGCAATCAGTGGTTTTGGAGCCGGTGCCCGCCGGCTGGTGCGACAAGGGCGCCATGTTGGCGTACCTGATCTCGGGTGGCGTATCGGCTGCTCACCTTGGCTACGGCGACACCGCTCGCCCGTTCGCTTGTGGACGTTCTGGATACCTGAAACACCGCCGCACGACGTCTTCGTCATTCATTGCAGGAGCATGGATGGTGAGTGGTGCTGGTAGGGTCGCTGTCGGTAAAGGAGGTCTGCGTCATGACTGATTCCACTGTTTCCACGCCGCGCGTACAACTGCGTAAAACATTGACCCTGGTTCCTGTCGTGATGATGGGCCTGGCCTACATGCAGCCGATGACGCTGTTTGATACCTTCGGTATCGTTTCCGGTCTGACCGATGGTCACGTTGCTACCGCATACGCGTTTGCACTGATTGCCATTCTGTTTACCGCGCTTAGCTACGGTAAGCTGGTGCGTCGCTTCCCGTCCGCTGGCTCAGCTTATACCTATGCCCAGAAAGCGATTAGCCCAACAGTCGGCTTCATGGTGGGATGGTCGTCGTTGTTGGATTATCTGTTCATGCCGATGATCAACATCCTGCTGGCGAAAATCTATTTTGAAACGTTGATCCCAGGTATTCCGTCGTGGATCTTTGTGGTGCTGCTGGTTGGTTTCATGACGCTGTCCAACCTGCGCGGCATCAAAACCGTTGCCAACTTCAATAGCCTAATCGTTGTGCTGCAGGTCGCCGTGATGGTGGCTATCACCGGCATGGTCATTTATGGCGTGGCGCATGGCGAAGGTGCCGGTACGCTGACCAGCAGCCGTCCGTTCTGGTCTGATAATGCCCATGTGGTGCCGATGATCACTGGCGCAACGATCCTGTGCTTTTCGTTCCTCGGCTTTGACGGCATTAGTTCGCTGTCTGAAGAAACTAAAGACGCAGGCCGGGTGATTCCGAAAGCGATTTTTCTGACGGCGTTGCTGGGTGGTGTAATTTTCGTGCTGGTGTCCTACTTCCTACAGCTCTACTTCCCGGATATTTCACGCTTTCAACATCCGGATGCCTCCCAGCCTGAAATCATGCTGTACGTGGCGGGTAAGACCTTCCAGTTTGGTATTCTGATTTTCTCCTGTGTCACTGTGCTAGCGTCTGGCATGGCCGCACATGCTGGCGTATCTCGCCTGATGTATGTCATGGGGCGGGACGGTGTCTTCCCTGAGCGCTTCTTCGGCTATGTCCATCCGCGCTGGCGGACTCCGGCGCTGAACGTACTGCTGGTCGGTGTTATCGCGCTGTCTGCCATCTCGTTCGATCTGGTGACTGCGACGGCATTGATCAACTTCGGGGCGCTGGTCGCTTTCACCTTCGTCAATTTGTCGGTGATTTCTCAGTTCTACATTCGTGAGCGCCGTAACAAGACGTTGAAAGACACCGTGAACTATCTGATTTTGCCGGTCATGGGCGCGTTGACTGTTGGGGCGCTGTGGCTGAATCTGGAAAGCACCTCAATGACGCTGGGGCTAGTGTGGGCCGCGATTGGCCTGCTATATCTGGCGTTTGTCACGCGCAGTTTCAGGCAGCCGGTGCCGCAGTACAACGAAGATCTGGCGTAATGCGCTGACTGATGATGACAGGCTCCCGCGGGAGCCTGTTTTTTATGTGTTAAAGCAACAGCAACGGAGAGATCGGTGTCACCGTGGCAGTAAGCACATGCTGTGTGCCCTGTTGCGATGTTGCCATGCTTCAGGCGACCAGCTGTTGGGCATAGGCAACCAGCGCTTTGAGTAGCGCGGTTTTTTTCTCGTCATCCGCGTACTGCTGATACAAGCTCTCCAACAAATCTGAATAAGACTGCAACCGCTCGGGGGTAAAGACCTCTCGGCGATGCGCCAGCCAGCGCTGCTGCTCTTGCTCATCAAGCGTGCCGGGGAAATTGCGCGCCCGGTAGCGGAACAGCAATTCCTCCACCCGGCGATCGGCAAACTGAAGATTCAGGGCCGGAAGGTGCTGGGGGTCAGTTTTACGGATAATGTCCATGGCGGCCCGGTCGGCGTCGCTGAAAAAACCATCGTACAGTTTCAGGTCCACATCCGTCGCCGCTTCAAACGGCGGGGCATCAGCAAACAGCGCCACCACTTTCTCCCGTACGCTGCCATGCTGACGCAGCAACTGTAGATTGTTCAGGCAGTGCTGACGGTCAATACCCAGCCGCTCAGCATCTTCCGGGCGCAGTGTGCTGGCTGGTGCCAGAACCGGACATTTATTGATATGCACCAGTTTGACAGGCACCGGTGATTCATCTTCCGCCAGCAGCGCACGGCGGGTATAAAGCCGGGTGCGCAGTTCATCCGCATTCAGTTCCAGCAGTGGCTGAATGTCGCCTGCCAGATCGCAGACGATGACCGCGTTACGGTTATCCGGATGCCAGGCCAGCGGCACAATCCAGCTAGTATTACCGCGCGCTGCGCCAAACATGCCGGAAACGTGCACCAGCGGTTTCATTTGCGGAATATCGATTAACGCGCTGACTTTGTTCTTGTTACGCAACGTATAGAGATAGTCGAACAATTTCGGCTGCGATTGTTTGAGCAGGCGCGCCATGGCGATAGTGGCATACACATCCGACATGGCGTCGTGCGCCTGAGTGTGTTCAACGCCATTGGCGCGCGTCAGGTGTTCCAGCCTGAAACTGGGAAAACCGTCATCGTTTTCCGGCCAGACTATGCCGTCTGGGCGTAAGGCATAGCACGCCCGCAGCATATCCAGTAAATCCCAGCGGGAATTACCGTTTTGCCAACTATAGGCATAAGGGTCGTAGAAGTTGCGATAGAACAGATTCCGACTGACTTCGTCATCAAACCGAATGTTGTTGTATCCCATGATGCAGGTGCCCGGCACACTGAAGGCGTCATGGATATGACGGGCGAATGCCACTTCGCGCATCCCACGATTTTGCGCCACCTGCGGTGTGATGCCGGTAATCATCACCGCTTCCGGGTCGGGTAGATAATCGTCGGTTGGTTGACAGTAGATCACTACCGGCTCGCCAATCACATTAAAATTCAAATCGGTACGGACACCAGCGAACTGCGCTGGACGATCTTTGGCTGGATGCTTGCCAAAGGTTTCATAGTCATGAATGAAAAAAGTGGGTTCGGTGTGTTGATTTTGCACGGTTTCTCTCTGTTCAGCCTGGCGACGGCAAGCGCTGGTAAACCAGTCATACTGCCGCGAAGCACGTTTGTCACCGTCGGTTTTGCCCGGCGGAAAGGCCATGCGGAACGGCTCGCCAGTTTAAGGGCAACTCATCGTTCTTTCAGTAAAAACGGTGACGGACAACACAAAGCCGTCATGGTAAACCATCCTGTTGTCTGACAGAAGCTAGCATGTGTGATGCGATGTGGTGTTGAATCGAGTCAGGTGCAATCGGAGCGCGGGAGTGATAGGGTGCACATAAAGACAACGATTGCATCGATGATAGGGGAAAACCACCTTGTCGACGATAGTGGCTAACCTGTATGGTGAGTCTATGTTCCGCCATGATGTACGTCGCTGGTATCGCTCACACAGTGTTATCAGAGCAAAGATTGTTATCAAGGCAACGATTGTTATCAAGGCGACGATTGTTATCAGGGCGGAGGACGATGCGCATTATTGTGGGATATAGCCCGGAGTAGCGCGGTCTTCGCATAACGAATTTTGATCGTTAAGTAAGGGTAGAAAAATGGAGAAGGGTAACACTAAACCATGTTTCCAGGATGTGCTGGAATTCGTGCGTATGTTCCGTCGCAAGAACAAGTTGCAGCGTGAAATTGCGGATAATGAAAAGAAAGTCCGTGATAACCAGAAACGTGTGCTGCTGTTGGATAACCTGAGCGAGTACATCAAGCCGGGTATGTCGATTGAAGATATCCAGAACATTATTGCCAACATGCGTAGCGACTATGAGGACCGTGTAGATGAATACATCATCAAAAACGCGGAACTGTCAAAAGAACGCCGCGAACTGTCCCGTAAAATCAAGGAAATGGGTGAAATCAAACCGCCGGTAGAGGCGAAATAATTTCACTGACAATCAGGGCCGACTTCCGGCCCTGATGCTTTTGGCGGCGGGTGAGTATTCAGGCCGCCTGTCTATGATTGACTCATCACGATTTCTGACACCAGTGCGTTTTTCTGCTTCATGCAGTCGCGCCATGCGCTGCCTGTCTCGCCCTTATCCAGCGCGTCTGCGTTGATGGCGGGGATCTCTCGCACCTGTGTGTCGATGATCTTGCCCCCTCCAGTCGTGTCGATAGTCTGGTTTTTGATGTAATACCGCGTTATTACCCGATATTTCCCATCAAGGTGCTTTACCTGTGCCAGTAAATCGGTGGTGCACTCGTTGGCGGCAAGAGCCACATGCCGAAAGGCACTATCTGCCGGTTCGTTGCGTGGTGCCATTGAGCAGGCGGACAACGCCAATACACTGAAGATGAGAATGCTGTTTTTATCCGTCATAGGACAATGTTTCCTTCCATTTTTTGCCAATAGTTCGTGGCATATCCCTGTTTGAGCCACGACTAGTCATAACCGCCAGATGTGGTCTGATGCATACCATTCAATGAACCGCTTCTGCTTGTCAATACGAGAATCGACGGTCCGATGTCGTGCTCGTGTCACCTCGCAGCGTTATTGCAATAGATTGCAACCGTTGCGGTTGTTTGCGTAACCGATTCCGGGTTTTCCATGCGCTACTTTTGCCAGTGCATCGGGGTTGGCACACTGCATCCCAGTCAGGATGACCACCGGGAATCGGTAATAACGGGTGAGGGATAAGCCATCAGAATTTCATTGAATCAACTGGCTGTGACGTTGATAACGGGCCCGTTGTTATTGCTGATATTACCGACGTTACCGGATAGCGGCTCTTTGGTGTGGTGGCTACCTGTATTGTGGCTACTTAAGACGCGCTTCTATCCCGTTGGGTTGGTGGCGTTAGGGGTGATCTGGAGCCTCGACAGTGGCCGAGTGATATTGAATCAGGTGGAACAGTTTACCCAGCGACCGGTGACGGCAAGGGTTGGCGTCAGTAGCGTCCGATTTGCGCAGGCGGATGCCGGGCAAGTCGTAGTACGCGTGTGGGAGATCAACGGGCGTTGGGTGTTTCCACCGCTTTATGCGCGCTTGGATGCGCAACCGCAGATGGCAAACTGGTGCGGTGGGCAGCAGTGGGAGGCTCGGTTGCGGTTACGTCCGGTACACAGTCGGTTGAACGAGGGCGGTTTTGACCGGCAGCGTTGGGCGCTGGCTAAAGCACAGCCACTGACCGGTCGGATACTTTCCGCCTCCGTGCTGAAGGCAGAATGCGGTTTGCGCCAGCGTCTGGTTGCGCAGGTGGAACGGCAAACACGGTCGTTGCCGTGGCAATCGATAATACTGGCGCTGGCGATCGGTGAGATGACGCTGGTGGAGAATGACATTCTCGACGTGCTTCGGCAAACCGGCATCATGCACCTGATGGCGATATCGGGATTGCATATCGTGCTGGCGGCCTTGTCGGGCTGGGGCGTGGTTCGTGCGGTGCACTATTTGTTGCCGGTTCATTGGATTGAGCATCGTGTGCCGTTATGGTGTGGGTTGTGCTGCGCTTGGGGATATGTCTGGTTGTCGGGTGGGAACCCACCAGCGATAAGGGCTGCGTTGGCGTTATCATGCTGGACGTTGCTAAGGATACGCGGTGTCTCGGTTTCATCATGGCAGGTATGGTTATGGTGCGTAGCGCTGATTCTGGTGACTGATCCGTTGAGCGTGTTATCGGACAGCTTCTGGCTTTCTGCGCTGGCGGTCGCCGCCCTGATTTTCTGGTATCAGTGGGCACCGCTACCGACGCATCTGCAACGACCCAAACGTTGGGTATGGCTGCGCGGATTACATTTGCAGATGGGAATCACCCTGTTGTTGATGCCGCTACAAGTGTGGCTGTTTCACGGCGTCAGCTTGAGTTCACTACCGGCCAATCTGTGGGCGGTGCCACTGGTATCGTTTATTACTACCCCGTTAATTTTGCTGGCATTGCCACTGATGGTTATCCCGATGGCGGCACAAGGTGTGTGGTGGCTGGCTGATCGTTCGCTGGCACTGGTTTTCCTACCGTTGCAGGCGATACCGCCAGGCTGGTTGTCGCTGGGTGAAAATGTGGTGCCTTACAGTGTGGCGGGATGGCTGGCTGTCATCGTCTGGCGTTTTGCCTGGTGGCGAGCTTATCCGCTCAGTCTGCTGGCGCTGGTACTGATAGTGGCGTTGCGGCCTAAATCGCCTGCGCCATCCTGGCGGGTTGACATGCTGGATGTCGGTCACGGGTTGGCGGTGGTCATTGAACGACAGGGCAAAGCCTGGCTGTATGATACCGGTCCCGGCTGGGACGGCGGCAATATGGCTGACCGCGAAATCGTGCCTTACCTTAAATGGCGAGGATTACAACTGGAGGGGATTATCCTCAGTCATAGCCATCTGGATCACCGTGGTGGACTTGAGGCATTACAGCGCGCGTTTTCGCCTGTCCCGGTATACAGTCCGTTGCTTGAACCAGAGCACCGACCTTGCGTACAAGGTGAACGATGGCATTGGCAAGGGTTGACGTTCAGCGTTATCTGGCCGCCGTTGCGGGTGCGTGAAGCGGGTAATCATGATTCTTGCGTCGTAAGGGTGGACGATGGGCGCTATCGGGTACTGCTGACGGGCGATTTGGAGCATGAAGATGAAGCCATACTGCTGCGAACTCAACGTGAAATGCTGGCGGCGGATATCCTGCAGGTGCCGCATCATGGGAGTGCCACGTCATCATCACCACCATTTTTACGGGCGGTGGGCGCGGGGCAGGCACTGTCGTCCAACTCCCGCTACAATCCGTGGCGTTTACCGTCTGTCAGTGTCAGGCGTCGTTACCATCAGCGTGGGGATAATTGGCACGATACTGCCAGTGATGGGCAACTGAGTGTGCGTTTTTTCGACGAAGGCATCGAAATGTTGCGCTACCGGGGTGAAATATCTCCCCGCTGGTATCATCAGTGGTTTGGCGCTTACCGGGATAATGAGTAATAATAGACGGCTATTTATCAAAGGCTCAGGTTTATTGCATGATTAATGATAAAGATCTCTCCACGTGGCAGACGTTTCGTCGCCTATGGCCGATGATCTCCCCTTATAAGGCCGGGCTTGCCGTCGCGGCGGTGGCGCTGGTGATTAACGCCGCTGGCGATACGCTGATGCTGTCCCTGCTCAAGCCATTGCTGGATGATGGATTCGGCAAGGCGGATCGAAGTGTGATGGTGTGGATGCCGTTGGCTATTATCGGGCTGATGATTATGCGCGGTATCTCCAGCTATATTTCCAGTTATTGTGTGGCCTGGGTATCGGGCAAAGTGGTCATGAACATGCGCCGTCGCCTGTTCGGCCACATCATGGGGATGCCGGTTTCATTCTTCGATCAACAGTCTACCGGGACGCTGCTTTCCCGCATCACCTACGACTCTGAACAGGTAGCGTCGTCGTCGTCAAATGCGCTGGTTACCGTGGTCAGGGAAGGCGCATCGATTATTGGTCTGTTCGTGCTGATGTTCTGGTACAGCTGGCAGTTGTCACTGATTTTGATCGTCATCGCGCCGTTCGTTTCTTACAGTATGCGTGTGGTGTCCAAGCGTTTTCGCAGCATCAGTAAAAACATGCAGAACACGATGGGGCAGGTGACGACCAGTGCCGAGCAGATGTTGAAAGGGCATAAGGAAGTGTTGATTTTCGGCGGGCAGAAAGTCGAAGAAGGACGCTTCAACCAGGTCAGTAACCGTATGCGGCAGCAGGGCATGAAAATGGTGTCTGCGTCAGCCATTTCTGATCCCGTGGTGCAGTTTATCGCCTCGCTGGCGTTGGCCTTCGTGCTGTATGCGGCCAGTTTTGAGAGCGTGATGAAGGCATTGACGCCGGGTACTATCACGGTGGTGTTTTCCTCCATGTTCACCCTGATGCGTCCACTGAAGTCACTGACTAACGTCAATTCCCAGTTCCAGCGTGGTATGGCTGCTTGTCAGACACTGTTCGCCATTCTGGACACCGAGCAGGAAAAAGACAGCGGAACACGCGTACTGGATCGCGCTCAGGGCGATGTAGAGTTCCGTAATGTTAATTTTGCATACCCTGGCAAGGAAACTCTGGCGCTTAAAAACGTTAGCCTACGGATTCCACCGGGTAAAACCGTAGCGCTGGTGGGGCGTTCCGGATCAGGTAAGTCGACTATCGCCAACCTTATCACTCGGTTTTACGATATCCAGTCTGGTGAGATTCTGCTGGATGGGCATGACCTGCGCGATTACACGCTACCGTCATTGCGTAGCCAGGTTGCGTTAGTGTCCCAGAACGTCCATCTGTTCAATGATACGATTGCCAACAATATCGCGTATGCCCGTGGTGATCGCTATAGCCGCGAAGATATCGAGCGTGCCGCTCAAATGGCTCATGCGATGGATTTCATTGGCAAATTAGAGCAAGGCCTGGATACGGTGATTGGCGAAAACGGTGTGTTGCTGTCTGGTGGGCAGCGTCAACGTATTGCGATTGCCCGTGCACTGCTGCGTGATTGTCCGATTCTGGTATTGGATGAGGCCACCTCGGCGCTGGATACTGAGTCAGAGCGTGCCATTCAGGCGGCGCTGGACGAACTACAGAAAAACCGTACCGCATTGGTGATCGCCCACCGATTATCGACCATTGAGAAGGCAGACGAAATTCTGGTGGTGGAAGACGGGCAGATCATCGAACGTGGTCAGCACGCTGAATTGCTGGCCCGAAACGGGGCGTATGCCCAGCTGCACAAATTGCAGTTTGGCGCATGATTGAACGCATCTGGTCGGGGCGCTCCCCGTTGTACTGGCTGTTGCTGCCGTTATCGTTACTTTATGGCCTGATTAGCCATCTTATCCGGCTGAGTTACCGTTGCGGCTGGCGGAATGTGTGGCGAGCACCTGTGCCGGTGGTCGTGGTAGGCAACCTGACCGCTGGTGGTAACGGCAAAACACCGGTGGTGATCTGGCTGGTAGAGCAGTTACAACAGCAAGGGTATCGCGTCGGGGTGGTATCGCGTGGTTATGGCGGTAAGGCCGAGCGCTATCCGTTGCGGGTTACCGATGAGGTGACCACCGCACAGGCTGGTGATGAGCCGGTGCTGATTTACCAGCGTACTGGTGCGCCGGTCGCTGTAGCACCCAATCGGCGTGATGCAGTATCAGCGTTGCTGACACATCAGCCGCTGGATGTCATCGTGACCGATGATGGCTTGCAACATTACGCGCTGGCACGGGATATGGAGCTGGTGGTGGTGGATGGTGTGCGCCGCTTTGGCAATGGCTGGTGGCTGCCAGCCGGGCCGATGCGGGAGCGGGCTTCGCGTCTGCGTTCGGTTGATGCTGTTATTGTGAATGGCGGTGAGGCACAAAGTGGTGAAATCGCTATGCAGCTCACGGCGGGAGACGCGGTTAATCTGCTGACCGGAGAACGCCGTCTGGTATCAACACTGCCTCCGCTAGTCGCCATGGCGGGGATCGGCCACCCACCGCGCTTTTTTGCTACGCTGAAAGCGCTGGGAAGCACCGTGGTGCGTGAAGTGGCGTTCGCTGACCATCAGCATTGGCAACCGGAAGAATTACAGGCACTGACCGATAATGACCAGCAGCCCCTGATCATGACGGAAAAGGATGCGGTGAAATGTCGCACTTTTGCTTGTGCCAACTGGTGGTATTTACCGGTTGATGCCGTATTGTCAGCACCAGAGTCGGCGTTACTGTTACAGCGTCTGACGCATCTGATTGATGCACATCGCGTGTCGCGTCAGACTGAAACCGGTTGAACGGCTATATTTTTGATAATCGCTTCTTGATGGAGGAAGCATGGATCATCGTTTGCTTGAAATCGTGGCTTGCCCAGTGTGTAACGGGCGGCTGATTTTTGACAAAGAAAAACAGGAACTGATTTGCAAAGTCGAAGGGTTGGCTTACCCGGTGCGGGACGGCATTCCTGTTCTGCTGGAAAATGAAGCCCGCACGTTGGCACCGGATGAGATCGCACAATGACGTTTACCGCAATTATTCCTGCCCGCTATGCCTCCACCCGGTTACCGGGTAAGCCGCTGGCGGATATTCATGGCAAGCCGATGGTGGTGCACGTGATGGAGCGCGCCCGCGAGTCCGGTGCCAGCCGTGTAGTGGTGGCAACCGATCACCCCGATGTTGCTCGTGCTATTGAACTGGCGGGGGGTGAAGTTTGCCTGACTAGCCCGGACCATAACTCAGGTACTGAGCGGTTGGCTGAGGTTATCGACCGTTACGGCTTTGCGGATGATGAAATTATTGTCAACGTACAGGGCGATGAGCCGCTGATTCCGCCGGTGATTATCCGTCAGGTTGCCGATAATCTGGCAGGTAGCCGTGCGGGTATGGCTACGCTGGCGGTGCCGATTACCACCAGTGAAGAAGCGTTTAATCCGAACGCGGTAAAAGTAGTGACGGATGCCGAAGGGTATGCGCTTTACTTCTCGCGAGCCACGATTCCGTGGGAGCGGGATCGGTTTGCCGAATCCCGTGACGCTATTGGCGATCATTTCCTGCGTCATATCGGGATTTATGCCTACCGTGCTGGGTTTATTCGTCGCTATGTAGGCTGGGCACCCAGCCAACTGGAGAAAATCGAAATGCTGGAGCAATTACGTGTGCTTTGGTATGGCGAAAAAATTCATGTGGCCGTCGCCAAAGAAGTGCCGAGCGTAGGGGTGGATACACCGGAAGATCTGGCTCGTGTTAGAGCGGTGATGTCGGCAGACTGATTTCGGAATTTCACGAGTCTTCTCGATAAGCGTATTCGCGGTTGGCGTATACGCTTTTTTTTATCTCACAGATTGCCGGCTATCAGTAAAGCCGGGAAATACGCTACTCACCCGCCGCTATTGTTATGCTACCCATGGTATATACCCATCATACTTCAAGTCGCTGGTCTGTTGGCTGCGTTACAAGGCTCATTCTGCGCCTTGCCCTAAAGGGCCAACGCGTCGTGTTGTCCCGCAACTCGAATTATTTAGGGTATCGCTTGATGAATAAATTTATTAGCAGGAATAATAAAATCCCGTGGCGCAGGTGCACAATTATTAATCATGACTTATTATTGAACGGCATTTTATCCCATGGTGGTAAATGCTCTGGGTTTTGTTTTACTTAAGGATGGAGTGACACAATGAAAGTGAATAAGAAATTTTTACCCGCAATAATTGGATGTGTGTTGGCCGGGACGGCGGCACAAAGTCTGGCTGCTGAATATTATCTGGCACCGAATGGCAGTGATTCAGCCAGCGGTAGCAAGAGTGCCCCCTGGAAATCTTTTGCTCGGGCGCAGCAAACCCTCTCTCCTGGTGACCGGCTGTGGGTTCGCGGTGGTACTTACACCTTCACCGCCGGGCTTAACAGCTGCGCCAGTCAGACGGATATCGTGAACGCCATTACCCTAAATAAGAGTGGTACTTCGGGTAAACGCATCGAATATGTTGCTTATACTGGTGAAACACCGGTGTTTGATTTTAGCAAGATGAAAGACGATTGCCGCGTTAAAGGATTTAACGTCGTCGCAGATTGGATCACCCTTAAAGGGCTTGAAATAAAAGGGGTGCCGCAAAACAACAATAAAAACCACGAGTCATGGGGTGTGTGGATCAAGGGCAGCAACAATCGGTTTGAGCAGCTCGATATCCATCACATCATGGGGACGGGGCTGTTCTTACAGAATGGTGCATATAACACCGTTCTTAATTCTGACTCGCACCATAACTATGATCCGCTGACGTCTAATGGCGCGGGTCAGAGTGGTGATGGTTTTGGCGCGCATATTGCCGCTAATATGCCTGGCAACATTTTCAGCGGTTGCCGTGCCTGGGCTAACTCGGATGATGGTTTTGATCTGATCAACGCTTACTCGGCAGTCACGATTGAGAACTCCTGGGCCTGGTCGCACGGGTATCTGCCGGGCACCACGACGTCGTTACCGGCGGGTAACGGCAACGGCTTCAAAGCTGGGGGATATGGCGCGAAATACGTGAGCAATGCGCCGAAGCACATAGTGCGGAACTCGGTAGCGTTCCTGAATAAAGCCGCGGGTTTCTATGCCAATCATCACCCAGTGGCGAATGATTTCTTCAACAACACATCGTTCAAAAATACCATCAATTACAGCATGAGAGGGATTGATGCGAACGGTAACGCCATCGCGTTAGGTACGCTGCGTAACAACATTTCTTATGCTGCACGTTCGCAATCGCTGGCCTATACCGATGGTGCCAACATGCGTTACAACTCCTGGAACTTCAGCAACGTGATTTCCGATGCTGAATTCCAGAGTGTGTCAACGACGGGTTGGGATGCAGCGCGTCAGGCTGATGGCAGTTTGCCGGTGCTGAAAAACCTGCGTCTGGCATCAGACAGCTGGATGATTGACAAGGGCGGTGACGTCAAGATTGCTTATAAAGGCGCGGCACCAGATCTGGGGGCGTTCGAGCTGAAATAAGCGGTGAAAGTGCTGCTATCCACGGTATTTATCGGAAAACCGCTGGATGATATAACCGGTGCCCGCCTCGGCGGGCATTTTTCTGCCTACAACGATGGCAGTCGCCATATGAGCGACCCGCTCAGGCTGACTCCCGCATTTCGTTAACCGGTATGCACTATGACATATCCCGTTTTCTTTGATCTGTATTGGGGAAATTGTTGTGTGCTGCTCGCATGATAAGTGTAAGAATCTGCCTGTAACAGCGAGATTTTATCGCCTATGGAACTGTTAAAAGCTGAGTTGAGTACGGTGCTGGGCGAATCGCTCAGCCGTCTTGAACGCATCAGTGAACAACCTTATGCGCATCTGTATGCTTTGTATGACCGCGCGGGCAACGCGATGCCGTTGCTGGCGAAAAGTTATATCTGTCAGGGCATTGCCGGACAGGAAGCCTACAAGCTGACCATGCTGGCTCGGGAAGGTGAAGTCAGGCTGCCGACCGTCTACGGGATGGTGATGACCCATCAGGCACCTTACAAAGAGCTGCTGCTTATCGAGCGTTTGCGCGGCGTGTCGGTGGAAGCGCCATCTCGTTCGCCTCAACGCTGGACGCTGCTGATGGACCAGATTGTCGAAAGTATGTTGGCCTGGCATCGAATTGATAGCCACGGCTGCGTCGGCACGGTGGACAGCACGCAGGAGAACAGCTGGCCGAACTGGTATCGCCAACGGCTGGAGGTGCTGTGGGCTACGCTGATGAATGTCAACGCTACGCAGTTGACGCAGCAGGACCGCGCCGTGCTGTACCGTTCCCGGCAGAGTCTGCCCACGTTGTTTGAGGATTTCGATGACAATAGCGTGCTGGTGCATGGCAACCTGACGCTGCGCAGTATGCTGAAAGACCCGCGTAGCGATCAACTGCTGGCGATGATCAATCCCGGCATGATGTTGTGGGCGCCACGTGAGTACGACCTGTTCCGTTTATGTGAAGAACCGGGTATGCCGGAACATCTGTTTTACCATTACCTGAAGCAGGCACCACTGTCTGAGTCCTTTGTTTGCCGCCGTTGGTTGTACATCCTGTGGGCGGCGGTTTCCCGCTACATCCATACCGGCCAGTTGGATCGCCCATTGTTTGATACCGCCACCCGCGAATTACTGCCCTGGCTGGAATAACCGATGACGCGGGCGAACATGGGTCACCCGCGTGAAGATATCAGGATTCCGGCGGTGGAGTAATGCCTTTCATTTTTTGCCAGATCAGACCAAGCCCTTCATACCAGGCGCGCTCGCTGTGCGATAGATAGAGTGCGGACGGAAATACCCGTTCCCACGGATTCAGCGGCGAGGTGATAGCTAATTGGTTGGCGGGTGCCGGAATCGGGTGTAACCCGCGCGCCTGGAAAAAGCGGATGGCGCGAGGCAGATGATTGGCGGACGTCACCAGCAGGAATGGCTGTTTGCCGACCAGTGCTTCGGTTCCGGCCGCCTCCTCTTCGGTGTCACGTGCCTGATCCACCAACAGGATATCCTGCGCCGGGACACCGAGACTTTCGGCGACACGGGCCGCGGTGCTGGCACTGGTAACCGGGTTACCCTGCGCGGCTGCGCCGGTGAAAATAAGCTTAGCACCAGGGTTAGCACGCCATAGTCTGATGCCTTCGGTGACACGAGACAGACTGTTGTTGATAAGGTTAGCGCTGGGGGGCCAGTCGGGATTGAAGGTGTAACCACCACCCAGTACCACGATGTAATTTGCCGTGGGGAAATTCGGCGTCCAGGTCGGATAGCGTGATTCCAGTGGTAACAGCAGCCGATCGGCTACCGGCTGCAAACTCAGCAACAGCAATACCAGCCAGCCTCCGGTCAGCAGGATCCGGGCGGTTTTCTGCCAGCGAGTAAACCACAGCAGCGCGAGGGCAAACCCGATGATCAGCATCAGCAACGGTAGTGGCAGCAACAGACTACCGATGTATTTTTTGACGGCAAACAGCATAAAATAGCGTCCCTTTTGAATGAAAAAACGCCATACGGGTGAAAATAGGCGTTCAGACCATTTATTCTAGGCCAGCCTGTGACAGAATATCAGGTTCAGAGAAAAACCAGTTGTTCAGGTAGTGCAATCACCCATCATACGGAACCGTGGAATGCAGGATCGTAATTTTAACGATATCGCTGACAAGTTTGCCCGAAATATTTATGGCACCACCAAGGGGCGATTACGTCAAACGATATTGTGGCAGGATCTGGAGATCCTGTTGACACGCCTGCCGCCGCGGCCGTTACGCATCTTGGACGCCGGTGGCGGCGAAGGGCCGATGTCCCGCCGTCTGGCTGCCTTAGGGCACCAGGTGTTGTTGTGCGACCTGTCCGATGAGATGATTGCGCGCGCCCGTGAGGCGGCGCAGGAAGCGGGTGTGGCTGATAATATGCGCTTTGTGCGCTGCGCGGCGCAGGATGTCGGCGCGCATTTGTCACAGCCGGTGGATCTGGTGCTGTTTCACGCGGTGCTGGAGTGGGTGGCGGAGCCGCAGCAGGCGTTGCAGGCGCTGACCGACTGTCTGGCACCGGGCGGGGCGATGTCGCTGATGTTTTACAACCACCAGGCGCTGGTAATGCGGAACATGGTGCTGGGTAATTTTGGCTATGTGGACGCCGGTATGCCCAAGCGCAAGCGCCGTTCGCTGTCGCCGGATCACCCGCTTGACCCACCACAGGTCTATCAGTGGCTCGACGAACTGGGGCTACAGCTGAGCGGCAAGACTGGCATTCGGGTGTTTCACGATTATCTACAGAACAAGCAACAACAGATTGACGATTTTGACCTGCTGCTGGCGCTGGAACAGCGTTATTGCCGACAGGAACCCTTTGTCAGCCTGGGGCGCTACATTCATGTTATGGCACACAAGCATATTATGGCACACAAGCATGTCATGGCGCACAAGCCCCCTATGAAGGATGCATTATGAGTGATTTTTCCCAGACCGTACCCGAACTGGTTGCCTGGGCGAGAAAAAATGACTTCGCCATTACGCTACCCACCGAGCGTCTGGCGTTTTTGCTGGCTATCGCCACCCTGAATGGTGAGCGAATGGACGGCGAAATGAGCGAAGGGGAACTGGTGGACGCCTTCCGTCATGTCAGTAAGGGGTTTGAGCAGACCAATGAAACCATTCCGGTGCGCGCCAATAATGCGATCAACGATCTGGTGCGTCAGCGGTTGATCAACCGTTTTACCAGCGAACTGGCGGACGGCAATGCGATTTATCGCCTGACGCCATTGGGTATCGGCATCACCGACTATTACATTCGCCAGCGCGAGTTTTCCGCGCTGCGCTTGTCGATGCAACTGTCGATCGTGGCACAGGAACTGGGCCGGGCGGCGGAAGCGGCGGAAGAGGGCGGCGACGAGTTCCACTGGCATCGCAATGTTTTCGCGCCGCTCAAGTATTCGGTGGCGGAGATTTTCGACAGTATCGACCTGTCACAACGTGTGATGGATGAGCAGCAGCAAGGGGTGAAAGAGAACATCGCCGGGCTGCTCAATCAGGACTGGCGCGCGGCGATTTCCAACTGTGAAAAGTTGCTGACGGAAACGTCCGACACCCTGCGGGAATTGCAGGACACGCTGGAAGCGGCGGGCGATAAGCTACAGACCAGCCTGCTGCGTATTCAGGACGCCACGCTCGGCCAGGCGGCGCTGTCGTTTGTCGACAATCTGGTATTCGATTTGCAGGGTAAGCTCGACCGCATCATTAGCTGGGGCCAACAGAGCATCGACCTGTGGATTGGCTATGACCGTCACGTACACAAATTTATCCGTACCGCTATCGACATGGATAAAAACCGGGTATTCGCCCAGCGGTTGCGCCAGTCGGTACAGAGCTATTTTGAGGCCCCGTGGGCGCTGACCTACGCCAATGCGGATCGCTTGCTCGATATGCGCGATGAGGAACTGGCGTTGCGTTCCGAGGAAGTCACCGGCGAATTACCGCCGGATCTGGAGTATGAAGCCTTTAGCGAAATTCGCGAGCAGATCGCCGCGATGATCGAGCAGGCGCTGCAAAAATACAAACAGCAACAAATACCGCTTAATCTGGGCGATGTCGTGCGGGAGTACCTGACGCAGTATCCGCGCTCGCAGCATTTCGACGTTGCCCGAATCGTGGTCGACCAGGCGGTTCGCCTGGGCGTGGCCGAAGCTGATTTCACCGGATTGCCTGCGCTGTGGCAGGCAATCAATGATTACGGAGCCAAGGTGCAGGCCCATGTCATCGATAAATATTGATCAACACGTTTCCGTGCGGCTGATGACCGCGCTCTCCAACACATTGTTTCCGGCGCTGGACAGCCAGTTGCGTGCTGGCCGCCATATTGGCGTGGAAGAGCTGGAGAATCACGTTTTCCTGATGGATTTTCAGGATGAGCTGGAACAGTTCTACGGCCGCTACAATGTGGAACTGATTCGCGCGCCGGAAGGCTTTTTCTACCTGCGACCGCGCTCCACCACGCTTATCCCGCGTTCGGTGTTGTCTGAGCTGGACATGATGGTGGGCAAGATCCTCTGTTACCTCTACCTCAGCCCGGAACGGCTGGCGCACGAGGGGATTTTCAGCCAGCAAGAGCTGTACGAGGAACTACTGAGCCTGGCGGACGAAAACAAACTGCTGAAACTGGTGAACCAGCGTTCTACCGGGTCTGACCTCGACCGTCAGAAACTGCAGGAGAAAGTCCGCACCTCGCTCAACCGGTTACGTCGTCTCGGCATGATTTATTTCATGGGCACCGACAGCAGCAAATTCCGCATTACCGAGGCAGTGTTCCGTTTCGGCGCGGATGTGCGCAGTGGCGACGATCCGCGCGAAGCACAACTGCGGATGATCCGTGATGGCGAAGCCATGCCGATAGACGGCAGCCTGTCGCTGGATGATAGCGATGAGGGGGATGGTACTGGTGATAACGCTTCCAGTGATGACCAACGTGCTGAGGATGAACAGGAATGATTGAACGCGGTAAGTTTCGCTCACTGACGCTGGTTAACTGGAACGGTTTTTTCGCCCGCACCTTTGATCTGGACGAACTGGTGACTACTCTGTCCGGGGGCAACGGTGCCGGGAAATCCACCACCATGGCGGCGTTTATCACCGCCCTGATTCCAGACCTGACGCTGCTGCATTTCCGTAATACCACGGAAGCCGGGGCGACCAGCGGTTCCCGTGATAAGGGGCTGCACGGCAAGCTGCGCGCTGGCGTGTGTTACTCGGTGCTGGATGTGGTCAATTCGCGGCATCAGCGCGTGATGGTCGGGGTCAGGTTGCAGCAGGTTGCCGGGCGTGACCGTAAGGTCGACATCAAACCCTTTACCATTCAGGGGCTGCCGGTCGCCGTCTCGCCAACGCAGATCCTCACCCAGACGGTTGGAGATCGTCAGGCGCGGGTGTTGTCGCTACAGGAAGTGAAAGACCGGCTCGACGAGTACGAAGGCGTCCAGTTCAAGCAGTTCAACTCTATTACCGATTACCACTCGCTGATGTTTGACCTTGGTGTGGTGCCGCGGCGTCTGCGTTCGGCATCGGACCGTAGCAAGTTCTACCGCCTGATCGAAGCCTCGCTGTACGGCGGGATCTCCAGCGCTATCACCCGGTCGTTGCGTGACTATCTGTTGCCGGAAAACAGTGGTGTGCGTAAAGCCTTCCAGGACATGGAAGCCGCGCTGCGTGAAAACCGCATGACACTGGAGGCGATTCGTGTTACCCAGTCGGACCGCGACCTGTTCAAACACCTGATTTCCGAAGCCACCTCCTACGTGGCGGCGGATTACATGCGTCATGCCAACGAGCGCCGTATTCATCTGGATGGCGCGCTGGCGCTACGTCGTGAATTGTTCTCCAGCCGCAAGCAGCTGATTACCGAGCAGACCCGTCATGTAGAAATGGCGCGGGAACTGCAAGAACAGAGCGGTGCTGAAAGCGATCTGGAAACCGATTATCAGGCCGCCAGCGACCACCTCAATCTGGTGCAGACCGCGATGCGTCAGCAGGAGAAGATCGAACGTTACAATGCCGATCTGGAAGAGCTGAGCTACCGTCTGGAAGAGCAAAACGAGGTGGTGGAAGAAGCGCGCGATCAGCTGGAAGAGAGTGAAGCCCGCGCCGATGCCGCCGAGCAGGAAGTGGATGAACTGAAAAGCCAACTGGCTGACTACCAGCAGGCGCTGGATGTACAGCAGACGCGTGCTATTCAGTACAACCAGGCGCAGCAGGCACTGGAGCGCGCTCGTAGCCTGTGCCAGGTGCCGGAACTGACGCCGGACAATGCCGATGAATGGCTCGACAGTTTCCAGGCTAAAGAGCAGGAAGCCACCGAACTGCTGTTGATGCTGGAGCAGAAATTGAGCGTGGCGGATGCCGCCAACAGCCAGTTCGAGCACGCGTACCAACTGGTGTGCCGTATCGCTGGCGCTATCAGCCGCAGCGACGCCTGGGATGTGGCCCGAGATGTACTGCGTGACAGTTCTTCCCAGCGCTATCTGGCCGAGCAGGTGCAGCCGTTACGGATGCGGTTATCAGAGCTGGAGCAACGTCGGCGTGAGCAACAGGACGCCGAGCGCCTGTTGCAGGAGTTCGTCAAGCGTAGCGGTCAGGATTACCAGCCAGAAGATCTTGATAGCTTACAGCAGGAGCTGGAAGCCCGTATCGAGGACTTGTCCGTCCGTGTATCGCAAGCGGGCGAACATCGTTTGGCGCTGCGTCAGGAGTTGGAGCAGATCCAACAGCGCATCACACAGTTGACCGCCCGTGCGCCAGTATGGCTGGCAGCACAGGAAGCCTTGACCCAGCTTGGCGAGCAGAGCGGTGAAAACTTCGTTGACAGCCAGCAGGTCACCGAATTTATGCAACAACTGTTGGAGCGCGAGCGTGAAACCACGGTGGAACGCGACAGCGTGTCGGCACGCAAACAACAGGTGGATGCACAAATTGAGCGCCTGAGCCAGCCGGGTGGTTCCGAGGACCCGCGTCTTAATGCGCTGGCGGAACGGTTTGGCGGGGTGTTGCTCTCCGAAATTTATGATGACGTTACGCTGGATGACGCGCCGTACTTTTCCGCGTTATACGGTCCATCACGCCACGCCATCGTGGTGGCAGATTTATCGCTGGTGCGTGAACAACTGGCTGGTTTGGACGATTGCCCGGAGGATCTCTACCTGATCGAGGGAGATCCACAATCGTTCGACGACAGCGTATTCGAAGTGGAAGAGCTGGAAAAAGCGGTGGTGGTGAAAATCGCCGAGCGCCAGTGGCGCTACTCGCGTTTCCCAGACGTGCCGCTGTTCGGCCGTGCCGCTCGTGAGCAGCGGCTGGAGAGCTTGCGTGAAGAGCGCGAGCAACTGGCTGAACAGTACGCCACGTTGTCGTTTGACGTGCAGAAGGTTCAGCGTCTTCACCAGGCGTTCAGCCGTTTTATCGGCAGCCACCTGGCGGTGGTATTCGAATCGGATCCGGAAGCGGAGATTCGCCAGATCAGCACCCGGCGCGGCGAGCTGGAACGCGCCATCAGCAATTTTGATAGTGAAAACCAGCAGCAACGTCAGCAGTATGAACATGCCAAAGAGCAGGCTGGCATGGTGAACCGTCTGATTCCACGTATCAGCCTGTTGTGCGACGACGCGCTGGCGGATCGGGTGGAAGAACTGCGTGAAGAGCTGGGTGAAGCCGAAGAGGCTGCCCGGTTCATGCAGCAGCATGGCGCATCGCTGGTGAAACTGGAGCCGCTGGCGGCGGTGTTGCAGAACGATCCGCAACAGCATGAGCAGATGCGCGAAGATTACGCGCAGGCACAGGCGGCGCAGCGCGCTGCCAAGCAGCAGGCATTTGCCCTGACCGAAGTGGTACAGCGCCGCGCGCATTTCAGTTATACCGATTCGGCGGGGATGCTTAACGCTAACGCTGATCTTAACGACAAACTGCGTCAGCGGCTGGAACAGGCGGAGCAGGAGCGTACCCGCGCCCGCGAACAACTGCGCCAGCAGCAGGCACAACTGACGCAATACAGCCAGTTGCAGGCGTCGCTGAAGAGCTCTTATGACGCCAAGCGCGACATGCTCAAGGAATTGACGCAGGAGCTGTCGGACATCGGCGTGCGCGCTGATGCGGACGCCGAAGCGCGTGCTCGTGCACGTCGCGATGAGCTGCACGCCGCGCTGAGTGCTAACCGTTCCCGCCGTAATCAGTTGGAGAAACAGATCACCTTCTGTGAAGCAGAAATGGACGGTTTGCAGAAGAAATTGCGTAAGCTGGAGCGCGATTACCACGTGATGCGCGAGCAGGTGGTGACCGCCAAGGCGGGATGGTGCGCGGTGATGCGGCTGGTGAAAGACAATGGCGTCGAACGCCGTCTGCATCGCCGTGAACTGGCGTACATGAGCGGCGACGAACTGCGATCCATGTCGGATAAGGCGCTGGGGGCGTTGCGTCAGGCGGTGGCGGACAACGAACATCTGCGCGATGTGCTGCGCATGTCGGAAGATCCGAAACGGCCGGAACGCAAAGTGCAGTTCTACATTGCGGTGTACCAGCATCTGCGCGAGCGTATCCGTCAGGATATTATCCGCACCGATGACCCGGTGGAAGCCATCGAACAGATGGAAATCGAGCTGAACCGGCTGACTGAAGAACTGACCGCTCGTGAGAAGACGCTGGCAATCAGTTCCCGCAGCGTGGCGAACATCATCCGCAAAACCATTCAGCGTGAGCAGAACCGTATCCGTATGCTCAATCAGGGATTGCAGGCGGTCGCGTTTGGGCAGGTGAAGAGCGTGCGGCTGAATGTCAACGTGCGCGAAACCCACACTACGCTGCTTAATGTGCTGTCTGAGCAGCAGGAGCTGCATCAGGACCTGTTCAACAGCACTCGACTGACCTTCTCCGAAGCGTTGGCGAAGCTGTATCAGCGCCTGAACCCGGAAATCGACATGGGGCAGCGCACGCCACAGACCATCGGCGAAGAGCTGCTGGATTACCGCAACTATTTGGAGATGGAAGTGGAGGTCAACCGCGGTGCTGACGGCTGGTTGCGGGCTGAGAGCGGGGCATTGTCTACCGGTGAGGCTATCGGCACCGGGATGTCGATTCTGGTAATGGTAGTGCAGAGCTGGGAAGAAGAGTCCCGTCGCCTGCGTGGTAAGGATATTTCACCGTGCCGACTGCTGTTCCTCGATGAAGCCGCACGTCTGGATGCCAAGTCTATCGCCACCTTGTTCGAGCTGTGCGAACGGCTGGAAATGCAGCTGATTATCGCGGCACCAGAGAACATCAGCCCGGAAAAAGGCACCACCTACAAACTGGTGCGAAAAGTGTTCCAGAATCACGAGCATGTACATGTGGTCGGGCTGCGCGGGTTTGGCGGCGAACCAACAGAAACGACGCAACAAGCGTCGTAAGTAAGGTTGTTTGTTCCATTAATGCCCGCGACATCGCGGGCATTTTTTTGCCCGTCGCACTATCGCAGAAAATACGCATTAAATTAGGGAGAACATTTTGAACATCAATGCATTACCGCTGGATGCCAATATCAACGGCTGGTCGGCGATGTTGCCGTCACGTGAAAGCCGACCCGCTCTGCGCCGGTCAATCACCGCTGATTGGTTGGTGATTGGCGCGGGTTACGCCGGGCTGGCGTTTGCCCGCCGGATGGCGGAGAACCGCCCGCATGAGCAGGTGGTGGTGCTGGATGCCATCGACATTGATGACAGCGCGTCCGCACGGAATTCCGGCTTCGCCATCGACCTACCGCACAATATCGGCAGCTCCACTGCCGAGCTGGAAAAAGCCGCCAACTACCGCCGGTTGCTGCACGCCGGTCTGGCGCAACTGGAAACATTGATCGCCCATCATGGTATTGATTGCGACTGGAACCGCCACGGCAAGTATCATTGCATTGTGCGACCTGAACTGAATGGATTGCTGGACCAGTACGCCCACGAATTGCAGGCGCTGTCGGAACCGTACCAGTTAGTGCAGGGCGATGTATTGGCCCGCAAGCTAGGTACGTCCTATTACCATGCGGCGATCTATACGCCGAATTGCGTGCTGCTCAACCCGGCGGCGCTGGTGCGGGGGCTGGCGGATAGTCTGCCCGATAACGTGACGCTGTATGAGCGTTCGCCCGTGCTGGAGATTCAACCGGGTAAAACAGTACAGGTGCGCACGCCCTACGGCGAAGTGCGGGCCCGGCATCTGATGGTGGCGACCAATGGCTGCGCCCGACAGCTCCCTATGTTCTCGCGTCAGGTAGTGGGGCTGTCGACGTTTGCCACACTCACTGAACCGTTGACGGCGGAACAGCAACAGCGGATCGGTCAGATTGACGAGTGGGGGATGACACCTGCGAATGCTATCGCGGGTGCGACGTTGCGTTATACCCGTGACCATCGTTTCCTGATTCGCCAGCATGTAGCGTATGTGCCAGGTTACACTGTCACTACTCGCCACACGGCAGAGATTACGCGACAGCATCAGGCGATTTTCCTGTCTCGCTTCCCGCAACTGGCGGATGTCTCGCTTGACCATACCTGGTCCGGCATGATTAGCGTCACCCGCAATGGGGCTCCGGGCTGGGGAAAATATAGCGACAATATGTATGCCGCTGTGGGATGCAACGGTGCTGGTATCTCCAAGCAGACCGTAGCAGGCAGCACGCTGGCCGATCTGGCTATCGGTGCTGACAACCCGCTGATTGCTGATATGCAGGCGCTGGGGCGACCTGGTTATATCCCACCGCGTCCATTGCTGGATATAGGTATACGCGGAAGCATTCTGAAAGAGCGCTGGCTGGGCCGGAAAGAGTATTAGTCTCGCGCGAATTGGCTGCGCCAATCACAGGTATCCCGGTAAACGCGCCGTCATAAACGGCGTATTCCATCATCAGATAAAGCGCTTGACCTTCCCGTTACGGGAAGGTGCAGTCTGCCAGTGATTATCCCTCATTTCTCTGAATGATACCCACATGGAGGAGAGACGTATGCGTCGCCGCGAGTTTATCAAATTGAGCGCTATGCTGGGAGCGGCCAGTGCCTTGCCCTGGTGGAGCCGTTCCGCCAGGGCCGAAGAACGCCCGACTTTGCCGGTGCCGCCGCTGCTGGCACCGGATGCGGGCGGTAATATCGCCCTGACGTTGCAGACCGGCAATATGCGTTGGCTGGCTGGGCAGCAAACCGCTACCTGGGGCATTAACGGCGGATTTCTGGGGCCAGCGCTGCAACTTGAACAAGGGCAGGCGGTGACGCTTAATGTCACCAACACCCTACCTGAAACCACAACACTGCACTGGCACGGGATGGAAATTCCGGGTAATGCGGATGGTGGCCCACAGGCGGAGATCGCGCCGGGTAAAACCTGGACCGCCGCATTTCGGGTTGAGCAGCCAGCGGCGACAGCGTGGTTTCACCCACATACCCACGGGGTGACCGGCCGCCAGGTGGCGATGGGGCTGGGTGGCTTGATTTTGATTCAGGATGCCGCCAGCCGGGCATTATCGCTGCCGTCGCAATGGGGTGTGGATGATATTCCTCTGATCTTGCAGGACAAACGGCTGGATGCGAAAGGGCAAATTGATTATCAGCTGGATGTTATGTCGGCGGCGGTCGGCTGGTTTGGCGACTTGATGCTGAGCAACGGTGTGCGTTATCCACAACATGTCGCGCCACGCGGATGGTTGAGACTACGGGTATTGAACGGCTGTAACGCACGTTCGCTGACGCTGGCGGCCAGCGATGGGCGACCGTTGTATGTGATTGGCAGCGATGGTGGCCTGCTGGCGGAACCGGTGGCAGTGAACGCCCTGAACGTGCTGATGGGTGAACGTTTTGAGGTGCTGGTGGATGCGCGGGATGGCAAGGCGTTCGATGTGGTAACGCTACCGGTGACACAAATGGGAATGAGTGTGCCGCCGTTTGATCAGCCCTTGCCGGTATTACGCATTCAGCCGACCCTGCAACCCGGCACCGGCATACTGCCAGAAACGCTGGTGACACTACCGGCGTTGCCGTCAACCACAGGGCTGAAAACGCGTCAGCTACAGCTATCAATGGACCCGCAGCTCGACATGCTGGGGATGCAGGCGTTGATGCAGCGCTATGGCATGACAGCGATGGCAGGCATGAATATGGCGGGGCACGGCGCGATGCAGGGAATGTCGCATAGCGGTATGGGGATGTCGTCATCCGCGTCGCCCGGAATGCAGCACGGTGGCATGGGCATGAATCATGGCGACATGCCTCAAGGTGGAATGAATCACGGCGGTATGAACCATCAGGCGGGGCAGGCGTCGGCACCGTTGGATATCCTGTCCGCCAACCGTATCAATGGTGTAGCGTTCCAGATGGGCCAGCCCTTGTTTGATGTCCGACGTGGTGACGTCGAGGTGTGGAACATTTCCGGGCAAGGCGACATGATGCTGCATCCCTTCCATATTCACGGCACCCGTTTTCGCATTCTGTCCGAAAATGGCAAACCTCCCGCCGCACACCGGCGTGGCTGGAAAGACATTGTGCACGTGGAAGGCGCTCGCAGCGAGGTACTGGTGCAGTTTAATCATCCGGCACCTAAAGAACGGGCATTTATGGCGCATTGTCATCTGCTGGAGCATGAAGACACCGGCATGATGATGTCGTTTACTGTGTCCTGACCCGGCTCGCTTGAAAGGCGATGTCCACGCACTGATGCCGTTATTTAGGCGTAGCTGTCGGACATCGCTTTGTTTTGCTCTTCCTGCCGTTGGTCAAAGACTTCCCGCGCCCGCGCCACCTGCGGCAGATATTCCACCGTCCAGTGATAAAGCGCCTGAAAGGGCTCCTTCAAGGTGTGCCCGAGTGGCGTGATGTGGTATTCCACGGCAATCGGTGAGAACGTCAACACCCGCCGCTCCACAATGCCGTTGCGTTCCAGCTTGCGCAGACATTGTGTTAGCGCTTTTTGCGTAATGCCTTCCAGACTGCGTTTTATTTCGTTAAATCGTAACGGTTTCTCGCATAACGCACCCAGCACCAGCACCGACCATTTATCGGCGATCTGTTCCAGCAGAAAACGGCTGGGGCAGTTGGCATGAGAGAACGGGGCGATGCAGGGTTTCAGCATAGTGGTTTCCTTTAGGCTACCTGGTAGCATTCGTGTGCCTGATTGACACCAAGTTTACATTGTATACCATCACGAGTTCATGCCCAAGGAGATGAGTAACATGGCTAATACTGAAGTGCTGTTTCGTCCTTTTACGCTAAAAACGCTGGAATTAAAAAACCGTATCGTGATGGCACCGATGACCCGGAGCTTCGCGCCGGAAGGCATTCCGGGTGATGATATTGCCGCCTATTATCGCCGTCGGGCGGAAGGCGAGGTCGGCCTGATTCTGTCTGAAGGCACGGTAGTAGACCGCCCCGGTTCACGTAATCATCCTGGTATTCCGTTTTTCCACGGCGAACGCGCGCTGAATGGCTGGCAGAAAGTGATTAACGAAGTTCACGCCGCAGGCGGCAAAATGGGGCCGCAGATATGGCATGTCGGTTCGGCACCGCTTAACGGCGTAGAGTGGGAGCCGGATTACATCGAAAGCCCGTCCGGCTTGTTCTCGCCAGAGGTCGAACGCGGTCATGCTATGACCGATGAAGATATCGCCGATACCATTTCCGCCTTTGGCCGCGCCGCTGCTGATGCGAAACGCCTGGGGTTTGATACCTTGGAACTGCACGGTGCACACGGCTACCTGATCGACCAATTTTTCTGGGGCGGCACCAATCAGCGCACCGATGCGTTCGGTGGTGCGACGGTTAAACAACGCGCGCGGTTTGCTGCTGAGGTGGTGAAGAGTGTTCGCGAAGCGGTAGGGCCGGATTTCCCGCTGATCCTGCGCGTCAGCCAGTGGAAACAGCAAGATTACAGCGCCCGTCTCGCACCGACCCCGCTGGCGCTGGAAGACTGGCTGGCACCGCTGGTATCCGCCGGTGTGGATATTCTGCATTGTTCTCAGCGTCGTTTCTGGGAACCGGAATTCCCGGATGTGGATGGTGAAAACGGTTTGAACTTTGCTGGTTGGGCTAAGAAAGTGACCGGTGCCGCCACGATCAGTGTGGGTTCCGTCGGGCTGTCGGATGAGTTCTTCGGTGCTTTTGCCGGTAAAGGCGCTAGCCCGGCCAGCCTCGATAAGCTGCTGGAGCGCATGGCGCGTGATGAGTTTGATTTGATCGCGGTAGGGCGTGCGCTGCTGACCGATCCAAACTGGGCTGCCAAAGTTCATCAGCAGAAACTGGAAACCCTTAAAGGGTTCGAGCCTGCTTCCCTCGGCGAGCTGGTGTAAGTATTACCTGGCCCCGGCTTGCCGGGGTCATGGCTTGCTGTTATCGCGGTTTATAGCATCCGAATCGCGGCGTTGACGACAAAGCGGCTCTCTTCACTGATCGGGCAGTCTTCCGGAATATCCGCAGGTTGACGCACAATCTGCCACGCATCGTGCGCGTGTTCATTCAAACACACGTCCTCCTGCATCACATCGACCAGAAAGTTCCACTGACGAACCTTTTCATCCGCTGGCGTCAGATAATCGAAAAAACCCAGATAATGACGGATATAGCGTAACCGCAGACCGGTTTCTTCCTGTAACTCTCGCATCAGCGTGGCAAGCAGGTTGTGGTCGCCAGGCTCGCGGCTACCGCCGGGGATCTCCCAGTGGCCGGGTAACAATGTATCGTTGGCGCTACGGCGCACCAGCAGAATCCCGCCACGGAATGCGACTGCGGCAGCCATGGTCTGACGGGTAATCCCTTCCTGCTGCGCCTGAAATTCAAACTGGCACAACATCCTGGTGTAGGTGCTGTCCTGGGGTGAAAACAAAAACATGCTGTGTACCTGCACTGGGGTGAATAGGGTATGTCCAGCCGGTCATGCTAACGATCTCGGATGACAGTGATATTTCACAGTCAGAATAAATACAATTGAAATCTTTACAAAAGTAAATATTGTTATTCAATGTATCTACATTAATTGACATAAGCCCGCCATCAGACGGGCTAAAAGAGGCACGCTACCTTGTGATAGACGCAGGATTGCAGGTTAACGCACGTTAGGAACACGGATGTTACCGTCGCGACACTGCGTTTTTACCGCTTTGCCACAGGACTGGAAGTTCAGGTTTTTGTCCATGCAGACGCGGATTTCAGACAGCTCCGCACCACTGCAAATGGCGACAATACTCTCTTGCGGCAGAGCCGGATTACTCTGGTGAAACGCTGTCAGAATCTGTTGCGCTGTCAGTTGTAGTGGCTTAGTTGGTGCCTGGAAACTGGCCGGGATTTTTACCTTGGTCAGCGCATTATCTGCCGTTTGCAGGTAACCGTTCGCCCCCAGCCCGCTACAGGTGCCGTGCTTGCTCCACTCGTGGGTGAGTAACGCATCAGTGGGGAACAGGGTATTGCCGTATTTGCGCTCCTGCGCGGTCAACGCGGTGATGGGGGGGCAGTCCTGCGGCCAACCGCCATTGGTATATTGCGGCCATAAACCGTGCAACACAAAGCCATATCCTTTGGTGCACTGTTCATTATTGGCGTGAGTCAGGCAGAACGTGGGTGACCAGGATAAGGTCAGCAGATAGTAATCAAAAACACCCGCCTGGCCTTTGGCCTGAACGGCGGGACTGGACATGACACCAATAGCCAGCAGCAATCCTGCCAGTAATGAACTTATTTTCTTCATAACCCTCTCCTGTCGTGCATTTCTGTGTTTCAGGCACGCATTATCGCGCCCAAATTGTGCTGATGTACGCATCCAGATGTGATGAACACACACCCGATACGGATAAATAACCAATGACTTTTGCCATTGTGTTTATTTTTCAAAATTTAATTGGGGAATTAATAACCAAAACCTGTGCGATAACCGCTGACAGGTGTAATAGTGTATGAATATAAAAGCGCAAAATGTCAATTTTCAGAAAGGTTTTTATTAAAAAAGTATTTTTAATTAATGGGTTAGCGAGCTGCGAATGTAAGAGAAAATGTGCAATGGACTGCCTTTCTAAAAAACAAAGCCGTGTAATAATCGAGACGAAATAAATAAGAATGACAAGTAATTCTTTAGCTAATTATTATTTTTCGCCGTTGGGTGAAGAAAAGAACATGTGCGCGATACGCGCACATGAATAAGCATTAGTCGCGGTGTTCCGCTGCCAGTGTCGCTTTTACTGCGGGGCGTTCGGCGATGCGCGCCATATAGGCGTTAAGCGCGTTCAGAGCGGTCAGATCAATACCGACGTAACCAGCCCAGCGCGTCACGGTGAACAGGTAGGCGTCCGCTACACTGAAACTGTCGCCGCAAAACCAGGGCTGCGTGCTCAGGCGTTGGTTAATTCGGTTAAACAGGGTGTGCAGACGCTCACGCGCCGTGGCCTGCGTACTTTCGTGCGTATTCGGGCGAAAGAGCGGCGAGAAGGATTTGTGCAGTTCGGAACTGATGAAGTTCAGGGCTTCTTGCAACTGGTAGCGGCCCAACGTGCCATTCTCCGGTGCCAGTGCCTTGGCAGGAGCCTGATCAGCCAGATATTGCAGGATGGCGACGCCTTCACTCAGGCGAGCACCGTTTTCCAGCTCCAGTAACGGCACTTGCCCGGCGGCATGGATGTGGTAGTAATCGGTGCCGTCTTCCAGCGTATGCGTGGCAAGGTTCACGGGGAGTGCGGTAAACGGCAGTCCAGATTCGTGCAGAATGATATGAGAAGCCATGGAGCAGGCACCGGGGGAGTAATACAGTTTCATCATGATGATTCAGTCATCCACTATTACGTTCAGGATTATATACCCGTCATACTTCAAGTTGCAGATGCGTTGGCTTTCCTCGCTCACCCTAGTCACTTACCTGAGTAAGCTCCTGGGGATTCTCTGCGTCGCCGCATTACAAGGCTCATTCTGAGCCTTGCCCTAAAGGGCCAACGCGTTGCGTTGTTCAACACGCGAGCGTGTTGTCCTGCAACTCGAATTATTTTGGGTATATTCAGGGGAGCGGCGAGTGATTACACTCGCCGAAAAACTTATCAAATTTCAGTAAATTGGCATTAACGCTTTGTGCCGTCGAACGGCAGGCAGCGATGCAATGCGACGTATTGCACCAGCATGATGGTTTTGGCGTCCATAATGGTGCCATCATCAATCGCCGCCAATGCCTGCGGCAGAGTCATTTCCAGTGTTTCGACGTCTTCGCCCTCATCCTTCACGCCGCCCCCCGTGCTGATACGGGAATGGTCATCGTATTCGCCCAGAAAGAAATAGAGCTTTTCCGTTACTGAACCGGGGCTCATGTACGACTCCATCACCTTACGGACATTACATACCCGGTAGCCGGTTTCCTCTTCTGCTTCGGCGCGAATGCGCACCTCGGGTTCTGCGTGGTCGAGCAAACCGGCGGCGGCTTCAATCAGCATTCCATCGTGTCCGTTGACAAACACGGGGAAGCGAAACTGGCGAGTCAGCAGTAGCGTCTGTTTTTGGCGATGGTATAGCAGGATGACAGCACCGTTGCCGCGATCATAGGTTTCCCGGCTCTGCCGTTGCCAGGTGCCATCCCGGCGCAGAAAGTCAAAGGTGGTTTTTTTCAGCAAATACCAGTCGTTAGCCAATACAACACTGTCGATAATGCGTATCCGTTCTTGTGTGGCAAGCATCATGACTCTCCTGAACAAGTAGTGAGCAGTTATCCTAGCGTAACTTTTCGTGCACTATCAAATAATATCATGCGATTTCGTGCAGTTTATCGCGCGGAAAATACCGAAAATAACGATGAGGCGTGCAAAAACAGGCAGTTTCAAGTAAAAGGAGTGATGCCACGGACTTATTCGGAGAACACCATGCTGACCACGCAGCGTAAACAGCGAATTCTGGAACAACTGGCCGCCGAAGGGCAGGTGCTGGCGAAACAATTGAGCGAGGCATTTGGCGTATCGGAAGATACCATCCGGCGTGATTTGCGGGAGCTGGCCAGCGAGGGCCGATTGCAGCGGGTACACGGCGGCGCGCTGCCTGCGTCGGGCACGGTGGTCAGCTTTGAAGCGCGCAGCCGAATGGCGACAGGTGCCAAGCATCAGCTGGCGCGGGCTGCGGCCGCCATGATTCTGCCGGGGCAGGTGGTGATGATCGACGGCGGCACCACCAGCGGCGAGCTGGTGAAATCTCTGCCGCTTTCGCTGGCCGCTACGGTGGTGACCCACAGCCCGAGCGTGGCGGTGGCGCTGGTAAACCATCCCGGCATTGAGGTGGTGTTGATTGGGGGTCGCCTTTACAAGCATTCACTGGTCGCGGTAGGTGCTGCGGCGGTGGAAGCATTGGCAACGATCCGCGCCGATGTCTTTTTTATGGGCGTGACCGGCGTACATCCGCAAGCGGGGTTCAGCACCGGCGATCTGGAAGAAGCGTATATCAAACGGGCGCTGGCGGCGCGCGCGGCGGAAACGGTGGTCATGGCGACGCAGGATAAGCTGAATGTCGCCTCCCGCTATGCGATTGGCGAACTCACCATGGCCAGCACGCTGATTGTGGAATCTACGGTGCCCGATGAAGTGACCGCGCCTTTTGTACAGGCGGGGGTGAGTGTGGTTCGGGCTTAGGCTCGGTAATAATACATATTGCCGGAATCACCCCATCGCGTTATCGTGGCGGAAGACAGGTGTATAATTGTTGCTGAATTTACCTTGTTGTGACTGATAATAGTGAGTTTATGTCTATAATCAATTCCATAGTATGCTAAATACAAATAGACATAGCCATAATTCGAACAGCAGGCCCTGGCAATGAGAGTTGACAAATTTGCTGAGCGATCTGACGAGCTTCCCCCATATTTTCCCTATATTTCTCGATACTACTACTCACTGCGACGAGTTTCTCTACAATCTGTAAAGCAGATGACAATACTGTTCTTTGAACAAGGCTGATACTTTCTTTCTCATTCACGTGTCTGGATATTCGGCCGATGACCTTAAATTTTCCGTCAGTAAGCTTAGCTTTAACAGAAAGTGGCTCCATATCGTTTACATCGATATCAACAACCCCGATTTGTCTACCTGTTTGTGGTTCTACCATTATCATTTCAAGCTGCCCGGATTTCAGATAGTCATTCTCTAATTCAGACAGGACGTTGGTAATTAGCTGCTCGTATTTTACGAGTTCAATCTTCATGGTTTTGGTAAATACTTTAGGATTGAACTTGTCACCAAAGTTTTGAAGTAACTGAAAAATCAGGGGGGATGCAACTTTCAAAGATTCGATGATTGAATAAAAGTCAATCGGTTTAAGAATAACGTTCATCTCTACATAATGTTCATAACTGTTCACTGATGCTAAGTCTTGAGGTCTTTCCAAATGTTTACTTTCGCTGAGTGCATCAATTAAAGACATATGTAGTCCACCAAGTGTATAGCGCCTTGCAGTTTTTGTTGCTATTACTTTCTCTTTCTGCAGATCTGCGGATACAGAAATTGGTGATAAAAGGTCTTGTAGAAATTTGAATCCAAGGTTAAGGTTACTTTTCTTCTTTGATGTGTCCCCTTCCGAAACTTCAGTTTCCATTGCAACGCCTTTAAATACGTATGCGGCACAATTTAGAACCATTTTTTCGTTTAAGTACACCGGCTCAACATAGAAATTCATAAGGATACCTATAGCTTTAACTGGGTTAATATATTTTGTCTAAGAGTGGGCTGCTTTTTTACAATTAGCTTAATAGTGCTCATCTTTATTTATGGAGATAAAAGATTTGATTAGTAAAATAAATTTATATTGTCAATTTCTGGAGTGACTTTTATTTTTCAAAAAATATAGTGAGAGAGTGATAATATATATAACACTGCCTCTCTTATTTAGAAATAAATAATCAACAGGGATTCTTTAGTGCCTGCTATGATATTTAATTTTTTATGGTATATCAAATTCTTATTTTTGGCAAAAGATATTGTTTGGTCAGGATAGCGGTGATTATTACCCTGCGGCAGCTATTTGTTTTGGTTCATCACTAACTTCGAGTAACTCAATGTTTTGCTTTGATTCGTTGATGATTTGGTCTGGAGGAACTCTGTCGAGTTAGCCCGGTCGGGATTGACTCGCGCGTTGCGCTCGCCCTGCGGGCCGCCTGCGGCGGTCCAAAACGGCAAGCCGTTTTGTCGAACCCTGTCGAGGCTTCTCATCCGTCCCGTCACCGGTTAAAAACAAAAACCCCAGACGAAAGTCTGGGGTTTTTGTTTTTAATCTGGCGGTGAGGGAGGGATTCGAACCCTCGATACGTTTTCACGTATACACACTTTCCAGGCGTGCTCCTTCAGCCACTCGGACACCTCACCGGATCGTCGCCGTCAGGGGCAACGGGGCGCTACTCTAGGGAAAATCCGCAGCAGCGTCAACACACTTCTTTCATAAAAACGTGCGTTTAGCCAAACTTAGCGCAATATGCTGCTTTACTCGCCAGTTCGTGTTGTTGACCGCGGGTTCGGGCGTGCAACGCGGCGGCGTATGTTTCAGTTCTGTTAATTTGCGCTTGTCGTGCCGACGCCTCGGCTGTGTCGGTGCGGGATAAATGCTATGCTGGCTTATCAATGCCGAGTCAGGAGAAACCATGTATCCCGTCGATTTACACATGCACACCGTCGCCAGTACCCACGCCTACAGCACCCTGCATGACTACGTGGCTGAAGCCAAAGCCAAACAGATCCGCCTGTTTGCGATTACCGATCACGGCCCGGATATGGCGGATGCACCGCATTACTGGCACTTCATCAATATGCGCGTCTGGCCGCGCGTTGTGGACGGTATCGGCATCCTGCGTGGCATTGAAGCCAACATCAAGAATCTGGCGGGCGATATTGATTGTACCGGGCCGATGCTGGACTGCATGGACCTGATTATCGCCGGTTTCCACGAGCCGGTGTTTCCTCCGCAGGACCGCGATACCCATACCGAAGCGATGATTGCTGCGATGGCACAAGGCTCGGTGCATATCATTAGTCATCCCGGCAACCCGAAGTTCCCGATCAATATCCGTGCGGTGGCGCAAGCTGCTGCCAAATATAATGTGGCGCTGGAACTGAATAATTCGTCTTTTACCCATTCCCGTAAGGGGAGCGAGGCGAATTGCCGTGCGGTTGCTGAAGCGGTGCGCGATGCTGGCGGTTATCTGGCGCTGGGGTCGGATTCGCATATCGCCTGGGCGCTGGGTGAATTTCCGCATTGTGAACGTATCATGCGGGACGTTGATTTTCCGCAGGATCGCGTGTTGAATGTCAGCCCGCGCCGGGTGCTGGATTTTCTGGAACTGCGCGGTAAGCCCGCGATTCCGGAGTTTGCGGATTTGTGACGTTGTCACCTAAACACGCTGTTATGTCTTTTTACAGGTTGATAAAATGAACGAATTTTCCGTCGTGTGCCGTATTCTCGGCACGCTGTTTAACCGCCCGCCGCAGGATCCGCTGTTGGCTCCGCTCTTTAATCTGATTGCGCAAGGCAAGCTGGCGCAACAATGGCCGCTGGCGCAGGATGAACTGATGGCGCGCTGGCAACGCAGCGTTGATTTGTCGGCGATGAGCGCGGATTATGACGCATTATTTGGCGCGCAGCCGTCGGTGCCGCCGCATCGTTCCAGTTGGGACCCGGCAGAACAAGAGGCCGACGTGCGTGCGTTTTTACAACAGCGTGGTATGCCGTTGGGCGATGCCCCCGTGGACCATTTCGGTGCTTTGTTGCTAGCGGCGTCCTGGCTGGAAGATCAAGCTCAGGAAGACGAAATCGCCGCGCAGTCGGCATTTTTTGACCGTTATCTGCTGACGTGGAGTGATCGTTTTCTGGGTAAGGTGGAAAGCCATGCCACTACCGCGTTTTATCGCACGCTGGCGATCATTTGCCGTGAAGCGCTGGAAGCAATGCGGGATGAGCTGGCGGAAGACGACGAAGAGCCGGATGACGAGGCGTCTGAACAGTAAAAAGCAGGTGGCGAATGCCACCCGTTTGTTTCTTATTGGTCAACATTAGTCGGTCAACATGATCACCAGTTGACCGGGTTTCACTTCGATGCCTTTGGCCAGTTTCTTCGCCAGTGCTTCTTTGTTGCTGTGCTCAGGGTTCAGCACGTAAGCGGGTTTCTGGTCAAAGTAGCTTTTCAGCGACTGATTCAGGTAGGGCGTCAGCGTTTGCAACACCGTTTGTAATTTCTCCGGTTGCACACTGTAATCCACCAGTTCCATGTCTTTCAGATAGATGGCGCCCTGGTCCTTGTTGAACACCGGCTGGGCTTTCAGCGTCAGTTTCATGTCGGCCTGCTGTTTACCCAGCAATGAGCTGATATCGACCTTGGCGTTGCCGCTCAGCGTCACTTTGCCGGGCTCTGCACGGCCAATCTGGCTGGTCAGTTCGGTCAGCGTAATTTGTGCATCCAGCACGCCGGGAACGCCCAGTTGCTTCTGGTAGTCATTATGCTGTTGTAAATACTGATTGATTTCCTGCTCGCTCAGGCTGTATTGCGCTAACTGGTTGCAACCGCTTACCAGCAGTGTTCCCAACAACGCCAGAGCGGCCAGTCCCGATTTTTTCATTGTTATAACCTCTTGTTCTACATAATTTCCCTCGCCGGGCGAGGAATGTCGGCAGGGTGCGTTATTCCGGTAATATCGCCAATCGGAATAGGCCTAAACGCCACCGTCAGCCAACAGTGACAGCGGCACAAGGGTTATTGCGCCTGCTCGATCAGCAAATCGATATCGGCATTCTGGGACAGCGTGTTGCAGTAGGCCGCAACGGCCGGTGGGACATTGACATCAGCGACGATGGTCAGTGAGCGCAGCAGAGCGAACAGATTGATGTCATCCAGCGACAGCGTACCGTTGCACGCCTGTGGCGCAACAATCAGCGGCACCAGTGCTTGCAGGTCACCTTCCAGTTGGCTAATCAAGGTGGTCGTCTGGTTGAAGTGCTCATCGAAGCTGCCGATTTGCCCCTCTTTTTTGTGAATAAAGTAGTTACGACCGGCGTCAGTGGCGAACTCTTCAAAGTCGGCACGGGAGAAACGCGGAATCAGCAGGCGCGGCGCGTATTCATATACCTTGCGGATCCAGGCGTCGATGGCCGGGTTGACAGGGCCGGTCAGCACCGGTTTGCCGTCCAGGGCGTCGACGTATTTCACGATATCCAGACTTTCCGGCATATAGCTGCCGTCATCTTTTTGCAGAATCGGCACCATTTTCTGACCCACCATCGAAATCGGCGTGGCTTCGTCCTCGTTGGACAATACGCGTAATTCCACCGGCAACTGCTTCAGGCCGAAAATCATGCGTGCCTTCACGCAGAAAGGACAATGCTCATAGACAAACAGTTTCATACCGGAACTCCTTGGGTTGAGTGGCGTCGTATCAGACGCTACCGTGATCATGATGTCGTGCGGAATTATCCATGCTCAGTGCGGGCTCGTCCATGAGCAATCTACGTTGTAGCAAGGCACGCCGCAATCGTTGGAAATCGAAGATAAAAGCGGGGCGGTGATAGCGCCCCGTGGGATGACAGGAAAAAAGGATCAGTGCTCGCTCAGCATGGCGGGTTCGATACGTTTTAGGTGGAACTGCCAATACAGTGTCGCCAGGGTCAACATGCCGATGATGCCCAACATGCACCAGGGTAAGGCCGGTTGGCCGAGCGCTTTTCCGGTATCGAACAACCAGCCACCACCGCTGTAGCCGAGTGCGCCGCCCAGCGCCAGGCCCATGCGGCTGAACCCCATATAGCTGCCGCGGGCGCGGGCGTCGGCCAGTGATGCGCCCAGCGTTTCCCGTGCCGGTTCGGCGATGATGGAACCAATGTAAAATAGCCCGATCAAACTCAGCAGCCATTGCAGGCTGGTGACCATACCCATCGGAATCAGGCTCAGGGTCATGATGAATAACCCGAACATCAGCCGCTGTTCCAGGCGGAAGCGTTTTTCGCTCCAGCGAGCGATGGGGTACAACAGCGTTAGCGATAACGTGGCTTCAATGGCGTACATCCATTTCACCGCCGATGGTGTTCCCGCCAGCTCGTTCACCATGATCGGCATCATCAACAGTACCTGTACGCCCAGCATGAAGTAACCGGTCAGCGTCAGTACGTAGACGACAAAGCGACGATCACGCATTACCCGCATCATTCCTTCACGAATCGGCGTGCGAATGGTGGAAATGCGGTAGGCGGGCAGCAGCAGGGCGTTCAATGCCGCCGCCAGCACGAAGACTGCTGCGCCTGCCCAGCACACCACCGAGAAGTTGTACTGCATCAGCCAGCTACCGATCAGCGCACCGATCACCGCACCAGCGTTATCCTGCATCATTAACAGCGAAAAAAAGCGGCTGCGCTCATGTGGCCGGGTCAGTTTGATGACCATCGCGTTACGTGGGGGTTCAAACAGCGTGCCGCCCAGTGCCGATAGCACGCAGGAGAGCATCAGCATCAGTGGTGTTGTCGCCAGCGCCATGAACACGAAACCGGAGGCGCGCAGTAACATACCGGTGACGATCATCGGCTTGGCACCGAAGCGGTCAGCGATGGCACCGCCAAAAATGCCGAGCCCTTGCTGAGTGAATTGACGCAGGCCAAGTGCTATCCCGACCGTCAGCGCCGCCCAGCCCATCTGGTCGACAAAACGAATGGAAATCAACGGAAATACCACGAAAAAACCCAATACCACCAGCATGTTATCCAGCAGTAGAAAATATTTACCCAGGCTGCGGGCCTGCGTCATCAATGACATGTTTCACCACGAGGAAAAGAAGAAAGGATGCAACCTGTTTATTCTCTCGCCGATCGAGCTTTTGCGATAGGGGATCCTGCTAATAAATTTTTTTATCGTTCAATTGTTATCTGACGGGCAGTTTGAGAAAAAAAATCAGTATGACGTGTCGATTGTGCAATAACTCGGCGGTCATGATTTTACGCTATGGAATTTATGTGGTTATAGTAAGCGCTATTGGTGATTTATCCTGATAGGCGGCCGTCGAGTCGGCGTTGACCGCATCAATAAAATTTATTCATCGACAATCCGTCACCTGAGGGGGAAGGCATGTTTGGCTATCGCTCAACGACACCCAGGGTCCGTCTGACCACGGATCGGCTGGTGGTCCGTCTGGCGCACGAACGCGATGCCTGGCGTCTGGCTGAGTATTACGCGGAAAACCGTGATTTTTTGAAACCCTGGGAGCCGGTACGCGACGCCAGCCACTGTTACCCTTCTGGCTGGCAGGCGAGACTGAGCGTGATCTGCGATATGCACAAGCAGGGTAGCGCTTACTATTTTTTGCTGCTGGACCCGGATGAAAACGAAGTGCGGGGTGTCGCCAACTTCAGCAACGTGCTGCGCGGTTCTTTTCACGCCTGTTACCTTGGCTATTCGCTGGGTGAAAAATGGCAAGGGCAAGGGATGATGTATGAGGCGTTGCAGTCGGCGCTGCGCTACATGCAGCGTCAGCAACATATGCATCGCATCATGGCTAATTATATGCCGCACAATCAGCGCAGCGGCAACCTACTGGCCCGGCTCGGGTTTGAAAAGGAAGGTTATGCCAAAAACTACCTGTTGATCGACGGCAAGTGGCAGGACCACGTGCTGACCGCCCTGACCAATAATGAATGGACGCCGATGCGCTGAGCATACGGTTAATGAGGATGAGCCATGAAATACCAACTGACGCCCCGCGAAGCGCGGATAATCGGGTGCCTACTGGAAAAACAGGTGACCACCCCAGAACAGTACCCGATGTCCCTGAACGGCTTGACCGCCGCCTGTAATCAGAAAACCAACCGCGAGCCGGTGATGGACCTGACCGAAAGTGAGGTGCAGCAAACGCTGGACCTGTTGGTCAAGCGGCATTTTCTGCGCACGGTCAGCGGTTTTGGCAACCGGGTAATGAAGTATGAACACCGTTTCTGCAACTCCGAATTCGGCGACCTGAAGTTTTCGACAGCCGAAGTGGCGCTGGTGACGACGTTGCTGCTGCGCGGTGCACAGACGCCGGGCGAGCTTCGTACCCGAGCTGCTCGCTTACATGACTTTGCCGATATGGAGGAGGTGGAAAATGTGTTGCAGCAACTGCAACAGCGCGAGGACGGGCCGTTTGTGGCGAGACTGGCACGGGAGCCGGGCAAGCGTGAAAGCCGATTCATGCATCTGTTCAGCGGTGAGGTAGCGGATGTTACGCCCTCTGAACCTGTCGATGAGCCTGCTGAAGGCGGGCTGGCCGCACGGGTTTGCGCACTGGAAAACGAGGTCGCCGAGTTACGGGCGCAGTTAGCCGATTTACAGGCGCGCCTTGCCTGACGGCAGCCTGGTGCAACTGTTACCGGGAGCGAGAGCATGAAATCATTACGTATCGGTGTCGCCGGGTTGGGCGACATTGCCCGCAAAGCCTATTTGCCTATCTTGTCACACGCCGAGCACTGGCAACTGGTGGGTGCCTGGTCGCCGGGGCAGGAACGGGCCCGACCGCTGTGTCAGCAGTATCGTATGCCTTGCTTTTCCTCTTTGGAGGCGTTGAGCAGCCAGTGTGATGCGGTGTTTGTGCACAGCAGTACCGCCAGTCATTACGAGGTTGTCAAAGCGTTGCTACTGGCAGGCAAACACGTCTATGTGGACAAGCCGCTGGCGGAAACGCTGGCCCAGGCGGAAGCGCTGGTGGCGTTGGCGGCCAGCCGTAATCTGCTGTTGATGGTGGGGTTCAACCGTCGTTTTGCGCCGCTTTATCAACGGCTCCGGCAACTGCGGCCTTTGCCTGACAGCCTGCGCGTGGAAAAACACCGCATCGATAATATCGGGCCACATCCGCTGGCGTTTACGTTGTTGGATGATTATCTGCACGTGGTAGACACCGCCTTGTGGCTGGCGGACGCACCGGCCGCGTTGTGTGGTGGCGTGCTACGTTGCAACCCGCAAGGGCAACTGATTTATGCCGAACACCAGTTCCAGACGGATCATGGCGTGATTACCACCAGTATGCATCGTCAAGCCGGTAGTCAGCGCGAAAGTGTGCAATGCGTCAATGATGGCGGCTGGTATCAGGTGGATAACCTGCGGGAGTGGCGTGAAGAGCGCGGCGGCACGGTGTCGCTGCATCCGGCGCCGTCCTGGCAGAGTACGTTGGAACAGCGTGGTTTTGCAGGCGCGGTGCGGCATTTTATTGACGCGGTGGTTGCGCACACGCCGCCGTTAACCTCCGGCGATCAGGCGTTGCACGCGCAACGGGTGATCGAGATGTTGTTGAGAAAACGCTGAAAAAAGCGGCGACCATCAGGTATCCGTGTGGCTATTGGCGGTGCAATCGACTAGGCTGTGTGCCGCGATAGCTGCGGCGGCGTTACAGTCCAGACCCAGTACTTCTGTTATCGGCTCGGGCATCGCGGGCGGTTTGGCCGCCGTGGGCATGGTGGGCGAGCCGATTTTCCCCGCCATCTCTCTCTTTCCCATAGTCAGAATAATCGAATGAATCTACTGAAATCACTGGCTGCGGTCAGTTCCATGACCATGCTTTCTCGTGTACTGGGGTTTGTGCGTGATGCGCTTGTCGCCCGCGTGTTCGGTGCCGGTATGGCGACCGACGCGTTTTTTGTGGCGTTCAAATTGCCGAATCTGTTGCGGCGTATTTTTGCCGAAGGCGCGTTTTCACAAGCGTTTGTGCCCATCCTGGCGGAGTACAAGAGCCAGCAGGGCGAGGAGGCGACGCGCACCTTCCTGGCCTATGTATCCGGGATGTTGACGCTGGTATTGGCGCTGGTGACGGTGGCCGGGATGCTGGCCGCGCCCTGGGTGATTATGGTGACGGCTCCGGGGTTTGCTTCAACACCGGAACGCTTTGAGCTGACGTCGGCGCTGTTGCGAATTACCTTTCCCTATATTTTGCTGATTTCGCTCACATCAATGGCGGGGTCGGTGCTGAATACCTGGAACCGTTTTTCGGTGCCCGCGTTTGCGCCGACGTTACTGAACATTAGCATGATTGGTTTTTCGTTGCTGGCGGCTCGTTGGTTTAATCCGCCGGTGATGGCGCTGGGTTGGGCGGTGGTGGTAGGCGGCGTGCTGCAATTGGGCTACCAACTGCCGCACCTGAAGAAGATCGGTATGCTGGTGTTGCCACGCATCAAGTTCCGTGACCCCAGTGTCAGCCGGGTGATGAAGCTGATGGCACCGGCGATCCTCGGTGTGTCGGTCAGCCAGATTTCACTGATCATCAATACCATTTTTGCGTCGTTCCTCAGCCAGGGGGCCGTATCCTGGATGTACTACGCCGACCGGCTGATGGAGTTTCCCTCCGGCGTGCTGGGCGTGGCGCTGGGGACAATTCTGCTGCCGTCGCTGTCGAAAAGTGTCGCCAGTGGTGATCAGCAAGAGTATTCCCGGCTGCTGGATTGGGGGCTGCGGCTCTGTTTTCTGCTGGCGTTGCCCGCTACGGTCGCGCTGGGGCTGCTGGCGAAGCCGCTGACCGTGGCATTGTTTCAATACGGTAAATTCAGCGCTTTCGACGCGTTGATGACGCAACGTGCGCTGGTCGCTTACTCGATTGGGTTGATGGGGCTGATTCTGGTAAAGGTGCTGGTGCCGGGGTTTTACGCGCGGCAGGATATTAAAACGCCGGTGAAAATCGGTCTGGCAACGCTGGTGATGACCCAACTGATGAACCTGATATTCATCGGCCCGCTGCAACATGCCGGGTTGTCGCTGTCGATTGGTCTTGCGTCCTGTATCAACGCCGGGTTGTTATTCTGGCAGTTGCGTCGTCAGCGTATTTTTGAGCCCCAGCAGGGGTGGACCGCGTTTCTAAGCAAGCTGGTGGTTGCGGTCATTGTGATGTCGCTGGTTCTGGTCGCCTTGTGCCTGTGGATGCCGCCGTGGGATCAGGGCAACATGACCTTACGGTTGTTGCGCTTGTCAGCAGTGGTTGTTGCCGGTGCCAGCAGTTATTTTGCCATGCTAGCCTTGCTGGGTTTTCGCCCGAAGGACTTCTCCCGCCGTAGTATTTGATGCCTTTATTCCGGAGGCTTGATTGCACCTGAATGGATGACGTTTGAGCGGTGCGGGTAGAAAAAAGCCAGTCAGTTGTTTAACTGACTGGCTTTTTTAGTGCGATGTAGGCGTGGTGGGTTACATCTTCTCGACGGTTTGGATGCCGAGCGTATCCAGGCCGGTTTTCAGTGTTTTGGCGGTCAGCAACGCCAGTTTGAGTCGGCTTTGGCGCGCGCTGTCACTGTCAGCGTTGAGGATCGGGCAGTTTTCGTAAAAACCGGAGAACAACCCGGCCAGATCGTACAGGTACGCGCACATCACATGCGGCGTGCCGTCGCGGGCCACCGTGGTAACGGTTTCTTCGAACTGCAACAGACGGGTCGCCAGTGCTTGTTCATGCTCAGCGGTCAGCGTAATCGGCTGTGTCAGACTGGCTTCTTCCACCCCGGCGCGTTTAAAGATGGACGAGACGCGGGTGTAGGCATACTGCATATAGGGCGCGGTATTGCCTTCAAACGCCAGCATGTTATCCCAATCGAAGATGTAGTCGGTGGTGCGATTTTTCGACAGGTCGGCGTATTTGACCGCACCTACCGAGACGACCTGAGCCAATTGTTCCAGCTCGGTGCGATCCATCTCCGGGTTTTTGCCGACAATCAGCGCCAGCGCGCGCTCATAGGCTTCATCCAGCAGTTCGGACAGCTTGATTGTACCGCCCGCACGAGTTTTAAACGGCTTGCCGTCTTTACCCAGCATCATGCCGAACATGTGATGTTCCAGGCTGACGGACTCTGGTACATAACCGGCCTTACGCACAATACTCCAGGCTTGCATCAGGTGTTGATGCTGGCGGGAGTCGATATAGTACAGCACACGGTTGGCACCCAGCTTTTCATAACGGTATTTGGCGCAGGCGATATCGGTGGTGGTATAAAGGTAGCCGCCATCCTTCTTCTGGATGATGACACCCATCGGTTCGCCTTCTTTGTTTTTGTACTCGTCCAGATAGACTACGATGGCACCTTCACTTTCCACCGCCAGCCCTTTGGCTTTCAGGTCGGCGACGATTTCCGGCAGCATGGCGTTGTAGAGGCTTTCGCCCATGACATCATTCTGGGTCAGCGACACGTTAAGGCGGTTATAGCTATGCTGGTTCTGGACCATGGTGATATCCACCAACTTGCGCCACATCGAGCGACAGTACTCATCACCGCTTTGCAATTTAACGACGTAACCGCGGGCGCGTTCAGCGAAGACGGCATCGTCGTCGTAGTGTTTTTTCGCTTCACGGTAGAACGCTTCCAGGTCCGCCAGTTCCAGATCGCTGGTGTTGTCGTTTTGCACATCTTCCAGATGCGCAATCAGCATACCGAATTGGGTGCCCCAGTCGCCGACGTGGTTAGCGCGAATCACGTGATGACCGAGGAATTCCAAGGTACGAACGGCGGCGTCACCAATGATGGTCGAGCGCAGGTTGCCAACGTGCATCTCTTTAGCCACGTTGGGGGCCGAGTAATCCACAACGATAGTTTGCGGTTCAACGGCGGCAACGCCCAGCTTCGGTGCGCTCAGCGCGTGTTCCAACTGGCCGGATAGCCACTGAGGGTCGAGAAAAATATTGATGAAACCGGGACCGGCAATTTCCGTTTTAGCTGCAATGCCATCCAGTTGCAGCGTCTGTACAACTTTCTCGGCAAGCTGGCGTGGGGGCATACCCAATTTCTTGGCGGCCGCCATGATACCATTTGCCTGATAATCACCAAATTGCGCTTTTGCTGACTGGCGAACCATTGCTTCGCTGTCAGCGGGCGCGCCCGCCGCAATCATTGCCTGATGGACTTTTTCTGAAAGAAGAGCCTGAATATTCACCGGTTTACCCTAAATGACGAATCAAGCCTTTCTTTATACCATATTTGGGCTGTGTAGTCAGCAGAGCACCATGACAAGCGCCCCTGGCGGGGCGTCAATAAAAATAAAGCAATGCGTCTGATAATGCGGCGAGATGACTGCTGCCATTATCAATAATAAATTTTAAGATTAAAAGCGCGGCTTTCCGGCAAGCCTGAATAGCGGAGAGGGGGTATTAATAAAAATTTAACGTCGTTTGTGCCGACGGTCCGTGCTCAGTCGCGTGCTCTGCATCGTTTTAAAATGACGGAACAGTGAATAACCGGCAATGACAACTAGCATAGAGAAGGTTATTAGCAACATGGTAAATGCCCTTTGGTCATTTAGTGGAGGTTGGGTAGTTTCGAAGTTATCCGTTTTTTGTTTATTTCTCAATGTTACAGAGGATATTTAAGAATACTCTCATCGGGTTTTTAAATTCATTTAAAATCAATGTATTGTAATTTTTTATTATATTCCTGTCATTTTGTTAACAGTATTTGTTGTTATTATTCTTTGATTGAAATGAAGTTTGTCCACAGTTGCAAATAATGGCATGAAAAGACAAGTATGCCCGGCTAATGCCAGCACAGTATGATACCTATCTCGTAAAAAGATGGAGGTTATTTCTGTCTATGTTAAATTAGACTGGATAAACTATTTATTCAGGTTAATGAGGAAATAATGACCGCTTTGTTACCGTCGATGCTTCCCCCCTCCTTAATGAATGACCTTTCCCGTTTTGAAACCGAACTTCAGCAACTCGCCCAGCAGCTCGAACTTGACCTTGGTGCGTTTGAGGCCGACCACATTTCTCTGCGTTGTCATCAGAATAGCACGGCGGAGCAATGGCGTACGGCGCTGCTGGCTTGCGGGTCATTGCTGTCGGAAAACATGATCAACGGTCGGCCTATCTGTTTGTTTACCCTTCATCAACCACTCGCAGTGGGGCCGTGGCAGATTGATTGCGTAGAGCTGCCGTGGCCAGGGAGTCAGCATTATCCGCACGAAGGGTGGGAGCACGTGGAATTGGTATTGCCTGGTGATCCGGCGACGTTACATCCTCGTGCATTGGCCTGCCTGCCAGATGCGGCGTTGACCACTCCCGGTATTAAACTGAAATTCAGTCACCCTCAGGGGGCGTCAGAACGCCTGCCTAATCCAACGCTGGCAGTAACTAACGGACGCGTCACACTGAAATTTCATCCCTACCGCATTCAGGAGATCGTAGCCAGCGAACAGTTGGCAGGTCAGTAGGTTAGCGTAGCTACTTAAATTGTGTGGCATGTCATATTCCAGGCGCAAATCCTGTCGCCAGTGTGACACGCCTCTCCCCGCCGCTGGCAAGGGAGTGCCAGTATTAGGAGTGCCTCTTGTCAGCATTTGATGATGAGCGGGCAATGCTTTCGGAAATGCGTGTTTTTTCCGGTTTCGTTATTTCTTTATAAGGGAGGCGGGTATGCCAATGCTGGAGGTCTGCTGCTATAGCCTGGATTGCGCGCTGACGGCGCAGCAGGCGGGGGCGGATCGGATAGAGCTTTGTGCCGCGCAACGTGAAGGTGGTCTGACGCCTGGGTATGGCGTATTACGACAGGCACGTGAAACGATCTCCATTCCTGTCCACCCGATGGTTCGCCCGCGTGGTGGGGATTTTTGTTACAGCCAGCAGGAATTTACCGCGATGCTGTACGACATCGACCAGATCAGGTCGATGGGATTTCCAGGATTAGTCGTAGGCGTACTGGATGAGGAAGGCCATATTGATATGGCGCGTATGCGGCAGGTTATGGCGCGGTGCGAAGGGCTAGCCGTCACATTTCACCGCGCGTTCGACATGTGTCTGAACCCACGCCTGGCGCTGAATCAGCTGGCGGATTTAGGTATTGCCCGCGTGTTGACCTCCGGCCAGCAGCAAAGCGCCGAAAATGGGTTAACGCTGTTGCGGGAACTTAATGCGGTCAGTTGTGGTCCAATCATCATGGCTGGTGCGGGCGTCAGGCTGACCAACTTGCACAAATTCCGCGCCAGTGGGATTCAGGAATTACACACCTCGGCAGGGCAATGGTTGCCATCGCCGATGCGTTATCGCAAGTTGGGCGTTACGCTTTGTTCCGAAACGGATATGGATGAATTCCAGCACTATTGTGTTGATGGTGATGTGGTGGCGGCGATGAAGAACGCGTTGAGCCCGGAACCGGCTCCCTCCGCGATATCCACCTCCTAGATTGTGCCTGCACGGGGCATTAGCTCTGTCTGGCATCCCTCATGCCCTTTGCCGCGCAGCATTCCCTTTATCGGTTTGCTTGCGAGTACCAGGCCCCGACGCCTTGTCGGGGCTTTTTTGTCTATAGAAAACC